>JBFWVM010000006.1:0-318045 GCA_050246735.1 Parvibaculaceae bacterium | reverse complement strand
CCGCCGACGGCGCTGCACCGATGTGATGATCTCAACCCGCTGGTTCGTCATGTGAGTACTCCTATGAATACTCACAGAACTCACAATCTCAGATCACCCGCAAGGCGGCCGCCAACGGATGGGTACGGTCAAGACGACGACATCGGGCATCAATTCGCCGACCATCCAGCAGCGCAAGGTGAAGACCTCGGTGGCGATCAGCGACGGCGAGGCTCTGGCGCTCGGCGGCCTTATTCAGGAACGCACCGAAGACGGCAAGTCCAAGGTGCCGGTGCTCGGCGACATCCCGCTGATCGGCAACGCCTTCCGCAGCAAGACCAATGATATGGCGCGAACCGAGCTCCTGATCTTCATCCGCCCGCGAGTCATCCGCGATCTGTCTGAGGCCCGTCGTATCACACGTGAATTCCGCGAGCAGCTCTCGATCGAAGCTCCCCGGGTCCGCGTCGGCGGTCAGCCGACACCCGGCGAAGAACTGATCCGGATTCTGGAGTGAGAGATGCCCATAACTTTTCAAGATTCATAGTTTTTCTTTAGGTTATTCTGAAAATCCCTAAGAAGGCGTAGATCCCCAAAATTGTTGGGTAGGCCATCTGCTAATGCCCAAGTAAGATCACGCCATTCGTTGACCGTGGTGGACTTACGACAACCTAGCACGCAGATACCATAGACGCGTTCGCCCCAAATTGCCCATTCAGCGGACCTAGGAAACCAAGCAACAGTTTCAGAGTTAAAAAGCAGACAGTCCGCGGAATTATCCAGCGGATGCTCGTTGAGCAAATCCCAGTAGTCATCGTTACTAATCTGAACCGACATATCTGCCCAATTGTAATGCCCTAGTTCCTTAATAGAATGGCGCCGGGGATCGGGATCTAATACGGCCATCGTGAGTGAGGTGTCTCCCGATTTGGCACTTAGTTCCTGAATGGTCGACCAGAAATCTGCGCTCAGTGTCCACAGAAACTCGTCAAACGCAAACCACGTATATGAACTTCGAAATACCTGTTCCGGCAATCTCAAATCAAGCGCGAAAACCTCCGCAGCTGCGTTGTGAGCCTCTTCAAAAGTTCGGGGGTCTCGAATAAATAATTGTGATAATTTCATTGAGTGGTTGGAACCAGTGGGGAATATTCCAGGCGAATTTTCACAGTAGAAGCTTTGCTTCCCGGCGGAAAGTACTCTGCTGTTGCTGCTCCTGTCGATTTCGACCAGGGTCGCACAGTATACTTCGCCCCGTTCTTTTCAAAAACTGATATGGTACCATTATTTACCAATCTGCGCGTCCAGCCCGAATTAGCAAGAGTTTGTTCAAGCTCCGTTTGAGTCACGCTAGTACCCCAATTTTGCACTCTGGCACCAGGTCTAGTAATGTCATCTAGAGTGGAAAATGCCGGTGCAGCCGCAAATCGGCCAAGGAAATTGGAAAGCCATAGTTCAATCGGAGCCAGTTCGCCGGTTAATGCAGCCGTCCAGCCCATTCCTCCGCCTGGCCCAAAACCGAACCTACCTTGCGTTGGATGAAAAGCTTCCGCGATGTCTTGAAGAGTTATATGGTTACTATCACAACCTCCATTGGCACATTTGGGATGTGGTCCCATTTTATTCCACAGATTGGCGAACGCAGCGGTTATCGCTCCGTTAGCGAACTTGCCACCCGTGAGAACTGATGCGGTGCCACCGGCAGCTCCGACAATGAGTGTGTCGACGACTGGATCGCCCTGCGAGACGACGTCGGACACCTGACCCGCGGCAGCGCCAACAGCATTGGCGACGAAGCCATCCATGAAGCTGCCGCCCTGCGCCATCGAAAGCGCTCCGCCGACCACCCCATGAACGGCGGTCTTGAGGGCAGTGAATGCGGCGAAGCCTATTGTTTTGAAGTTGTCCAGGAACGACCCGACACCACTCCAAATCGCCGCGCTTGCTGCCGTGAACGCCATAGCCTGTAAGGCATCACCGATACTGCCTCCACTGAGTAGCGTAATTGCACCGGAGATCGCCGTGCATCCGATCGGACCTCCGATGCTGCAGCCGATGATCTGTATGGCGGCTCTGATGAGGGGGATCTTGAGTATGGCTTTGAATGCAGACGCTATGGCGTTGAAGATTTTGGAGATGAAGTTTCCGATGGCCTTGAAGATCGATCCGAAGAAGAAGCCGGTCGGGTCGGTCATCGACAAGGGGTTGTTGAGGACGTAGGTGTAGCGGTTGAGGCTCTGGCTGTTGGACAGGTCCTGCACCATGGGATCGGCCGAGATGAAGCGGCCGATCTCGGGGTCGTAGACCCGCCCGTTCATGTGGACGAGGCCTGCCTGGTCGATCTGTTCATGGCCGGTGAAGCCCCTGGTGGTGACCAGGCTGGTGAAGCTGTAGGGATTGGCCATGGCCATCCAGGTGTCTTCGCGGCGCTTGCCCCAGGCATCGAAGCTCATCTTCTGGATGACGGCCCCGGTCTCGTCGGTGAGGACGTCGATCGAGCCCAGATGGTCGTCGAGCACATAGGCCGTGGTCCTAGTGGTCGAGCCCATGGCGGTGCGCTCGGTGATGACCGCGAAGTCGCCGATATAATGCTTGGTCTCGAGCGAGGCGTCGGGCCTCAGGATCTTCTCATAGGCCTTGCCGCCGATATAGTAGGTGGTGGTGATGCCGGATGTGTCGGCGTCGGTGCGCTTGTAGCGGGCCCGCTCTGGCCCATAGGCGAAGGTGATGGTGGCAGAGCCCCTGGTGATGCTGGTCACCATGTCGGAGGCGCCATAGGCGATGGTCCGCCCGTCGCCCGAGGTCATGTTGCCATTGGCGTCGTAGCAGTAGGTGGCGTTCTTCTCGCCGGCGACCGTGGTGACGGCATGGCGGCCGGGGGTATTGGTCCCCCCGCAGGCGGTGTGGGCCTCGCCATAGGTGTAGTTGCCGATATCGGACTTCGACGTGATGTTGCCGAGGACGTCATAGACGACGGTGACGGTCGAGCTCCAGGCGCCGGTGCCGGACTGGGCGGTCAAGCTCTCGGTCAGCCGGTTGAGGTCGTCATAGGAGATGGTCTCGGTGAGGGGGTGGGAGCCGAACTCGCCGTCGGCTCTTCTGGTCAGGTTGCCGAGCTTGTTGAAGCTGTAGGTGAGGTTCTGGATGACGGTGCCCGAGGAGGTCTCGCTGGCGATCGCGGTCAGCCAGCCACGCTTCTCGTCATAGGCCTTGATGGTGGTGACACAGTTGCCAAGCTGGTACTCGGTGATGTTGCCCCTGGCATCGTCGGCCTGGGCCGTCTACTGGACGGCCCAGTAGAATTAAATGCACTGTCACCGAAATTCCCCGTCAAGATCAACTTCCCCAACCGGTATGCGGTCTACCTGCATGACACGCCGACGCGCGAGCTGTTCGGGCGGAACGCGCGCTATCTGAGCTCGGGCTGCATCCGCGTCGATCGCGTCGACGTGCTGGTCGACTGGATCCTGTCCGGCCAGGACGGCTTCGACGCCAACATGATCGAGACCATCGCCGCCACCGGCCGGCGCCTCGACAAGCCGGTCAGGAACGGTCCCGACCTCAGGATCATGTATCTGACCGCCTGGGCCACCGAGGACGGGCGCATCCATTTCCGCCCCGATGTCTACCGCCTCGACCATACCGGCTTCGTGACGGGCCAGCCGCAGCCACGCAGCGACTACTGAACTAATCGGCCGGTGCGGCCGGCCGGTCGCCGCCGAGGACCAGGGCTTTCTCGTTCGCGGCATAGACCGCTCCGGCGACCGCATCGGTGCCGGAGACATGGAGCCTCATCGGCTCCATCGTCAGGACGAGCGTGCGCTCCTCGCCCGGCAATCTGAAGTCCCCGCCGATCGCGGGGACCGACGTCGTCACGTCCAGCGTCATCCCGTCGAGCATTCCGCCGGCCGGGGCGCAGCTGCCGCGCATGTCGTAGCTTGCAAGGAGCAGCTCACGCAGATCCGGACGCATCCGGGCGGCCATCGCCGACGTCCTGATCGTGGCTCTCAGGCTCGGCTTCGGGCCTGAGGTTTCGAGAGTCAGGGCGGCATCGAGCCTGGTGGGCTGGTCGGGCAGCACGACCTGGACCCGCCTCGTCCCGCTCCACGGAAACGTGCAGGTGAAATAGTCGCCGATGCCAAGCGGAACGAATTCGAGGCCGAGATCGACGGCCCCCTGGCCGCGCACGGTCGCGGTGGCCGCAAGCCTGTCGAGCGAAGGTGCTGCCGTGAATTCCTCGATGCAGATGGAGAGATCCGCCGATCCGCCGGCCGTGCCGGCGAGGCTGGCGGCGGTCCCGGCCTGCGCCAGCTTCTCGAGGTCTCGCTTTCCGGCCTCGCAGGCGAGTCTCCTCGCCGATTTTTGCGCCTCGCAGGATGCCGTCTGCGCCGCCGTTTCCGTCTCGCATGCGATCCTCGCCGGAGCGCCCAGCTGTTCGCATTCGAGCTTGCGCCCGGCCTTCCTGACCTCGCAGTCATAGCGCGCGGCGGCCTTCTGGCGCTCGCAGGCCGGATCGTTGAAACAGGCGCCAAGCGCGCAGACCTGGCAATCACGCGCCTGCCGGCAGTCTTCGCTCTGCTCGCATATGTCGGCCGCCGTGCAGTCTCTCCTCGGCGTGCAGTCGATCTTCGGCGCGCAACCGACCGCCGCCATGTCCGGAATCTCCACCCGGCTGCTGAAATCCCGCTCGGCCAGTAAAGCCTTCGCGCCGACGCAGAGCCGGCTTTGCCCGACTGCGGCATTGATCAGTCCGGCGACCAGCGGTCTGCTCATCGCGATCCAGTTGGCGCCCGTCGGATTTGCGACGCCCAGGCCCTGCAGCAATTTTCTCGAGAACTCGGCATGCAATCGAGCATAGTCCGCCGGAGCGGCGGAGCTCTGGGCGGACGAACCGCCGAGGAGGGCAAGTTCGGCGATGAAAGTGATATCGCCCCCATCGACAAGCCACACGATCGACTCCACGTCGACAGGCGGCGGGACCGGCCTTGCCGTGAGCGTGACCTTTTCGCCGGCGCCATCCGCGGTCCTGAATGCGACCGATTGCGACGGATCGGCCGTCTTGAAGGGAACTGCCGGAAAGGATACGTCCGCGATGTCCGTGCTGCTCAAGTCGCTCGATATTCTATCCGCAAGGCGATTGACGAGCGTGACCAGGAGATCGACGTCGAGCTCTCCGGCCAGGACCACGCGCTCCACTTCCATGTTCCGGAACAGCGGAAGCAGACGAAGGCCGATCGTCAGCCGTCCGTCTTGCGAAACTTCCGTCGCGGTCAGGCCGAGCCCGAGGGAGATCGTTCCCTTTATCTCCGGCTTCAGCGTTTCGATCAGCTTCTTCGTAGTCTCGTCGAGCTCCGGGAAATCCCGGCCGGAGAACGTCCTCGCCACCGCCACTTCGGCAAGAACGAGCTGGCGGTCGCCGCGCAGCTTCAATGGCCCGACGCCAAGCCGTTCGGCGAAGCCCTTCGCATTCAGCGACGCCTCGATATCCTCGATGCGCAGGTTGAAACCGGCATTGGCCTCGGGGAGGCGCGCGATTGCCGCCCCCGCGGCCTGAATGGCGGCCGAATGGTGCTGCTCGGACGGCACCGGAGGCAATCTCCGGTTCACCAGGTCCTCGGCTGAGTCGCACCCGCACAGGAGCAGCGCGAGCAGAACCAGCCAGAGGAGCGGCATGCGTGACGTCACGGGGGCACAACTCCCTTCGCCCAAGCGGATGAATGTCCTTCGCCGGTCCTTCAAACGGCCGCCGCTCACTACTATAGAGCCCCGGGCGCCCCGATCAACTTGCCGCCCGATCTCCATGTCTCTAGCATCGCCGTCCACCCGACTCGGAGCAGCACGTGAGGTGAGGATCACAAGCGCGGCTACCTTCTTTCGCCGGCACATGGCCGAGCTGCGCCATGCCCTGCGCGTGGTGACCGCCGTCATCGCCGCCTTCGCGGTCGTGAAGCTCGCCGGCCTGCCGCAAGGCTGGTGGGCCGTCATCACCGCCTTGCTCGTCGTGCAGACGAGCGTCGGCGGCTCGCTCAAGGCGGCCTTCGACCGGCTCTGGGGAACGGTCGCGGGCGGACTCTATGGCGCCGCCGTCGCCATCGCCATCCCGCATGTCACCGATGCCGGCCTCGGCGTCGCGATGGCTGCGGCGATCCTGCCGCTCGCCTATCTCGCGGCAGTCAATCCGATGTTCCGCGTCGCCCCGGTCACAGCACTCATCGTCATGCTGCCCATCTATGGCCATGCCGCAAATCCGTTCGTCTCGGCGATGGACCGCGTGATCGAGATCGTCATCGGCAATATCGTGGCGCTCGCGGTCACCTTCGCGATCCTGCCGGCCCGCGCGCATGGCCAGCTGCGCGAAGCCGCGGCCACTGTCGCGAGCCTCAATGCCGATCTCATGGACAGGCTGATGGACGGCCTCGCCAGCGATCTCGGCCGCCAGGGCGTGCCCGCGCTCCATGCCCGCATCCGCGCCGCCTTGAAGAAGGCCGAGACGGCGGCCGAGGAGGCCGCGCGCGAGCGCAGGATGCGCGTCAGCGACGAGCGCGATCCCGAGCCCGTGGTCCGCACGCTCTACCGCGTCCGTCATGACCTGGTGATGGTCGGGCGCGCCGCGGTGAAGCCCCTGCCCGAAGCGATCGCCGCCGACTTCGCGCCGCTGCTCGCCGCGCTGCGCAAGGAGGCCGGGACCATGCTGCGGGGCATCTCGGCAGGGCTTCTCGCGCGCGCCCCGCCCCCCGCCATCGACGACTACCAGGCGAGCGTCAGGGCCCTGACGCAGGCGATCGAGGGCCTCGCCGAGAATCGCGAGCGCCTGCCCCGCGAGGACGTGGCCCGCCTCTTCACCTTGCGCTTCGCGCTGGAGCAGCTCGGCGAGGACATGCGCGATCTCGCCGCCCGCACCGGCGAGATGGCGCATGTCCGGTCCGGAAACGGCAGCGCCACCGAGACCTGACGGTTGCACTCACGCTGCTTCTATATCGGTTTGAGCAAAATCATTGCCTTTGTAGAGCAACGGAAGGCCGGCCTTCCGAGCGCTCGCATAGGCGAAGCAATCGCCGAAGTTGAGTCTGGCGGGGTGGGCGACAAGCCGGCCGTATGTACGGCACGCCTCGATTGCTGCACGATGAGCATCGCCCTCGATGGCAAGCTCCTTTGCCTCAATCTCGGCCAGAAACCCATAAACCACCTCCTGCACGCGATCGACGATCTCGGGAGGAACCGGCTCTTGATCGCCCTTGACGGCGTTCGTAATTCGGCGCGCCAGGCCGACGACCGCCTCGAAGGCCGAGATCGACGAATAGAACCGTCCGGTAGTGGCGGCTTCGATCCTGGAGAGCAGATGATCGGCGTCGGGTTCGCGGGCGAGAATCGCGACGATTGCGGAAGCGTCGAGAAACATCAAGCGCCCCACATCTCGTCCATAAAAGCCTTCTCGTCGAATTTGACATCGACGGACCCGCAGGATGCTATAGCGTCCTGATATTTCCTGACCCGCTCCCGAAGCGGCACACCCTGTTCGAGACGTTGAAGCTCGTTTTGCAGGGCCGTGCGAACCGCAACGGTCTTGCTGGGCGCTTTCATGCGCCGCTGCAGTCGGTTGGCTAGGGCATTGACGGTTTCGTCTCTGATGAACATGGACATTTTTTACCTTCCGATATACAAAATGAATATATAGGATATCCAGAGACGAATATACAAGACGCCGCAAGAACGGGTCGTAAAACCGACGAGTTGGATAGCTGCCTATTCAGGCCCGAGCGCCAGCTCATCGAGCGGCTGAGCCAGGAACGCCGCCAGCGCCTCCACCACCAGATTGTGGTCGTCCCTCTGCGGCAGGCCCGACACCGTGACGGCGCCGACGACGCCCGCCCCTTCGACATGGATCGGAAAGCTGCCGCCATGCGGCGCGTAGTCCATGGGCGAGACGCCGCGATGCTGGTCGAGCGTGTCGCTCCTGGCCGCGAGCTCGCAACCGACCCGATAGGAGCTCTTGAGGTAGCGCAAGACCACGTTGCTCTTGCGCCTGACCCATTCGGGATTGTCGGGCGTGCTGCCGGGAAGAGCCGAATGGAAGAGCTGCCGGTTGGCGAGGCGGATGTCGATGACGATCGGAAGCCTGCGGGCCTCGGCCAGCGCCCTGAGGCGCATGCCGATCTCCCAGGCCGTCGCTTCGCTGAATTCCCTGAAGCGCAGGCGCTGCTCCTGGAGGACCAGCCGCTCGATATCGTCACTGATGGCCATGGGCGTCTCCGGATATGTTGCGATCGACTGGGCGTGCGCCTTGCGCACTTTCATATGAATACGGTCTGAACCTGTTCTCGGACTTCCTCAACCGGACTGTTTGGCTTCCGCAGACAGGATCGCGATGATCTCGTTGCAGGCGGCTTCGCCATCTTGCCGAGCCCATGCTTCCCATTCAGCCCATTCGGGCCCCAATTTTCCGAGCGCATCGGTATGCCATCGATCTCGCAAGCTTCCGGTCGGAATGTGGTCGGTTTGACTTTCGATAGCAACGAAGACCACGAAGGGCTTGGCCAGTCGATCAATACCGGCTGGAGACAGCAAATCGCTGATGACGCGGCTGCCGTCGATAAAGGAGCATTTGCCGGCAAGCATCTGTTTTGCCGTGGCGATGATCCGCTTTCGGCTTTGCTCTCTATGGGCTTCTTCCGGGGGAAGCTCCGGCGGTTGATCCAGCCTCTTCTCCATCCGCGGCAGCAGACGGCCGGGAATGGAGCCCGACGGCGACCACCCGGTCATCCTGCATCCCATCTTCTCGTAGAAGCCGACCGCATGCGGATCGGAATCCAGGCCGACCGCACTCGCGCCGGCGAAGCGGGCGCGCTCCTCGAGCTTCCGCCAGAGTCTGCGCCCCACGCCTGCCTGTTGCAGACGCGGCTCGACGAAGATCGGATTGACCTCGCAGACGCCGTCCTTAGGCGGCTCCAGCGCGAAAAAGCCGATGATCGCAGCATCCTTCTCCGCAATCCAGACGTCGCGCTCATTGAGCGTATGGGGATGAATGGCGAGCTCTTCCCGACATTGCGCCAGGAACGCCCCGTCATAGCCATGCGAGGCCTTGGAGCGCATGGCCAGATCGCTCAGTAACTCGACATCGACATGCGCTGCCAGCCTGAGGCGAAGCGGCGCGCCTTTTGCCATAAGTCAGTTCCGGGCCTTGTCGACGAGCTTGTTCTTGGCGATCCACGGCATCATCGCGCGCAGCTTCTCGCCCACTTCCTCGATCGGATGGGCGTCGTTGACGCGCCGGATCGCCTTGAAGCCGGGCTGGCCCGCTTTGCATTCGCGGATCCATTCCGAGGTGAACCTGCCGGTCTGGATGTCCTTCAGCACGCGGCGCATCTCCCGCTTCGTCTCCTCGGTGATGATGCGCGGACCGGTCTGGTACTCGCCGAATTCGGCGGTGTTGGAGATCGAGTAGTTCATGTTGGCGATGCCGCCCTCATAGATGAGGTCGACGATCAGCTTCACCTCGTGCAGGCACTCGAAATAGGCCATTTCCGGCGCATAGCCCGCCTCGACCAGCGTCTCGAAGCCCGAGCGGATCAGCTCGACCAGCCCGCCGCACAGCACGACCTGCTCGCCGAAGAGATCGGTCTCGCATTCTTCCTGGAAGGTCGTCTCGATGATGCCGGAGCGGCCGCCGCCGATCGCCGAGGCATAGGAGAGCGCCAGGTCATGGGCGTTGCCCGAGGCGTCCTGGTGGATGGCGATGAGGCAGGGAACGCCGCCGCCCTTCTGATACTCGCCGCGCACCGTGTGGCCGGGGCCCTTGGGGGCGATCATCAACACGTCGATCGTCTTCTTCGGCTCGATCAGGTTGAAATGGATATTGAGGCCATGGGCGAAGGCGATTGCCGCACCGTCGCGGATATTGGGGGCGATCTCGTCCTTCCAGATATCGGCCTGGAGCTCGTCCGGGGTCGCCATCATCATGAGGTCGGCCCATTTGGCGGCCTCGGCGACGGTCATGACCTTGACGCCGTCGGCTTCGGCCTTCTTGGCGGTGGGCGATCCCGGGCGAAGCGCCACGGCGAGGTTCTTGGCGCCGGAATCCTTGAGGTTGAGGGCATGCGCCCGGCCCTGGCTGCCATAGCCGACAATGACGACCTTCTTGCCCTTGATCAGATTAACGTCGGCATCCCGGTCATAGTAAACGCGCATGAGACTTCCCTCTCGCTGGACAGATTGAGGATACGGGCTCGAAACCCGCAAAACCGGCGGGCACAATAGAGATCAGTGCTCCGAAGGCAAGGGCGTTCGGTGCATTGGCGGCATGTCCTCGGGCAGGAGCCGACGGGGCTTTTGCCTGCCGGGAAACGACCTTAACCGACGTGCCGAAGCGATTCAAAGGACTCGGAAATTCCGGCCTAAGCCCCCGGTGACGGTCAGGCGGTATCGCCGGCGCGCATCAGGAGCCTGAGGCTGAGCGCGCCCAGGAACACTCCCGTGACCCGGTCGATCCAGGCCTTGGCGGCGAGATAGCCGCGCCGCACCGGTCCTGAGCCGAAGCACAGCGCCACCAGCGAGTACCACAGGATCTCGTTGGTGGTGACGATCGCGATGAGCGCCACGACCATCCAGCCCGGCACGTCCTGGGGCAGCATGGCGACGAAGATCGAGCCGAAGAAGACGGCGACCTTGGGGTTGGAGATCTGGGTCAGGAAGCCGCGCACGAACGGGCTGCGCTTCGCCGCCTCGCCATTGGCCTCGCCCATCTCGACGGGAACTCGGGCGTGCCGGAAGATCTGGATGGCGATCCACAGAAGGAACAGGGCGCCGGCGATCTTCATGCCGACGAACAGCCAGTGATGCAGCCGGAACAGGGCATTGAGGCCGAGCAGGGCGGCACTCGACCAGACGAGCGTCCCGGCGCCGAGTCCGAGCGCGATCCTGATGCCGTCGAGGCGCGAGCGCGACACTGCCGTCTGCGCCGTGATGAGGAAGCTCGGCCCCGGGCTGATGACGGCGAGGAGCTGCACGAAACCGATCGTGACGAGGGTGATCAGGCTGGCGGTCATGGAGGGTCCGTCCGTCCACGTCACGCCGCTTCGCTTCGCAAATCGCCGCACGCCCTGCGGAAGAGCCGCACGGCTTCCGCCATGCCGAACATCAGGGCATCGGCCGTGATCGCATGGCCGATCGAGACTTCGAGCAGGTTGGGCAAGGCCGCCACCAGGCGCGGCAGGTTCTCGCGCGTAAGGTCGTGTCCGGCATTGAGCCCGACGCCCGCCGTCTCGGCCGCCTTGCCGGTCTCGACCGCCTTGCGGAATTCGCGCTCCATCGCCTGTCTCTCGAAGGCGCCGCCATAGGGACCGGTATAGATCTCGACCCGGTCGGCGCCGACTTCCCTGGCGAGATGGGGAAGCTCGGGCTCGGCGTCGACGAAGAGCGAGACGCGCATGCCGTTCGACCGCAGGAGCCCGATGACGTCGATGAGGAAGCTCCTGTGCGCGGCGATGTCCCAGCCGTGATCGGAGGTCGCCTGCCTGATGTCGTCGGGCACCAGCGTCACCTGGTCGGGCTTCGCCTCATGCACCAGCTTGACGAACTGGGCGTCGGGATTGCCTTCGATATTGTATTCGCGCCCCGGGAAGTCCTTGCGGATCATGTCGCGCAGGATGCCGACGTCGCTCTTGCGGATATGCCGCTCGTCGGGCCGGGGATGGACGGTGAGCCCATGGGCGCCCGCCTGCAGAGCGACGCGCCCGAGCCCCTCGACGCTGGGCCAGGGCAGATTGCGCCGGTTGCGCAGGAAGGCGACGGCATTCACGTTGACGGACAGCTTGGCAGTCAAGGCGCACCTCGGATCGTCTGGGATGGCCTATCCTATCAGCCGAGTGGACGGGCAAAAATGTCCTCTTTCGAGCGATTTTTGCAGACCACTTCATGGTCCGCCACGTCGCCGTTGCTGCTACATCCTCATGCCCTCGGGCCCGCGCGAGATGGCGGCGATGCCGGTGCGCGAGACCTCGACCAGGCCCAGGGGCTGCATCAGCGAGATGAACTGGTCGACCTTGCTCGTCTTGCCGGTCAGCTCGAAGACGAAGCTCTCGGTGGTCGCGTCGATGACCCGGGCGCGGAAGGCATCGGCGAGTCTCAGCGCTTCCATGCGCTTCTCGCCCTTGCCCGCCACCTTGATGAGCGCCAGCTCGCGTTCGATGGCATTGCCCTGGACGGTCAGGTCGGCGACCGAATGCACCGGCACCATGCGGTCGAGCTGCGTCCTGATCTGCTCGATCACGTTGCGCGTGCCCGACGTCACGATGGTGATGCGCGAGACGTGCGACTCGTGCTCGGTCTCGGAGACCGTGAGCGAGTCGATATTGTAGCCGCGTCCCGAGAACAGGCCGATGACGCGGGCGAGCACGCCCGGCTCGTTGTCGACCACGACGCACAGCGTGTGGGTCTCGATCGCCTGCTTGCGGTCGTCGAGGAAATAGGCGGAAGCCGGTTGCGATTGCATGTTCATTGTCGTTCTTCCTTACACCAGAACCTTGCCTTCGGCGCCGATCGCCTTCTCGATCTCCTCGTCCGGTACGTCGTCGCCGAGCAGCATCTCGTTGTGGGCCTTTCCCGAGGGGATCATCGGGAAGCAATTGGCGAGGCTGGCGACGCGGCAGTCGAAGATGACCGGCCGGTCGACCTCGATCATCGCCTTGATCGCGCCGTCGAGCTCGGCCGGCTTCTCGGCCCGCATGCCGACGGCGCCATAGGCTTCCGCCAGCTTGACGAAATCGGGCAGCGCCTCCGAATAGCTCTCCGACAGCCGGTTGCCGTGCAGGAGCTGCTGCCACTGCCGGACCATGCCCATATACTGGTTGTTGAGGATGAAGATCTTGACCGGCAGCCGGTACTGCACCGCGGTCGAGATTTCCTGCATGGTCATCAGCACGGAAGCGTCGCCGGCGATGTCGATGACGAGGCTTCCCGGATGCGCCATCTGCACGCCGATCGTGGCGGGGAGCCCGTAGCCCATGGTGCCGAGGCCGCCCGAGGTCATCCACCGGTTGGGCTCCTCGAACTTGAAGAACTGCGCGGCCCACATCTGGTGCTGGCCGACCTCGGTGGTGATGTAGACGTCCTTGCCGCGGGTCAGGGCATAGAGCCGCTCGACCGCATATTGCGGCATGATCACGTCCTTGCGCGGCTTGTATCTGAGGCTGTCGCGCGCCCGCCACTGATCGATCTGCCTCCACCATGCCGTCAGCGCCGGCTTGTCGGCCTCGGCCTGCCTGGCTTTCCATATGCGGATGAAGTCCTCGAGCACATGCGCGCAGTCGCCGATGACGGGCAGGTCGACGCGGACATTCTTGTTGATCGACGAGGGGTCGATGTCGACATGGATCTTGCGCGAATTGGGCGAGAAAGCGTCGACGCGCCCGGTAATGCGGTCGTCGAAGCGGGCGCCGATATTGATCATCACGTCGCAGTCGTGCATCGCCATGTTGGCTTCGTAGGTGCCGTGCATGCCGAGCATGCCGATCCAGTGCCGGTCCGAGGCCGGGAAGGCGCCGAGGCCCATCAGCGTCGAGGTCACCGGGAAGCCGGTGATCTTGACGAATTCGCGCAGCAGCTTCGAGGCCGCCGGCCCCGAATTGATGACGCCGCCGCCGGTATAGAAGACCGGCCGCCTGGCCGCGGCGATCAGATCGATGGCCGCCCTGACCGCGTTCTGCTCGGGCTTCACGCGCGGGCGATAGGTCTTGTGCTGGATGTTGCTCGGGCCGACATAGGTGCCCCTGGCGAACTGGACGTCCTTGGGCACGTCGACGACCACCGGACCCGGCCGGCCGTTGGTCGCGACATAGAAGGCCTCGTGCAGGATGCGCGCCAGGTCGTTGATGTTCTTCACCAGGTAATTGTGCTTGGTGCAGGGCCGGGTGATGCCGACCGTGTCGCATTCCTGGAAGGCGTCGTTGCCGATGAGGTGGGTCGGCACCTGGCCGGTGATGCAGACGATGGGAATCGAATCCATGAGCGCGTCGGTGAGGCCGGTGACGGCATTGGTGGCGCCGGGACCCGAGGTGACGAGGACGACGCCGGGCTTTCCGGTCGAGCGGGCATAGCCTTCCGCCGCATGGGTTGCGCCCTGCTCGTGGCGCACCAATATGTGCTTGACCTTGTCCTGCTGGAAGATCTCGTCATAGATCGGCAGCACGGCGCCGCCCGGATAGCCGAAAACATGCTCGACCCCCTGGTCCGCCAGCGCCTTCAAGATCATCTCGGCGCCCGTCATCTGCTCGTCGCTTCGCCCGGCCATCGTCCTTGTCCTTCCTCGTTTCGTCTCGGTCTTCGTTCCATCGCAGGCAATAAAAAAGGCCCCCGAGGGAGCCTATGCGCGTCAGCCAGTATCGCGGCAGCTCAGGCTGCCCCGGCGACGCGCATTCCTACGATAAGGACGAGAAACTGGTTCATGGCGAGCCTTGTAGGGGGACCTGGACAAAAGGTCAAGCGCGTCTCTCGTCCCAGCCCTGCATCTGGTTCCGCCACCAGGTCAGCTGGCGCTTGATATAGTGCCGGGTCGCGGTCTGGCCGGCAGCGATGGCGTCGTCGAGCCCCCGCCAGCCGGAGAGCCAGGCGGCGATCTCGCGCACTCCGATGGCCTTCATGACCGGCCTCCGGGTGTCGAGGCCGAGCGCCAGCAGCGCCTTGACCTCCTCCACGCCCCCTTCCCTGACCATGCGGGCGAAACGCTCGTCCGCCCGCCTGTAGAGCACCCGGCGGTCGGGGTTGAGGAAAATCCGCTCGACCTCGGCGCCGGCCAGCGTGGCCTGGCCCTGGGCCGCGCGCTGCCAGTAGTCGAGCGGCCGGCCGGTGCCTTCGAACACCTCGAGCGCCCTGATGATGCGCTGCCGGTCGTTCGGATTGAGCCGCGCCGCCGCGCCCTGGTCGCGCTTGGCGAGCTCGGCATGGAGGTCGCCCCTGGCGACCCGCCATTTCTCGGTGATGTCGGGCGGGATCAGCGGGATGTCGGCGAGCCCCTGCTCCAGCGCCTTGAAATAGAGGCCCGTCCCGCCGGTGACGATGGGCACCCGACCCGACCGCCACACCGCGTCGATCTCGGCCGTCGCATCGGCGAGCCAGCGCGCCACCGAATAGCTGTCGGCCCCCGCAACATGGCCATAAAGCCGGTGCGGCACCTGCGCTTCGTCCTCCTCGCCGGGGCGCGCGGTCAGGACCTTGAGCTCGCGATAGACCTGCATCGCGTCGGCATTGACGACGACCCCGCCGCGCTCATGCGCGAGCGCTATGGCCAGCGCCGACTTGCCGCTGGCGGTCGGTCCTGCGATAAGCACCGCTCGCTTTTCCAAGGTCATGGCTGGATGGACTCCGTCGTCATTCTCATAGCAGCCCCGGGCTCGCATGCAATCGGCCCGGGGCTCGCGGGCGCGGTCGCCGACATCGCCATGGCCCCGCCGCGCTGGCTGCACGAGGGTGAAGCGGTGGAATTTCCCTTGCGTTCGCCTTCGGCGGAGGCGCAAGGGGAGATCGGCCGCCTCGTGAGGGACAGGCCGGTCGACGTCGCCGTCCTGCCCGCCGCGAACCGCCGCAAGCGGCTCCTGATCGCCGACATGGATTCGACCATGATCGGCCAGGAATGCATCGACGAATTGGGCAGCCTCGCCGGCGCCGGCGAGCGCATCAGGGAGATCACCGCCGGCGCCATGAGGGGCGATCTCGATTTCGAAGCCGCGTTGAAGGCGCGTCTCGCCTTGATGAAGGGCTTGCCGGAGAGCGCGATCGCGACGGTCATCCGGGAACGGATCAGTTTCACCCCGGGCGGCCGCACGCTGGTGGCGACGATGAAGGCCCATGGCGCCCATGCCGCGCTGGTCTCCGGCGGCTTCGTCCAGTTCACCGGCCATGTGGCGAAGGCGCTCGGCTTCGACGAGCACCGCGCCAACGAGCTCATCATCGTGGAAGGCCAGCTCACGGGCGCGGCGCGCGAGCCGATCCTCGGCAAGGACGCCAAGCTCGAGGCCCTGCACGAGCTGGCGCGGAAGCTGGGATTGCCCCTGGCCGACACGCTCGCCGTCGGCGACGGCGCCAACGACATCCCGATGCTCCGGGATGCGGGACTGGGCGTCGCCCTTCATGCCAAGCAGGCCGTCCGCGAAGCCGTCTCCGTCGCCATCGATCACGGCGACCTGACGGCGCTCCTCTACCTGCAGGGCTATCGCCGCGATGAGTTCGCCGAGTGAGCTAGGAAACGACGTCCAGATCCGTCTGGCGGAACTCGTTGCCGGTAGCCAGTATAGGCACACGGTTGAGCTTGGCGCAGGCATAATGCAAGCAATCGCCGAGGTTCAGGCCGCGACGGCCTTTTCGGAATCGATCGGCGGCCGAGAGAGCGAATTTCGTCGTGTGCCGGGCTTCCGGCAAGTCGACGAGGTCGATTCCACGCTCCTCGAGAAAGTCGAGAATGAAAGGCTCGAGCTCGCAGACCGGACGATTGAGCTTGTCAGGGCGCGCCAGGGCCAAGGCGACTTCCAGAACGACGACCGGTGACGTGATGAGCCTCCCTGCTCTACGCAGAACACTGTCGATACGTTCCGTCTCGGGTTCCCTTGTCATGACGGCCACGATCGCGGATGCATCGACGAACATGCGACTCTAATCTTTCCACATCTCATCGTAAGCGGACTTCGGCAATGGCTTGCGCGCCTCCTCGGTCAAGTCGAAGCCGTACTTCCGGCGCAGGCGTTCCGCCGTCTCGGACGGCTTTTCGGACTTTCGCCGCCGCTCGATCGCCTCTTTCATGGCAATGACGATGGCGTCGGTAATGCTCACTCCCTCCATCCTGGCGAATTTTCGCGTGAGGGTGTCGGCCTGTCGGTTGTTCACATTCAATGCCATGTCAAGCGCCTATGTAGAATATTCCGAGAATTAATGTAGATCGGAGCTTCTACATTTGCAACGTCGGAAGGGCGCCCGGGTCGCCTCGGCCTGTCGACAAAATTACCCATTCGTCAAGGTCAATTTCGGTGACAGTGCTGTCACCGAAATATTGGAGGGCCATGACGCGCCAGGGAAGCGGACGCTGCGCTCGAGGATCTGCCGAACTACTGCTTGTCGATCTTCACGGCGATGAAGCGCATCTCGCTCTGCTTGCCGCCCTTGGCCACGAACAGCAGCACCGTCTTCTTCTGCGCCGCTTCCGCGTCCTTGACGCGCGCCGCGACGTCGCCCGGAGTCTTCACCGTCTTCTGGCCGGCCTCGGTGATGACGTCGCCGGGCTCGATCCGTTTCTCGGCCGCCGGCCCGTCGGGATCGACCTCGGTGACGATGGCGCCCTCAAGCCCATCGTCGATCTTGAAGCGCTGGCGCTGCTCGTCGGTGATGATCGACAGCTTCATGCCGAGCGTGTCGGCCGTATCGGTCGGCGGCGCGCTTTGCGGATTGGCGGCGGCGATCTTCTCGCCGTCCTCCAGGCGTCCGACCTCGGCCTGGACCTCGAGCGGCTTGCCCTCGCGCATGATCTTGACGGCCACCTTCTTGCCGATCGGCGTGTCGGCGACGACCCGCGGCAGGTCCTTCATCTCGCGAATGGGCTTGCCGTCGAACTCGACGATCACGTCGCGGGGCTTGAGCCCGGCCTTCTCGGCCGGCCCCGTCGGCGTCACCTCGGCGACGAGAGCGCCTTGCGCCTTGGCGCCGAGATCGAGTCCTTCCGCCAGATCGTCGGTCAGGGACTGGATGCGCACGCCGAGCCAGCCGCGCCGCGTCTCGCCGTATTTGACGAGTTGGTCGACGACGCCCCTGACGGTCGCCGCCGGAACCGAGAAGCCGATGCCGACGGAGCCGCCGGAGGGCGAATAGATGGCGGTGTTCACCCCCACCACCTCGCCCGCGAGATTGAACAGCGGCCCGCCGGAATTGCCCTTGTTGATCGCCGCATCGGTCTGGATGAAGTCGTCATAGGGCCCGGCATTGATGTCGCGGTTGCGCGCCGAGACGATGCCCAGCGACACCGAGCCGCCGAGGCCGAAGGGATTGCCGATGGCGAGCACCCAGTCGCCGACCCTGAGCTTGTCGGAATCGCCGAAACCGACGGCGGTGAGAGGCTTTTCCGGCTTCACCCGGAGCACCGCGATATCGGTCTTGGAATCGCGGCCGACCAGCTCCGCCTTGAGGCTGGCGCCGTCGGTGAAGACGACGGTGATGTCGTCCGACTGCTCGATCACGTGATTGTTGGTGACGATGATGCCCGAGGCGTCGACGACGAAGCCGGAACCCTGCGAATTGACGGTGCGCGGCTCGGGCCGCCCGCCCGGACGCTGGCGCTTGAAGAAGTCCTCGAACATGTCGCGGAACGGCACGTCGGGCGGCAGGTCCGGGATCTGGAATTGCGCGCCGCCGGACAGCTTCTGGGTGGTGGCGATCGAGACGACGGCCGGCGAGAGCTTCTCCGCGAGGTCGGCGACGGTCGGAAGCTGTTGAAGTTGCTGGGCTTGCGCCGGGAGCCCCGGCATGAGGCCGTCATGGGCCATGAAGACCAGCGGCGCCGCCACGGCCGCGGCCAGAATCCGTTTCACCGTTCCATTCATAATCGGCTTCTCCGTCATCAATCCTTCGACCCGTCCCGGCCAGTAAGCGTTGAACGCCCAACCCCGCAAGCCGTTCAAGATCACGATTTCATGATCCTCCGAGCACGTTCCGCGCGAGCCAGACCAGGCCCACGCCGACCGCCGTCGCGATGAGCCCGCCCACGCGCAGGCTGTCCTCCGGAGCGGACTGCATCAGGGCCATGACCGCCTTGAGATGGCCCGGAACAAAGGCATAAAGAAGGCCCTCCATCACGAAGACGAGACCGAGGGCCGTCAGGAAGTCGCTCATGGCTGGGGCGCCGGCCCCGCCTTGTCCATGCCCAGATATTTGAAGAAGTCGGAATCGGGCTTCAGCACCAGAGTCGTGCCCGCGCTCGACAGGCTCTTGGCATAGGCCTGCATCGAGCGGTAGAAGTCGAAGAACTCGGGATCCTTCTGGAAGGCCTCGGCGAAGATCCGGTTGCGCTCGCCCTCGCCCTCGCCGCGAATGACCTCCGACTGGCGCCGCGCATCGGCGAGCTTCTCGGTATAGGCGCGATCGGCCTGCGCCATGATCTCGATCTTGCGCGCCTCGCCGCGGCCGCGCAGGTCCTTGGCCTCGGCGATGCGCTCCGAGCTCATCCGCTCATAGGTGTTCTTGAGCACCTCGTCCATGAGATCGGTGCGCACGATGCGGACGTCGACGATCTCGATGCCGTTGTTGAGCGCCTCGGACCGCACCTGGTCGCGGATCTCGCGCATCATCACCGAGCGTTCCTTGGACAGCGCCGCATCGAAGGAGCGCTTGCCGTAGGTCTGGCGGAGCGCGGCATCGAGCCTCGTCCTGATCCGGTCCCAGGCGCGCGAGATGTCGGCCGACACCGTCTCGCGGAAGCGCTGGGCGTTGACGATGCGCGCCATGGTCACGGCATCGACCAGGTAGCGCCGCCCGTCGACCACCTGGACGCTCATATTGTCGCTGGTCCACACGATCATGCGGTCCTCGATCGGCACCACCTCGTCGGCGAACGGTATCTTGAAATAGAGGCCGGGCTTCTCGACGATGCGGTTGATCTCGCCGAAGCGCAGCACCAGCGCCTTCTTGCGCTCGTCGACGATGAAGGTCGCCGACCAGACGATGAGCGCCAGCACGGCGATGACGATGATGCCGGACGATTTGAAGAGGTTCATTGATTGGCTCCCTGCGCCGGGGGCGTCGTGTTCTGGCGTTTCTGGATCTCGGGCAGCGGCAGGTAGGGCACGACGCCCTGCCCTTCGCCGCCTTCGATGATCACCTTGCTGGACTGCGCCAGGATGTCCTCCAGCGTCTCGAGGAAGATGCGCCTGCGGGTGACGTCCTTGGCATTCTTGTACTGCTCGTAGACCGAGAGGAAGCGCTGCGCTTCGCCCTGGGCTTCCAGCGTGACCCGCGCCTTGTAGCCCTTGGCGTCCTCGATCACCTTGGCGGCTTCGCCTTCCACCAGGCGGCGGCGCTGGTTGGCATACTGGTCTGCTTCGTTGATGAGCCGGGCCTGGTCCTGCTCGGCGCGCTGCACTTCCTCGAAGGCGCCGAGCACTTCCGCCGGCGGATCGGCCTTTTCGAGCTTGACGCCGGTGATGAGGATGCCCGCCGAATAGCTGTCGAGCGTGGTCTGGGTGATGTTCATCACCTGGTCCTGTGCGGCGAGGCGGCCGGTGGTGCGCACCTCCTCGGCGGGCGTGCGCCCGACGATCTCGCGCATGGCGCTTTCCGCGACCACGCGCACCAGCTTCTCCTGGTCGCTCACATTGAACAGGTACTCTTCCGGATTCTTGATCTTCCAGAGGACCGTGAAGCGGATATCGACCAGGTTCTGGTCGCCCGCCAGCATCAGGCCTTCATTGGCGGTGGCGCCGATGGGCGTCTGGTTCTCCGCCTCGACCCGGACGGCCTCGAGGGTCTCGACCGGCCAGATCGCGAAATGAAGGCCGGGCGTCACGGTGCGCACATAGCTGCCGAGTCTCAGCACCACGCCGCGCTCGTCCGCCTGCACCTGATAGATGCTGTTGAAGGTGATGAGCGCCAGGATGGCGAGGACGATGATCACCCAGGTGCTGCGCCCGCCGGCGCCGCCGGGAAGAATGCTCTTCAGGCTGTCCTGGCCCTTGCGGATCAGTTCGTCGAGATCGGGAGGGTTCGGGCCGCGATTGCCGCCGGATGGTCCCCCGGGCCCCTGGCCCCAGGGTCCTTGCCCCCATGGGCCCTTGCCGCCTCCGCCCCCATCCTTATTCCATGGCATCGAGTCTCACCTCAGTCATTCATTGTCGGTCGCGTCCATATAGGAATTTGGAGCACCGAAGTCCAATCCGCAGATCAGGCCGGGGCGGCGGTCTTCTCGCCCTCCGATCGCGGCTCCAGGACGGCGGCCGCCTGTGCCGCAGCCGCTATTCCCGTCTCGAAGGCGCCATGCGCCGTCGCCTGGAATGTCGGATGCACATGCTCGCCGGCGAGCCAGATGCGCTCCCTGACGGGAAGCGCGAAAGCCTTGCGGTCGTCGCCGTGGCCGGGCCTGGCGCAGGAATAGGCCCCGTTGATGAAAGCATCGGAAGACCAATGGGTTGTGACCGCTTTCCTGACTCTCTTTCGCAAGTCGGAGCCGAACGCCCTGACGAGCGCGGCGAGGGCGAAGTCGATCATGGCGGCCTCGCCTTCCCGTTCCATCTCGCGGGCGAAATGCCCGGCGATATGAGTGACGGCGACCGGCCGGCCGAAGGGATGCAGTTCGAAATTGAGCGGATGGGTGGCGGGCGCCACCGGATCGAAGATGTCGGCATAAGGCATCTCGAACCCCTCGAACACTTTTGCGTCAAAGGCGATGGCGATCTTCTCGTAATAGCCCATGGGCACATGGGTGAAGGCGTCCGCCATCCCGGCCGGCATGCCCGGGATCGCGACGAAGCCGGTCTCGAGCATCCGCGCCGGCGTCGCGACGATCACCGCCTTCGCCGTCATCGTCCCCTGGTCGGTCTCGACCACGACGTCGCGGGCACGGCCGGTCACCTTGCGCGCCACGACCTTCGTGCGGATCGGCAATCCTGCCGCCAGGCGGGCAATGAGCGCGCCATAGCCGTCCTCGACCGGGAGATTGATGCCGGTATCGTCGTAGTTCCCGGCATCGCGGGTCGAGATGTCCTCCGGCTCGACCGAAAACATGAGCGCCAGCCAATGCCTGGCCATGGGATGCCAGGGATGGTCCGGATCGAGGAGGGTCGCGGCGGCGACGTCCCGGCCTTGCCGGCCGGCCTCGGCCACCTTGCCCAATATGCCCCATACGAAATCCTCCCTGAGCCGGTCGGCTGTCCACGCGCCGTCCATGAAGGTCTTCATGGGCGCGCCGCGCCGGCGGGTGAGGAATTTGTGGCCGATCTCCTCGGCGAGCCGGCGCAGGACGTTCTTGTCGGCGGAATGGAGCCAGTGGCAGCCCTGGTCCCAGAGATGGCCGAGGCTCGTGGTGTCGGTATAGGCGCGCCCGCCGATCCGGTCCTTGGCCTCGATGACGAGGAAGGACACCCCGGCCTTGGCGAGCGCCCGGCCGGCGCCGATGCCGGCCGCCCCCGCGCCGATGATCAGGACGTCCGGACCGGCGGTCGAATCGGTCATTTACTTCTTGTCTCCCTCTTGTTTCCTTACCCAAGCTGATATCATTGATAGCATTGGAAGCGTGGGGATCACTATGGGCAGCAGTCTGCACGTTCGCAATCTGGAGGACAATCTGATCGCAAAGCTCAAGGCTCGGGCGGCGCGTCACGGCCGCTCGGCCGAAGCCGAGCATCGGGAAATCCTGAGGCAGGCGCTGGAGAACGAAACAGAGCCGTCCTTCGATCAACTGGCCGCCGAGCTTCGCAGGCTGACGGGCACCCGCAGGCAAACCCCTTCCGAGCAGCTGCTGCGCGAGGGACGAGATGAGCGGTGATGGAAACCCTCGTCATAGATGCGAGTGTCGCGGTCAAATGGGTGATCGACGAGGAAGAGGATCGGCGGTGGGGTTGCGGTCGCAATACCGTTTCGCCGCTCCCGACCTCCTCATGGCCGAATGCTCGAACGTGCTCTGGAAAAAAGTCCGGCGCGGCGAACTCGTTCGGGATGAGGCGATCCTCGCGAGCCGCCTTCTGGAGCGCGCGGATGTCGAGCTGTTCTCGATGAGAGGGTTGACGGAAGCGACGACGTCGCTGGCCGTCGAGCTCGGTCACCCGGCCTATGATTGCAGCTGTCTTGCTCTGGCCCACAAGCGGCAATCGCGCTTCGTGACGGCCGACAGGCGCTTTTTGCAGCTCGTCGGCAGGATCAAGCCGGGCCATGCGGAACTATGCGTCCCGCTCGAGCGGCTTTCTCACAGGCCGTGACCCGGGCGCAGCCGGCGGCACCCGGTCGAGCACGCGCAATGTGAACCCCGCGTCGTCGCCTTCGGACCGCGCATGGATCTCGCGCGACGTCTCGCGCCAGTCCTTCTTATCGAGCGATGGGAAGAGGACATCGCCGTCCGGCGCCAGATCGACCTCGGTGAGATAGAGCCGGTCGGCCTGGGGCAGCATCTGCCGGAAGATCTCGCTGCCCCCGATGACGCAGATCTCGTCGCTTTCCGTCCGCCGTGCCTCCCTCACCGCGGCATCGACGCTCCCCGCCACGATGGCACCTTCGGCGCGATAGTGGCGGTCGCGTGTGACCACGATATTGGGACGGCCGGGCAAGGGCCTCCTCGGCAGGCTTTCCCAGGTCCGGCGCCCCATGATCACCGGCTTTCCCATGGTGATCGCCTTGAAGCGCTTGAGATCGGAGGAGATCCGCCAGGGCAGCCCGCCCTGGCGCCCGATGACGCCATTGCGCGCGACCGCGACGACGAAGGCGATGCGCGGCCTCATCCGGCACTCTCCGCCAGCATGATCAGCCGGTCGTCGCCCAGGCGATAGTAGCACAGGCCTTCGTCATATTCGGCGCCGACTTCGGCATAGAGCGCGCGGGCGCCGTCGTTCCATCCCATCATGATCCAATAGATGCTGGGAAAGCCCCGCGCCAGCGCCTCCCTCGCCAGCGCCCTGAGCAAGGCGCTGGCGATCCCCTTGCGGCGGTGGCCGGGCAGCACCGAAAGGTCTTCGAGATACATGACCTCGCGCCCGCGCGAGGTGGCGAAGCTCCTGTGCCAGAAAGCGCAGCCGGCGGGCTTGCCGTCATGGAGCGCGATGAGGCAGCCGACGATGGGCTCCGCCGCGAACAGCGCATGCTCGAGATCCGCCGCCGTCGCCGTCTGCTTGTCGAGCACGCCATGCGATTGCGCCAGGGCTCGGATCATGTCCAGGAGCACGCCGCCCTCTCCGGGCCTGATCGGCCTGACCTCGATCGTCATTGCTGCGACGCGAGATAGAGGGTGACGGCGGAGACCGAATTCCATGCCGCGTGGCAGGCGACCGTCAGCCACAGGCTGCCGAAGCGCACGAGGATCCACGAGAGAACGAGGCCCATCAGGAACAGGAGCGGAATGACCGGGAGCGGCTGGGTGATATGCACGCCCGCCCAGAGCGCCGAGGTCAGGATCGACGCGCCGAGCGTCCCCAGGCGCGTCGTCGAGAGGGCGGAAAAGATCTGGCCGCGAAAAGTCAGTTCCTCCGCGAGCGGCGCGCCGACGATCAGTCCGCCGGCGACCAGGAAATAGAGCGGATCGCCGCTCAATTGCATGACGGCCTGCTCGACCAGGCCCGACGACGTGAGATCGAGGCCGAACACCCAGGCGAGGACACCGAACAGCGCGAAGAGTGCCAGGACGAAGCCGCCGACGATGATGCCCCATCCCAGGACCCCGAGAGCTGGAACGCGCAAGGCGAGAACCCTGCCGGGATCGAAGCCGCCATGACCAGCCAGTATCCAGGCGAGGACGGCGGTCAGAAGGCCGGACGGCAGGAGGGAGAGCAGTGTCGCGCGCAGGAATTCGTGTTGAAGATCGGCCAGTCCGGAGGCCAGCAGGTTGTCCAGCCCGGTCGTCAGCGCGACCATGCCGATGCTGAAGACGAGTTGCAGCACCAGCTGGTTGACGATCAGGAGAACGACGAAAATGCCGAGCGCCTGTCCGAGGCCCGCCGGATTGGACGGCCGGTACAGCGCCCCGTGCCGGGCGGTGCGGAAATCCGGCCCGATCAACGCCATGCGCGCCCTACACCGCGACCGGGGCCGCGATATGCGGATGCGACTGGTAGCCGACGATCTCGAAATCCTCGTAGTGGAAGGCGTCGATCTCCCCGACCTCGCGTCTGATGACGAGCCGCGGCAGGGGCAGTGGCATCCGGTTCAGCTGCTCCTCCGCCTGGTCGAGATGGTTGAGATAGAGATGGGCATCGCCGAGCGTATGGACGAACTCGCCGGCCTTCAGCCCGGTGACATGCGCCACCATGTGGGTCAGGAGCGCGTAGGACGCGATATTGAACGGCACGCCGATGAAGATGTCGGCGGAGCGCTGATAGAGCTGGCACGACAATCTGCCGTTGGCGACATAGAACTGGAACAGGCAATGGCATGGCGGCAGCGCCATCCGATCGACATCGGCGGGGTTCCATGCCGTGACGATGAGACGGCGCGAATCGGGAGTCTTGCGGATGCGGGCGACGACGTCGGCGATCTGGTCGATGGTTCGCCCGTCGCGCGTCGGCCATGACCGCCACTGCGCGCCATAGACCGGACCGAGATTGCCCTCGGCATCGGCCCATTCGTCCCAGATGGTGACGCCATTGTCGCGCAGGTATCCGACATTGGTGTCGCCCCTCAGGAACCACAGAAGCTCATGGATGATCGAGCGCAGATGCAGCTTCTTGGTGGTGAGGACCGGAAAGCCGCGCGCGAGGTCGAAGCGCATCTGGTGGCCGAAGACCGAGAGCGTGCCGGTTCCGGTGCGGTCGTCCTTGCGCGCACCGTGATCGCGCACATGGCGCATGAGGTCGAGATACTGCTGCATGGCGCGAATCTAGCCGATTCAGGGTGCCGACCTCAATGCGGCGGCAGAACGGATCAGACCCGCTTCAGGCCGGCCCGGCCCGAAGCGGTAAATGTGATCGAAATCCTGTACCTGGCGGCGGCGTCGGGCGGAAATCGGCCTCTCGCCGCCGGCGGAGGTCAGGCGAGCTTGCCCAGTGTTCCGGTATGTTCGGCCACCAGGTAGTAGACGGTGACCCGGTGCTTTGTCCTGTCGGCCTTCATCTTTTCGCCGACCGCCTTGACCGCGGCTTCGGCGGCCGCGGCGTCGAGGCCGAGCTTCTTGGCGCAGAAGCCGTCGACCACCCGCTGGACCTCGGCGGGATCGGTCACCGACACATATTGCGAATCGGCGCCGCGCAGCGCGATGCCGCAGAATTTCACGATGGATGCGACCGCCTTGTCATCGACATTGGCGGTATATTTGCGGATATCGGCGGCGTAGTCGGTGCTCATACCTATCCCCCTGACTGAAATCTGTGCCGCACCGCGCGGCACCCGCGACAGTTGGGTTCCGATTCATGGCTATTTTGCGGAAAACCGGTCGTGACATTGCGTAAATCACGCTCTTTTCTTCCGCCCCCGGTCCGCCTATATTGGTCCTGCCGGCCGCAAGGCCGGCTATGGCGATAAACGGCCATCGTAATAAACCCATCGGACCCGGGGGCGGTACCCGGCGCCTCCACCACAGACCGCAGTCGTGGCTGCGGCCTGTGCTGGGGGCGAAATAGGATCGACGAGGGCGTAAAGGGTGAGCTTTTGCCCGAGATGGTACCGACGTAACGGGCCATTCAATAGTTGCCAACGACAACTATGCTCCGGCCGCTCTCGCTGCTTGATGCAGCGCGATAAGCCGAAATCAAAGCCCTTGGCCTTTGCCGGCTAAGGCGGGGTTCGCAGGCACCTGGCAACAGAAGCCTGCACTTCCCCCGCGCCCCGCTTCCCCTCATTTTAATGACTTCTTCCCCCTGCCCTCTAGTATTATAGCCGGTGAATCGTTTGCTTTCGGGGACCTCGACATGGCTGAAGATCTGATGCGCTACGACCTTCTGGCGCAGGAGGCGCTGCGCGGGGTCGTTCGGGCATCCCTGCGCAAGGTCGTCAAGACCGGTCTTCCCGGCGAGCATCATTTCTACATCGCCTTCGACACGCGCTATCCGGGAGTCAGGCTTTCGGAGCGGCTCGACAAGAAATATCCGCGCGAGATGACCATCGTGCTGCAGCATCAATACTGGAACCTGCAGGTGCGCGAGGATGAGTTCGAGGTCGAGCTGTCTTTCGACAACATCCCGGAGAAACTCGTCGTTCCCTTCAACGCGATCAAGGGATTCCTCGATCCTCATGTCCAGTTCGGCCTGCAATTCGAGACGGTGAAGGTCGAGTCACCGGCCGCGGAGCCGGCCGAGGTTTCGGCCGGTCCGGCCCCCGCCGAGCCGGCCCTTGCCGCTGCCGGATCGGCAGCCGACGCCGAGACCGGACGCGTCGTCTCCCTCGACTCATTCAGGAAGAAGTGAACCGTGCACAGGCTATTCGCAGTTGCTCTCGTCCTGCTCCTGGCGGCCTTGCCCGCGGCGGCCCAGGACAAGGGCGCCCTCCCCGCCGCCGATTCCGCGACGCTCGCGGCGATCGCCAACCAGGCGATCAACGAGATACCCGCCAAGAAGCTGTTCGGCGCCCAGAAGACGCCGGCCGACATGGCGTCGCGCTCGTTCGGCAGCTATGCCCGCGGCTGTCTCGCCGGCGCCAAGGCCCTGCCGGTGAACGGACCCGCCTGGCAAGTGATGCGCCTGTCGCGCAACCGCAACTGGGGCCACCCCAAGCTCATCGCCCTGCTCGAGCGCCTGGCCGAGGACGCGCGCGAGAAGGACGGATGGAGCGGCCTCCTGGTGGGCGACATCTCGCAGCCCCGCGGCGGCCCGATGCTGACCGGCCATGCCAGCCACCAGATCGGCCTCGATGCCGATGTCTGGCTGACTCCGATGCCCGACCGCATACTGACGCGCGCCGAGCGCGAGAACATCAGCGCGACGCTGGTGGTCAAGGACCGCAAGAGGATGGACTACAGCGTGTGGACGGAGGCGCATGCCCGTCTCATCAAGCGCGCCGCGTCCTATCCGGAGGTCGCGCGCATCTTCGTCCATCCGCCGATCAAGAAGGAATTATGCCGCTGGGCGACCGGCGACCGCTCATGGCTCGCCAAGGTGCGCCCCTATTACGGGCACAACTATCACTTCCACATCCGCATCAAGTGCCAGAACAAGGGCTGCAAGGACCAGTGGCCGCCCAATCCCAAGGACGGGACGGGCTGCGGCGAGGAACTCGCCTATTGGTACAGCGACAAGCCGTGGAAGCCGCCGAAGCCCGGCAAGAAGCCGACCAAGCCTCCCAAGCCCTTGACGATCACAGGTCTTCCTGCTGAATGCCGCTCGGTTGTGACGGCGGAGTAGACGGGCGGTGACCGCGCCCTGGTCCGAAGCATGAATGCAAACCAGACCGGTTCGGCCGACGACGAAGGGTCGCGGGCGGAATTCCGACGCAAGCTGAAGCTGGCTTTCGCCAGCATCGGCGTCGTCTTCGGCGATATCGGCACCTCGCCGCTCTATGCGATGCGCGAGTCGCTCGCCCATGTGGCGGGCGCCGGCGGCAACGTTCATGGCGACGTGATCGCCGTCGTCTCGCTCCTGATCTGGGCGCTCATCCTCATCGTCACCATCAAATACGTGCTGATCCTGATGCGCGCCGACAACAAGGGCGAAGGCGGGATCCTGACGCTCGTGGTCCTGGCCGAGCAGGCGCTTCGGCGCAAGCGCAGCTTCGTCCTCATCCTCGGCGTGGTCGGGGCCGCCTTCTTCTTCGGCGATGCGATGATCACGCCCGCCATTTCGGTCCTGTCGGCGGTCGAGGGCCTCGGCGTCATCAATCCCGGGTTCCAGCCCTTCGTCGTCCCGACCACCCTCGTCATCCTCGCCACCTTGTTCGCCTTCCAGTTCCGCGGCACCGGCAGCGTCGCCGCCTTCTTCGCGCCCATCACCACGCTCTGGTTCGCGACCATAGCCGTGCTCGGCCTCCTCCATATCGGCGACGACCCGACGATCTTCCTGGCGCTCAATCCGGCCTATGCGGCCAGGCTCGTCATCGCCGATCCCGGCATGGGCCTCATCATCTTCGCCGGCGTGTTCCTCGCGGTGACGGGCGGCGAGGCGCTCTATGCCGATCTCGGCCATTTCGGCCGCACCCCCATCCGCATGGCCTGGGTATTCATCGTGCTGCCGGCGCTCATCCTGAACTATCTGGGCCAGGGCGCGTTCGTGCATGCCAACCCGCAGGCCGTCAGCAATCCCTTCTTCATGATGGCGCCGTCCTGGGCGCTCGTCCCCCTGGTCGTGCTCGCCACCCTGGTGACGGTGATCGCGAGCCAGGCCGTCATCACCGGCGCCTTCTCGATGGCCCAGCAGGCCATCTCGCTGGGCCTGCTGCCGCGCATGAACATCACCCATACCAGCGACACCGAGCAGGGCCAGATCTATATCGGCCAGATCAACTGGCTGGTCTTCGCCGGCGTGATCCTGCTCGTCCTGCTGTTCGGCTCCTCCGCCGACCTCGCTTCCGCCTACGGCATCGCCGTCAACATCTCGATGATCATCGACACGGCTCTGGCGCTCATCGTCTTCTGGCATGCGCGCCACTTTCCGCCGCTGGTCGTGCTGCCCGTCCTCATCGTCATCCTTCTCATCGAGCTCGTCTTCTTCGCCGCCAACAGCGCCAAGCTCGTCGCCGGCGGCTATGTGCCGGTGCTCATCGGCCTCGCCATCATCGTGACCATGCTCACCTGGCTGCGCGGCCGGTTGCTGCTCGCCGAGAAGCTGCGTCGCGACAGCGTCGAGCTCGAAGGCCTGCTCGCGACGCTCGAGCGCCGTCCGCCGACCCGGGTCGCCGGCGCCGCCGTCTTCCTGCAGACCGATCCCGTCTATGCGCCGAGCGCCCTCATGCACAATCTCAAGCACAATCGCGTGCTGCACGACATCCTCGTCTTCATCTCGGTCGAGACGACGGAGGTGCCGCGCGTGCCGCGCGACGAGCGGGTGGAAGTGAAGAAGCTGCCGCTCGGCGCCTTCCAGGTCAATGCGCGCTTCGGCTACATGGAGCAGCCCGACGTTCCGGCCGCCCTGCGCATGTGCGAGCCCTACGGCCTGTCGATCGACCCGCGCCAGGCGTCCTATTTCCTCGGCCGGCGCGCCATCCGGACCTCGCCCAGGGCGCGCATGCCGTTCTGGCAGCAGCGGCTCTTCATCATGCTCGCCAACCAGTCGGCGCGCGCCATCGAATTCTTCCGCATTCCGCCCGAGCGCGTCGTCGAGCTCGGCATGCAGATGTCGGTCTAGAGCATCGGCCCGAAAAGTGTACGCGGTTTTCGGGCAAGCCGATGCGCAAAATCAAAGAGATAGAGCGCCGTTCTGATTCCATCGGAACGTCCGGCGCTCTAGCCGGCTGCCGTGCTCGCGAAGCGCTCCACGAGCTTGATCGACAGGCGCTCGCGCAGCGGCTGCAACTCCTCGTCGATGGCGCGCGACAGCGCATCGCTCAGGATGACGAGCGGCAGCTCGAAATGCCGGCTCCTGATGAATGTGAGGCGCGAGGCGGTCGGCGGATGCGAGGAATCGGTCCGTGCCTTCTCCGCCTCGTCGGCCTGCCTGAGCCGCTCCATCTCCCCCTCAGGCATGGCCTCCACGAAGGCGCGGAAGGCGTCGATGACCGACTGCCCGGTGTCGCCGCCGGAATGGACCTGGCCGGCCACCGCTCTGAGATTGCGGGCGAGGCCGAGCTTGCCCAGCAGTTTCGTGGTGGCCACCGGCCCTGCCACTTTCGCCGTGAGATGATCGGCCAGATATTCGGCGCGCTGGCTGTCGAGATAAAGGAGACGGGCGAGGAGGCCGCGCACCTGGCGGGCGGCGGCGCTCATGACGCGCCGCGCCAGACCGGTCGCGGTCTCGGCGAGGCTCCGCGCCGGCCGCTCGCTCGGGTCGAGCCGGTCCACCCAATGATCGAGCGCCGCCACGCTCCAGCCGATCACGGCGCCGCGGGCCGGATCGCGGTTGACCCGATGGGCGAGCTCATGCGCGATCAGGGCGACACGCTCCTGCCCCGCCAGGCACGCCCACAGGGGAAGGCCGATGGTGAGCACCGGCGTCCGCGCCGGCCCGGCTCGCGTCAGCGACGCGCGGTACCGATGATCGACCCGCACATGCTCGACCGGCCTGACCGACAGTTGTCCGGCGATGCCGTCGACCATGCTGAACAGGTTGGGGAAGTGGCTCCGCTTCAGGCAGTCCTCCGGAACGGAACCGAGCCGCGGCCGCAGGAGCCATCCCGCGAGGACCAGAACGATACCGCAAAGGATGGGCACGACGTCCGGCCAGCCGTGGATGACGAGATAGAGGCCGGCGAGCGCCACCACCAGATTGGCGGCGAGGATCAGAAGCGAAAGGCCGTAGGCCAGCGCGGTCGCCGGCCGGAAGCGGGGCCTGAGCCTGTTTTCCGGCGCCGTTATGACCTGATCCAGAAGCCGCGCGCCGTTGAGCGCCTCCAGAGCATCGACCGGCACCGCGCCGGCGCATGTTTCGCAATTACGCCATTCCTCGACAAACCCGTTCATCTCGTCCTTTGCAATTTACGCATGGTTACGCCGTCTATTATGCATATTGAGCGCGAATTGCGAATAAGATAGCCAAAAGACCCTTACCGAGGCCTCCATGACCGATCTTTCGCCTTTTTCGCTGCCGGGCCGGTTCTGGCGCGGCAATCTCCACACGCATTCCACCCTGTCCGACGGCGCATTGCCGCCCGAAAAGGTCGTCGAGGCCTACAGGAACGCCGGCTACGACTTCATGATGCTGTCGGACCACTTCATCGGCCATTTCGACTGGCCGGTCGCCGATACGCGCGGATTTCGTTCCAACGATTTCACCACCATCATCGGCGCCGAGCTGCACGCGCCCGAGACCTCGGCGGGCGAGCTCTGGCATATCGTGGCGGCAGGACTGCCGCTCGATTTCACGCCTTGCGCGCCCGACGAGAGCGGCGCCGGGGTCGCGCGGCGCGCCGCCGAAGCCGGCGCCTTCATCGGCATCGCGCATCCCGCCTGGTCGCAGCTCACCATCGAGGACGGCCGCGCCATCGACGTCGCCCATGCGGTCGAGATCTACAATCACGGCTGCGCCGTGGAATGCGACCGCGGCGAAGGCTTCTATCTGCTCGACCAGTTGCTCAACGAAGGCAGGCGCCTTACCGCCTTCGCCACCGATGACGCGCATTTCCATCATGACGACCATTTCGGCGGCTGGGTGCAGGTGAAGGCGCCGGCCAACGATCCCGACCTGCTGCTCGCGGCCCTGAAGCAGGGACATTATTATTCGAGCCAGGGGCCGCTCATCCATGGCGCCGCCATCGAGGGGACCGACCTCAACGTCACCTCGTCGCCGGTCGACACGATCGCCGTCGTCTGCGGCCACTCGCGCACCGTGCTGCGCATCGGCAAGTCGATCACCGAGGCCACGCTCGATCTGCGCAGGCTCGAGAAGGGCTGGCTTCTCACCCGGCAAAGCCCGTGGCTCCGCGTTGTCGTCATCGATCAGGCCGGCAGGCGCGCCTGGACCAACCCGATCTGGAAAGACGAATTGTAAAGCATCGGTCCGGCTTTCGCACATGCCGATGCCAGGAAGACAATGCCCCTCTGGCACGTCATCACCGCTTTAGGCATCACCCAGATCGTCGGCTGGGGCACGACCTATTACGCGCTCGGCGCCCTCTCGCTCGATATCGCCGCCGAGCGTCACTGGTCGAAATTCCTGATCTTCGGCGCCTTCTCCGCCGCCTTGCTGATCAGCGGCCTCGTCTCGCGCGCCGCCGGCCGCGCCATCGACGCGCATGGCGGCCGGCGGATGATGGCGGCAGGCTCGGGCCTGGCCGGCCTCGGCTGCCTGATCCTGTCTTTCGCCGCCGATCCCTGGATCTATGTCCTGGGCTGGCTTGTCCTCGGACCGGCGATGCGTCTCATCCTCTATGATGCGGCCTTTCCCGCCCTCGCCCAGGTGGCGCGCGACAAGTCGCGCCGCTCCATCTCCTATCTGACGCTGTTCGGCGGCCTCGCCTCGACGGTCTTCTGGCCGGTCTCGCATCTGCTCTCGCAGGAGATCGGCTGGCGCGGCACATTCCTCGTCTATGCCCTGCTCCATCTCGTCCTGTGCCTGCCGCTGCATCTTCTCGTTCTCTCCCGCGGCCCGGAGCCTGCGGATCCATCCGGTCGCGAGGCGCCCCCGGCTCCCGCCGCCCCGCTCCTTTCGGGCGCCGACCGCAACCACGCCATGATCGCCTTCACCGCCGTCCTCGCCTTGAACGGCATCGTCTTCTCCGCGATCTCCGCCCATGTCGTGCCGCTTTTCGAGGGCCTGGGCTTCACCGGCGCCGCCGCCGTGACGCTCGCCGCCCTGATCGGGCCGTCGCAGGTGGCGAGCCGCATCGGCGATATCCTGGCCGGCCACTGGGTGAAGACGATGACGCTCGGGCTCATCGCCGTGGGTCTCCTGCCGGCGGCGCTCGCGATCTTCGCCTTGGGCGGCTTCGCGCTCTGGGCGGCGCTGGTCTTCGCCCTCCTCTACGGCATGTCCAACGGCCTCATGTCGATCATCAAGGGCATCATCCCGTTGAGCCTGTTCGGCCAGCAGGGCTATGGCCTGGTGATCGGCACGCTGACGGCGCCGCAGCTCATCCTCAACGCCGTCGCGCCGACCCTTTTCGCCCTGGTCCTCGACCTTGCCGGCCCGCGAGGCGGGCTCCTCGTCGCCATAGTCTTCGCTTTGGCCTCCTTCGCCGCGATGCTCTTTCTCGCCCGCAGATATCCGCGCTGAAATCCGCCCACTTTCCACCCAGTCGAGCAAATGGTAGGACCGGCCGAGCTCTCCAAGGCAGGACCGGCATGACCAAGACCCGCACCGAAACCGACACTTTTGGCCCGATCCCGGTCAGGGCCGACCGCTATTGGGGCGCCCAGGCGCAGCGGTCCCTGGGCAATTTCAAGATCGGCTGGGAGAAGCAGCCGCAGCCGGTCATCCGCGCGCTCGGCATCGTCAAGCTCGCCGCGGCGGAAGTGAACATGTCCCTGGGCAAGCTCGACCGCAGGCTCGGCAAGGCGATCGTCGCGGCGGCGCGCGAGGTGATGGAGGGCAAGCTCGACGATCACTTCCCTCTGGCCGTATGGCAGACGGGCTCCGGCACCCAGTCCAACATGAACGCCAACGAGGTGATCGCGAACCGCGCCATCGAGATGCTCGGCGGGACGCTCGGCACCAAATCGCCGGTCCATCCCAACGACCACGTCAATATGAGCCAGTCGTCCAACGACACCTATCCGACGGCCATGCACATCGCCTGCGCCGAGCAGATCCATCACGATCTCATCCCCGCGCTCGGGCACCTGCACAAAGCGCTGGCCAGGAAGGCGAAGGCCTGGGCCGGCATCATCAAGATCGGCCGCACCCACACGCAGGACGCGACGCCGCTCACCCTCGGACAGGAGTTCTCGGGCTACGCCCGGCAGGTCCGGAACGGCATCGCCCGCGTCGAGGCGACCATGCCGGCGCTGATGGAGCTGGCCCAGGGCGGCACCGCCGTCGGCACCGGCCTCAATGCGCCCAAGGGCTTCGACCGCAAGGTCGCCGCCCGCATCGCCCGCATCACCGGCCTGCCCTTCACGACGGCGCCCAACAAGTTCGAGGCGCTCGCCGCCCATGACGCCATGGTGATGAGTCACGGCGCGATCAACACGGTCGCGGCATCGCTGTTCAAGATCGCCAACGACATCCGCTTACTGGGCTCGGGACCGCGTTCGGGCCTCGGCGAGCTGGCGCTGCCGGAGAACGAGCCCGGCTCCTCGATCATGCCGGGCAAGGTCAATCCGACCCAGTGCGAGGCGCTCACCATGGTCTGCGCCCAGGTCTTCGGCAATCACGCGACCATCACCTTCGCCGGCAGCCAGGGCCATTTCGAGCTGAACGTCTTCAACCCGGTGATGGCCTACGACTTCCTGCAATCGGTGCGCCTCCTTGCCGATGCGGCGACGAGCTTCACCGACCATTGCGTCGCCGGGATCGTCGCGCGCGAGGACAACATCAAGGCGGCGCTCGATCGCTCGCTCATGCTGGTGACCGCGCTGGCGCCCAAGATCGGCTATGACAAGGCGGCCGAGATCGCCAAGACTGCGCATAAGCGCGGCACCACCCTGCGCGAGGAGGCGCTGCGTCTCAACTATGTGACGGCCGCGGAATTCGACCGGCTGGTGCGTCCGGAAGACATGATCGGCCCCAAATGATGGTCAGGCGATGAGCGAGATCGTCAATCTCAGGCGCTACCGCAAGCGCCGCGCGCGCGAGGACAAGGAGCGCGAGGCGCAGGAGAACCGCGAGCGCTTCGGACGCTCCAGGGCGGAGCGCGCCAGGACCGAGGCGGAAAAGGACGGCCAGTCCCGCCATCTCGACGGGCACAAGCGCGACAGCTGATGCCCAAGGAATTCAAGCGGTCGCTGACGATCTCGGGTCATCGCACCTCGCTCTCCCTCGAGCCGGAATTCTGGGCGCTGCTCAAGTCCGCGGCCCAGGCCGAGCACAAGTCGCTCGCCGCTCTGGTGGCCGAGATCGACCGCCAGCGCGGCGGACGCAACCTGTCGAGCGCGCTTCGGGTCTGGGTGCTCAACCGCCTGACGGAGAATCAGTCAAATTAGAGGGAGATGAGCATGCGTCGCCCCACAATCCTCAGGCGGGCCTCCAGGGGTGGCAGGCGGCAAACTCTTTGGAACATGCTTCGAGGCTTGCGCCTCGGCATGAGGGTAAACAAGTGGAACAACCACTTCAGTCGTCGTCCCTGCCGAAGATGCGCTCGAGGAAATTGGGCTCCCGCTTCCGGGGCTTGCCGATCTTCTGCGGCGGCACCAGGACCAGGGGCGCGCCGGGATCGGCCTTCGCCTGAGCCTTGGCCGGCTTACGCTTGGGCTTGGGCTTGGGCGGCGCCGGCGGCTTGACGACGCCCGCGTCCGGGGGCTGCGATGCTGAAGGCTCGAGCGCTCCCGTCTCCTCGACGGCGGGCCGCGCCTCGACATTGCCGGTCCTCTCCGGCGGCGGCGGCCCGAAGATCTCCACGTCCTGCTCGGCGGGCGGCAGCAAGGGTGCCGCCGCATCGGGCGGAGCGGTTTCGGCCGGCTTTGCGGCGCCGGGCTCGGCAACGGTCGCCTGCGTGTCCTCCTCCTGGGCCCGGCGCACCATCTCCTCGAGCGCCTTGCGGTCGGCTTCCTCCTGCGCCCGGCGCGCTGCGGCTTCGGCAGCCTGGCGCTCGGCTTCCTCCTGCGCCTTGCGAGTAGCCTCCTCGCGCGCTTTGCGGTCGGCTTCTTCCTGCGCCTGACGTGCCGCTTCTTCGAGCGCCTTGCGGTCAGCCTCTTCCTGCGCCTGGCGCGCCGCTTCTTCGCGCGCCTTGCGGTCGGCCTCCTCCTGCGCCTGACGTGCCGCTTCTTCGAGCGCCTTGCGATCGGCTTCTTCCTGCGCCTGGCGCGCCGCTTCCTCGCGTGCCTTGCGATCGGCCTCCTCCTGCGCCTGACGTGCCGCTTCTTCGCGCGCCTTGCGATCGGCTTCTTCCTGCGCCTGGCGCGCTGCTTCCTCGCGTGCCTTGCGGTCTGCTTCTTCCTGCGCCTGACGTGCCGCTTCCTCGCGCGCCTTGCGGTCGGCTTCTTCCTGCGCCTGACGTGCCGCTTCTTCGCGCGCCTTGCGGTCTGCCTCTTCCTGCGCCTGACGTGCCGCTTCCTCGCGCGCCTTGCGGTCTGCCTCCTCCTGCGCCTGACGTGCCGCTTCCTCGAGCGCCTTGCGATCGGCTTCTTCCTGCGCCTGGCGCGCTGCTTCCTCCTGCGCCTTGCGGTCAGCCTCTTCCTGCGCCTGACGTGCCGCTTCCTCGCGCGCCTTGCGGTCGGCCTCCTCCTGCGCCTGACGTGCCGCTTCCTCGCGCGCCTTGCGGTCGGCTTCTTCCTGCGCCTGGCGCGCCGCTTCCTCGCGCGCCTTGCGGTCGGCTTCTTCCTGCGCCTGGCGCGCCGCTTCCTCCTGCGCCTGGCGCGCCGCTTCCTCGCGCGCCTTGCGGTCGGCTTCTTCCTGCGCCTGGCGCGCTGCTTCCTCCTGCGCTTTGCGGTCGGCCTCTTCCTTGGCGCGGCGCGCCAGCTCTTCCTCACGCCGCACGGCGCGATGGACCTGGCGCTCCTGTATCCGGCGCTCGAGTTCCTGGCGATTGATGGCGCGCCCTTCGGCTATGGCCTGCTCGAGCTCGGCCTTGGCGGCCTCGGCCGCTTCAGCGCGCAGCCGCCGATGCACATCGACCTCCCTGGCCCGCAGCTGCAATTCGCGGCGCTGCTCGTTATAGGCCTCGAGCCGCGCCCGATCCTCGCTGCGTTGGTGATCTTCCTCGTCCAGGGCCTTCTGCTGTTCGGACTGCAGCTTCTCGAGCTCCCTCAGCGTGCGTTCGACCACGCGGAAGCCGAGCTTCGATTCGAGGGCCGCGACATCGACGAACCGCGTCAGCGCATCGGGCCGGCCGCTATAGGTGACCCCGAAGGCCGACTGATCCTCGAGTCCCTTCAGCTCGACGTGAAGAGACGCATCGAGCCGTCCGTCGGGCAGATCGATCCTGGGGGTCAGCGCGTAGTTCCCCACGCTTGCGCTCTGCGCCAAGGACGGCATGCTCGCCGTCCCGTTCTCGATTTTGAGGATTCCCGTCGCCGGGCCGAAATCGACGGCACCGTCGGCGCGGAGCGCCGCGAAAGCCGCTCTCAGCTGCTCTCCCGTCATCGCCGCTTTGGCCAGACCGACGAAGCGTTCGGGATTGATGTTGGCGAGCGTCAGGCCCGACACGTCATAACTTCCCGAGCCCTTGAGGCTGGCGAGGACGGCGCCCGGCGTGCGCCCGCTGCCCGAAGCCTTGACCGACAGCTTGACCAGCCCCGACGCGACCTTGCCGCCATTCCTGTCCTTCAGGCTGCGGCCCAGATCGATCGGCAGGACGAGACGCCCGTCCACCGCCTTGCCGCCGCCCTGCGGCCTGGCGCCGATCTCGATCGCGACATCGCCTCCGAGATCGCTCTTGCCGAAAGCGGCGAGCCGCATCTCCTCGGGTCCGACGCTGATGCCGATCTGCGTCTCCTTCACCGTAAGCCCGTCGAACACCTCGAGATGGTCGGGCTTGATCCACACTTCGCCGGTGAGGCCTCCGGCCGGCATGGCGGCGAAGGGGAGCTCGAGGTCGACCGCCCGCCCGTCCCACGGCATGAAGACGAGCCCGAACAGACGCGCGAAGGAGACGGCACCAGTCGCGAACTCGCCCTTGATCCGCTTGCCGCCCTCCAGCGTGAGCGTGCCTTTGAACGGCGCGCCCGCGGCGAAGCCCTGCACATTGGGAAGCGAGATCTTGGGCCCGGCGATCTCGACGTCGGATTCGACCGACAGCGGTCCGCCGGCATAGCCGGCAATGCCCGCCGCGACGAACAGGCCTTCCGGCCGCTCGCTGAAGATCCCACCCCGCCCGGTGCCGGCGATTACGCCGTCGGCGCGCTGGAATTTGCCCTGGAACTGGGCTTTGGCGCCGAACACCTCGCTCTCCACGTCGGCGACCAGGCCGTTGGCCAGCGATCCGGTGAGCGTCAAGGCGATCTTCCCGGCACCGCTTTCATCGGCCACCGGCCTGAGACCGATGAGCTTGAGGAGGCCGGCGCCGGTGGCGCTGCGCAAGGTGACGGCGCCGCTGATCTCGCTCGCCAGAAGATCGCCCTTCCCGGCGGCCGCCAGATTGGCGTCGATATCGATATCGCCAGTCTTGCCGGCGAGCCGGTAAGTCGCGGACTGGCCCCCGGCATCGGGCTTCAGATCCGCGGTGATGGTGAGATCGGTCTTGCCCACGGCTTCCGACCAGACCGGCTCGCTGTCCTTCGGATAGAGGCCGAGCAGCTGCAGCAGGCTGCGCGGATCGTCCGCGGTGACGCTGGTCGACACCGTGCCCCGGCTCCCGGTTTCGGTCGGCGCGAGCAGTCCGCTGATCTCGAGCCTGGCGTCGCCCACATCGCCGATCTCGACGGTCTTGAGATCGATGCTGCCGTCGAGCGCCGCGATGTCGATGGCGACGTCGCGGGCATCGACGCCGTTGAGCAGCACCTTGCCGGATTGCAGAGCGAGACGCAGGTCGTTCCTCTCGGCCCATTGCGCGACCAAGCCGGCGGTCCCGACCCACCCGCCGCCGCCGATGCCATTGGGCATGAAGCGGTCGAGATCGAGGGCCGAGGCATCGAGCCTCACATCGAGCGACGGCCTTTTGCCGAAGCCGATGGTGAGTCCGCCGCTGCCCAGCGATTCGTCGATCTGGTAGTTCATCTCCTGGAAGCGGATCTCCCCGCTGGTCGCATCGAGGCGGGTCTGGAGCTTGAGCCGGCCCCGGCTTCCGGTCCATATCCGGGCGATGTCGTCGCGGCCCTCGGGCCACGCCCATGACACGAAATCACGCAGGCTCCCGGCCTCACCCGCGAGATCGCCCGCGAGCTGCGGGCCCGAATCGGTGACGACGAAGACTCCGCTGAACAGGCCGCGCGCCTGGCCGGGCATGCCGGCGGACAGTTCCTTGATGCGGATCGCCTCGCCGTCCATCTCGACGGCGAGCCGGGCATTGTCGAGCGCCTCGCCGCCGACGACGAGCGAGGCGACGCCGAGCGATCCGCTGATATTGACGCCATCGGGCATGACGTCGAGGACGTTCTCGAGCAAGGCCAGTCCGCCGCCTTCCCGCAGGAGCCTCCTGGCCTCGGCGCCGGCGACGGCGTCGAGATCGAAGCGCGTGGCTTTCAGGTCCGCCTTCAGCGCGACGCTGGCGCCGAGCTTCACTTCGGCGCTGCCGGTGAGAAGATTGGCGCCTTCGCCGGTCCCGTCGCTGGGCGCGATCTCGATCTTGTCGAGCGCCACCGTGTCGAAATCCGACGTCACCTGCGCCGTCATCACCATGGGCCGGAGCCGGCCTTCGGGGTCGCTGCGCCCGTCGCTGCTGGCCGCCGGCTGGATCTTGAGATTGCCGGTCACGTGATTGCCGTCGTTGGCGCCGTCGAACTGGTAGGCCAGGCCGGAGCCGTCGGCCGAGGCGATGCGGAAGCCGAACTTGAAGGGGGCCTCCGGCGTCCAGGCGCCGGTATTGACGGCGATCTCGACCGGCCGGTCGCGATAGGCCGCGGTCCCGCGCATCCGCCAGGGTCCGGCGATGTTCTGCGCCGAGAGCGTGGCATTGACCCCGGTGATGGTCGCGCGCCCGGCGCGGCGATTGTCGATCAGATGCACAACGCCGTCGGTCACGGTGATTTGATCGAGCCTGATCCGGTCGATCAGGCGCAGTTCGTCGGCGCCCGCGGCGGGCTGGAGATGCCAGCTTCCCTTGCCGGTATCGAGCCGTTCGAAGGCCACCACCGGCCTGACGACGTCGATCGATTCGACCCTGATCTCGCCGCCGAGGAGGCCGGCGAGCGTCATGCGCATGTCGATCTCCTCGGCGGTGATGAAATCCGGCACGTAGGAGCCTTCCGGATTGGCCACCTTCACGTCATGGATGGAGAGCTTGGGCCAGGGAAAGAGCCGGCCGGAAATGTCGCCGCTCACCGTTACCTTGCGGCCGATCATCTTGCTGCCATAGCTCTCGATCGCGCTCCGGTAGCTGCCCCAGTCGATGACATAAGGCGCGATGAAGGCTGCCGCGACCGCCAAGACGAGCGCTATCCCGAAATAGAGTACGGGCGATTTCCACAGCTTCATTCGGTACCTGTCGCTGCCTGTCCATGCCAGGCAGTCGCGGCGATCATAAGGCGACTATCTTGCCCGGGTTAAGGATATTCTTGGGATCGAGGGCCCGTTTGATCTGCCGCATCATGGCGAGGCCCTGCGGCCCGTGTTCCACTTCGAGAAAAGCCATCTTGCCGGCGCCGATGCCATGCTCGCCGGTCGAGGTCCCGTCCATGGCGATGGCCCGGCGGATGAGCCGGTCGTAGACGGCCTTGACCCGCTTGAGCTCTTCCGCATCGGAGCGGTCGCAATAGAGCACCACGTGGAAATTGCCGTCGCCGACATGGCCGACGATCGGGCCATAGAGGTCGTTGGCGGCGAGATCGGCCTGCGTTTCCTTCACGCATTCGGCCAGCCGCGAGATGGGCACGCAGACGTCGGTGGCGAAGGCCTCCTTGCCCGGCATCAGCGATTTCGTCGCCCAGAAGGCGTCGTGGCGCGCCTGCCAGAGGCGCTGGCGGTCCTCTTCTTTGGTCGCCCAGGCGAAGGGCCCGCCGCCCAGCTCTTCCGCGATCGCGCCGAACAGCCCGGACTGCTCGGCGGTTCCGGCCTCGCTGCCGTGGAATTCGACGAACAGCGTCGGCGCCACCTTGAGATCGATCCTGGAATAGGCGTTGAACGCCTTCACATGCTCCTCGTCGACGAGCTCGATGCGCGCCACCGGTATGCCGAGCTGGATCGTCTGGATCACCGCCTGGCAGGCGGCGTCGACGGACGGGAACGGGCAGACGCCGGCGGCGATCGATTCGGGGATGCCATAGAGCCTCACCCCCACCTCGGTGATGATGCCGAGGGTTCCCTCCGAACCGACCAGGAGGCGGGTGAGGTCATAGCCCGCCGACGACTTCTTGGCCCGCCTGGCGGTATGGACCACCTCGCCATTGGCGAGGACGGCGGTCAGATTGAGGACGTTCTCCCGCATGGTGCCGTAGCGCACCGCATTGGTCCCCGAGGCGCGGGTCGCCGCCATGCCGCCGATGCTGGCGTCGGCGCCCGGATCGATGGGGAAGAACAGCCCCTTGTCGCGCAGATGGCTGTTGAGCGCCTTGCGCGTCACCCCCGCCTCGACCTTCGCGTCGAGGTCTTCGGCGTTGACTTCCAGCACCCGGTTCATCGCCGAGAGGTCGACCGAGATGCCGCCATAAAGCGCGGAAAAATGGCCTTCGAGGGATGTGCCCGTGCCGTAGGCGATCACCGGTGTCTCGTAATGGGCGCAGACGGCGACGATGCGCTGCACCTCCGCGGTCGATCTGACGAAAGCCACGGCGTCGGGCGGCGCTCCCGGCGCCCAGGTCTGGTCCTTGCCGTGCTGCTCGCGCACGGCCTGGGCGGTCGACAGCCGGTCGCCGAGGAGCGCTTTGACCTCGGCCACCGCCTGGATCACGCTGTTCTTCTTAAGAGCTCGCATTTGTCATCCGTGATAAGTCCCTGCTATCGCTTCTAAACCAACCGCTCCCAAGTGCAAATTCCACCGCCGATGACCTATCCCGCGCCTTTCACCAGTTCCGTCCACCGGATCGAGGATCAGTGGACCGACTATAACGGCCATTTCAACATGGCTTACTACAATGTGCTCTTCGACCGGGCCGGCGAGGAGGCTTTCGAGGCCGTCGGCCTCGGCGCCTCTTACGTGAAAAGGACCAATTGCTCCTTCTTCACCCTCGAGGCGCATCTGACTTATCTGCGCGAGCTCCATGCGGGCGACGCCGTCAGGGTCGACACCCAGTTTCTCGACCATGACGCCAAGCGCGTCCACTATGTGGTGCTGATGCGCCAGGCGATGCAAGGCTGGATCGCCGCCACCAACGAGATCATCATCATCCATGTCGACATGGGCCTGCGCAAGTCGACGCCCTTTCCGCCGGACGTGCTCGCCAACATCGAGGCGATGCGTGAGGCGCATGCTTGCCTGCCGATTCCGCCGCAGGTCGGGCACCGCATCGGCATCCCGAAAAAATAGCCTTCCGCCACATTGTGCGCGCATTTGCCTTTGATTGTCCGGGGCTCCAGGGACGGCCTCTAATATTATGGAGATGAGACGATGCAAGCTCTCGAGATCCTGGACTATGCACGACAACTTCATGAAGTGCGCGGCGAGCGGGCCGTGCTGGAAGCCGCCCAGCGCGCGACGGCTTGTGAGGCCAAGGGCGATTGCGAGGCGGCGGCGAACTGGCGCCGCATCCAGTCGGCGCTGACCACGATGCAGTCGCCGCATGTCAGCTGACCGGCCGGACTGAGATCGAGAGCAGAAGGAAAGCGCCTTTCCGCATATGAGTCCCTCCCCATTTTCGGGGAGGGCCGCCACGAGCGGGGCCGCAGATGGGCGGCTTTTTTAATGGTATGAAATTTATTTCACTCGCGTGGCGCGAAAATTTTCACGTCGCTGCATTTGACTGAAATTCATGGCACAAAAAATCGTCTTGCCTTGCGGCTGCAATATTCTCGACGCATTCGCCGGGCATAAGTCTCGCTATCAACGCAAAACAGGGAGGTCGGCATGCAGCAAGCAACCATCATCGAATTCGCGCGCCAACTCCTCGTGGTCCATGGCGCGAAGGCTGAGGAAGAGGCGGCCGTCCATGAACGCATTTGCGTGAAATATGGGGCCGAGCGCACCGCGAAGACCTGGCGGAACGTGCAGACCGCGCTTGCCGACCTGAAGGGCAACAGCCTCCATTGACGCCGGATCGCGGGTTTTCCGCGCCCCGCCGCGGCCAAATTCGTGATCTGCCGGCGAGTTGCTATATAAGGGTGCGAAACTTCGAGGATTCGCACCCCCAGTCATGTCTTCACGCCCTGTAGATATCGGTGATTTTGACGAGGCCCCGGCACCGCGCAAGCCGGGCGGGCTGGCGGCGCGCGCGCTCGCCGGCGTCGAGGCGCCCTACCTCGAGGGCCTCAATCCGGAGCAGCGCGCCGCCGTCGAGACCACCGACGGCCCTCTCCTCGTGCTCGCCGGCGCCGGCACCGGCAAGACCCGGGTGCTGACCACCAGGCTCGCCCATATCCTGGCCACCGGCCGCGCCTGGCCCGGACAGATCCTGTGCGTCACCTTCACCAACAAGGCGGCGCGCGAGATGAAGGAGCGCATCGGCCATCTGATCGGCGGCGTCGTCGAGGGCATGACGTGGCTCGGCACGTTCCATGCCATCGGAGTCAAGATCCTGCGTTCGCATGCCGCGCTCGCCGGCCTCAAATCCGGCTTCTCCATCCTCGACACCGACGACCAGATCCGCCTTCTCAAGCAGGTCATCGAGGCGTCCGGTATCGACGAGAAGCGCTGGCCCGCCCGCCAGCTCGCCTCGCTGATCGACAATTGGAAGAACCGCGGACTCCTGCCGGCGCGCGTGCCCGCCGGCGAAGCGCATGGTTTCGCCAATGGCCGGGGCGCCGAGCTCTATGCCGAGTACCAGGCCCGGCTCAGGGTGGTGAATGCCGTCGATTTCGGCGACCTCCTGCTCGAGGTCCTGCACATCTTCCAGGACCATCCCGACGTGCTCAAGGAGTATCAGCGGCGCTTCAAGTACATGCTGGTCGACGAGTATCAGGACACCAATGTCGCGCAGTATCTGTGGCTGCGGCTGCTCGCCCAGGGCCACAGGAACATCTGCTGCGTCGGCGACGACGACCAGTCGATCTACGGCTGGCGCGGCGCCGAGGTCGACAACATCCTGCGCTTCGAGAAGGATTTCCCCGGCGCCAGGGTGATCAGGCTCGAGCGCAACTACCGCTCGACGCCGCAGATCCTGGGCGCTGCCTCGGGCCTCATCGCCAGGAACGAGAGCCGTCTCGGCAAGACGCTCAGGACCGAGCGCGAGGACGGCGAGCAGCTGACCCTGCGCTCGCACTGGGACGGCGACGAGGAAGCCCGCGCCGTCGGCGACGACATCGAGAGCCTGCAGCGCAAGGGCGAGAGGCTCAACGACATGGCCATCCTGGTGCGCGCCTCTTTCCAGATGCGCGCCTTCGAGGACCGCTTCATCACTCTGGGCGTTCCCTATCGGGTCATCGGCGGTCCGCGCTTCTACGAGCGCCAGGAAGTCCGCGATGCGCTCGCCTATTTCAAGGTCACGGCGTCTCCCGACAACGATCTCGCTTTCGAGCGCATCGTCAACGTGCCGAAGCGCGGCATCGGCGACACGTCCGTCAAGCGCCTGCACGAGTTCGCCCGCCGCGACGGCGTGTCGCTCTATCGCGCGGCCGAGGTCGTGAGCCGGACGGACGAATTGCCGGGCAAGACGCGAAACGCGCTGCGCGACCTGCTCTCATCCTTCGCGCGCTGGCGCCAGGCGCTCTCGGGATTGCCGCATGTCGAGCTCGCCGAGATCATCCTCGATGAATCGGGCTACACCGCCATGTGGCAGAACGACAAGAGTCCCGAAGCGCAGGGACGGCTCGAGAACCTGAAGGAGCTCGTGCGCTCGATGGGCGAGTTCGAGACCATGGCCGGCTTCCTCGAGCACATCGCGCTCGTGATGGACACCGATTCGGGCACCGGCGAAGACAAGGTCAACATCATGACCCTGCATTCGGCCAAGGGCCTCGAATTCGGCACCGTCTTCCTGCCCGGCTGGGAGGAAGGCCTGTTCCCGCACCAGCGCTCGCTCGACGAGAAGGGCCGCGCCGGCCTCGAGGAGGAGCGGCGCCTCGCTTATGTCGGCATCACCCGCGCCAAGCGCCGCGCCACCATCTCCTTCGCCCAGAACCGCCGCGTCCGCAATCTCTGGCAGTCGAGCCTGCCCTCGCGCTTCGTCGACGAATTGCCGGAGGCCCATGTCGAGATCTCGCCGATGTCGAATTCCTATGGCGGCTACGGCATCGGGTCCTATGGCGCAAGCCGCTTCGAGGAGCGGACCACGCCCTTCTCCAACACCTACGAGACGCCGGGCTGGCAGCGCGCACAGCGCGCCTATGCCCGTGGCGAGGCGATGCGTTCGGCTCCTCACATCATCGAAGGCCAGCTCGTGGCGCGCGAGACCGAGGGCAAGAACATCGCGCGCGGCGCCCGCGTCTTCCACCAGAAATTCGGCTATGGCCGTGTCACCCATGTCGACGGCAACAAGCTCACCATCGATTTCGACAAGGCCGGCGAGAAGCGCGTGCTCGACTCCTTCGTCGAGCCCGCCTAGAGCATCGGCCCGAGAAGTGTACGCGGTTTTCGGGCAAGCCGATGCGGCGCTCTAGCGCGCATCCCGGCGAAGTGGACTTGCTTCGCTCAGGCTTCGGTCTTCACCGGTATCCTGCGCCCCGACACTTCCGCTCCCGCATCCGGAGCGAGGTTCAGATGCAGGAGCACGGAGAGGGCGCTGACCAGCGCCACGGCGAAGAAGGCATAGGCGAAGTCGTTCACCGTCAGCATGACGTCGCCCCGCAGATATTGCGCGAATTCGAGCACCGAGGCGGCGCAGACGACGCCGGTCGCCAGCGAAAGCTGCTGGGCCACGGCATAGAAGCTGGTCGCCGGCCCCATCTCGCGCTGCGGTATGTCCGAATAGGCGAGCGCGTTGAGCGAGGTGAATTGCAGCGAGCGGAAGAAGCCGCCGGCGAGGAGGACGGCGAGGATGAGGAGATGCGACGTCTCGGGCGTGAACAGCCCCTGCACGCCGAGCGAGACGGCGCTGACGATGGCATTGAACAGGAGCACGCTGCGGAAGCCGAAGCGCTTCAGGATCCGCGCCGCGGTGAACTTCATGGTGAGCGAGCCCAGCGCCGCAGCACAGGTCAGGCTTCCCGACTGGAACGGCGTCAGCTTGAAGCCGAGCTGCAGCATCAGCGGCAGCAGGAAGGGTATGGCGCCGACGCCGATGCGGAACAGGCTGCCGCCGAGGACGCCCGACCGAAAGGTCTCGATCTTGAGGAGATTGAGATCCAGGATGGGCCGGGCGCGGCGCCTGGCATGCCGGATGTACAGGGCGGCGAATACGAGACCGATGCCCATCAAGGCCGGCGCGCCATGGGCCGGGAGCACGTCGTCGCGCCCGAGAACGGTGGCGCCGAACACCAGCGTCGAGAGCCCGATGCCGCAGAGCAGGAAGCCCACCGCATCGAGCGGCGGGGCGCCCTCCTCGCGGATGTCGGGCATGTAGATCGTCGCCAGCGCCAGGCCGATGAGGCCGACCGGCACATTGATCCAGAAGATCCAGCGCCAATGGAAGAAGGTGGTGATGAAGCCGCCGAGCGGCGGACCGAAGATGGGTCCCATCAATGCCGGTATGGTGAGCAGCGCCAGCGCATTGACCATGTCGCTCTTGGACACGGTCCTCAGGATGATGAGGCGTCCGACCGGCACCATCATGGCGCCGCCGATGCCCTGGAGGGCGCGCGCCGCGATCAGCCCTTCGAGCGAGTTCGACAGGCCGCAGGCGATCGAGCCCAGGGTGAACACCGCGATGGCGGCGCGGAACACGTTGCGGGCGCCGAAACGGTCGGCGCACCAGCCGCTGACTGGAATGAAGACCGTGAGCGCCAGCAGATAGGTGGTGAAGGCGAGCTTCAGGATGATGGGATCTTCGCCGAGATCGGCGGCGATGGCCGGCAGCGAGGTCGCGATGATCGTCGAATCGGTGTTCTCCATGAACAGCGCCGAGGCGACGACGAGCGGAATCACGCGCGGATAGGAGGCCATGGGCGCTCCTACCATGCGCGGCGAAAGCGAGGCACGCTTTTATCGGAGGCCCGTTATGCCTCGCCCGCCGATTTTTCCTCATCGCAGGATAGAGCCTAAAGAATTGATAATATTGTACTTATTTCTTTGCCGACCAAGGGAACTTCGGCTCTCGTCAGGCGTTGACAGGCATCGTCCATTTGATGGGAGACGAGAATGGATACCAACCCTCAATACCGCCCGAAGACGGATCCCAAGGTCGATCCGGACGTCCAGTACAATACGGACACGCGGTCCGGCACCAGCAGCACCGGATGGATCATTGGCGGTCTTATCGTTCTGGCGTTGATTGCCGCCTTCTTCATGTGGGGCGGGAACGGAACCCCGCCGGCGCCGACCACCGGCACCACGACCGAACAACCGGTGACCCCCGCGCCCGAGCCGACGACGCCGCCCGCGACCCAGCCGCAAGGCTCGAGCGAGCAGCCGGCGACCCCGGCTCCTGAGCAGCCCGCTACGCCGCCCGCCCCCGAGCAGCCGGCGCCCCAGGGCGGCACGACTGGTCAGGGATCGACCAACCCGTAACGCAAAAGACAGATTTCACCCCGAAGAAACTCCGCCGCATCCAGCGGCGGAGTTTTTCATGGCCCATACGGGCCCCCCGCCCGCTTCCCTCGTGGGTTCCGCTCCGCTATAAGACCGCCGCGACCGCCCGGGGAGTGACCGTCTCCGGCCCCGACGCTTCTGGAGCCCGCAAGGCGAAGCGTCGTTTCTTTGGAGCCAACCGTGTTCGAGCGTGTGTTCAGCTGGCTGGAAAGCCGGACCGATACGTTTCCGCCTGTGAGACCGACAAAGCCCGGCAGCACGCTGTGGGGCTTCGTCTGGCATTACACGAAGCCCTTCTGGCCCTTGATCCTGGTCTGCTCCGCTTTGGCCTCGTCGGTCGCGCTGATCGAGGTATGGCTGTTCTCCTTCATGGGCAATCTGGTCGACTGGCTGGGCACCGCCGACCGCGCGACCTTCTGGGAAGACCACCGGGCGAGGCTCCTCGTCATGGCGGCGCTGGTGCTGGTCGTCCTGCCGATCCTGAAATTCTGGTACGAGGCCGTGGTCCATCAGGGCCTCATCGGCAATTTCTCCATGCGCATCCGCTGGCTGGCGCATCGCTATGTGCTGCGCCAGAGCATCGACTTCTTCCAGAACGACTTCGCCGGCCGCATCGCGACCAAGATCATGCAGGCGGCACTCGGCACGCGCGACACGGTGATGAAGATGACCGAGGTCCTCGTCTATGTCGGCGTGTATTTCACCGGCGCCCTCGCCATGTTCGCGGCCAGCGACTGGCGGCTCGCCATTCCGCTCGTCCTGTGGTTCGTCGGCTATCTCCTGGTCATGCGCCATTTCGTGCCGAAGCTCGGCCGGCTGTCGAAGGCGCAGGCCGACGCCCGCTCGATGGTGACCGGCCGCATCGTCGACAGCTACACGAACATCCAGACGGTCAAGCTCTTCGCCCATGCCGACCGCGAGGATCTCTATGCCAGGGACGGCATGCGCCACATGCTGGGCACCGTCTACAATTCCCTGCGCACCACGACGCGCATGACCGTGGCGCTCAACGTCCTGAACGCGCTGCTCTTGTTCTCGACCGGCGCGCTCGCCATCTGGCTGTGGTCGCTCGAAGCGGTGACCACGGGCGTCCTCGCCTTCACCGTCGGCCTCGTCCTGCGCATGCAGGGCATGGCCCACTGGATCCTGTGGGAGGTCGCGGGCCTCTTCGAGGACATCGGCACCGTCCAGGACGGCATCGAGACGATCGCGCGCGACCAGAGCCTCGTCGATGCGCCGGATGCAAGGCCACTCGTCGTCGAGCGGGGCGAGATCCGCTTCGAGCGCATCATCTTCAACTACGGCCGGAAGGTCGAGAGCGATCTCGTCGTCATCGACGATCTGAGCCTGACCATCGCGCCCGGCGAGAAGGTCGGTCTCGTCGGCCGCTCCGGCGCCGGCAAGTCGACGCTGGTCAATCTGCTGCTGCGCTTCTACGATCTGCAGAAGGGCCGCATCCTGATCGACGGCCAGGACATCGCCGGGGTCACGCAGGAGAGCCTGCGCGAGAAGATCGGCATGGTCACCCAGGACACCTCGCTCCTGCACCGCTCGATCAAGGACAACATCGCCTATGGCCAGCCCGATGCGACGATGGGCGAGATCGCCAGGGCGGCCGAGCGTGCCCACGCCCACGAGTTCATCCCGCATCTCGCCGACCCGAAGGGACGGCGCGCCTACGAGGCCCATGTCGGTGAGCGCGGCGTCAAGCTCTCCGGCGGCCAGCGCCAGCGCGTCGCCATCGCGCGCGTGCTGCTCAAGGACGCGCCCATCCTGATCCTGGACGAAGCGACCAGCGCGCTCGATTCCGAGATCGAGGCGGCGATCCAGGAGAGCCTGTACAATCTCATGGAGGGCAAGACCGTCATCGCGGTGGCGCACCGGCTCTCGACCATCGCCGCCATGGACCGTCTGGTGGTTATGGACAGAGGCCGCATCGTCGAGGAAGGCTCGCATGACGCGCTGTTGCGCAAGGGCGGCCTCTACGCCGATCTCTGGCGCCGCCAGTCGGGTGGCTTCCTCGCCCGCGAGGCGGCGGAATAGGCAATGCAGTTCACCCTCACGGTCGGGGGCTTGAGCGAGCCGGGCGCCGGCACGCTCGCTGGCGCAGTCGAGGAAGGCCCCGATCCGCCGCTTGCCGTCGCGCTCAACGAGACGGACGAGACGGGGCGGATCTGGTCTCTTGTCGCTTATTTCACGAGCGAGGCGCAAGCGTGCGCGGCCGGCGAGGGATTGCGCCCCCTGCTCGGCGGGACGCCGTTCTGCGTCCAGGCCCTGCCCGAGGTGGACTGGGTGCGCCGGTCGCTCGAAGGCCTGGCGCCGGTCGCGGCCGGACGCTTCTTTCTCTACGGCTCGCACGATCGTCCACGCCGCCGTGCCGGCGGCATCGCGCTCGAGATCGATGCCGGGACGGCTTTCGGGACCGGCCATCACGGCACCACATCCGGCTGCCTTCTCGCTTTCGACGCCCTGTTGAAGCGGACATCGCCTCGCCGGATCCTCGATCTCGGCTGCGGCACCGGCGTCCTGGCGCTGGCGGCGGCCAGGGCCCTGCGCCGTCCGGTGCTGGCCGGCGACATCGATCCCGTCGCCGTCGCGGTGACCCGCCGCAATGCCCGCGGCAATGGCGCGTCATCCCTGTTGGGCGCGGTGACGGCTTCGGGCCTCGGGCACCGGCGGATCGCCGGCGGAGCGCCATATGACCTGATCTTCGCCAATATCCTGGCGCGCCCGCTGATCGCTCTCGCCGGCGATCTGGCCCGCGGTCTGGCGCCCGGCGGAACGGCGATCCTCTCAGGGCTGACCCGTGACCAGGAACAGGCGGTGCGCGCAGCCTATCGCAACCGCGGGCTTGTTCCCGAAGGCCCGCTCAGGCTCGGCAACTGGTCGACCCTGGTCTTCGCGCGGCCCGGTCGCCAAAAAGCAAGACGCCCGCGGCATTGATGTCGCGGGCGTCTCGTTGGAATAATGCCGGAGGCGGTTGGGAGTCGGCTTAGTTGCCCCACACCATCCGCTGGATCTCCGACCGGCGCATGCCGATATCGGCCAGGAGGCGGTCGTCGAGGGCCTGCAGCTGACGCTCGGCACGGCTGCGCGCCACATAGTTGACGACGCGGCTCGAAACGCGGGTCAGGAAGTCGGGGAGATAGCGAACGCCGGCTTCGCGGTTGAAGGTGGTCGTGGTCATGGTCTGCTCCTTGTTCGTCACACCGGACCAACGGCCCCTCGGCAATCGCACCCGGTGAGGTGTTGACTGATCTTGTGCACTGCACAAGCACGGGCCTTATATGTGAGGTTCCAGGTTCCGCACCAGAGGGGTTTCCCTCATAAGGGCATGCAGAAAACTCATAGCACTCTTCATGATCTCTTAATCGCTCGGCCAAGAAGGTCTCTCATTCATTTATGTCATTGAAGATTATAGAATAATCGTAATTTCGACACAGTTCGGACACAAACTTCAAGCGCCTCTGAAGTGCTCTCAGCCCCCTATCGAAAGAAGATCAAGGCCGCATGAAGAATTAATCATGCTCTTTGTGCATAAGGTCACGTGGTTTGATTTTTTGCAGTGCACAAATTCCTCTAACGGCAGAAATCGCGAGGTCCATTGCCTCGATCCGGACGATGCGGTCCAATGACGCCAAACAGCCCTCGGAGTTGCCATGCGCCCCTTTTCCAAGCTCGCCTGTCTGGCCGTCCTCGCCTGGCTGACGGCCGCGGCCGCCCATGCCGAGCAGGTGACCGTCACCTTCGTCCAGACCAACGATATCGACAAGTTCGAAGGCTCTGGCGGACGCGGCGGCTTTGCCCGCCTCAACGCGGTGGTGCGGGCCGAGCGCGCCAAGGGCGGCTATGTGGTCTATGGCCATGCCGGCGACATGATCTCGCCCTCCCTTCTCTCCGGCCTCGACAAGGGCGAGCACACGATCATGCTCACCAATCTGGTGCCGCCCGATGCCTTTGCGCCCGGCAACCACGAATATGACTTCGGCCCCGAAGTGTTCCTGAAGCGCATGGCCGAGGCGAAATTCCCCCTTCTCGCCGCCAATCTGCGCGGTCCCGACGGCAAGCCCCTTGCCGGCTTCTCCGACACCCTGATGATCGAGCGCGGCCCCGTCAGAATCGGCATCGTCGGCCTGACCTCGGATGAGAGCGCCCACTCCTCGAGCCCGGGCAACCTGCGGATCGGCGACGCGCTGGAGGCGGGCCTCGCCAGGGCGAAGGAACTGCGCGCCGCGGGCGCCGATTTCGTCGTCGCCCTCACCCATTCCGGCCATGCCGAGGACCGCGCGATGTATGACAGCCGGCTCTTCGACCTGATCATGACCGGTCACGACCAGGATCTGCTCGTCAACTATGACGGGCGCACCGCCATGATGGAATCCTACGAGCAGGCGGACTTCGTCACCATCGCCGACATCACCTTCGATATCTCGGAGAAGGACGGCAAGCGCGTCGTGAAGTGGCATCCGAGCTTCCGCATCATCGACACCGCCGGCGTGACGCCCGATCCCGAGACCAAGGCCAGGGCAGATGAGCTCGCCTCCCTGCTGGCCAAGGAGCTCGACGTCGCGATCGGCACCACGACCACGCCGCTCGACGGCCGCCGCGTCACGGTGCGCACGGGCGAGGCGGCTTTGGGCAATCTCGTCGCCGATGCGCTGCGCGAGGCGGTCGAGGCCGATGTCGCGATCACCAACGGCGGCGGCCTGCGCGGCAACAGGGAATATCCCGCCGGCCACAGGCTCACCCGCAAGGACGTGCTGACGGAGCTGCCCTTCGGCAACCGCACGATGAAGCTGCAGGTGACGGGCGCGACCCTCCTCGCGGCGCTCGAGAACGGTTTCAGCGAGGTCGAGGACGGCGGCGGGCGCTTCCCGCAGGTTTCGGGGCTGCGGGTCGTTTATGATCCGAACAAGCCAAGGGGCGCGCGCGTCGCTGCGGTCGAGGTCGGCGGCAAGCCGCTCGATCTCGGCGCCAGATACACGCTCGCCACCAACGACTTCATGGCCAATGGCGGCGACGGCTATGTGATGCTGCGCGAGGCCCGCCCCCTCCTCACCGCCCGCGACGCCAAGCTCATGGCCAACGACGTGATGGCCTATGTCGGCCTGCACAAGACGATCTCGCCCAGGGTCGAAGGCAGGATCGTGAGGAAGTAGCCGCCCGGGCCGGTCAAAAAATTTTCCGGCGGCCCCCTTGAAGGCGCGGGAACCGGATCTAAATCGAATCGCACCGGATCGCTGGGGTATTCAGATCCGGAGCGGGCCGCGGCGGACAGTCCGTGGTGCTGCTCGTACCCATGTTGCTCAATGGAGGATATGGTTATGCGCAACTACGACTTCTCGACCTTCACACGCTCGAGCATCGGCTTTGAGCCTCTCTTCAACCTCATCAACGAAGCTCAGGAACGGTTCGACGAGCATGGCGGCTTTCCGCCCTATGACATCGTTCGTGCTGACGATGCGAACTATACGATCCGGCTGGCCGTGGCCGGCTTCCGCCAGGACGAGCTGACCATCACCACGAAGCAGAATCTCCTGTCTGTCTCAGGTCAGAAGAAGGCCGGCGAGAAACGCCGATATCTGTATGAAGGCATATCGTCCCGCAGTTTCGAACGTCAGTTCAGCCTGGCCGATCACGTCGAGGTCAGAGGTGCCAGCTACGAGAACGGCATTCTCGAGATCGAGCTCCACCAGGAGATTCCCGAGGCCGCCAAGCCCAGGAAGATCGCGATCAACGGCGGCGCGTCGGCCAGGCTCGTCAATTGAGGGGTGCGGTCATGCGTGGGCTTCTGCCGGACCGCAATGCGCCATGCGAGCGCGGCTTCGACGACCTGTTGCGCCCTGCCGGCGCTTTTTCCCATCCACGGCAGGTGCTGTGCGACCCTGACCTGTCGGTCAACGAGAAACGCGCCATCCTGGCCTCCTGGGCCTCCGATGCCTGCGCCGTCGAGGCGATGCCCGGCCTGCGAAAGTCGCCGGCCGGCACCACGGTGACCTTCGACAGCATCATGGCTGCTCTCAAGGACCTGGATAAGCAGGCCCGCCAGGACTGGCAACGCACGCCGTCTCCATGAAGTTTCGGTGACAGTGCATTTAACTCCGATTCCAATTAAATGCACTGTCACCGAAATTGGTTGCCACGGCGCCTCAACCCTTCTCCGCCGCCCGGCTCCACAGGCGGACCTTGCCTTTGCGGCCGCGCAACTCGTGCTCGCCGGCGTCGGTGAATTCGGCAACCGCCGACTCGCCCGCCTCGGCGCGCGCCGCCGCGATGACGCCGTCGCTCGCCAGCACCGCGATGTCGAGGGCGCGCGTCATCTCCTGGATGCGGCTCGCCACATTGACCGTGTCGCCGATGACCGCGAACTCCATGCGCCTTTCGCTGCCGATGTCGCCCAGCACCACGTCGCCATGGTGCAGCCCGATGCCGAGATAGAGCGGCTGGAGGCCGTTCTCGCGCCGCTTGCGGTTCCAGCGCGCGATCGCGTCCGCCATGGCGCAGGCGCAGCCCAGCGCATTGGCGGCGTCGCGCGCTCCCGCTTTCGGCGTGCCGAAGGTCGCCATGAGTCCGTCGCCCAGGAACTTGTCGAGCGTGCCGCCATTGGCGAAGATCGCCTTCTCGAACATCCGGAGCAGCTCCCGGAGCAGCGCCATCAGCTGCATCGGCGGCATGGCGGCGCTGACCGTCGTATAGCCCCAGATGTCGGCGAACAGCACCGTCACCTTCTGGGTGCGCGCCTCGTCGAGCCGCCCGCCCGACTGCATCAGCCCGTCCACCATGTTGGGCGAGAAGTAGCGGGCGAGATTGGCCCGCTTGCGCTCCGCCTCGCTGAGGCGCCTCTGCACCTCCATCTGGCGCGTGATGTCGCGCAAGCCCCCGACGACCCGGCGCGGCTCCTTGCCGTCATAGACGATGAGGCCGCGCATCACGATCCACTGCATCTTCGCGGGCTCCGGCTCGTGCCGGCATTCGATGTCGAACGTCTCCTCGCGGCGCTTGAACTTGTGGCGCAGGGTGGCGCGCAGGAAATCGCCGTCGGTCTCGACGAAACTGTCGATCAGGCCGTCGATCGTCCGGCCGAGGCTGCCCGGCTCGCGCCCAAGCACTTCGTGCAGGCGCGGCGAGAAGAAGGTCTCTCCGCTCGCGAGGTCCCAGTCGAAGAGGCCGTCATTGGCGCCGCGCGCCGCCAGCGCATAGCGCTCCTCCGAGAGCCTGATCCGCTCGTCGGCCGCCTCGCGCTCGACCGCGCCGGCGATGAGCGCCGCCGCGGTCTTGAGCACATGGATCTCCTCCGGGCTCCAGTTGCGCTCTTCCTTGCAGTCGTCGAAGCCGAGGAACCCCCACCATCTGCGGCCCACCATGATCGGCACGGAGATGAAGGAGAGCGTCCCATGCTCGAGGAACACCTGACGCGTATAACCGGTCGTCTCGCTGAACCTGGCCTTGACGATCTCGCCACGCTCGCGCCGCGCCGCCCAGTCGTCGAGCTTGCCTTCATTGCCCTCGTCCGAGATCGGCATGCCCTGGTAGCGCGGGTCCTTGCTGATCGGCGTCAGGCCGCGATCGGCCCAGTCGAAGCGGCAGGACTGCACGCGCTCACCGTCGGGCGCCTGGTGCACCTCGAACAGCGTCACCCGGCTCATTTCCGTGGCCCGGCCGAGGCGCCTGAGGAAGTCCTCGACGTGGTTGCGCCAGTCGCCGGCCACCATGCGGGTCGCCGCATAGGCGACGGCATCGAGCATGGCCAGCCGCCGGTTGGCCTCGATGATCGCTTCCGGCCCGATGACGGTCAGAAGATCCTGGTCGACAGGCGGTCGTGACTTCATGGCTGGCGCCATTCGCGTGAGAGATTCGGCCCTGGTTCTCCACGCTCTAGCTCATCGCTGCCGTTAAGGAAACGGGCGAATCGACCGGTTCTCGCGGGAAGCCGCCGCTTTGACAGAAGCAAGACCTTTCCGTTAGATGCGGCGATGTTCCAGTCATTCGACGACGTTTCCGAAGGTCACCTCTCGTCCGGGCGCGTGATGCGTTTGCGCGACGAGCTCGGGCGCCGCGGCCTCGACGGCTTCATCGTTCCCCGCCAGGACGAGTTCCACGGCGAATACGTTGCGCCCTACGCCGAAAGGCTGCGCTGGCTCACGGGCTTCGCCGGTTCCTGGGGCCTCGCCATCCTGATGCGCGACAGGGGCGCCATCTTCGTCGACGGGCGCTACACGATCCAGGTCCGCCAGCAGGTCGATACCTCCCTCTTCACGCCCCGCCACCTGGTCGAGGAGCCGCCGGCCGAATGGCTGGAGAAGGAACTGAAGCCGGGCGAGGTCGTGGGCTACGATCCGTGGCTGATGACGGCCGACCAGATCGCCCGTTTCGAGAAGGCGGCCGCCAGGGCCGGCGCCCGGCTCGTTCCGGTCGAGGGCAACCCCATCGACGCCGTTTGGACGGACCAGCCGCCGCGACCGGCCGGGCCGGTTTCGGTCCAGCCGACGCAGTTCTCCGGCAGGAGCTCGAAGGATAAGCTCGCCGACGTGGCGGCCGTCCTCGGCAAGGCGAATGCCGATGCCGTGGTGCTGACCCAGCCCGATTCGGTCGCCTGGGCCTTCAACATAAGGGGCGGCGATGTCGCCTATACGCCGGTCGTGCTGAGCTACGCCATCCTGCATCGCCAGGGAGAGGCCGAGCTTTTCGTCGACGCGGCGAAGCTGCCCGAGGATGCCGCCGCCCATCTGAGCGGCATTGCCCGCATCCGCGCGCCGCGGGAGATCGAGGCCTCGCTCTCGGCCCTCGGCCGGAAGAAGGCGCGCGTTCAGATCGACCCCGATTGGGCGCCGGAGAAGATCCGCGCCGTGCTCGCCGCCACGGGCGCCGAGATCGTCGCCGGCAAGGACCCCTGCGTGCTGCCCAAGGCGCGCAAGAACCCGGTCGAGCAGGAAGGGGCGCGCGCCGCCCAGAAGCGCGACGGCGTCGCCATGGCGCGCTTCCTGTGCTGGCTCGACGAGGCCGCGCCCCGGGGCGGCGAGACCGAGGTTACCGTCGCCCGCAAGCTCGCCGAGTTCCGCGCCGCGGGCGGCCTGCTCAAGGATCTCTCCTTCGACAGCATATCGGGCGCCGGCCCCCATGCCGCCATCCCGCATTATCGCGTGTCGAACGCCTCGGCCCTGCCGCTCGCGATGAACGGCATCTATCTCATCGATTCGGGTGCCCAGTACCAGGACGGCACCACCGACATCACCCGTACCGTCATCGTCGGCCGGCCGACGGCGGAGATGAAGGACCGCTTCACCCGCGTGCTCAAGGGCATGATCGCCCTGTCGCGCATCCGCTTTCCGAAAGGCACGTGCGGCAGCCAGCTCGACGTCCTGGCGCGCCAGTCCCTGTGGCTGGCCGGCCTCGATTTCGACCATGGCACCGGCCACGGCGTCGGCAGCTATCTCTCAGTGCATGAAGGCCCGGCCCGCATCAACAAGTCCGACAGGACCCCGCTCGAGCCCGGCATGATCCTCTCCAACGAGCCCGGCTATTACAAGGAAGGCCAGTACGGCATCCGCATCGAGAACCTCATCCTGGTGCGCGAGCCGGAGGCCATTCCAGGCGGCGAGCGGCCGATGATGTCCTTCGAGACCCTGACTTTATGTCCGATCGACCGCCGGCTCATCGAGCCCCGCCTCCTCGATCCCGAGGAGCTCACCTGGCTCGATGCCTATCACGCGCGCGTGCTGCGCGAGGTCGGCGCCTTCCTGGACGGCAAGGAGCTCGACTGGCTGAAGCTGACTTGCGCGCCGCTTGGAACCTGAGGGGCCGGCGTTCTTTGCCTATAGCGGCCAGGCCAGCAGGATGAGCGGAACGCCGGCGATGAGGACGATCGCCGACAGCGGCAGGCCGAGACGCCAGTAATCGCCGAAGCGGTAGCCGCCCGGTCCCATCACGAGAGTGTTGCACTGATGGCCGATGGGGGTCAGGAAGTCGCAGCCGGCGCCGACGGCGACGGCCATCAGGAGCGGATCGGGATTGAGCTTGAGCGACGACGCCACCGACACCGCGATCGGCGCCAGGATCAGGACCGTCGCGGCATTGTTGAGGAACGGCGTCACGCACATGGCGATGATAAGCAGGAGCGCCACGTAGCCCCAGCGCGGCAGGATATCGGACAGGAGGGCGACGATATCGGCGATGGAGTTCGTGAGCCCGGTCGATTGCGCCGCATCGCTGACCGGGATGAGCGCGCCCAGCATCACCAGGATCGGCCAGTCGATCGCGTTGTAGGCCTCGCGCAAGGTGATGCAGTTGGCGAGGACGACCATGGCGGCGGCGGCGAAGAAGCCGATCGCCACCGGGACCGCGCCCATGGCCACCAGCACCATGGCGGCGCCCAGGATGGCGACGGGCAGATAGGTGTTCCGGCTGCGCCCGAGGCCCAGGGGTCTTTCGGCCAGGGGCAGGCAGCCGAGTTCGCCCAGCGCTTCCGGCATGAAGCGCATGTTGCCCTGCAGCACGATGGCGTCGCCCGCCTTGAGCCGCACGGAATTGAGCCGCCGCGTGATGCGGCTGCCATGCCGGCTGACGGCGATCAGATTGAGGTCATAGCGATCGAACAGCCGATTCTCCCCGACGGTGCGGCCGATGAGCCGCGATTCGCCGCCGACCACGGCTTCCATGACGCCGATCTCGTCGCTGGCGCTCTCCTTGGCGGGCTGATTGTCGTGGCCGACGAGCACCAGCTTGCCGGCGGCGACGGCGCGTTCGAGAACCTCGGGCTCGCCATGGAGGATGAGGAGGTCGCCGGGCTTGATCCTCGTGTTCCTGGCCGGGTGCGACCGGTCGAGGCCGCCGCGGATCAGCACCGCCACGTCGAGCTCCGCTTCCGACTGCTTCTCGATCTCGCCGATGGATTTGCCGACGAAGGGCGATTCCTCCGGCACCGTCGCCTCCGTCGCATAGGCGTCGAGATTGAAGGCCGCCTCGATCGAGGCGGTGGCCCGCCGCCCGGTCGGCAGCAGCCGGTAGCCGAAAGCGAGGAAGGCGATGCCGGCCAGGGTCAGCCCGATGCCCACGGGCGCGAAGTCGAACATCCGGAACGGCGTGCCGAGGAGCTTCTCGCGCGCTTGCGAGACGATGATATTGGGCGAGGTTCCGACCAGGGTGATCAGCCCGCCGAGGAGTGCTGCGAAGGACATCGGCATCAGGAGCAGGGACGGCGAGGTTCCGCTGCGGCGCGCGAATCTGAAGGCGATCGGCAGGAACATGGCCAGCGTGCCGATGTTCTTGACGACGGCCGAGAGCACCGCGACGCAGGCGGCGAGCGTCACGATCTGGCTGCGCGGCTTCGAAAGATCGAAGCTCGCATGGCTCATGACGAGTTCCACGAGGCCCGAACGCGACACCGCGCCGCTCAGGACCAGGGCGCTGGCGACGATGATGACGATGTCGCTGGAAAAGCCCATGAACGCCTTCTCGGCCGGGACGATGCCGATGAAATAGGCGGCGACGAGCGTGACGACGGCCACGAGATCGTAGCGCAGGCGTCCCCAGGCGAAGAGCGCCATCATCGCGACGATCGTCGCGAGCGCCAGGATCTGCTGCTGCTCCATCGTGTCTTCTTCTGCCCTGATCCGCCGGCCTTAGCATGGCGAGGAGCGGCGGGACAGGGAACTCTCCGAAGGTTTTCCTCAGACCGCCATTCTGAGAAGCACGACGCTCGCCATGCCGATGAGGATGGTGACGATCATCGGCAGCCTGAGGAAGGCTGAAGCCGCGGTGATCGCCGCGGCGATGGTCTCCGGGACACCGGTCGCGAGGACCGTGGGGGCGATGACCGCCATCAGGATGGCGGGCGGAAGAGCGTCGAAGGCGGCCTTGGTGCGTCCCTTCACGGTGACGTAGCGCATGAGGAAAAGGCCGGAGACCCGGGTCGCATAGGTGGCGAGCGCCATGCCGATGATGGCGGCGAGCGTCGCCGGATCGAGCGTCATGACGTCGCCTCCACTTCTTCTTCGACATGAAGCAGGACCGCGACGAGCACGCCCGCCAGGCCGCCCAGCACGACGAACCACGCGCCCGGGATGGCGAGCTTCGCCGCCGCCGCGACCGCCGCGCTCGCCGCCAGCACCGCTCCGGTCTTCGGGCCCTTCCAGAAGCCCGCCAGGATACCGATGAACATGGCCGAGAAGGCGAAGTCGAAACCGTAGGCCGCAGGATCCCTGAACCATTCGCCGGCGATCGCCCCGGCGACGCTCGACGTCGTCCAGGTCACGACCATCGGCAGGCCGAGCCCCAGATAGTAGGCCATGGTCAGAGGCCGGGTGAGCGCTCGTCTTTCCGACAGCGCCCAGTTCTCATCGGCCATCACATAGAGCAGCGGCGCGCGCCACCCCTTCGGGATATCTCCCATGTGCCGCGACAGTGACGCGCCCATCAGCACATGGCGGATATTGACGACGAGAGCGGTGACGGCGAGGAAGAACCACGGCACCGGATCGCGCCACAATTCGATGGCGATGATCTGCGACGCGCCGGCGAAGACGCTGGCGCTCATCAGCCCGGCTTCGAGCGGCGACAGGCCCTTGTCCGCGGCCTGGGTTCCCCACAGGAGGCCGATCACCCCGGCGGCGGCGAGGATGGGAAGGATGTCGACGACACCTTGCCTGAATTCACGAGCGCGGTTGGTCATGGCGGGGTGTTGTCTAGCGGGATCGATGCGACCGGTATTGAAGGATTTTGCGAAGATCGCCGCTCAATTCAGGAACGCTTTATACTGTCCGGGAGTCACGCCGAGCCGCGCCTTGAAGGCGCGCGTCAGATGCGCCTGGTCGGCGAAGCCGCACTGGGCGGCGACATGGATGGGGCTTCCCCCTCCCCTGAGCAGTTCGCGTGCCCGGTGCACCCGGCGGTCGACCAGCCAGGCGTGCGGCGTCAGGCCCGTCGCCTTGCGGAAGACCCGGATCAGGTGCCAGGCGCTCAAGCCGACATGCCGCGCCAGGTCCTGGAAATCGGTGGCCTCGGCCATATGGGCGATGAGATAGTCCTTGCTGCGCGCCACCGCATCCGGCTCCCGGCCGGCGGCCTTGACCGCAGGCAGGCCGCCGCCATGGCGCTCGATGGCGGTGATGTAGAAGGCGAGGAGCTTCTCGTCGGCGAAGAGCGGCTCTCCATTGCCTTCGAGCGCCCGATGGGCGTCGCAGAAGATCCGGGCAAGCTCGGGATCACGCACGCCGGGCGTGGTGAATTTCGGCGGGCGGACCGGCCGGCCCGTCGCTTCGCCGAGCAGCGAGGTGAGGAAATCGGGACCGGGATAAGTCATCCGGTAGGAATAGCCATGGCTGTCGGGCGCGCCGTCATGCACTTCGTCCGGATTGATGAAGCAGATGTTGCCGGCTTCGCAGCGCACCCGCACCCCTTTGTGCATATAGCTGTGGATGCCGTCGAGCGTGACGCCGACCACATAGGTCTCATGCGTATGCGGCGGAAAGACATGCTTGCGGAAGGTGGCGGTGAAACAGTCGAGGTCGCCATGCCGGGTCACCCGCCAGAAATGTGTCTCGTCTTCGGGCGACAGGGGGTCGCCCCCGAGGGAAGCGCGCGGGGAGAGCTGCAGCATGGCCCGAATATAGGCAATCCGCCCTTGCGGCGCTTGAACAAAATTGCTCGGGGCGGAGCCTGCTGGTTCTCGGCTGCGCGCTTCTTCCATGGATGACGGTGGAGAAGTCCGACGATCTCATTTCCAGCCACAGACGTGTCTTTTCGGTCACACGGCGGGAACAAAGACGATGCGGAAGATGGATCAAGCGCCTTTTCGGTTGACCATAGGTTAGAATTGCGCCAGCGTCAGGCAATAAGGGGTTCACCATGGATCGACGTCTTGGGGCGGGTGCAGTTCTGTTGCTGGCGGGCCTTTGGGGAAGCGCCGCTCAGGCGGAAATCGGCAAGACGACCGCCCAGCCCGGCGAGTGGTACTGGGGATTGACTGGAAGTGCTGCCTTCACGACCGGCGCGACGCGGCAGGTCGCGCAGAAGCTAGGCAATCTGCCGACTGATTCCTGGGAGAACGTAGACTTCGACGATGGATCGATCTGGACACTGGGCCTGGAGGTCGGCCACAGCCTCGCAGATCCGGGGGCGTGGGTCGATCGGCTGGAATTCAATTTCGATGCGTCAGTTTCCTTACGATCCGCCGAGGATGAAGAGATCAATGCGGGCCTTGCGACTCGAGACGCCGATTCTACGGTGAGTTATCAGTTCGGTTCGAACCCGGAAAAGGTTGACATAAAGGGAAACGATACGCAGGTCGATCTGGAAGCCCGTATCAGCTTCAAGAACGTTCTGACCGAGGACGATGACCACACTCTGCTGACCAGCATTGAGCCGTTCTTCCGTTATCAAAGCAACGACGGTCAGGGCACAATGAGTTTCAAACCTCAATTTGACCTCTCCAGCGCAACGCGCGAGGATGGCATTGACGCCTACTATGTAGGCATTCAGGCGGCCCTGGAAATGGAACAGCCGGTGGCCGAATCTCTGAACCTGATAGGCCGTGCGTCGGTGGGCGTTTATTATGTGGACTCTGACATTTCCGCAGAGATCGAGGATTCTGGCTTTGCGCATGACGGAGGCGACGCGATCGGCGGGCGTTTCGGCGCGGCTCTGGGGTTCAAGTCTCCGCTCTTTGCCAGCGGAGCCAGCTTCTCGATCGTGGCTACTGCAGATTATTTTACCGATGTCGCGACGATCGAACATGCCGAACAATCGCTGACCGGACCTCTAAGTTCCACGAAGGCGGAGTTTGACGACCGCCTCGACCTCGGCGCGCGCGTGGGCATCGTCGTCCCGCTCCATTGAGTCCGATCTAGAGCGAGATGAGCATACGTCCACCCTCACCTGAGATGCTCGCGAAGCGAGCCTCGAAGGGTGGCAAGCGGCAAGCTCTTTTGTACCTGGACCATGCTTCGAGGCTCCCCCGGCTCAAGACCGGGTCGCACCTCAGAGCATGAGGGTGCCAGGTGGAGCGACTCTTTCTCAGGTCATCACGCTTTATCCGCCCACCCGGCGGAACCATTCCGCCTCGTCGATCACCTCGACGCCGTGCTTGTGCGCATCCTTGAGCTTGGAGCCGGCGCCGGGCCCGGCGACGAGAAGGTCGGTCTTCTTCGATACCGAGCCTGCGACCTTGGCGCCGAGGCGCTCGGCCATGGCCTTGGCCTCATCGCGCGTCATCTGCTCGAGCGCACCGGTGAACACGACCGTCTTGCCTGAAACCGGGCTCTGGCGCACCGCCTCGAGCGGCTTCGCCTCGACCTCCTCGAGCAGCTTGTCGAACACCTCGACATTGTGCGGTTCGCCGAAGAAGTCGACGATCGCCTCGGCGACGATCGGGCCTATGCCGTCATGCGACATGAGCTCCTGATGCGCCTCCTCTTCCTTGCCGCGGGCGGCGGCGCGCATGGCCTCGCGCAAGGCGCCGGCCGAGCCATAGGCGCGCGCCAGCAGCCGCGCATTGGTCTCGCCGATATGCCGGATGCCGAGCGCGTAGATGAAGCGGTCGAGCCCGATGCTGCGCCGCTGATCGATCGCGGCGAAGAGGTTGCGGACGCTGGTTTCGCCCCAGCCTTCGAGCTCCTCGATCTCGCCCCTGTGCTTCTCCAGCGTGAAGATGTCGGGCGGCGAGGAGATGAAGCCCAGCTGCAGGAACTCCTCGATCACCTTGTCGCCCATGCCCTCGATGTCGAAGGCATTGCGCGACACGAAATGCTTCAGCCGCTCGGCCCTCTGGGCAGCGCAGACGAGGCCGCCGGTGCAGCGGCGCACCGCGTCGACCTTGCCGGTCTTCTCGTTGACCTCGCGCACCGCATGGCTGCCGCAGACCGGGCAGACGTCCGGAAACGTGTAGGGCCTGGCGCCCTGCGGACGCTTCTCCGGCACGAAGCCCAGGATCTGCGGGATGACGTCGCCGGCGCGCTGCACCACGACCATGTCGCCGACGCGGATGTCCTTGCGCTGGATCTCGTCTTCATTGTGGAGCGTCGCGTTGGCGACGACGACGCCGCCGACCGTCACCGGCTTGAGCCGCGCCACCGGCGTCATCGCCCCGGTGCGGCCGACCTGGATGTCGATGCCTTCAAGCACCGTCATCGCCTTCTCGGCGGTGAATTTATGGGCCAGGCCCCAGCGCGGCGCCCGGCTCACGAAGCCCAGGCGCTGCTGCCAGTCGAGCCGGTTGACCTTGTAGACGACGCCGTCGATGTCATAGCCGAGCAGCGCCCGCTCGCTTTCGATCTTGCGATAATGCTCCAGGAGCTCGTCGGCGGACCCGCATAATTTGACCAGCGGGTTGACCGGCAGGCCCCAGCGCTTGAAGGCCCGCATGACACCCCATTGCGTGTCGTCCGGGAGCTTCGAGACCTCGCCCCAGCCATAGGCGAAGAAGCGCAAGGGACGGCTCGCGGTGATGGCGGGGTCGAGCTGGCGCAGCGAGCCCGCGGCGGCGTTGCGCGGATTGGCGAAGACCTTCTCGCCGGCTTGATCCTGTTTCTCGTTCATTCTGGCGAAATCCTTGTGGGTCATATAGATTTCGCCCCGGATCTCGAGCACTTCGGGAAAGTCCTTCGCCTCGATCCGGTTGGGAATGTCCCTTACGGTTCGGACATTGGCGGTGACATTCTCGCCCTCCGTCCCGTCACCGCGCGTCGCCCCCTGCACGAGCTTGCCTTTCTCGTAGCGCAGCGACAGCGACAGCCCGTCGATCTTGGGCTCGGCCAGGAGCTCGAGCGCGGCGTCCGCGCCGAGATTGAGGAAGCGGCGGATGCGGCCCAGGAACTCGCGCACGTCGTCTTCGGAGAATCCGTTGCCGAGCGACAGCATGGGCACGCGATGGCGGATCTTGCCGAATTTGGCCTGCGGCGCCGAGCCCACGCGCCCGGAGGGCGAGTCCTCGCGCACGAGTTCGGGAAACCGGACCTCGATCGCCTCGTTGCGCAGGCGCAGGGCGTCGTAGTCGGCGTCCGAGATCTCCGGCGCGTCCTGACCGTGATAGCGCTCGTCGTGATGCGCGATCTCGGCGGCGAGGCGGCGCAGTTCCGCCGCCGCCTCCCTGGCATTCAGCTTTTCGACGGGTTTTTCAGAGGTTGCGGTCATGGGTTGGCGGCTCTTTTGCTACCGCTTGGGGAGCGATGGCAAGTGGCATCGCCGTCACGCTCTATCCGTTTTTCCGGATCATGCTAGCATGACCTTCACAAGGCCAAGAAGAGCCCATCATCTCACTCTCCCTCCGCCACGCCGACTTGCTCCGCCGAAGCGAAGCAGCTTCGCGAAGGCGAGAGGCGTGGGGAGGGTGGGAGAACAGGCCTACAATCTTAGTCCCTGGTCATCGGCGGCTTCGGTCTGACGCCGGCTTCAGTTGTCGTTTCCGCCGACGATCTGACGCGCGGTCGCCTCGATGAGCTTGCGCACTCTCTCGGCCTCCTCCGCCGTCCACGGTCCGCGGCGCATATGGAGCGCCTGCTTCAGGGTCCGCAGCGCCTCGCGCACCATCTCCGGGGTGGAATGGACGGCGAAGGCCTGTGCTGCGAGATCCATGCGCGACTGGATGCCCTTGAGGGCGACGGCATTCTCCTCGAGGAAGGCCCGGCCCGCTTCGGTGATCTGGTAGAGCTTCTTGGTGCCGCTAACCTCGGCGGCGATATGATCCTGCTCCTCGAGCATCGTCAGCGTCGGATAGACCGCCCCCGGGCTCGGAGCATAGGCGCCGGCGAATTTCTCTTCGATGGCGCGGATCAGGTCATAGCCATGGCGCGGTTTCTCCGCGATCAGGGAAAGCAGCACCAGCCTGAGGTCGCCATGGCCGAACAGCCGGCCCCCTCGCCCGCCGAACCCGCCACGGCCGAACCCGCCGTCATCGTCGGCAAAGCGGCCTCCGCGCCTCCAGCGCCCGCCGGACGAGCATTCGTGCAGCCGCTCAGGACGGCGGCGATGATCATGATGACGTCCAAACATTACGATATACCCTTATAGTATCTAAGATTGATACTTAAGATATATCGTAAGATATGATCTGTCAAGGCATGGCCCAAAAGAAACCGCCCGCTCGGCAGGGCCGAACGGGCGGACCAATCTTCAAGAGCCGGCGCTCCTTCCGGCCACCGGCGCGACATCGTCTCAGCCGATGAATTCCCGCACTGGCGCCGCTTCTTTCCTGTCCGCGGCCTCGGCCGACGGTGGCAATTGCAACACGGTTGCGGTCTGTCCTCTGCGCAGTTGGGTCACCAGCACGATCTTGCCGTTCGGAAATTCGAGCGCGTCGTGATAGGCGGCCGGCCGATCCATATCGATCTGGGTGAAACGGGCGACCTTGCCGCCGAGCTCCCCGATCTCCATGCCGAGCCCGCCGAGCGTGGCGTGGCTGCTCTCCACGTCATTCTCGAAGGCAAGTTCCGTACCCGGACGAAGGCATACTGCCACATTTGGTTCACCGACAGCGCAGAAGCCATGTGTGGTCGAGCTGTCGAATGCAGACGTTACCAGCTTGTCGCCGACCTTTGCAGGACGAGAGGCGACATGATGCAGACTATAATCGCACATCAAAGAATCTCCTCTACCGTGAACAGCCAGGATGGTTGTCCTTGATCGACATCACAGCACATCAAGTTGGCCATCCTGTGTCATATCCATCGCGGGCTTTCGCACCGTGATGTTCCGAGCGCTTCGCAACACGTGCTGCAGATCCGGGAAGCGCTTCCGAATAAGGCGCGACGAACTGCTTTGTTCCTATCCGGAGCGGATCAATCCCATGACGGGCGATGCGGGACACGCGGTTTTGATCAGGAGCGGGCGCCGAGGAGCTGGTCGGCCTGGGCGCGCGCCTCCTCGGTCACCCTGGCGCCGGACAGCATGCGGGCGATCTCTTCACGCCGGCTCGCCGCGCTGAGCTCCTGCACGCGCGTCACCATGCGTTTCCTGCCGACCTCTTCCATCTTGCTGATCAGCATATGGTTGCCGGCGCGCGCCGCGACCTGCGGCGAATGCGTCACGGCAAGGACCTGCAGCCCCTGCGCGAGACGCGCCAGCCTGACGCCGATGGCATCGGCGACCGCGCCGCCGACGCCCGTGTCGATCTCGTCGAAGACCAGCGTCGGCGCCGATCCTTTCGCCGCCAGTATGACCTTGAGGGCAAGCATGAAGCGGGCAAGCTCGCCGCCGGAAGCGACTTTCATCAGGGGCGACAGGGGTGTTCCCGGATTGGCCGCCACCAGGAACTCGACCCGGTCGAAGCCGTTGGGGCCGCCACGCCCGTGATCGGCCTCGACGCGCGTCTCGAAGCGGGCCCGATCGAGCTTCAAGGGGGCGAGTTCCGCCACCACCGCGTCATCGAGCCTGCGCGCCGTCTTCCTGCGTTTCGCGCTCAACCTGCGCGCCGCCTCGTCGAAGGCCTCGCATTCGGCTTTGTAGGCCGCCTCCAGCCGCGCCAGCTCGGCGCCCCCGTCGGCGATCGCCTGCAGCTCGCCCTCCATGCGCTCGCGCACCTCGGCCAGCGCGTCGACCGGGCATTTGTATTTGCGTGCCGCCGCGCGCAACGCGAACAGCCGCTCCTCCGACTGCTCGAGCTCGCGCGGATCGAAGGCGAAAGCCCTGAGCGCCTCGGCCGAGGCGCGTTCGGCTTCGCCGATCTCCTGCAGCACGCGGTCGAGCGCCTCGCAGATCCGGTCGAGGCGGCCCTGCGCCTGCTCCTTGCGGCGTTCGAGCTTGCGCAACGCGGCGTTGAGACGCGCTTCGACGGCCCCGTCGCCATGGAGCGCGTCCTCGGCCTCGCCGAGCGCCTGGGCGAATTGCTCGGCGTTCATCATGATCTGCCTGAGATCGGCGAGCCGGCTCTCCTCGTCGGGCTGCGGATCGAGCTTGCGCAATTCGTCGACCGCGTGGGTCAGGTAGTCGCGCTCGGCCACGGACCGCGCGAGCAGCGCCTTGTGCTCGGCAAGCCGCGTCCCGGCCGCGCTCAGCACATCCCAGAGGCGGCGGACCTCCTCCGCCTCGGCCTCGAGTCCGCCATAGGCGTCGAGCAGCCGGCGGTGATTGGCCGGATTGACCAGGGCGCGATCGTCATGCTGGCCGTGGATCTCGCTCAGCGTGCCGGCGATCTGGCGCAGGAGATTGAGGCTGACCGGCTGGTCGTTGATGCTGGCCCGGCTCGGACCCTCGGCGCTCTGGATCCGCCTGATCACCAGTTCGCCATCGGCTTCGATGTCCTGGGCGGCGAGCAGGGCGAAGGCCGCATGTGTCCTGGGCAGGGCGAAGGCCGCGGTGACCACCCCCTTCCCGGCTCCGCTGCGCACCAGCCCGCTGTCGCCGCGCGCGCCGAGCGCCAGGCCCAGCGCATCGAGGAGGATGGATTTGCCCGCCCCCGTCTCGCCGGTGAGAACGGTCAGTCCCTTGTCGAGGACGAGGTCGAGCTTTTCGATGAGGACGATGTCGCGGATGGAAAGCGCCGTCAGCATGGCGACCTTATAGCCGAGTCTCGCAAGTCACGCCCCGCCAAAAAGCCTGCCCGCGAACCTCTGTGCGGGCGGTCGGCCCGCGGATGCTCAGAACGGATTGACCGAGCTCAGCGCCTTGCTGATCCAGGACTGCTTGTTCTCCGACGGCAGAACCCCGTCGTTCTGGAGCAGCGCATAGGCGTCCTGATACCATTCGCTGTTGGGATAGTTGTGGCCCAGCACGGCGGCGGCGGTCTGCGCCTCCGAGCGGACGCCCAGCGCCAGATAGGCCTCGGTCAGGCGATAGAGCGCTTCCGGCGTGTGCGACGTCGTCTGGTATTCGGTGATGACGCGCTTGAAGCGGTTGATGCCGGCGAGATAGGAGCCCTTCTTCAGATAGTAGCGGCCGACTTCCATCTCCTTGCCGGCCAGGTGGTCGCGCGCCAGCGTCGCCTTGGCTTCGGCATCCTGGGCATAGGCGGTTCCCGGATAGCGCCGGGCCACCTCCTCGAGCGAGGCGAGCGCCTTCTGGGTGTTCGTCTGGTCGCGCCTCACGTCGATGATCTGCTCGTAATTGCACAGCGCGATCAGGTAATAGGCGTAGGACGCGTCCTTGTGTCCCGGATGCAGGGTGATGAAGCGTTGCGCCGCATTGATCGCCTCGTCATAGGCGTTGCGCTGATATTGCGAATAGGCCTGCATGAGCTGCGCCTTCGTGGCCCATTGCGAATAGGGATGCTGACGCTCGACCTCGCCGAACGTCTTGGCGGCGGTTCGATATTCGCCCGACTGCATCTGCTCGAGGCCCTTGTTGTAGAGCGGACCCACCGGCTCGGTCTTGTCGGCGGCGACGAGATCGGGGGCTATGCCGTCGCCCGCCGCGGCGACCTGCGTCGATGTCGAGGAATCCTTCTCGAGCAGCTTCGACATGCTCGAACAGGCGCCGAGCGCCAGCGCGAGGGCGAGCACAGAACCGAGCCGCAGCCCTGCTGCCAAGCGCTCACGAGCCCGAAACACAGAAGTCAATCGCCGAATTCCCGATCAAGATGCCAAAGTCGGCCGCCTTTTACCCTTCCGCGATCCGGGATTCCAGCGGCGCCTTCCGCTGTTAGATGCAGAAAACCCGGCGGAAGTGTGACCGCCGGGCTTTTTGCGAGATGTTGCAGTAACTTAGCGCATTTCCCCGAAAGGGATCCGCGGCAAATCAATATCTTGAAGCCAAAGTCCTCGACTTCGGGCTCAGTTTGCCTGCCGGCGCAGGAACGCCGGAATCTCCAGCTGGTCGTCGTCATAGGCAGGCTGCGCCGGCGCCGTGACCGGCATCTGCGCGACCTGCGAGCGCTGCGCCTCGCTCGCCTGGATACGCGGCTCCTGCCGCGATCGCCCCTCGGCTTCCGCCTCGGGCGGCAGGTCGCCCTTGCGGCTCAGGCCCACGCCGGCCAGGCGCTCGAACAGCCCGCGCTTCTTCTTGGCGGCATGCTCGGCGATGTTCTCGATGCGGTTCTGCTGCGCCGCGATCTGCCGCTGCGCGATCGGCGGGAAGTCCTCGGCCTGGGGCATGCGGGGCGCCGGCGCCGGGTTGCGCGCCTGATGGATGACCTGCCGGGTCATCTCGGCCTCCTCAGGCTCCTCCTCGATCTCCTCGGGCGCGTGCACGGCCTGCGGCTGCTGCTGCACGGGCTGCGGCGGCGGCGCTGCGCGCTTGGCCTGCGGGGCCATCGGCGCCGGCTGGATCGGCTTCTTCACCGGGATGGGCTGCTTGCCCGTATAGCCGAAGACCGGACGGGCCGGCATCTGCTCTTCGGCGGGGCCGTCGTCGAGATGCTCCGACTGCTCGATGGCAAGGCCGGTCGCCACGACCGACACGCGCATGGTGCCTTCGAGCGAGTCGTCGAAGGTGGCGCCGAGAATGATATTGGCCTCGGCGTCGACTTCCTCGCGGATGCGGGTCGCCGCTTCGTCGACCTCGTAGAGCGTGAGATCGGGACCGCCGGTGATCGAGATCAGCAGGCCGCGGGCGCCGCGCATCGATACATCGTCGAGCAGCGGGTTGGAGATCGCCGCTTCCGCCGCCTCGATGGCGCGCTTCTCGCCGGAGGCTTCGCCGGTTCCCATCATCGCCTTGCCCATCTCGCTCATGATGGCGCGGACATCGGCGAAATCGAGATTGATGAGGCCCTCCTTGGTCATCAGCTCGGTGATCGAGGCGACGCCGGAATAGAGCACCTGGTCGGCCATGGCGAAAGCCGCCGCGAAGGTCGTCTTCTCGTTGGCGACGCGGAACAGGTTCTGGTTCGGAATCACGATGAGCGTGTCGACATTCTTCGCCAGGAGCTCGATGCCGCGCTCGGCCGTCTGCAGGCGGCGCACGCCCTCGAAGTGGAAGGGTTTGGTGACCACGCCGACGGTGAGGATGCCCTGCTCCTTGGCGGCCCGGGCAATGACCGGAGCGGCGCCGGTGCCGGTTCCCCCGCCCATGCCGGCGGTGATGAAGCACATATGGGCGCCGGCGAGATGATCGAGGATCTCGGGCAGCGCCTCTTCCGCGGCGGCCGCGCCGATTTGCGGCTGCGATCCGGCGCCCAGGCCCTGCGTCAGGGCGGTGCCCATCTGAATGCGCCTTTCCGAGGCGTTCTGGGCCAAAGCCTGGGCGTCGGTGTTGGCGACGACGAACTCGACGCCGTCGAGCCGGCTTTCGATCATGTTGTTGACGGCGTTCCCGCCGGCGCCGCCCACGCCGAAGACGGTGATGCGTGGTTTGAGTTCGGCCAAGCTCGGCACGGTGAGATTGATCGTCATATGATGCACCTGGAACTGAAATTTCCCCTGCCGGAATCTTTCTTACCCATTCGATAACAAATGGTTAACAAACGCTAACCAGCGGCGGTTTTTTTGAATCAAATTTGACTCAGAACGGGTCAGGTGAGGGATGATTGCTTAAGGAGAAAACCATCCGGCACTGATTCTCCTTATCAGGACTATGCTCTAACCCATTGAGTTATATGGAGAAGAAAGACCGCGTCCCCGCCCCAATGATTGCCCTGGCCGAAGGACGGGCTCAGAAGCTGTCGGCGATCCACCTGCCGACGCGCCGCAGATAACCTGCTTCCCTGGCCTGAAGCGCCTCGCGGGTAATGGCCGCCGCATGGTGGACGTCCGGCCTGAGCGCGTAGTTCAGGAGCCCCATGGCGGTGGCGAAGGCGGGGGCGCGCGCGGCTTCCGGCATGCCGGCGACCGGCAACGGCGCCCCGAGCCTGGTCTGGCGGTTGAGCCACTGGGCGGCGACCTCGCGCACGCCGGTGAGCTCGCTCCCTCCCCCCGTCAGGACGACGCGGCTGCCCGCCAGCTTTGCGAAGCTCGCCCGGTCGAGGCGCTCGCGCACCATCTCGAGGATCTCCTCGAGCCTCGGCCGGATGATGCCGGTGAGCATCGATTTCGGCGCGTGATAGATCGTGTCGACGCCGCGCTCGCCGAGCAGCGGGACCGCGACCGTCTCGCGGTCGTCGATGACCGTCGCCATGGCGCTGCCCCACAAGGTCTTCATCCGCTCGGCATGGGCGATGGTCGTTGAAAGACCGCGCGCTATGTCGTGGGTGATGTGCATGCCGCCGACCGGGATCACATCGGCGAAGACCAGCTGGTCGTCATGGAATGAGGCGATGCCGGTGGTGGCGCCGCCCATGTCGATGAGCGTCACGCCGAGCTTGATCTCGTCCTCGGCGAGGATCGCGCGCGACGCGGCATAGGGTGCGACGACATGATCGGCGACCGCCAGATGGCAGCGCTCGATCACCAGCGCCAGGTTGCGCAGGGCGGCTGGCTCGGCCGAGACGACGTTCACCTCGGCGGTCAACAGCTTTCCGAACATGCCGAGAGGCTGGGTGATGCCGCGCGCGTCGTCGAGATGGAACTGCGCCGGCGCCGTGTGCAGGGTGCGCCGGCGCGACTGATGTCCCTGGGCGAGCGCCGCGCGGGTCGCCGCTTCGATGTCGCGCGCCGTCACCTGGCCGGTTTCGGTCTCCACCGTCGCGGCATAGGCATTCGACTGCGGCTTGCCGCCCGCCACATTCACATAGACCGCGGCGATGGTGCGTTTCGCCATGCGCTCGGCGGCGTCGACCGCAAGCCTGATGGCGCGCTCGGCCTGGTCGAGATCGACGATCGCGCCGTTGCGCGTGCCGCGCGAAACCTGGCAGCCGAAGCCCAGGATGCGCAGGGCGGATGCTTCCCTGCCGTCGGCGGTGCGGCGGTTCTGGCTCACGGTTTCGCCGATGATGCAGCTGATCTTGGTGCTGCCGATGTCGAGCGCGGCGACCAGTCCGCTCCGGCCGGCGCCCTGACCCTTGGCATCGCCTTTCACCGGCAGCTCAATCACGCTCATCTGACACCCTCTTCCCCACCCGCGGACACTTACTGCTGGCTTACCTTGAACTTCTTGACGCCATTGTCGGGGGCCACCGGCGCGGCTAGCTCCACGATCATCTCTCCCGGCAATCTCAGATCGACGGCCCTGATGCCCCTGCTCAACAGCCCTTGCGCGCGATCGATCCTGGCGAGCGTCGCCAGCGCCTTGCCGGCCCCGGCCTCGGGCAGGGCGACGGTCACTCCATTGTCGAGATAGAGGGTCCAGCGCCTCTCTCCGACGCGCGCCGCGGCCCGCACATGCTTCTTGATCTGCGGCACGCTCTCGAGCTCGCTCACGAGACCGGCGACGGCGAGATGCGCCCCTTCGCCGGTGACGAGCAGCAGCGAGGCGAGCCGCCCGGGATCGAGCGTGCTCATGGCGGTGCCGCTGCGGTCGATCACATAATGGGCGCCGTCGCGCTGCCAGATGGCGAAGGGCTGCCTTTCGGTGACGACGATGTCGAGCCGGTTCGGGTATTTGCGCATCACGGTCGCTTGCGCCACCCAGTCGAGATTTTCGAGAAGGGCGCGGGCGCGCTTCGCGTCGAAGCCGACCAGGGAACCGCCGGGCGTCACGCCGATGGCCGAGAGCAGAGCCTCCGGCTCCTGATGGACCAGTCCGGTAATGCGGATGTCGTCCGCCGCGAAGCCGAGCGAGCTCGCAAGCTGGCCCGGCAGCTTGCGCCAGGGACTGCCGTCATAGTCGAGATGGCCGCCGATGACGAGGCCATGCATGATCGCCCCGAACAGCAAAGCGCAGGCTCCGGCCCTCGCCATGAAGCGGGCCCTGAGGCTCGGCCCTTCCGGCGGCAGGCTGCGGAAGAACCGGAAGACGCGGCGGCGCACGGCGTTGAAGGCGTTCATCGGTTCACCGAAGCATCATTGACCATCCAGGTCACCAGATCCTCGAAGCTGTGTCCGGCATGGGCGGCGAGCTCGGGCACCAGCGACGTGCCGGTCATGCCGGGCTGGGTGTTGACCTCGAGAAGGATCAGCTCGCCGTCGCCGCCGGGCGTGTCGTCATAGCGGAAATCCGCCCGGCTCACGCCTCTGCAGCCCAGCGCCTGATGCGCGGTCAGCGCATATTGCTGCACCTTGCGATAGACCTCGCGCGGGATGTCCGCCGGCAGGACATGGACCGATCCGCCGGGCACGTATTTCGCCTTGTAGTCGTAGAAGCCGGCGGCCGGCTGAATATCGATGACGCCGAGGGCCACATCGCCCATCACCGCGCAGGTCAGCTCCCTGCCGGGTATGAAGCGCTCGGCCAGGACCTGCTCGCCGAACAGCTCGCGCTCCTCGAGGATCATCGCCGCCGGCCCGTTGGAGCTGTGATCGACGATATGGACCCCGACGCTCGATCCCTGCGCCGGCGGTTTCAGGACGTAGGGCAAGGGCAGCGGATGCTGGGCGGCGGCGTATTCGATGTCGACCACCCGGCTGTCGGCGACCGGGATGCCGGCGGCGGCGAACAGTATCTTCGACTTGACCTTGTCCATGGCGATGGCGGAGGCGCGCACGCCCGAATGCGTGTAGGGCAGCTCCATGGTCTCGAGGATCGCCGCCATGCAGCCATCCTCGCCCCATTTGCCGTGCAGCGCGTTGAAGGCGACGTCGGGCCTGAGATCGGCGAGCACTTCCGCGATGTTACGCTTCACATCGATGGGCGTCACCTGGAAGCCGGCGCGGCGCAGGGCGTCGGCGCAGGCCTCCCCGGTCGCCAGGCTCACTTCGCGCTCCGCCGACCACCCGCCCAGCAGGACGGCGACATGGGTGAATCTCGGATCGCGCGCCATCAGGCCCCTCCCGCCGGAATGCCGATGCGCTTGATCTCCCAATCGAGCTCGATGCCGGAATTGTCCTTCACCCGCCGCCGGATGGTCTCGCCCAGCTCTTCGAGCTGCGCCGCCGTGGCGCCGCCCTCGTTGATGAGAAAGTTGCAGTGGAGGTCCGACACCTTGGCGGGACCGATGGCGTAACCGCGCAATCCCGCCTGGTCGATCAGCTGCCAGGACTTGTGCCCCGGCGGGTTCTTGAAGGTCGATCCGCCGGTGCGGCTCTTGATCGGCTGCGTCGCTTCGCGCCGTTCCGTCACTTCCTCCATGGCGCGCGCGATCTGGTCCCGATCCCCCGCCTCGCCCTGAAGCAGGGCCTCGGTGAAGATGAAATCCTCGGGCGCACCGCAATGACGGTACGTATAATGCATGTCGGCGTTCGACAGCACGTGCAGCGATCCCCTCCGGTCAACGGCCCGCGCTTCCACGAGAACGTCCCTGGTCTCGCGACCATAGGCTCCACCGTTCATCCGAAGCGCGCCGCCAATCGTGCCGGGTATACCTCTCAGAAAGGTTAATCCTCCGATACTGTGATCGAGGGCGAAGCGGGCGACCCTGACGTCGGGCACCGATGTTCCGGTTCTGATCCGATGTCCCGCCTCCGGCGCGGCATCGCCGAAGCCCTTGCCGAGCCGGATCACCACGCCCGGCACGCCGCCATCGCGCACCAGCAGGTTCGACCCTACCCCGATCACATGGACGGGGATGTCCGGCGGCGTCTCCTTCAGGAACTGCGCGAGGTCGGTCTCGTCGGCGGGCGTGAACAGGACTTCCGCCGGACCGCCGACGCGGAACCAAGTCAGGTCGGCGAGCGGGAAATCGGCTTCGAGCCGTCCGCGCGGCTTTCCCAGGCGCCGGAGCAGCTTCCCGCCATCGAGCTTGACCGGCATCACGCACCCCCGGCCTTGCCGTCGAGCGCGGCGAGCTGCTGCGGCAAGGCATAGGCCCATTGCGTGATGGTCCCGGCGCCCAGGCACACGACGATGTCGCCGGGCTTCACCAGCTCCTTCACCATGGCCGGCAGCTGCTCGGGCGCATCGATCTTCTGCGCGCTGCGATGGCCGCGGGCGCGCAAGCCCTCGACCAGCGCGTCATGAGTCGCTCCCTCGATCGGGCTTTCGCCCGCCGCATAGACGGGCGCGACGATGACCGAATCCGCGCTGTTGAAGCAGGAGCAGAACTCCGGGAAAAGCGAGGAGAGCCGCGTATAGCGGTGCGGCTGCATGACGGCGATCACCTTGCCCTTGGTCACGCCGCGCGCGGCGCGCAGGACCGCCGCGATCTCGACCGGGTGATGCCCGTAGTCGTCGAAGACGGTCACGCCGTCATGCTCGCCGGTGCGGGTGAAGCGGCGCTTGACGCCGGTGAAGCTCCTGAAGCCCAGGCGGATCTTCTCTTCGGAAATGCCGAGTTCCCGGGCGACCGCGAAGGCGCCCGTCGCGTTGAGCGCATTGTGGTCGCCCGGCATCTGCAGGGTGAGGCCGTCGACGTCATGGACCGTCCCTTTGCGCCGGTCGGTGATCCGCACGGTGAAACGCATCTCGCCGTCGCCGTAGGACGGGTCGATGAGGCGGAGATCGGCCTGCGGACTGCGCCCATAGGTGATGATGCGCCGGTCGCGCACCCGGCCGATGAGCGCCTGCACTTCCGGATGATCGATGCACATCACGGCGAAGCCATAGAAGGGAATGTTCTCCACGAAGGCCAGGAAGGCGTCCTTGGCCTTGTCGAAGGAGCCATAGTGGTCGAGATGCTCGGGGTCGATATTGGTGACGATCACCACATCGGCCGGCAGCTTCACGAAGGTGCCGTCGGACTCGTCCGATTCGACCACCATCCAGTCGCCCTTGCCCAGCCTGGCGTTGGTGCCGTAGGCATTGATGATGCCGCCATTGATCACGGTCGGGTCGAGGCCGCCGGAATCGAGCAGCGCCGCGACCAGCGAGGTCGTCGTCGTCTTGCCATGGGTGCCGCCGACCGCGACGCAGGACTTGAAGCGCATGAGCTCGGCCAGCATCTCGGCGCGCCTGACGATCGGCAGGAAGCGTCCGCGCGCCTGGGCGAGCTCCGGATTGTCGGGCTTGACCGCCGAGGACACCACCACCACTTGCGCATCGCCCAGATTGCCGGCGTCATGGCCGATCGCGACCATGATGCCGTTCTTGCGCAGCCTCTGGGTGTTGTAGTTGTCGGCGAGATCCGAGCCTTGCACCTTGTAGCCGAGCGTCGCCATCACTTCGGCGATGCCGCTCATCCCGATGCCGCCGATCCCGATGAAATGGATCGGCCCGACTTCACGCGGCAGTTTCATTTCCCTCTCGTCTCCGTGTCTTAGCGCGCTTCCCGGCGAGGTGGAATCACCTCGCCGAAAAGGAACCGCGCCAAATTAATACCTTGAGCAAATCCTTACCGCCAAAGTCTTCAACTTTGGCGGGATTTGCTCTGCGGACGGTGCGCGAGGTCCTCGACCAGATCGGCGAGGCGCTCGGCGGCGTCCGGCATGCCCTGCTCGAGCGCCGCACGCGCCGCCCCGGCAAGCTCGTCGTCTTGATACCTGAGGCGCGTCAGGAATGCAGCGAATTCTTGCGGGTCGAGCCCGGACTGGGGCATGACCCATCCGCCCCCCTTGCCGGCGAAGAATTCGGCGTTGTGCAATTGGTCGTTGTCGAGCGCGTGCGGCAGCGGCACCATGATCGCCGGCCGGCCGACGACCCCGAGCTCGGCGATGGTCGAAGCGCCAGAGCGGCAGACGACGAGCTGCGCATCGGCGAAGCGCTGCGGCATGTCGGCGAAGAAGGACGCGAGCTCGAAGGCGATCTCGAGCGCCCCATAGGCGGCCTTGACGCGTTCGATGTCCTCCGGCCGGCACTGCTGGACGATCTTGAGGTGACGCAGGATCGCCTTGGGCAGGAGCCTGATCACTACCGGCATGAATTCGGCGAAGAAGCGCGCCCCCTGGCTGCCGCCGAAGACCAGGAGATTGAACGGCGCGTCGGCGGCCGCAGGCACATAGGGCGCTGCTGCCTTCTCGAGCACGATGTTGCGCACCGGATTGCCGGTATAGGCGAGCTTGTCCTTCGAGGCTTCCGGCAGGCGCCCGAGCGAGGGGAAGGAAGACGCGACGGCATCGGCAAAGCGCGACAGCGCGCGGTTGGCGCGTCCCATGACGGCGTTCTGGTCGTGGATGCAGCAGGGTATGCCGAGCCGCGAGGCGGCGACGACCGGGGGAAAGGACGGGTAGCCGCCGAAGCCGGCAAGGGCGACGGGCTTCAGGCGCTCGAGGGCGCCGCGCGCGATCCGGTAGCCTTTGTAGAGACGCCACAGCTGCAAGGGCAGCAGGAACGGCTTCGACGGCGTGACCGTCGCGGCGGGCACCAGATGCGTCTCGAGCGCCGGGAACGACCGGCCATAATCGCGCACCCGCTCATCCGTCATCAGGTGGATGACGTAGCCGCGCCGGATCAGCGCCTCGGCCAGCGCCTGGGCCGGGAACAGATGTCCGCCGGTCCCGCCGGCGGCGAGAACGACGAGCCGGTCGGGCTCCTGAGCGTGCAGCGCCATGCGCCGGTCTCAGGCCGCCGCCGTCCGCCAGGCGGGGTCCGTACGGGCGGCGAGGCTGCGCGAGCGCGCGAAGGCCAGCACGAGGCCCATCGCGAAGGCCATGCTCATCAGCGAGGATCCGCCATAGGAGATGAACGGCAGGGTCATGCCCTTGGCGGGCAGCAGCGAGACGTTGACGCCCATGTTGATGACGGCCTGCAGGCCGAAGATGACCGCGAGGCCGCTCATCGACAGAGCCGCGAAGGGATCGGGCTCGGCCTTGGCGCGCCCCAGGATGCGCAGGACGATGAAGGCGAAGAGCAGGATCAGCGCCATGCAGGCGATGAAGCCGAATTCCTCGCCGACCACCGCGAAAGTGAAATCGGTATGCGCGTCGGGCAGGATCTGCTTCGCTTCGCCGCCTCCGGGCCCGGCGCCGAACAGGCCGCCGTTCTGGAAGGCCTGGATCGCGGTATCGACCTGGAAAGTATCGCCCTTCTCCGGATTGAGGAAGCGGTCGATGCGCGAGGCCACATGCGGGATCGTCTCGTAGGCGAGGAAGACGCCGGCCGCGCCCAGCGCGCTGATGCCGATCACCAGGATCCAGGGAATGCCATAGATGAGGAGCAGCGCGATGAGGGTGAGGACGACAAGCGCCGACTGGCCGAAATCCGGCTGCAGCACGAGGAGGCCGATGAAGGCGCCGGCGAGCAGCAGCGCAATCGGCAGGCCCGGCATCTCCGGCTTGCGCAGATGCTCGGCGAGGAACCAGGCCACAATGACGATGAAGGCGGGCTTGGCGAATTCGGAGGGCTGGAGGTTGATCGGTCCGATATCGATCCAGCGATGGGCGCCCTTGATCTCGGGCCCGTAGAAAAGGGCTGCGGCCATCAGCGCGAGCGAGCCGAAAAAGGCGAGGAACGCGGCGCGGCGCGCCTGCACGGGCTCGAGCAGGCTGGTGGCGACGAGGATGATGACGGCGAAGCCTAGATAGAACAGCTGGTTCTTGAAGAAGTGGAACGAGTCGAGCCCCAGCCTTTCGGCGACCGGCGGGCTCGCCGCCATGCTGATCAGCACGCCCGCCGCCATGAGCAGCAGCACGGCGCTCAGGAGGAGCCTGTCGACGGTGAACCACCAGGAGGCGAAGAGGCCCCGGTCACTGCGGCTTATCAGCATGTCCATTTCCCCTTTCGGTCATCCGGATGCCCGGCAGAGCGGCGACCGCTTTGACGAAGGCATCCCCCCGCACCTCGAAATTCCGGTAGTGATCGAACGACGCGCAGGCCGGCGACAGGAGCACCACCGCGCCCGGCCGGCCTTCCCTGGCCGCGTCCCGCGCCGCGGCCTCGACCGCCTTGTCGAGCGTGCCGGCCTTGACGAAGGGCGCCTGCCCTTCGATGGTGCGCGCGAAATCGTCCGCCGCCTCGCCGATGAGATAGGCGCGCCTGATCTTCGGGAAGAACGCGGCAAGCGGCGTGATGCCGCCGGCCTTGGCGATGCCGCCGGCGATCCAGTAGATCTGGTCGAAGGACGCGAGCGCCTTGGCGGCGGCGTCGGCATTGGTCGCCTTCGAGTCGTTGATGAAGGCGACGCCGCCGAGACGGCCGACCTCCTGCATGCGATGCGCGAGGCCGGCGAAGCTCGCCAGTCCTTTCCCGATCTCGGCAAGGCTCAGGCCGAGAGCCCGCGCCGCCGCATAGGCCATCGCGGCATTCTGCCAGTTGTGCCGGCCCTTGAGCGCCGGCAGCCGCCTGAGGTCGAGCGTCGCCACATCCCTCCCGTCGCGGCGTTCCCTGAGGATGCCGTCTGGCGCCGAAAGCCCGTCCTCGAGCGGGCGTTCGACCGAGACGGGCACCAGGCGGGCGTGGGTGCCGAGGGTACGGATGATCTCTTCGCCCCAGCCCTCGTCGACCCCGACGATCGCGGTATCGCCGGCCGTCTGGCGGGCGAACAGGCGCGCTTTCACCGCGACGTAGTTCTCGATCGTGCCATGGCGGTCGAGATGGTCGGGGGTGATGTTGGTCAGTATCCCGGCATCGGGCCTGAGGCTCGGCATGAGGTCGATCTGGAAGGATGACAGCTCCAGCACGTAGACGCGGTCCCTGACCGGCTGGCGCAGCAGGAACACCGCCTTGCCGATATTGCCGCCGACATCGACATCGCGGCCGGCCGAAGCGAAGAGATGGCCGGCGAGCGCCGTCGTCGTCGACTTGCCGTTGGTGCCCGTGATCGCCACCAGCCTGGCGCCGCTGCCGGCGATCTCGCGCTGGAAGACCTCCGTGTCGCCGATGATCTCGATGCCGGCGGCCTTCGCCTTCCCGACCGTCCAGTGCGGCTTGGGATGGGTGAGCGGCACGCCGGGGCTGAGCACCAGCGAATCGAGGCTCGCGAAATCCATGGCGCCGAGATCGCCGATGGGCAGGCCTTCCTGCTTCGCCCTCTCGACCGATTGCGCATCGTCGTCCCAGGCGAAGACCTCCGCGCCGCCCGCGCGCAGGGCTTGCGCGCAGGCGCTGCCCGAGCGCGCCAGGCCGAAGACGCCGACCCTCCTGTTCGCGAATGTGCGGGCGGGAAACATCCGCGGCCTACCTGAGCTTCAGCGTCGACAGTCCGATCAGCGCGAGGACGAAGGCGATGATCCAGAAGCGGATGACGATGGTGGGCTCCTTCCAGCCCTTCTGCTCGAAATGATGGTGCAAGGGAGCCATGGCGAAGACGCGCTTGCCGGTGAGCTTGAAGGATGCCACCTGGACGATGACGGAGGCGGTTTCGAGCACGAATAGCCCGCCGATGATGCCGAGCACGATCTCATGCTTGACCGCCACCGCGATGGCGCCGAGCGCGCCGCCCAGCGACAGCGATCCGGTGTCGCCCATGAAGATCATCGCCGGCGGCGCGTTGAACCACAGGAAGCCGAGTCCGGCGCCGAGGATGGCGCCGCACAGGACCGCAAGCTCGCCGGTGCCCTTGACGTTGTGGAGCTGGAGATATTCGGCGAACACCGCATTGCCGACGAGATAGGCGATGAGGCCGTAGCTGCCGGCGGCGATCATCACCGGAACGATGGCAAGCCCGTCGAGGCCGTCGGTCATGTTCACCGCATTGCCGGCGCCGACGATGATGAATATGCCGACCGCCAGGAAGAAGACGCCGAACTGGAGAAGCACGTCCTTGAAGAACGGCACGGCGAGCGCGCTCGAGATCGTCTTGTCGCCGATGCCCATGAAGATGGCGACGGCGACCGCGGCGATGAGGATTTCGACCAGCAGCCGGACCTTTCCGGAAAAGCCGTCCGTCGTCGCCTTGGTCACCTTGAGGAAGTCGTCATAGAAGCCGATGGCGCCGAAGCCCAGCGTCACGAAGAGGACGGCCCACACATAGTAATTGGTGAGATCGGCCCACAGCAGCGTCGAGACGAGGATGCCGGACAGGATCATGAGCCCGCCCATGGTCGGCGTGCCCTGCTTCTCGACGATATGGCGCTGCGGCCCGTCGCTGCGGATGGGCTGGCCCCTGCCCTGCTTCACCTTGAGCAGCGAGATGATGGTCGGGCCGAACCACCAGATGAACAGGAGTGCCGTGAGGATGGCCGACCCCGTCCGCGTCGTCTGGTAGCGGAAGACGTTGAGGACCGAGACCTCGTCGGTCAGGCTGGTGAGCAGGTGATAGAGCATCAGCGGCCGTCCTTGTCGGGCGGTGCGGGACGCGAGAAGGCGGACGCCGGTCCTTCGCGAAAGCCCCGCTCCTTGGTGTTGGAGACGATCGCGGTCATGCCCGTGGACGGCTTCGGTCCAGGGGCATCGCGATCTTCGGTGAACTGCCCTCTTATGGCATCGACCAGCGGCCCCATGCGGCTGCCGAGCGACCCCTTGACCATCACCACATCTCCGGCTTTCAGCCCGCCCAGGAGCGAGGCCGCAAGGCCATCCGATTTTTCGGCATAGGCGCCGCGCCGGCCGGGCGGAATCCTGTCCCAGAGATGGGCCATGAGAGGCCCGCAGGCATATAGGACATCGACCTTGGCCTCGTCTACAGCGCCGGCAAGCTCGGCATGGAGGGCCTCCGCCTCGCGGCCGAGCTCCAGCATGTCGCCGAGGACCGCGATGCGGCGGCCGCCTCTGCCGGGCTCGGCCCGCCTGAGCAGGGCCAGCGCGGCGCGCACCGAGACCGGGTTGGCGTTGTAGCTTTCGTCGATGAGGAGAATGCGGCCGCCCGGCGCCCTGAGCAGCGACTGCACGCCCCGCCCCTTGGCCGGCCGGACCGCGGCGAGAGCCAGGCCCGCCCGCGCCAGATCGGCGCCCGCCAGCTTGACGGCGGCGAGCGCCGCCAGACTGTTGAGCACCATATGCTCGCCCGGAATGCCGAGCTTGTAGATCACCGCCTCGCCCAGGACCGAGGCCGTGATGCAGGAGCAGTCGGCATGGAGTGCGGTTCTTTCGAGCCTCACCCCCGCCGCGCCATGCCTGCCGAAGCCCACGACGTCGCGGATGCCGGCCGCTCCGGCGGCCGCGGCGAGCCGGTCGAAATACTCGTTGTCGCAATTGAGGATCGCATGGCCGCCCGGTTCGACGCCGGAGAATATCTCGGCCTTGGCGTCGGCGATCTCGGCGAGGGAGGAGAAATAGCCGAGATGGCTCGCGACCACGGTGGTGATGACGGCGACATGCGGGCGCACCATCTTGACCAGCGGCGTGATCTCGCCCGCATGGTTCATGCCGATCTCGAACACGCCATAGGCGGTGTCGGCCGGCATGCGCGCCAGCGTCAGCGGCACGCCCCAGTGGTTGTTGAACGAGGCGACCGAGGCGTGGGTATAGCCCGATGCCGACAACGCCAGGCGCAGCATCTCCTTGGTGCTGGTCTTGCCGACGCTGCCGGTCACCGCGATGATCCGGGCCTTCGATCTGGCCCGCGAGGCGAGCCCGATCTTCTCCAGGGCCTCGAGCACGTCGTCGACGACGAGCAGCGGACCCGAGGCGGCCATGGCCGCCGTCGGGCGCGACACGATGGCGAGCCCGGCCCCGGCCGCGAGCGCGGTCTCAGCATAATCGTGGCCGTCGACGCGGTCGCCCTTGATGGCGGCGAAGATGTCGCCTTCGGCAGCACTGCGGCTGTCGATCGACACGCCGGTCAGCGGCATCGCCACGGCGCCGCGCAAGGCGCCGCCGGTGATGGCGACGAGCTCGTCGACCGTCCACAGCACCGGCTCAGCCATGATAGTCCTCGCCCGCGACCGCCGCCCTGACCGCATCATGATCGCTGAAGGGCAGCACCTTGCCGCCGATCGCCTGGCCGGGTTCATGGCCCTTGCCGGCGACGAGAAGTATGTCGCCGTCCTCCAGCGCGTCCACCGCGGTGCGAATGGCGAGCGCGCGGTCGCCGATGTCGATGCCGCCGGGACATCCCGCCATCACCTCGCGGCGGATCACCGCCGGATCCTCCGAGCGCGGATTGTCGTCGGTCACATAGGGAATATCGGCGAGCCTGGCCACGATCGCGCCCATCTGCGGGCGCTTGCCCTTGTCGCGATCGCCGCCGGCGCCGAAGACGACGGCAAGCTTGCGCTTCGCATAGGGCTTCAGCGCCAGGATGGCCTTTTCGAGGGCATCAGGCGTGTGGGCATAGTCGACGAAGATCGGCGCGCCCGAGGCCGAATGCGCCACCAGATCGAGGCGGCCCTTGGCGCCCTTGAGCGATTCGAGCGCATGGATGACGAGCGCTTCCTCGCCGCCGGTCGCGATCACCAGGCCCGCGGCGACGAGCGCATTCGATACCTGGAAATCACCGACCAGAGGCAGATAGATCTCATGCTGCCCGCTCACCGTGGCGAGCACCAGGCGCTGGCCGAAGCCGTCGCGCACGCTGGAGACGAGCTTGACCCCGGTGCCCTTCGCGCCGACGGTGAATATCCTGAGATCATGGGACCGGGCGCGCCCCATCACGTCTCCGGCGATATCGCTGTCGGCATTGATCACCGCCGTGGCGCCTTCCGGCAGCAATTCCGAGAACAGCCGCATCTTGGCGGCGAAGTAGTCCTCGAATGTCGGGTGATAGTCGAGATGGTCGCGGGTGAGGTTGGTGAAGCCCGCCGCCGCGAGGCGGACCCCGTCCAGACGGAATTGCGCCAGCCCATGGCTCGAGGCTTCCATGGCGAGGTGCGTCACGTGATCGAGCGCGAGGCCCGCCAGCGTGTGGTGCAGCTTCACCGGATCGGGCGTCGTATGGGCGAGATATTCCTCGCCCGCCGGCCCGACGATGCCGACGGTGCCGATGCTCGCGGCGCGGAAGCCCATCGACTGCCAGATCTGGCGCACGAAAGCCGCGACCGATGTCTTGCCGTTGGTGCCGGTGACCGCCACGACGATGTCGGGCTGGCTGCCGGCGAAGCGCGAGGCGATGCGGGCGAAGAGCTGATGCGGATTCTCCGCCTTGATCAGGATGGAGTTCGCCCTGGGTACGGGCGCCGATGCGCCGGCGATGACGGCGGCGGCACCGGCCTCGATCGCTTGCGGAATGAACTTTGCGCCGTCGACCTTGCTGCCGGGCAATGCCGCGAACAGGTAGCCGGGCTTCACCTGGCGGCTGTCGGCGGTGAGGCCCGATATCGCGGCGTCCTCGGCGCCGCGCGGCAGAGCCGCGTCATCCGCCAGCAGCCTCGAGAGCAGGACGCTCATCGTCAGGTCCTCCCCTCCTTCTCCGCCTTTTTGGCGAGCGCCTTGCGCTCCTCGTCGGTGAGAACGGGTTCGATGCCGAGCAGCGGCGCGATGCGGGCGACGACGTTGCCGGCCGTGGGCACCGCGTTCCAGCCGGACGTTGAGAAGCCATAGGTTTCGGGCGTCGCCTGCGGTTCGTCGAGCATCACCATCACGACATAGCGCGGATCGTCCATCGGGAACGCGCCGACGAAGGACGTGAGGTTCTTGTTCTTGTCATAGCGCCCGTTGACCACCTTCTCGGCGGTGCCGGTCTTGCCGCCGACCCGGTAGCCCGGCGCGTTGGCGTCGGCCTTGCGGGCGCTGCCCTCGAGCGCGTTGAGACGGAACAGATAGCGCAGCTTCTCGCTGGTCTCCGGCTTCACCACCCGGCGCGCCACCGCCTGGGCAACGGCCCGGTCGCGCTTCAGGAAGGTCACCGGCATCATGTTCCCGCCATTGATCAGACTTGCCACCACCTGGGCTCCTTGCAGGGGCTGTACGGCGAAACCGTGACCAAACGCCACGGTGGCCTGGACCAGCTTGCCCCAGCGCTGCGGCAGCAACGGCTTGGCGTTCTCCGGCAATTCGGTGACCAGCCGGTCCATCAGCCCGACCCGGCGCAGGAAATCCTTGTGCCTGGACAGCTCGATGCCGAGCGCCATGCGCGCCGTGCCGATATTGGAGGAGTTGATGAAGACCTCGGGCAGCGTCAGGATGCGCCTCGTCGGATGGAAATCATGGATGACATTGCGCCCGATCACCAGGGGAGTACGGGCGTCGAACCGGCTCGTCATGTCGGCCGCGCCATAGTCGAGCGCCATGGCGAAAGTCACCGCCTTGATGACCGAGCCCAGCTCGAAGACCCCGCTCGTCATCCTGTTGGCCTGGTCGAAGGTGAAGTTCTTGTCTTCCTGGTTGGGATTGAAGTCGGGCAGCGAGACGAGGCCCAGCACCTCGCCGCTGTTCACGTCGAGCACGATGGCGCCGCCGGCCTTGGCATGGAACTTGGCGACGGCCTTGGCGAGCTCGTCGGCAAGCGCGTGCTGGACGCGGATGTCGATCGACAGCACGGCCGGCATGGCGCGGTCGTCGTCCTCGGCGAGCGAAGCGGTGTAGAGCGCGCCCTGATCGTCGAGGAACTTCTCGATGCCGGCGATGCCTTTCGAATCGAGATCGACATAGCCCAGCACATGGGCGGCGAGCCGGCCCATCGGATAGACGCGCTTGGTCTCCACCCGGAAGCCGAGGCCGGGAATGCCGAGATTGTGGATCGCCTCGCGCTCCGTCGGGCTCATCTCGCGCTTGAGCCAGACGAAGGCGCGGTTCGGCTGCTGCAATTTCTGGCGCAGCGACTTGGCGTCGAAGCCCGACGCGGTGGCGGTGAGGAGCTCGACCGCCTCGTCGACGTCGAGGATCTTTCGCGGATCGGCGAAGAGCGAGGACACCTTGACGTCGGTGGCCAGCACCACGCCGTTGCGGTCGACGATATCGGGCCGCGGCAGCCTTTCGCTGTATTCGACGGCCGGTCGCTCGGGGCTGCTCTGCCAGAGCGTGAGAAAGCCGAGCTGGGTGCCGATCGACATGAAGAACAGGATGAAGCCCGCGCTCACCAGACGCAGGCGGTTGCGGCCGGCGAGATGTCCATCCTTGCGCGCGCTGACCGGGGTCACAGGTCTCACTCCATCGCCTTGAGAATGTCGCCGATCGCGTCCTTGCCCTCTTCCTCGAGCTTCACCGGCGGCTCGGCGGGAATGCGCGCGGCAAGCTCGTTGATCTTCACGAACTGGTCGGGGGAGATGCGCCTGAGCTTCAGATACCGGTTGGAAAGCCGCTGCAGGCGTTCGGGGCGCACCAGGCTCGACCATTCGGCATGGAGAAGACCGATCATTTCCTTCTCGTTGGCGATCTGGGCATGCGAGCGCGCGATCTGGCGCTCCGCGCCCCTGATGGAATGTTCGAGCGAATAGAGCACATAGGCGGCCGCGAGCACCGCCAGGACCAGACAGGCGTTGAAGGCTCTGAGCATCAGCGGTGCGGTCCTTCGAGTTGTGGAACGGCGATATCCGCGAGATCGAGCGGCAGGGCCTGGGCCTCGGTCCGCTCGCCGGCGCGCAGCTTGGCCGAGCGGGCACGGGGATTGCGCGCCATCTCGGCGGCGCCCGGCTGCCGATGCCCCTTGAACACGGGCGTGAAGCGTGCCGCCCGCGCCGTCTCGCGTCCGGGCATATGGCGCGACGACGAGGACGGCTTGCCGCTGCGCTCGGCGAAGAACCGCTTCACGATGCGGTCCTCCAGCGAGTGGAAGGTGACGACCGCCAGCCGACCGCCGGGCCTGAGCATCCGCTCCGCCGCCGCCAGGGCCAGCGCCAATTCCTCGAGCTCCCGGTTCACGTGGATGCGCAAGGCCTGGAAGGTGCGCGTCGCCGGGTGGATGCGGTCCTGCGGCCGCTGCTTTCCCGTGGCCTTCTCGATGGCGCGCACCAGCGCCTGTGTGGTCAGGATCGGCCCTTCCTTCCGCGCTTTCACGATGGCCTGGGCAATGGCGCGGGCTTTGCGCTCCTCGCCCAGTATGCCGATGATGCGCGTAAGCTCATCGGCTTCGGCGCGGTTCACGATGTCGGCGGCCGAGAGGCCCTTCTGCTCCATGCGCATGTCGAGCGGGCCTTCCTTGGCGAAGGAGAAACCGCGCCGGGCCTCGTCGAGCTGCATCGAGGAAACGCCGACGTCGAGCGTCGCCCCGTCGATCATGGCTATGCCGGAGAGTCCGGCGAGGCGTTCCATGTCGCTGAAGCGGCCTTCGACCAGGGTCAGGCGATCGGGAAAATCGGCGAGGAGTGCCGCACCTCCCGAGATCGCCTGCGGATCACGGTCGATGGCCAGGACCTTGCAGCGCGCCGCGCCGAGGAGGCCGCGCGTATAGCCGCCGGCGCCGAATGTCCCGTCGACATAGATGCCGCCATCGCGCGGCGCCAGTGCAGCGAGCACCTCCGCGAGCATCACCGGCCGGTGCCGGGCATCTGCGCTAGGCGATAGGGTCATGATTTCGGTACGGTGAACAGATTGCTAATGCAAATTCGACAATGCTCCGCACCGCCTTAACAAATCGTTTCGACGGCAGCCCTGCGGCGGGCCGTCGGGCGGCCCCTCCCCGGCAAGAAAGAGCGCCCGCGAAACAACGAGTTGAAACGAACCGTTGGCGGCGGGGTCGAGCCGTGGCCGGAAGGGGCGCCCGGGGAAAAAGAAACAAGCGCCAGCCGGCCTGTAAGCCGGGTTCTGTCCACGCCCTTCCGGGCGCTGGATGACCATTCATCTGGAACGCATGTCGCCATGCGCTTCGCGCGACCAACCCGGGCGGCGGGTTGGAAAAACACCCTGGGCCGCGAGGCCCGCGCCACCCCTATTCGGTCTTGCTCCTGGTGGGGTTTACCGTGCCGCGCCCGTTGCCGGCCGCGCGGTGCGCTCTTGCCGCACCGTTTCACCCTTGCTTCGGACGTATCTGAAGCGGTCTGTTTTCTGTGGCACTATCCCTGGGGTTGCCCCCGCCGGGCGTTACCCGGCACCGTTTCTCCATGGAGCCCGGACTTTCCTCCCGGAAGGCTCGAAAGCCTTCCCGGCGGTCATCCGGCCAGCTGGCCCAAGAGAGTTAGGGACCCGGCGACCTGCCGTCAACCGGCCATGAACGACAAACCGGTTGAAACCGGCGTCCCGCCCCCCATTTAACAGCCGTCCAGGAGGGGACAGGATGACTTCTTTCACGGCTGCTGCCGCCTTCGACCCTGGCGATCGCGCCCGCAGCCTGGCGCGGCTGAAGCGCCTGGCGCATATCATGGATACGGCTCTCCGCATCCCGGGAACCCGCATCCGTTTCGGCGCCGATTCCGCCCTGGGTCTCATCCCGGGCGCCGGGGACGTGATCGGCATCGGCATTTCGGCATTTGCCCTGATGGAAGCCTTGCGCCTCGGCGCGCCGCCCCGGCTCGTCGCACGCATGATCGGCAATGTCGCCATCGACGCCGGCCTGGGCGCCATTCCAGTCGCCGGAGACATTTTCGACGTATTGTTCAAATCCAATACGCGCAACCTGAAGCTGCTTCTGGATCACTTCGAACGGGAATCGCGCGCGTGAGAAACGTCATCTGGATCATTGCCTGGCTGTGCGTCGGCCTGTGGACGGCGCTCGCCGCGCTCGGCTACTGGATCATCGGCGCGGTGACCGGGCTTGCCGCCGACAATGCCGACAAGGTGGGCGCCGACCCCGAGACGGTCGAGCTGATCAACTGGCTGGCGCTCGTCCTGCAGAATGTCGGCGAGATCGTCGCCATCATCCTGTGGGCGGTCATCTCGCTCGCGATCCTGGGCGTCGCCTGGGCGGTGACCAGGTTCACCGGCCGTCCGCCCGAGGCGCCGCCGCCGGCAAATGGCTGAGCGGGTCTTACAGCGGACGCGCAACTCGGCTATGAGTCCGCCGGCTATGACGTTCTGCACACGGGGACCGAGAGGGTAAAATGTGGCTGCGCTGCGGGCTGTCCGCGGTCTTGGCCTGTGCGGCCTTGCCGGCATGGGCACAGGAACGCGAATGGATTTTCGATACGGCCTATGAGGATGCCTACCTCATCTTCGGCGTCCCCGAATCGGAGGATGCCGGCATCAGCTTCGGCTGCACCTTGCAATCGGGCGAGATCCGCATGTTCATTCCCGAGGCCGGCGACGACCTCGAGCCCGACAGGCAGATCAAGCTGACGATCAGAGCGGCGGGCAAGACCTTCACCTATGACGGCGTGACGAGTTCCAACCAGATGGCCGCGACGACGAGCGCCGAGGCCGCGATCCCGGCGGACGACCCGCTGTTCACGGATCTGCGCAATACCGACCGCTTCGCCGTCAAGACCGGAGCCGAGGAGAACATCTTCCCGCTCGACGGCGCGGATTTCGAAGGCCTGGTCGGCGCCTGCGGCCGGAAGTAGATCAGAACCGGTAGGAGAGCTCGCCGCTGACCTCATGCTGCTCGGTGGTCTCGCCGAACGCTCCGCTGTAGTTGAGCCGCAGCTGGCCGCTGGGGCCGATGACGATCAGGCCGGCATCGATCTTGCCGAGTATGTCGTCGAATTTGTCGATGATGTCGATGTCGGGAACGCCTGCCGGGGCGGCTACGAACTGCGTTTTGGCTTTCCACTCGTCGTCGGTGGCAAACATGACGCCGCCGCGCACGAAGCCGCGTATCCCGGTATAATCGGTCACCTGGCCGGTCGCCCCCAGTTCGATACCGGGAGTGAAGGTGACGGTCGTCTCGGTCCGGGCCGGATATTCGAGATTGGCCAGCCCTACGCCATCCTCCTCGCGCCGCTCGGTATGGAGAACGTAGCCGTCTATGTCGAGGAACGGCATGATGTCGGCATGGCCGAGGTTCTCCAGATAGCTGAGACGGAGACGCGGATTGAACGAGCTGACGTCGACATTGCTCTCGGCAACGCCCGAGATGCCGTCGAACACGATCTCGTTGTCGGCGAAGATGGGTTGCTCGACGCCGCCGGCATTGGCTCCGATACCGATGAAGTTCGTGAAATGCTGCGTGAACCCGTTGACGTTGACGAAGCGCTTCGTATCCCACTCGCCGATTGATCCCGCCGCCACGAAGCCGACCCCGAAGCCGCCATTGCGATAATTGGCCGACACGCCGAGCTGGAAGATCTCGCCGTCCATATTGGAGAGCCGCGCGCCGTCGCGAACCTGCTGGGAGTTGTAGTTCGTTCTCTCGACCCCGAAGCCCAGCTGCCAGCGCTGGCTGAGCGCCGCATGGCCGCCGACGGAGAAGGCATCCCAGTTGTCGTCGTTCTTCGGACTGTCGTCGACGCTTTCACGGTCATATTCGCCATAGTTGCCCTGCATCCACAGGCAATTGCGCCGGTCGGCGAAGATGCCTTGCCCGAAGTCCCTGGGACATTCGGTCACCTGGTTGAGGAAGCCCGCATTGCGGCGGAAGGTCGCCTCGAAGATATGCGGGGCCTGGCTCGGCGTCAGGGTGACCACCGCATCGCCCAGGGCCTTGAGGTCGGGCTGCAGCCTCAGGAGATTGATGAGGTAGTTGAAGGGATCGTCGACCGATATCGCGTTCTCGATATTGTCGAGACCTTCGCCCATGCGCCACACGTTGGGATCCTTCGTGCCGGACGCCGGATCCTTGAGCAGATCCTCGAGCGGCGGCTTGTCGGCGAACAGCACCAGGTCCTTGTCGCCATTCGCGAGCTTCACATCGAAATTGAATCCGACGGCGGGCGGCGTGAGCTTGGGGACGAAGCCCTCGTCGCTGGTGCCCGCCTCGGAGCTGACGATGACGTATTCCGTGAACGCCTTGTTGATGGAAAGCAGCAGGAGGCCGCCCTCGCCGCCGACGCCCGACCCGCCGGTGACGTTCAGCCGGTCGGTGACCTGATTGCCGGTGTTCTGCTGGTTGAGATCGATGTCGATGAAGTAGTTGCCGGTCCCGCCCTGGGTGAAGTTTCCGGCGACATTCGTCACTTGCACCTTGCCGCGGTCGCCCGGCGACAGCAGGCCGCTATTGGCCAGCACCTGCTCGCCGGAGCCGAGGGCGGCGGGCGTCCCGTCGTCGTCCAGCGTGACGAACTGATCGGTGATGAACAACGCTCCGGCCTCGTTGGTGAACTTGTTGTTGCCGGCAGCGGCGTCGATGTTGCCGATGACGTTGCTCGTGCGCGTGCCGGCATCGAAGACCGGCAGCCCGGTGACCGGGTCGATTGCGCCGGTGGTCAGGTCGAACACGACGCCATAATCGGCGCCGAAGCCGAAGGACGTCTCGGGCAAGGGTATTGCGGGAATGAGATAGGCGAGATTGGTGGTGCTGTCATCGCCGGTGCCGCCTACGAAGGCGAGGCCGTCGAGATTGGCCGGCAGACCGGATCCTGCAAGCGTTCCTTGCGCATAGAGCGTGCCGTCCGTCACCAGGCTGTTGAACGCGCCGTCGGCGATCCGCACCGCCGCACCGGTGCCGTCGGAAGCCCAGATCAGGCCCACGCCGTTACCCGATTTGTCGACCGCGATGCCGACATTGCCCCTGTCGTCGGGACCAGCGCTCTGGCCGAAAATGCCGATGCTGTCCTGTCCGCTCACCACCACGTTGCGGAAGGTCGTCACGTTGACGTCCTTGGCCTCGCCCTCGCCGCCCACGCTCCCCGCAAAGGGACCGGAGCCGTCGAGAGTGGTGCGGAAGAGACCGCCGCCGGCGATGCCGCCGCCGCCGCCGATAGACTGCGCCACGATGCCGTGGGCGCCGAACCCCGACGTATGCACGTCGCCTTCCGCATCGAGCGTCACCTCGCCGCCGCTGCCCGTTGCGCCGCTGCCGCCGGCGACCGTGACCGACGGCAAGAAGCCCTGCTGTCCGAAAATGACGCCATTGTTCGCGATACCGGTGAGGCCGCCGCCACCGCCGATCGACTGGGCGACGATGCCCATGGCGCCGGTGCCGGTCGTCACGATGTTGGCGGCGGTGACCGTCAGGTCGCCACCGTCGCCGCCGGCGCCGTCCGGGCCGCTGCCGAGCGTGACCGAAGCCCCGTTGGTGACGGTGACGCCGTTCTGGAACACGACATTCGCGACGCCACCGCCGCCACCGATCGATTGCGCCAGCATGCCGTGGCTGAGGATGCCCTTGGTGGTGACCGTATCCTCGGCCGTGACCTCCGAGGCGGGTCCGGCGTTGCCCTGGATCAGCTGCGATCCGCCGAGCGTGATCGCCAGGGTGTTGGCCGAATTGCCGACGGTGCCGACCGAGAGATTGCCGATGCCGCCGCCGCCGCCGATCGTCTGGGTGAGAATGCCGATCGCGTTCCGCTCCTCGGTCGTCACCGTGCCCCCGGCCGTGAAATCGAAGCCGCCGCCGCTGCCGCCGCCGTCGTTTTCCGGTTTGGTGCTGACGCCGCCCACGCGGATCAGGAAATCGTCGCTGCCGTCAGGGTTGAGATCGACTGTGTCGAGCACGACGCCGGTGGTGCCGCCGCCGCCGCCGACCGACTGCACGACGAGGCCGATCGACCCGATGCCATTCTGGGTGGAATCGTTGCCGTAGGTGCCGGATACCCCCGGGGCGTCGTCGACCACCGCATTGTCGGAACCGACCTCGACCACGACGTCGCTGCCGGTGAAGCTCAGCACGCCTTCCAGGACGGTGCCGATCGCGCCGCCGCCGCCGGCGATGGCCTGCGCGAGGAGGCCATAGGAAAGGGCACCGTCGGTGACGGTCGTTTCACCGTCGATGGTGATCGTGACCTTGCCCTGCTGCCCGTCGGCAGGAAGGCACTCCTTGAGACCCTCGAGCGAGGAAATGCATTCCGTGATGTCTTTCGATCCGAGGCTGAGCTTCACGCCGTCCGAATCTGAGCCGGTTCCGAGACCGATGGCCAGCCCGCTCCAGCCGCCACTGCCCGCTATGCTCTGCGCGAAGACCGCCGATGAGTTGTTGCCGGTGACGAAGATGTCGCCGGTGCTGGTCACCGTCACATCGCCGCCATTGCCGCCCTGGCCGCCCTGGCCGCCGACGGCGCTTTCGATCGAGCCGCCCACATTGAGACCGCCCGCGATGCCGCCCGAGCCGCCGCCGCCGCCCACGCTCTGCGCGAAGATGCCGAAAGCATTGTCGCCGGTGACCCTGATCGTGCCCTCGTTGCTGACCACGACTTCGCCGCCCGCACCCCCGGCGCCCCCGGCCCCGCCGCCCACTTTGCTCGCGGCGCTTCCCTGACTTCCGCTGAGGCCCACATCGAGACCGATCGAGAAGCCGCCATTGCCGCCGCCACCGCCCATCGATTGCGCGATGATGCCGTGGGAGAAGTTTCCGCTCGTCTCGATCAGTCCGAAATTGTCGACCTCGACCTTCGAGGAATGTCCGCCGCCGCCGCCCGCTCCGCCGACAGTGTCGCTGACGGCGGAGGAATCCCCCAGGCTGCCGCTGACCGAGAAGCCGCCATTGCCGCCGCTGCCCCCGACGCTCTGGGCGAGAACGCCTGCCGCATTGTCGCCTTCGGTCCTGATCGTGCCCCAGTTGGACACCTGAACTTCGCCGCCCCTGCCGCCATCGCCCCCGCTGGCCCCGCCGTCGCCGCCGACCTTGTTCTCGGCCTTGCCGTTGATCGCGAGAGAGAGCGCGCCCGAGAAACCGCCCGAACCGCCGCCGCCGCCGACGCTCTGCGCGAACACGCCGATCGAACCGTCCTTGGTCGTGTGGATCGTGGGGGTGCTGTCGGACGCGCCGACGTTCACCGTGACCTTCTTGCCGTCGCCGCCGCCCGCACCGTCGCCGCCGACGCTGCTGGTGCTCGCATCGCCCTTGAGGGAGAAGCCGGCACCCAGACTGAATCCGCCGTCGCCGCCGCCGCCGCCGACGCTCTGGGCGAACACACCGTGCGACAGCACGCCTACGGTGGTGACGTTGTTGCGGACGTTGACGGTGACCTCGCCGCCATTGCCGGCGGCGCCGCCGGAACCGCCGACATTCTGCGTCTCCGCGTCGGCCTCGAGCGTCACGGAACCGGCAATCGCGAAGGCGCCGCTGCCGCCGCCGCCGCCCACGCTCTGCGCGAAGATCCCGTGCGAGCTCGGCCCCCGCGTGATGATCTCTCCTCCCGACTCGACCAGGACGATGCCGCCGTCGCCGCCGCCGGCACCCGTGCCGCCGACGCTGCTCGCCTCGGCATCGCCCTCCATGCTGAAGTCTCCGGCGATGCTGAAGCCGCCGGATCCGCCGCCGCCGCCGACGCTCTGCGCGAAGATCCCGTGCGAGCCGGAAGCGCGGCAATCGGCGCCGCTCTCCTCGCAGGCCGCGCCGGTGACGATGCGCGCATTGCTGTGCACCTCGACACTGGCGATCTCCACCTGCTCGCCGTCGACCGTGATGAATTGGGTGGCGTTCTGGCCGCTGCCGCCCGCGCCGCCCACGCTGCCCGCGCTGCTGTCCCCGTTGAGGCTGAATCCGGCACTGACGCTGAAGCCGCCATTGCCGCCGCCGCCGGCGATCGACTGCGCCTGAATGCCGTGCGACTGGGCGCCGCTGGTTTCGATCGAGCCGGAAACGAAATCGGTGCTCGTGCCGACCTTGACCACGCCGCTCCGGCCGCCGTCGCCGCCCTTGCCGCCGACCGACTGTGCCGAGGCATCGCCGTCGATCGACCCGCTGCCGGCGAGAGAGAACCCGCCATTGCCGCCGCCGCCGCCGACGCTCTGCGCGAAGATGCCGGTGGCGTTGTCGCCATGCGTCTTGATCGCGCCGGTATGAGTGACGGTCACGTCCTTGCCGAGCGAGCCTTCCCCCGCCGTTCCGCCGACCGAGTTGGCGAATGCGCCCTGCCCCTGGATGGTGAAGGAGATCGCTCCCGCGAAGCCGCCATTGCCGCCGCCGCCGCCGATCGACTGCGCCAGGATGCCGTACGAGCCTTGGCCGAAAGTCTCTATGTCGGCGTCGTTGTCCACGATGACGCTGTTGCCGGCGCCGCCCGGTCCGCCGTCGCCGCCGAAGGCGAGCGCCGCGGCGCCGACGGAGTTGAGCGCGAAGCTCAGACTTCCGCTGAAGCCGCCGGTGCCGCCGCCGCCGCCGATCGATTGCGCCAGGATGCCGTGCGACTGCCGGCCATAGGTCGTGATGGCGCCGTCATTGTCGACGTCGACGACGCCCGAGCTGTTTCCGCTTCCGGCATTGCCGCCGAAGCTGAGGCTGACGGCGCCATAGGTGGCACCGCTTCCCGCGATGCTGAAGCCGCCCGAGCCGCCGCCGCCGCCGAGCGAGCTCGCGAAAATCCCGTGCGCTTCGTCGGAGACGCAGCCTTCGCAGCCGGTCGTGATCCGGGAGGCGTTTTCGACGGTCACCTTGTCGGCCGTGCCGCCTTCGCCGCCGCCGCCGCCGAAGCTCAATGTCGCCTGGACGCCGTTGACCGTCACGCCGGCCGCGACCGAGAAGCCGCCGCGCCCGCCGCCGCCGCCGATCGATTCGGCATAGATGCCGGAGGCGAACGATTTCTCCGTCCTGATCTCGCCGTTCGAATGGACCTCGACCACGCCGCCATTGCCGCCTTCCGCGCCGTCGCCGCCGAAAGCCCCGGTGAAGCCGCCATAGATGCCGCCCGAGGCGGCAATCGCAAACCCGCCCGAGCCGCCGCCGCCGCCGACGCTCTGCGCGAAGATGCCGGCCGAGCGTTCGCCGCTCGTATGGATGACGGGACCGGGAGTGCCGCTTTGCGAGGTATTGTCGACGGTCACCAGGCCGCCATCGCCGCCGATGCCGCCGGTGCCGCCGACGGCCACCGCGATGAACGCGCCGACGCCGAGCGAGCCGCCGCCATTGCCGCCGCCGCCGCCGACGCTCTGCGCGAAGATGCCCTGCGATTCATCGCCGGTCGTCGTGATGTTGCCGGAATTGTTGACGGTGACGCCCTGGCCGATCTGATTGGAGCGCACATCGCTCCCTTTGCCTCCGATGCGTATCGGATTGTCGGCGCTGCCGCCTTCGCCGCCGCCGCCACCGCCCGTGAACACGCCGCCGGCGAAGCCGCCGTCGCCGCCGCCGCCGCCGATGCTCTGGGCGAAGATGCCGCGCGAGAGCATGCCATGCGTTTCGAGAGCGCCTGAGTTGGTGACCGTCACGGCGCCGGCTGTTCCCCCGCCGCCGCCGCTCCCGCCGATCGCGAACAGGCCGACGCTGCTGCCGCCGCGCCCGCCGCCGCCGCCGACGCTCTGCGCATAGATGGCGCCCGCATCCCGGCAATCGGTGCAGTGGCTGATGATGGCGGCTTCATTGGTGACGGAGACAGCGCTGGCATTGCCGCCGCCGCCGGCCGTGCCGCCGATGGTGACGAGTCCGCCGGAAACATTCGCCGAGCCGCCGCTCCCGCCGAGGCTTTGGGCGAAGATGCCGTAATTGCCGAAGTCGACGTCGGCGCCGTTGCCCGACACATTGATGGTGTTGAAGTTCTCGACCTCTACGGCGCCACCGGCGCCACCGGCCCCGCCGCCGCCGCCGACCGCGACAACGCCCGCACCCGTCCCGCCTGAACCGCCGCCGCCGCCGACGCTCTGCGCCACGATGCCGCCCGAGCCGTGATTGGTCGTCTCCAGGGCCGCATGGTTGGTCACCGTGACGGACTGGCCGGCGCCGCCGGCGCCGCCGGCCCCGCCGAAACCGATAAGACCGACACCCGTGCCGCCGGCGCCGCCGCCGCCGCCGACGCTCTGGGCCTGGATGGCCGCCGACCCCTTGCCATGGGTGGTGATGGAGCCGCCCGTCGCATTTACGGTCACATTGCCGCCGGCGCCGCCGCTCTGCGTGTCCCCGGCGAAGCTCACTATGCCGAAAATGGTGCCGCTGCCCGCAGCGCCGGCGGCACCGCCGGTGCTCTGGGCAAAGATGCCGAACGAATTGTCGTTGTTGGTGACGATGACGCCGCTATTGGTGACCGAGACATCACCGCCGGTGCCTGTGGCGCCGCCACCGCCGCCGGGCCCGACAATGTCGCCGCCTTCGCCGCCATTGCCGCCGCGGCCGCCGACGCTGCGCGCGACAATGCCCGCGGAACCGTCACCGGACGTCGTTATGGCGCTCGAATTGTCGACCGTCGCGGCACCGCCCGTGCCTCCGAAGCCGCCGGTGCCGCCTTCACCCGAGACACCAGAGTCACCGCCGTCACCGCCCCTGCCGCCCGTCGTGAGGACCAGGATGCCGACGGTGTTGGCGCCCGATGTCGTGATGGCACCTGTCGAACTGTGAACCGTGGCGGTCCTGCCGGCGCCGCCTACCCCGCCTTCGCCCGCATTGTTGATGTCGGAATCGCCGCCATGACCGCCATTGCCGCCATTGGCTATGACGACGATGGCACCATTGCCCGACGTGGTGAGGTTTCCGGTATTGGTGAGATCGACGATCCCGCCGAGCCCTCCATCACCGCCGTCGCAGCCGTCGTCGTCGCAAAAGTCCGGCGCCGAGGCTCCGCCGCCGGGGCCGCCATCGCCGCCATTGGCGGTTCCCGCGAAGGCCGGGCCGGGAACATTGAAATCCGCACTGTTCGTTTCGGTGATGGTCCCGCCGGCGCCGCCCGTTCCGGCCTTCTCGCCGCTGTCACCCGCACCGCCGGTGCCGCCGTTGTCAGTGAAGACCGCCTGGGCGCGTACATCTGTGGCGTCGAGCGACCCTGGCACAAGGGTCAGGATCGCCAGTGCGGCGAGCACCTGGAGAACGCCTATGCCAGCGGGGCGCCACCCCTCTTTCGGCTGCAGTCGCGTCATGCACAACCTCACCTACCCCGCCGGCGACGCTACACCACTTCTTCATCAGGTCGACGCCCCTCCCCTTACCTCCAGGAAATTTCTTGCGACTGTGCTATTTTTAACACAGGGTAAAGTATCCTTTTGGAAACCTCTTAAGCTGTCGTTTTTCCTTCGGAAAAGCTTCGCGCGGGGCCTGGGATGCCGGAATATGAAGGCGGGACGGAAGCCCGGCTATGCCGCTCCGGGGTGCAATTCGACCAGGCGGCGCAGCGTTTCGACGGTCGACCGGTCGGCGATCCCGTCGACGCGCGCCGGCCGGAAATGCCTCTGGAAGGCGGTGACGACGGCTTTCGTGTCGTGATCGAAATCGCCGTTGATCTCGACCCCATAGCCATAGAGGGCCAGCATCGCCTGGAGCGCCTCGACGGCATCGCCGCTGTCGCCTTGCTGCAAGAACTGGCCGCTGCCGAGCCTGGCCGGCTGCACCCAGCGGCCCAGCCCATCGTCATGGAGGCGCCGCCAGTCGAACTTCTCGCCTGGGTCCCTCTTTCGGCGCGGCGCCACGTCGGAATGGGCCAGCACATGCTCCGGCGGGATCGCGTGCCGGGCCACGATATCGCGTCCGAGGGCGGCGACCGCCGCCATCTGCGCCGGGGGGAAATCCGGATAGCCGTGATCATGTCCCGGATTCTGGATCTCGATGCCGATCGAGACGGAATTGATGTCGCGCTCGCCCTTCCAGACCGATTGTCCGGCATGCCACGCCCGCAATTGCTCATCGACCATCTGGGTGATCCGCCCATCGACGTCGACGAGATAGTGGCAAGAGACTTTCGAGAGGGGGTTGCACAGCCAGGCGCAGGCCCGCTCGGCGCTGTCCATGTCGGTATAGTGCAACAGCAGTATGCGCACCGTCTTGCCCGGCTGGCGCGGCTCGGCATTGGGCGAGGGCATGAGGCGATGCCGGAGCGCCGTGCCCTTCACAGCCCGCGCTCCCGCGCAACCATGTCATAGGCGGCGTTGGTGCGGGCCAGCCGCTCGGTCGCGACGTCGATCATTTCCGGCGGCATGCCGGCCGCCACATGCTTGTCCGGATGAAGATCGCGGACCAGCTTGCGATAGTGCTTGCGCAGTTCCTCGTCGCCGGCAAAGGGCTCGATGCCCAGAATGACATAGGGATCGTCCTTTGCCGGCGCCAGGTGCCGCGCCTTGATGCGCATGAAATCGCGCGGGCTGAAGCCGAAGATTTCCGCGACGCTCTGGAGATAGGCGAGCTCGCGCTCGTGCACCGCGCCGTCGGCCTTGGCGATGTGGAACAGGCTGTCGATGACGTCCTCGAGGACTTGCGGGCGCCGGGCGAAGAGCCGCGCCAGCTGGCGCGCATAGGCGTCATAGCCCGCCACGTCCTGCTTGGCGAGGTTGAACACGCGCGCGACGCCGGCAAGCTCGCGATCCGGCACGCGGAAGACCTGCTTGAAGGCGACGATCTCCTCGCCCGTGACCACGCCGTCGGCCTTCGCCATCTTCGCGCCGAGCGCGATGACGCCGATGGTGAAGACGATCGACATTTCCGGATTGGAGCGCGACTGCGTGATCCTTGCGAGGAAGGTCGATATCGAGTCGCCAATGACGGAGATGGCCTGACTTATACGGGACCAGATGGACATGCGGCAGTGCAGCATAATGGATTCGACAACGAGCGCCAGCGGCCAGAAAATCGCGTAAAGCGGACGGGCCTCATGCGCAGGCCCGGGCAACCGTCCGAATTTCCCCGCAATTGCCGGGCAAAGGGTCATGATGACGAGGATCGCCGGATGAAATCTCTGCCGATTGCGCTTTTGGCCGCAAGCCTTGGAATCCCGGGAATGCTCCAATCCGCCCGGGCACAGGAGGGCTTCGATTGCCGCAGCGCCGAGAATGTCGAGGTCGCCGAGACGCTCAAGCCGCTGATCGAAAAGGCCCGGCTGTGCAAGGGGCTCAAGCAGAAGGTCGATGTCGGCCTGTTCAAGGTCAAGATCAAGATCGATCGGACCAAGTCGGTGAGGGTCGAGAAGATCGATTACTGCACCTCGCGGGCAAGCCGCAGGATCGCGGCCACCGTCGCGGTCGAATGCGAGACCGACGACGATGAAGAGGTGCATATCGAGGTGGCGGAGAGCTTCGACGTGGCCGTCGAGGTCAGCGACAAGACCTGCACGGTCGTCGATTTCAGCGTCGAGCCGCGCGGCGACATCGGCAAGCTCATCGCCAGGAACACCGATTTCGAAGAGAAGGTGCGCAAGGCGGTCGAGCGCCAGATCGCCAAGGCCTGCGACAAGGCCTCCTGACTATTCGAGCAACGCCAGGAGACCGGCGCGCAGGCGATCTCTGGCCGCGCTTTCATAAGGAACGCCGGCACCCTGCCCCCAGACGGGGCCGGGCCAGGCGGCATCCGTATCGAAGCGGGCGACGACGTGGACATGCATCTGCCGCACGATATTGCCCAGGGCTCCGACATTGATCTTGGTCGGCTCGAGCATCCGGGCAAGCGCCCGTCCGGCCTTGCCGATCTCATGCGCGAGCCCGGCTGAATCCTCAGGGCCGAGTTCGCTCCACTCCTCCAGTCCCGGCCGCCGCGGCACCAGGATGAGCCAGGGAAAGCGGGAATCGTCCATGAGGCGGACCTGGCACAACGGCCAGTCGACGAGAAACAGGCTGTCGGCCTCGAGCCGCCGGGCGAGCCGGAAGCCCTCGGTCATGCCGCGGCTTTCAGGACTTTTTCCAATAATGGAAGGCTTTGAAGACCGGGCGGTCGACGTCACGCCCGGTCTCGAGCAGTTGCTCGACATGCCAGGCGCGGCCCGCGACCCAGACGGTCGACCAGATGACCGGGATGAGGCCCAGCGCCATGAGCGCGTACATGATCATGTCGGGCAACCCGAGAAGCTGGCACAGCGCCCAGATGACGGCCGCGAAGGCTGCGCCGAGCTTGGTCACCGACAGGAGCACCACGCCGGCCGCCGACAGAAAGCTGTTGAAAAGGCCCATGGAATGGGAGCTGGAGGCCGGCGGAGCCTGGGGCTTGATGATTTCCTGATCCATGGCCTTGAGAGATAGTCCGCCCCGGCCGAAATTGCAAATCGGGCTGCATCGGATCCGGCCCGCTTATCCCGCGCGGACGATAGCCGATCACGGCCGCGCCGCTGCCACATTCGGTTGCTTAGACTGGCCCTCCATCCCAACACCGGCTTCCTGCATGAAGCTTTCACAGCTTTTCGGCCTGCTTTGCGTCTCCTGCTGCGGCACGGGTCTGGCCCATGCGGCGGATATGCCCCCGGCCACGGACGATCTCGCTATTTATGCGGGCAAATACCCTTTCGACGTCGTGGCCGGCTACTCTTTCTTCGAGAATCCCAAGGTTGTGGCGGCGCTCGACGGCGCGGCCGGACCGGGGATGGCGGACTGGCTCGACGATCTCGACGTCGGGACGCCGATCGTCCGGCAAGAGGATGGTCTCATCGTTGCCGTCTGCGAGGCGCATAATTGCGGCAGCACCAACGCCGCCCTGGCCATATCGGCGCAAGGCCGGCTCATCGCCCTCTGTGTCTTCTCGAAGGACGGCGACCTCGGCACCGTCCCGGGGCAGGTGCACTGGATCGGACTGGGCCTCGACCGCTATGTCGGTCCCCCCGAGGCCGGCGGCGGGTGCCCCGGCGACGCCGACGAGTTTCTGGAGGCCTATACCAGGGCAATCCGTTAGGATTGGGCGGGACCTTGATTTTTAACGTGCGATGAGCGGGAAAACCGGTATCCACTCTCGCTGACCGGACGCTGAGGTGTCTTGAATCGGGTTCTGAGGCTTTCGTATCAAGCCCTTGATTTGACTCGACAGTTGGAAGGAGTTGGGAATTGGCGGCGATGCAGTTGGCGAGATGGGTCGGATGGGGTGCAGGGCTGATGGCCCTGCCGCTATGTGTTCATGCCGAGAGCATGGGGATCGAAAGCGATGTCACGCTGCTGCCCGGATGCCAGTGGAAGGACCAGACTGTTCTCATCCATGGCAAGCCCAACCAGCAGCTGAGCTTCCGCTACCAGGAATGCACCGGTAAGGAGCTGCCCAGGGTCGTCTATGCGCTCAACGAGCGCGAGGAGCTGATCCAGTCCTGGGGAGGCGATCACGGCGGACCGGTCGCCCGCTTCTGGCCGCTCGGCAACGACAAGCCTTCGGCCTTGATCCACAAGATCGCGGCACCGTCCATCGACCCCAAGGAGATCGGGCGCTGCGTGGTCCATCTCGATTTCGCGTCCGCCACATATAATTACGAGCCCAACGCCGCCTATATGGAAGAGCTGCTGGCGACCGACGAACCTTTCGCTTCCTGCGGCGACTACGGCACCACCAACGATGCGATCCAGTATTTCGTCGTGATCGATGACGTGCTGCTCGCCTATATGTGGCTGGGCCAGGACACGCCCTTCTTCGATCCGGCGAGCTTCAAATATGTGAACACCGAGAAGCCAGGCGTCGTGGAATGACACGTAGAGCAAATTCCGCCAGGCTGCGGACTCCGGCGGTGAGAATCTGCTCCAACATATTGATTTGGCGCGAATCCTTTTCGGCGCGGTGATTCCACCTCGCCGGATGCGGCTGGGCGGCGCTCGCCTATTTGCAATAGGCCTTGCCGCTGCGCCGGCTGGCGAGATCGAGATGGAAATGATCGCCATGCTGCCGGTCTGACCCAGGTCCCAGCACGGTCATGAATTCGGCGCAGGCATCCTTGCGGATCTCGCGCAGGAACGTCCGTTCGTCGTCATCGCCGCGCCAGCCCTGCTTGACGGTGACCTTGCGTCCGTCGGCGAGCGTGAAGCCCGATATGTCGATGGCATTGCCGAAGCCATGCTCGCTCATGCGGGCGCCACGCCTGTTGTTGCGGGCGCGGCAGGAATAGGATCCGGCGACGCGGACGGATGTCACGCTCTCGCCGAAGGCACCTTGCGCCGCCGGCTGGACGACGGCGCTCATCCAGTCGTGCAGGGGCTGGGTGACGCTGCAATTGAGGGTCGCCGGCTGGCTGAGCTCGACGCCGGCGACCGAATACATGCGCCAGGGATTGGGGACCTGGCAGCCATTGCCTTCGTCGATCGGATCGAGCCTTTCGGCATCGCCGAGGATGCGCGGGTCGGTCAGGCAGTGGACCGGGGGCGCGATCAGACCCTCGGTCGTGAACTGCCCGGACCCGTCGCCGCAGCCCGCAAGCATGGCCAGAGCCGCGGCACTGATGCCCAATCCCATGGCGGTGTGGATACGCATGAACGACTCCGGAACGCAACCGACCCGACCGGAGGTTAGAATTTTAAGATTAATGGAGCTTTAGGGCCGCGCGGCCGGGCGGTCAGCCTTCCAGCGCGTTCATGAGCTGCATGAGGTCGCCTTTGCGCTTCGACAGATAGGAGGTGAAGATGCCCCGCTGCATGTAGACCATCGAGAAGCCGAGAATCTTCGCATCGGCGACCTTGTAGGTCTTGTTGCGCCAGACCAGCCGCCAGGTGACATTGTAGGTCTGGCCCGACATGAGATAGATCCGGCTCGAGACCATCACGTCCTTGCCGTCGGCCGTCGCCTCGCCCACCTCATATTTGGCGATCCGGTATTCCCGCGACTGGTCGGCGAAATAGCGCGACATGAAGATCGCCACGCCGCGGAAGTAGCGCGCCCGCTGGCCTGAAGTCAGATTGGCCTTGTACTGGCCGAGCGAGTAGAGCGCGATCTGGGGAACGTCGGCATAGTGTTGTATGACGCTGAGGAAGGCCGCGACGGTCCCCTGGCGGTGCGCCTCGAGCAGGTCCCTGCCGACTTTCCTCATGAACGCCACGGAAGGATGGTTCTTGTCGCCGGCAAGGACCGGCATTGCGGCGAGCCCCGCGACGGCGAGGCCCGTGCCCGCCCTGATGAAGGCACGCCGCGACAGGTCAGCTGCCCTGCCTTTCGGAAGCTCAATCATGATTCGCCTTGTCAGCCCTCGCAGGTGAAAACACGTAGCGGGATGGACGGCATTTCGTCAACTATCGGACCTCACCAGCTTTCGGCGCTCTTCAATTCGGCGAACAGCTCCTTGAAGTCGCCCTTCGAGCGCTTCAGCACATCGGTGAAACGCTTCTTGAGCTGCAGCGACAGCCACACGCCGCGCACATTGATGTCGCTCACCTGGCCCGAGCCGACGACACGCCACTTCACCTGGGTCGTCGATCCGTTCCTGAAGTGCACCGAGGATGTGACGATCGTCGTTTTGCCCTGCTTGCTCGATGAATCGATCTCGATGCGCGAGCCCTGGAATTCGTCGATATAATAGACGAAGAAGGCGGCCATGTAGAACGAGACCAGCTTGACGAACTCCCCCGCCATGCCGGAGGGCAGGTCCTTGCGATAGGGCCCGAGCGCCAGAAGCCCCACCGAGCGCACATTGGTGTTCTGGTTGATGAGGCTCGAGAAGCGCCGCAGCAGCGTCGCCTTGCCCGCCCCGCTATTGGCGAGTTTGATCACGCTGGTGCCGACATTGGTGACATATCGCTCGGCCGGCGTGACGGCCGATGCGCCGCGTCCGGCGAGCGTGGTCGTCGCCAGCAGCACTGCAAGCCCCATGAAGCCGCGGCGGCTCAGGCGCCGGTGGAAGATCTGTTCGTTCATACGTGATCCGTCGAATTGATCGTCACCCTCTCGGGCTGGATTTTTGCCAGAAAGGACGGCCCTTAGGCAAGCGGTCTCGGTGAATATCCCGTGACGCTTACTTCCGCAGGTAGTCGAGGAGCGCGGATATCTGACCGTTGTTCTTCTTGAGGACCGAGACGAAATTCGTCTTCTGCGTCGATGCCAGCCAGATGCCGTCGACATTCACATCGAAGATGCGATAGCTGGCGCCGCGCTTGACCAGCCGCCATGTCACCGGCATCCTGCCGCCGCCGCCCATATTGAGAACGCTCTTGACGAGCACGCTGTCGCCGGCATCCTTGGTGCCTTTCACTTCCAGGCCCTGCCCCGCGAGCTTTTTGGCGTTCTGCTGGAACACCCTGGCGATGTAGTTCTCGACCAGCTTGTAATATTCCGCCTTGACGTCGCTGGTGAGGCTCTTGCGATAGGGCCCCAGGGAATAGATCGCAATCGCGGCGATGTCGGCGTTCGCTTTGAGCAGCGAGCGGAACTGGCTGACCGAATTGGCCCGGGCGGCGGCGATGACGCCATTGCCGACCTTGGAGACATAGCTTTCCGCCGACGATGCCGCCAGGGCCAGCGAGGGCGCGAGCATGGCGGGAAGCGCCAGAGACATAAAGAGACGGCGGCTGAGCGGCCGGACGTTGTCAGTCATGGTATGTGATCCTCAATAAGGGTTGAGGGATTGCGGGATCGATGCCGGCGGCAGGCTGGACACGCCGGCTCCCGGACTATATCCGGCGGCTTCGTTGGCGATCTCGGCTTGCCGCTTCTGTGCATAGAGATCGCGGACGCTGGCGTACAAATCGGGCGAATTTTTGCGCAAGTTGTCATAGTCGTCGAGAATGGCTTCGCGTCCGGACACCACTTCGACGCCGACGGGAATGGAGCGCGCCCACAAGTCCTCGTCATAGAGGATCCACGTCATCGGGTTGACGGCGGTGTCGGCGACCTTGCCGATCATGTCGCGCGGGTTGCTGGGGCCGAGGAGCGGCAGCACGATATAGGGGCTGCCGCCGACGCCCCAGGCGCCGAGCGTCTGGCCGAAGTCTTCGCGATGCAGGGGCTCGCCGAGGCCGGTCGCGTGATCGAAGAGGCCGCCGAGGCCGAGCGTGCTGTTCACCATGAAGCGCTTGATGGTGTTGGCGGCCGCTTCCGGATTGCCCTGCAGGATGTCGTTGGTCAGCGTGATCGGGCTGGCGAGATTGGTGAGGACGTTGGCCACGCCGGTGCGCACCGGACGCGGGATCACGGCGCGGTAGACGCGCGCCGCCGGCTCGAACACCAGATGATCGACCACCTCGTTGAAGCCGAACATCGCCCGGTTGAATCCTTCGAGCGGATCGTCCTGCGCCTCGACCAGATCGCCGGGCACGTCCTCGGGATCGCCGGGGACGTCGCCGGTTTCGCCGAGATCCTTCGGCACCTGGACGCCGTCGACGACATCGACCCCGGGCACGGCCGCCGCCGGCTCGACGATCACCCGCTGTGCGAGGTCGATCTTGAATGCCTGCTTGCTTTTGGCTGCCTTGGCCGCGACCTGCTTTTTCTTCTTCTTGTTCCTGCCGTGCTCTTCATTGGGCACAAGCGAGAGGACCGTTCCCGTGAAGGCGGCGCTTTCCGTTCTGCGTTCGGCCGACGCGCCGGCGGGCAGCAGCGTCAAAAGCGCGGCGCAGCAGACGCACAGCATCATGCGCCGCTGACACCAGTCTTTCCGGCTGACTACCGTCCGAAGCATCGTGACTCCCGCTTGATCCCCACCATAGCGCATTTTCCTCGCACCGCGAGGACAATTTATCTGACGGTTCATGTCCTTGATGGGACCTGACTTAGGCCTTTTTTAGGTTAAAGCCGGCTTAACATTGATTTCGACATAAAGATATGTTTATGTGAGCATATAAACTGGGTAGACCATGGATGAACTTCTTGCCGGGATGCGCGCAATCGCCGAGACGACGCGGCTTCGGCTGCTGTTTGTCCTTTCCCATGGAGAGTTCAATGTCAGCGAGCTCACCCAGATCCTGGGCCAGAGCCAGCCACGGGTAAGCCGCCATCTCAAGTTGATGTCCGAGGCAGGCCTTCTCTCGCGCCACAAGGAGGGCAGCTGGGTGCTTTTCCGCCTGAGCGATGGGACGCGCGGCGCCGCCCTGGCCAGGGCCATCGTCGACCTCCTCCCCGGCTCGGATCCGGTGCTCGTCAGCGACATTGCGCGGATGGAGGAGATTCGCCGCCAGCGTGCCGAAAGCGCCGCCGCCTATTTCAGCGCCAATGCCGCGAACTGGGAAAGGCTGCGTTCGCTGCATGTGAGCGAGACGGATGTCGAGAACGCCATGGTCGAGATGGCGGGCGGCGAGGCGCTTGGCAACTTCTTCGATCTGGGCACCGGTACCGGCCGCATCCTGTCGCTCTTCGCGCCCCGCGCCGCTCACGCCACCGGCATAGACCAGAGCCGCGAGATGCTCATCGTCGCGCGCGCCAATCTCGAGACTTCGGGCCTCCATCAGGCGCAGGTGCGCCAGGGCGACATCTACGCCCTGCCGTTTCCGAGCGCCACCGCCGATTTCGTCACGATCCATCAGGTGCTGCACTATCTCGACGACCCGGGCCGCGCCCTGATCGAAGCCTCGCGCATCCTGAGGCCCGGCGGCCGGCTGCTCATCGTCGATTTCGCCCCGCATGAGCTCGAGCACCTGCGCGACCAGCATGCGCATCGCCGCCTCGGGATAGCGCCCGCCATCATGGCCTCATGGCTGAAGCGGGCCGACCTCGCGATGATGCGCGAAAAAACCCTGCCGCCGCCCAGGAAGAATGGCTCGGCCGGGCTGACCGTCTCCCTGTGGCTGGCGCGGCGCCCGTCCGCTGACATTGCTCCGGCCGGCCCCGCGGCCAGAACCCGCGTGGAGGGCAATCCGGCATGAGCGGCAAGCCGCGAGTCTCATTCGAATTCTTTCCGCCGAGGCCGGGCGAGGCTTCCGATCAGTTCTGGAAGGTCATCAAGCGGCTGGAGGAGATGAAGCCGCTCTTCGTCTCGGTGACCTATGGCGCCGGCGGCACCACCCGCGACCGCACCTTGGGCACGGTGAGCGCCATCAGCGAGCGCACCTCGCTCACGGCGGCGGCCCATCTGACCTGCGTCGGCGCCTCCCGCGCCGAGGTCGATGACGTGGTGCGCGGCTATTGGCAGGCGGGCATCCGCCACATCGTGGCCTTGCGCGGCGATCCGCCGGGCGGCGTCGGCGGCCGCTTCGTGCCGCACCCTGACGGCTATCGCAATGCCGCCGATCTGGTGCGCGGCATTCGCAACATAGCTCCTTTCGAGGTGTCGGTCTCGGCCTATCCCGAGAAGCATCCCGAAGCCGTTTCGATCGAGGAGGATCTGGCGTTCCTCGCCGACAAGGCCGAGCACGGCGCCACCAGGGCCCTTTCCCAGTTCTTCTTCAACAATGCCGCGTTCCTGCGCTTCCGCGACCGCGTCTTCGCCCGCGGCATCGAGATCGAGCTGGTGCCCGGCATCCTGCCGATCACCAATTTCGCCAGGGTGAAGGACTTCGCGGCGAAATGCGGCGCCTTCCTGCCGCCCGCTCTCGGCCAGCGCTTCCATGGCCTCGATGCCGATCCCGAGACGCGCAACCTCGTCGCCGCCATGGTGGCGGCCGAGCAGATCGACTTCCTGCGCCGCGAGGGCGTGGAGAGCTTCCACTTCTATACGCTGAACCGCGCCGATCTCGTCTACGCGATCTGCCGTGTCGTCGGCCTGGGCCAGGAGGCCGAGGCCGCCTGAGCGCCGGACCCCGCGAGGTCCTCGCTGCGGCGATCAGCTCTTGAGGCAGTGCTTCCAGTCTTCCATCTCGTTGCGTCCCCATACTTTGGCGACGGCCGGATGCCCCGTCACGCGGTCGTACATGGCGCGCAGATTGGGATGCTTCTTGAAGAAGGCGGGGACGTCGAAATTCCACGTCGCCTGCATGGCGGCATAGATATCGGCAACGCTCATCCGGTCACCCAATATATAGGGCTTGTCGCCAAGCGCGTCCGCGTAGATCTCCCATTCCCTGGCCATGCGGTTGAGCGCCGCCGACTTGACGCACTTGCCGCCGTTCTGATCGCTCGTATAGCGGTCGGGATAATAGGCCGCGAGGCCGGTCATGTAGATATTGGCGGCGAGATAGACCACCCAGCGCAGATAGGAGGCGCGCTCCGGCGATTCGAGAGACGGTGCGAGCCCCGCCTCGGGATGCTTGTCGGCGAGATAGAGGGCGATCGCCGCCGACTCGGTCATGATCCTGCCGTCGGGCAGCCGCAGCACCGGCACCTGGCCCAGGGGATTGAGGCGGGCCAGCGCCTCCGGCACCTGGCCATCCGTCGACCGTGGGACGAGCTCGACTTCATAAGGCGCACCCACGGTCTCGAGTATGGCTTCGATCGTGACTGAACCCGTTCCGGGACGCCCATAAAGCCTGTACATGCAACATCCTCCAAAAAACCCGGCGGGGTGATTTTCCACAGTTCTGCAGGAAATGTCACTTGCATGTGCTGCATGGGCGTCTGAGAGTAATGCGGGGAACGGCCGATGACGGGCAAACGGGGACGCGGGGAAAAGAATCGGAGGGCCGGCGAGACTCCGGTGCGTTTTTCCTATTCGACGGCCGACCAGCCCCTCTTCCAGCGCACCGTGATCCAGGCCATCGAGAAGATCGGCGGCCAGGCCAAGCTCAGAAAGCTCTATGATTCCCGCAACCAGGAGCGCCTGCCCGGCGAAAGCTTCTTCGCCACGGCCTTGCGGCTGCTCAGGATCTCGGTCGAGACCGATCGCGCCGGACTGGCGCTCTGCCCTGCGGATGGTCCGGTGGTCTTCATCGCCAACCACCCCTATGGCGTGCTCGACGGCATCAGCCTCGCCTGGCTGTCCACCCTGGTGCGGCCCGACACCAAGGTGCTGGCCAATTCGGTGCTCTGCCAGATTCCCGAAGCGCGCGACAATCTGCTGCCCGTCGATTTCGCCGGAACGCGCGCCGCGCGCGAGACCAATGTGCGCTCGCGGCTGGCGGCGCAATCCTGGCTGCGCGCCGGTCATGCCATCGGCATCTTTCCCGGCGGCGGCGTGTCGACCAGCGAGCGGCCGCACAAGGGTCCGGCCGTCGAGCTGCCCTGGGCGCCGTTCACGGCGAAGCTCATCCGAGCCTCGCGCGCCGTCGTGATCCCGGTCTTCTTCGTCGGCCAGAACAGCCGCCTGTTCCACCTCGCGAGCCATGTCAGCGACACGCTGCGCCTGTCGCTCGTCTTCCGAGAGACCGCACGCCGCATGGGCACGCGCCTCATCATGCGGGTGGGCAATCCCATTCCCTTCGGCGACATCGCCCATATCGAGGAGCGCGGCGAATTGGTGAAGGAGCTGCGCCGGCGCACTTTCGCCCTGGCGCAGCCGGGCGACATCAAGGGCGCCAGGCCCGATCACCATTTGCGCGAGATCCGCAAATGGATGCCGAAGGAGGAAGGCTAGCCGGCGCTATTTCACGCAGACGATGAACAGGCGCGGAAAGCGCAGAAGCACCCTGCCGTCCTCGGCTGGCGGATAGGCCTCGGCGATGCGCGCGCGATATTGCGCGAGATAGGCCTCGCGCTCGTCGCCTTCCAGCGGATCGACAAAGGGCCTGAGACCGGTGCCCTTCACCCATTCGACGACGCCGTCCGCACCCTCGATCGGGTGATTGTAGATCGTGTGCCATATATCGACCCGGGCCGCTTCCCGCTTGAGCGCATTATAATATGTCATGGGCGGCGGCAGTGGGTCGCGCGCCCGGCCGAGCTTCGCGAGTTTGGCGGCCCACGGCCCTTGCGCCGCGGTGTCGCGCATGGCGGCATGCGAAGGCTCGTCGAGATTGTCGGGCATCTGCAGCGCGAGCACGCCGCCCCTCGGCAGCGCGCCGAGAAGCCGGCCGAGCACCTGGAGATGATCCGGCATCCATTGGAAGACAGCATTCGCGAAGAGGAGATCCGGCTCCTCCACCGGCCGCCACGTGGCCAGATCGCGTTCGATGAACTGCACATGCGGACAGGATCGGCGCGCCTTCGCCAGCATGTCGGGCGATGAATCGAGGCCGATGACGCGGGCCTCGGGATAGCGCGCGGCCAGGAGCCCGGTGGAATTGCCCGGGCCGCAGCCGAGATCATAGACAAGGCGGGGCGCTTTCAGCGGCACCTGCGCGAGCAGGTCGCGCGCGGCACGCATACGCTCTTCGGCGAATTTGAGATACTGCGCGGAAGACCAGTCGGCCATGCCCCTCTATGGCATGGCTGGCGGCCGGGATCATGCCGATTTTCGGCACGTCCGGCACAAGCCTCCAATGTGACGGCGCCCCCTGACTCAGAAAATCCTGTCGACCGGCAGGCCCAGCGCCATGGCGCCGGCATATTCCGCCTGCGGGCCGGATTGCAGCGGATGATAGCGGGCGGCCTGGATGTCGCGGAAGTGCTTCTCGAGCTTCTGCGCCCGGTAGAAGCCGGCGCCGCCCGCCGCCTCCATGGCGAGCTCCACGGCGCGTATGGCGTTCCGGCCGACGAGTTGGCGTCCGATCATCACCTCGTTGATCGTCTCCGCCGATGGCGCATTGCGCCGCACCACCTCGAGCATCGACTGCTGCGCCAGCTGCGCGGCGCGCAAGGCGGTTTCCATCTCCCCGACGAGCGCCAGGACATGGCGGTCGGGCCGGCGCTTCTTCGCGAGGCCGACGGCGATGTCGCGGGCGCTCTCGGCGACACCGAGATAGACGGAATAGACGAGCGGAAAGGCGATGGTGGCGATGACCTGGAACAGCGGATGCCATTCGCCGGCCTTGCGCCGCGCCGCGACGGCGGCATCGGGCACGACATGGCCTTCGATCACGACGTCGTGCGAGCCCGTGCCGCGCATGCCGAGCGTGCGCCAGTTGTCGAGCACTTTCACATGGGGCGAGTTCATGGGGATGGCGAAATGCAGCACTTCGCCCGTCTCCTCGCAGACCGCACCCGTCATCAGGAGGTCGCCGAAGGACGCGGCCGACGTGAATATCTTGCGGGCGGTGATGCGGTAGCCGCCATCGACCTTCCCGGCCTTGCCGGAACCCGCGATCCAGTCCGATCCGCCGCTCGACAGGAGGACGATGCGCTCGGCGGCGACCCGCCTGAGCAGCGGCTCGACCGCCGCCGCCTTCTGGTGCCGCCAGCGCCAGGCGGGAACGGCGACCTGGTGCGTATGCATCGAGAAAGCGAGCGCGGTCGACGCGCAATGGCGCGCCAGCACGCGCAGCATCTGGGCCAGTTCGTCGATCGAAGCGCCGCCGCCGCCCAGTTCGCCCGGGACGCCCGCTTCCACGAGTCCCGCTTCCTTCAGCGCGTTCAGATTGTCGGCGACGAAGCGGTCCTCATCGGCGTCGGCCGCGAAGCGCTCGCCGAGCCGGCCCGCCAATTCGGCGATGTCGGGCGATCTGGTGGAATGCATGGGGTGAATCTGAGCCATGATGACCTCGAGCTGGAAAACGCCTCACTGGCTACGATCATTCCACCGGCCGGCCGCTGGGGCTAGTCACGGAACTGTACTGCCGGCCCGCGGGAGCACCGCCTCAGCGCTGCTGCCGGTGGCGAATCTGTACTGGACAGGGGGCGAGCCTCGGGCGTAGCGTCCGCCGTCGAGGGCCCGGCAACGGGAGAACACGAGTGGAGCAAGGCAGTTACGGGCAGTTCTGTCCGGTCGCCATGGCCGCCGAGGTCTTTTGCACGCGCTGGACCGCGCTGATCCTGCGCGAAATCCTGTGCGGCAGCACGCGGTTCAACGACATCAGGCGCGGCGTGCCCCGCATGTCGCCCACCCTTCTCTCCAAGCGGCTCAAGGAGCTGCAGAAAGCCGGCATCGTCCGAACGAGGAAAGCGAAGTCGTCGAGCGGCGTCGAATATACGCTGACGGAATCGGGCGAGGATCTGCGCCCGCTGGTGATGTCGCTCGGCATGTGGGGGCAGCGCTGGGTGGAATCGAAGCTGTCTCTCAAGAATCTCGATCCCTCGCTGCTGATGTGGGACATGCGCCGGCATCTCGATCCCACACCCTTGCCGGAGAAGCTGTGCACGATCCATTTCGACTATCCCGAGCTCGAAGCCGCCCGCCGGCACTGGTGGCTGGTCATCGACAGGGGCTCCGTCGATCTCTGCCTGGTCGATCCGGGCCACGAGATCGACCTCACCGTCACCGGATCCTTGCGGGCGATGACCGCCATCTGGATGGGCGTCTCGACCGTACGGAAGGAGGCCGATGCCGGGACGATCGAGCTCGCCGGTGACCCGAAGATCGCCCGCTCGATGCAGAAATGGCTGGGCCTTTCACCTTTCGCCCAGGAGAAGAGCCGGGTCGGCCAGCACGCGGCCTGACCGGCTATCCCTGCGGGATCAGGTCGCCGACCAGCCGCTCCACGGGCCGTTCGCTTTGCGCAAGTCCGCGGGCGACGCCGGCGCGGTCGGCGGCACTCCTGTTCTGGCTGAGCTTGCGCTTGCCCTCGAGCTTCGTGATCGGCAGGCGCAGGCCGACGATGCCGCGCAATTGCGCCTGGATGAAAGATGCCGGCGCGTCGCTGACGGCCCAGGGCTCGGTGCGAGCACCCTCATGCAATTGCGTGAGACGGGTAACCACGTCGAGCAGCCTCGCCTCGTCGGTGAAGAACTCGGCCGTCCCATAGGCGTGGACGGCGCTGTAGTTCCAGGTCGGCACCACCTTGCCGTGCTCGGCTTTCGCGGCATACCAGGAGGGCGTGACATAGGCGTCGGGACCTAAGAAAATGGCGAGCGCGTCGCCGATGGCGGGCGTCGACCATTGCGGATTGGCCCGGGCGAGATGGCCGTGGAGGACGTCCTCGCCGCCCTCGCCTTCTGCCAGGAACAGCGGCAGCGGCGTCGCCATCAGGCCCTCGGCCGTGGCCGTCACCAGGTTGCACAGGCGCGCCCCTCGCATCACCTCATGCAGGACATGGCGGTCGTCTTCGCGGAAGGCCGGCAGGACATACATGGCGGGATCCTCGTTCTCGCCGTCTCTATCGCACGAGTGGACCGCCTGAAATCTCCAGTTTCGACAATTTTTACCATTCCACTCGCCGGAATTACCGTGCGAACTGTTTGTACTTGATGCGCTTCGGCATGACCGAATCCTCGCCCAGCCGGCGCTTCTTGTCGTCCTCGTAGTCCTCGAAGTTGCCCTCGAACCACTCGACATGGCTGTCGCCCTCGAAGGCCAGCATGTGGGTCGCGAGCCGGTCGAGGAACATGCGGTCGTGGCTGATGATGACGGCGCAGCCGGCGAAGTCCTCGAGCGCCTCTTCGAGGGCCGCCAGGGTCTCGGTGTCGAGATCGTTGGTCGGCTCGTCGAGAAGCAGCACATTGGCGCCCGATTTGAGCATCTTGGCGAGATGCACCCGGTTGCGCTGGCCGCCCGACAGCGTGCCGACCTTCTGCTGCTGGTCCGCGCCCTTGAAGTTGAACGAGCCCGTATAGGCGCGCGAATTGATCTCGCGCTTGCCGAGATGGATCACGTCGTTGCCGCCGGAGATCTCCTCCCATACCGTCTTGTTGGGGTCGAGCGTGTCGCGGCTCTGGTCGACATAGCCCAGATGCACGCTGTCGCCGATCCTGATCGAGCCGGAATCGGGCTGCTCCTGGCCGGTCAGCATGCGGAACAGCGTGGTCTTGCCCGCACCGTTCGGCCCGATCACGCCGACGATGCCGCCGGGTGGCAGCTTGAAGGTGAGGCCGTCGATGAGCAGCCGCTCGCCATAGGCCTTGGACAGGCCCTCGACGTCGATGACGGTGTTGCCCAGCCGCTCGCCCGGCGGGATGATGATCTGGGCGGTCGTCGATTTGAGCCGGTTGTCGTTCGCCTTGACGAGCTCGTCATAGGCCTTGAAGCGCGCCTTGGACTTGGCCTGCCGCGCCTTGGGCGACGAGGCGATCCACGCCTGCTCGCGCTCGATGACCTTCTGGCGCGCTGCATCCTCGCGCGCTTCCTGGGCGAAGCGCTTGGCCTTCTGGCCGAGATAGGCCGAGTAGTTGCCTTCATAGGGAATGCCGCGGCCGCGGTCGAGCTCGAGGATCCAGCCCGTCACATTGTCGAGGAAATAGCGATCGTGGGTGACGATGAGGATGGCGCCCGGATATTCGCGCAGATGGTGCTCGAGCCAGTTGACGCTTTCGGCATCGAGATGGTTGGTGGGCTCGTCGAGAAGCAGGAGGTCGGGCCTGGCGAGGAGCAGCCTGGTCAGCGCGACGCGCCGCCGCTCGCCGCCCGAGAGGTTGTCGATCGAGACATCGCCCGGCGGGCAGCGCATGGCGTCCATCGCCTGCTCGACCTGGCTGTCGAGGTCCCACAGGTTCTGGGCGTCGATCTTGTCCTGGAGGACGGCGGCCTTCTCGGCATTCTCTTCCGAATAATCGGCCATCAGGGCGTTGTATTCATCGAGGATGGCCTTCTTGGCGGCCACCCCCTCCATGACGTTGCCCAGAACGTCGAGCTGCGGGTCGAGCTCGGGCTCCTGCTCGAGATAGCCGACGGTGGCCCCCTCGGCGACCCATGCCTCGCCGGTGAACTCGCCGTCGATGCCGGCCATGATGCGCAAGAGCGTCGACTTGCCCGAGCCGTTGGGCCCGAGCACCCCGATCTTGGCGTCCGGATAGAAGGACAGGTTGATGTTGTCGAGGACCTTCTTGCCCCCGGCATAGGCCTTGGACAGGCCATGCATATGGTAGATGAACTGACGCGCCATCAGATTTCCGTTTGCCGATGAGTGGAGTTGCCGCGGCTTCTAGACGATCGCGCCGGCTCATGCAAATGCGGGGATGGGCAGTCCGGAAGCGGCCCGCTAATGATCGCCCTTCTCCGCCAGGAGCTTCTTCTGGTAGCGGCTCTGGACGATGTCGACGATGACGAGCGCCGCCACCACGAAATAGAAGGTGCTCTTGGCCATCGGCTCGATCGGATAGCCGAAGAAGCTGAGATGGGCGATGTGGCCGCCTTCCGACATCAGCATGACGCCGACGAGAAGAAGCACGAACAGGCCGAGCACTTCATACATCCGGTTCCTGGCCAGGAACGCCGCGACCCGCTCGGCCAGCACCACCATCAGCGCGCCGGACACGATGATGGCGAGACTCATCACCCAGAAATTCTTGGTGAGCGCCACCGCCGAGAGCACCGTGTCGAAGGAGAACACGATGTTCATGACGACGATCCAGACGAGCGCCGAGGCGACGCTGCGCATGGCGCGCCCCTGGCTCTCTGCGTGCCCGAGCTCGGGCGCCGCCAGCATGTGGTAGATTTCCTTGAGCGCCGTATAGAGCAGGAAGACCCCGCCCAGGAGCACGATCAGGCTGTGGCCGTTGAACGACCCGGCGACGACCGGCGCCAGCGCGATCCCGAAGAGCGGATCCTGGAAGGCGCTGATCAGCCGCAGGACCACGAAGAGCAGCGCGATGCGCAAGCCGATCGCCAGCACGATGCCGACCTGGCGCACATATTTCTGCCTGTCGGGAGAAACCCGCTTGGCTTCGATGGATATGTAGAGGAGATTGTCGAAGCCGAGCACCGTTTCCAGCGCCGTCAGCACCAGAAACGTCATCAGGTGTTCAGGCGTGAAGAATTCGGCCATGAGCGCACTCCCCCGCTGCAGCGAAGCGATTCCACTTCGCCGGGATGCGCGCTATGCCAGCCCGGCGGGGATCATGCAAGGGCGCAGGATCACGCGCTCCGGCTGAATGCCGGCCGGGCGATCCAGATGAAGAGCACGAAGCAGGCGAAGAACGCCATCGAGGAGACGCCGGTCACCGGTTCGAGCGCGATGTTTCCGCCGAGCACGAAGTAGAGCGACACCAGGAGCACGACGCCGCTCGCCGCGGTCAGCCAGAAATGCACCTTCGCCAGTTGCGATCGGCCGATCTCGGGAAAGAAATGATAGAAGAAGGCGAAGAAGCCCGACATCAGCCAGCCCAGCACCATCGCATGGGCATGGACCGGCATCTGCGAGTGGTCCTGCGAGAGGCCCATGTAAAGCCCCAGCAGCAGGCCGCAGGTTGCATAGATAAGTGCCAATATGAAGAAATTGCGCGCTGCGCCCGTCATCATCGCCTGTCCCTTTGAAAGCCCCTCGCGCCCCGCATCATAGCAGGAATCCGATTCGCGAGACAGCTTTCCAGGGTTGCGAGCGGCGGCCGCGGGATCCTCGACCCCGAAACCAGAGGTCGATCACGGTCCCATCATCGCCCAGGCGACGAGCAACCCCGCCCCCGCCCCGGCCAGGCCGAAGCCCAGCACGAAGCGCATGCGGTGCAGCATGATCCCGGAACGCACTCTTTCCGTATCGAATTCGACTTCCGGCATGGCGGTCTCCTCTTCCATGCGCGATCGGGAAAGGTGGACACGGTCTTCCGTCGGATCGCGCGCTGAACCCGGATGGCGATCACGATCCCTCGGGTCGGGCCGGCCTTAGGGATCGGGTCCGTCTCGGCGCCGCGGAAGGTTTCTCGGGTTTTCCTTCCGCCGAAGCCGGACAAAGGACCCACAGAGAGCCGGGACGTATCTTAGCCCTCAATGGCGTCCGAAGATAGGCCAGTTCACCGTCGATCGAAGCCCGCAGCCTGGCGCGCCTGGTCTGGATGGTGATCTCCCGGCCCTCGAGGAAATCGAGCTTGCTGTTGCTTTCCCATCTGCCGACGCCGGCTTGCGCCGACATGGCGAGAAGTTCCTTCCAGTCGCGCGTCTGGGCGGCATAGAGGGCGAGCTTGCCGCGGTCGGGAACCTCGCTGTGCGGCAGCCCGCCCAGCTTCTCGACGAAGCGGTTGTTGGCGATGACGAGCGAAGCCGTTCTGAGCTTGACCCGCTCGGAATCGACCGCGAGCCTGAGCGTCATCCTGGGCGCCTGCCGCACGAGCCTCCACCAGACCTTGAGCGCCACGAGCTTTTTGCCCAGGCGCGAGGCATATCTCTCCTTCTCGCGGCCGGCGACGATGCGCGGATGCAGCCCCAGCGTCACATGATGGACGAAGATCTCGCCGTTCACTTCGCCGATGTCGATATGGCGCTTCTCGCCGGTGATCAGCGCCTCGACCGCTTCGTCGAGCTTGAGGGGAATGCCGAGCGCCCGGGCGAAGAGGTTCATCGTGCCGAGCGGCAGGATGCCGAGCGCCGTCCTGTGGCCGGCGAAGAGCGCCGCCGCCGTCGAGACCGTACCGTCGCCGCCGCCCGCGAGCACCGCATCGTTGCTGTCGCGGGCGGCCGTGAGGGCCTCCTTGATATCGGCGCCCGGCACCAGCCGCATATCGGCCTCGTGGCCATGGGACTTGACGATATCGGCAATGGTCCGGGCCATTTCCCCGGCATCGCCGTCCTTGAGCGTGCCGCTGTCCTGGTTGAGAACCACGCCGACCTTCAGGTGCCGTCCTCCGTTCGTTGCCGCGGGAGAACGCGCCGGCGCCGGAAAAGTTCCCGCGACGCGCTTCAGCGCGTGTCGGGCCGCCCGATCGCTTCCGCCGTGACGGCGGCCTCGAGCAGGCCGTTGTCGTCCGCCGCCTCCGGCAGATAGCTCTTCTCGACGCCGACCTTGACCTCGGCGCGCGCCGCACCCATCTGCGCGACCGCGGCGAGAGCCGCCTGGCGCGCCAGGTCCGCGGCGGCGGCAAGGGCGGCGGCTCCCGTCTTGAAGCTCTGCGTGCCTTGCGGACCATGCAGGCGGAAGACGCCGCTGCCGTCGCCCTCGACGGTGACCGTCACCGTGCGCGCCACGACGCCGGTCGCGGCCCCCACCGCATTGGCGACGTCGCAGAAATCCGGGAACACCACCTTCGCCGCGAGCCTGCGGCCGACTTCTCCGTAGTAGATCCTGACCGGACCGCCGACCGCCACCACCGGCACCTCCGGGGTGACGGCGACCCGTGTCAGGCCGAGCGCGCCGCGGCCGGAGCAGACGGCATCGAGCAAGGCATCGCCGCCGGTCTTGCGGCCGAGCGCCGTGTCGAGGACGACGCGGCCGGTGAGCCGCACCACCTCCGACCAGACTTCCTCGCAGAATTCCCGCATCCGCTCGGGCTCCGGCATCCTCATCTCGCGGAAGCGCACCAGGAGGTGGGCGGCCGTCTCGGCTGCCGGCCGCGACCAGTTCTCCTGGAGACCCAGGACATGCGCGGCATCGGAGGGCGTGAAGCCGCAGATCTGCACCAGGCCCTTGCGCTTGAGCGCGGCGAGCGCGCGCTGGGCGCCCGACGACACCGCGACCTTGCGGATGGGCTTGGGACGGTCGGTCACGAGGTCGAGGAGCTCCTTCTCGCGCGCCGACAGCCCCGCCGTCGCCGGCGCCCCGCTGGTGCCGAAGGGATGGACGACGAAGCGCCCATGCATGGACCCGCCTTCGGTGGAGGCGAGGTCGCTGTCGAGCATGGCCGACACTTCCGGAAAGCGCTCGGCGATGAGCGAGACCGGCACGATGCGCTGCGGCCCGACGAGGAGCGAGCCGTCCGGGCCGAAATGGATCTCCGAATCGCCGCCGAGGCCGATGGTGCGGACGTCGATCGCCTTGACCATGGTGCGCCAGCCGCCGACTTCCGCCCCCTCTTCCGTCACACGCGGCCGTCCGTTCTGCAGGATGCCGAGATCGGTGGTGGTGCCGCCCATGTCGGACATGATGAAGTCGTCGAGCCCGGAGAGCCAGCGGGCGCCGACGAGGCTCGCCGCCGGCCCCGACAGCACCGTCTCGATCGGCCGCTTCGCCACCGTTTCGGCAAGCGCCAGGGTGCCGTCGCCCTTCACGATCATCAGGGGACAGACGATCTCGAGGGAGCTCATGGCGCGAGCGACGGCGTCGATGAGGAGCGAGATGCGCGAGATGAGCCTGGCATTGAGGGCGGCGGTGAGCGCCCGCCGCGGCGCGTCCAGCGCCGAGGAGAGCTCCGTCGACAGCGTGACGGGCTTTCCGGTCGAGCCGGTGACGATCTCGCGGATCCGGTGCTCATGGGCGGGGTTGCGCACCGCGAAGCTCGCGGCGACGGCGTAGGCGTCGCATTTGCCCCCCATCCGCTCGAGCGCGGCCGCGAGCGCCGTCTCGTCGAGCGGCACCTTTTCGTCGCCATTGTGGTCGTGACCGCCGGCGATGATCTCGATAGGCATGCCGGGAAAGGACGTGGCGATGCCGGTGCGCTCGGCCATGCGGGCGTCGAACCCGGCGAGGATCACCCCGACCGAGCTGCCATGGCCTTCGACCACCGCGTTCGTCGCCAATGTCGTGGACACCGAGACGAGCGAGATGTCTTCGGGCTTCAATCCTTGCGGCAGGCTGGCCACCGCCTTGCTGATCGCCTCGCTCACCCCGATCGCCAGATCGCCCTTGGTGGTGATGGCCTTGGCCGAGGCGATCACCCGGTGATCGCGGGCGGCGATCACCGCGGCGTCGGTATAGGTGCCGCCGGTATCGACGCCGATGAAATAGGATTCTGACGACATGGGGGGAACCGGCCAGGCAATGGATGGACGCTCGCGGCTAACAATCCCGGAGAAGGCTGTCAATGGACGCTGTGAAGCAGCTTCAGCCGACGCGTGCAACAGGCTCGAACGACTCGGAAATCGGCCGCCATGGACGGCTACATCGTCGCGCCGATCTGCCAGGGCACATATTCGTTGTCGCCATAGCCGAGGAGCTCCGACTTGGAGCGCTCGCCCGAGGCGACCTTCAGGATCTTCTCGAAGATCTCGCGGCCCTTCTCCTCGATCGGAACGCCGTCGAGGATGTCGCCGCAATTGACGTCCATGTCGTCGATCATCCGCTCATAGATCGGCGTGTTGGTGGCGAGCTTGATCGAGGGCGTCGGCTTGCAGCCATAGGCGGAGCCCCGCCCGGTGGTGAAGGCGAGGATGTTGGCGCCGCCCGCCACCTGCCCGGTGGCAGAGACCGGATCGTAGCCCGGCGTGTCCATGAAGACGAAGCCCCTGGCGGTCACCGGCTCGGCATAGTGATAGACCGCATTGAGCGTCGTCGAGCCCCCCTTGGCGGCGGCCCCCAGCGATTTCTCCAGGATGGTGGTGAGGCCGCCCAGCTTGTTGCCGGGCGAGGGATTGTTGTTCATCTCCATCTGGTTGCGCCTCGTGTAGTCCTCCCACCAGCGGATGATGTCGACGAGCTTCTCGCCCACCTCGCGGCTCCGCGCGCGTCGCGTCAGCAGGTGCTCCGCGCCATAGATCTCGGGCGTCTCCGACAGGATCGCCGTGCCGCCATGACGCACCAGCATGTCGGCCGCGGCCCCCAGCGCCGGATTGGCGGTGATGCCGGAATAGCCGTCGGAGCCGCCGCATTGCAGCGCGAGCAACAGCTCGGAGGCCGGGATGGTCTCGCGTTTCACCGCATTGACGACGGGCAGCATCTCCCTGATCGCGGCGACGCCTGCCTCGACCGTCTTCCGGGTGCCGCCCGTCTCCTGGATGGTCATGGTGCGGAAGGTGTCGCTCTCGGTGATCTTGTAGGCCTCCTTGAAGCGGGGAATCTGGAAACCCTCGCAGCCGAGGCCGACCATGACGACGCCTCCCATATTGGGGTTGGTCGCATAGCCCCAGCTCGTGCGCTTCAGCGTGTCGAAGATCACGCCGCGATAGTCGATGACGCAGCCATTGGCCTGGGTGAGCGCCACCACGCCGTCGATATTGGGAAAGTCCGCGAGGACGCCGGAGCGGTTGATCTCCTCGGCCATGAACTTGGACGCCGAGGCCGAGCAGTTCACGCTCGTCAGTATCCCGACATAGTTGCGCGTGCCGGCCTTGCCGTTGGCCCGGCGATAGCCCTCGAAGGTCGCCTGCTCCGCCACCGGCAGGACCTCCTGCGGGCGCGCATCGGCGCAGAACGCATAGTCGCGGGCGAAATCGTGCATCTCGACATTGTGCTCGTGCACCCATTCGCCGGGCGCGATCTCCGCCTTGGCGAAGCCGATGATCTGGCCGAATTTGCGGATCGGCTCGCCCTGCGCGATCTTTCGGGTCGCCATCTTGTGGCCGCGCGGGATGCGCGCCAGGGCCTGCGCGCCCGCGGCGCTGGCCCCCTTCTCGACATTGTCGACGGCAACGACGATATTGTCGGCGGCGTTGAGTTTGATGACGCGGGGATCCGTGGCTTTGGTCTCGACGATCTTCATCGGTTCGCGGTCTCAGGGCTGGGAAAGTCGAAAAGCTTTGACTTCCCTCGGGCAGTTCCATACTAACATGTTAGCATGATTGCCAAAGGAAAATCCTACGATTTTCTGAAGAACATCCGGGGCGAGAAGCGCGGCGGAGCCACTGCCCGGGTGGTCGAGGCGTTGCGCAGCGCCATCGTGATGCATGCTTTCGAGCCGGGCGCCGTCCTCGACAAGGCCAGGCTCTGCGAAAGGCTCGGCGTCTCGCGCTTTCCGGTGTCGGAAGCGCTGGCGCGTCTCCAGGCGCAAGGCCTGGTCGAGATCCAGCCGCAGCGGGGCACGACCGTATCCCTGATCCGCCTGTCGGACGTGCGCGAGAACATGTTCCTGCGCAAGGCGCTCGAGGCCGAAGCGGTGAGAAGCCTCGCCCGAACGATCGACGATGAGACGCTGGCCGCGCTCGACGGCAATCTCACCGCCCAGAAGCGTGCGGCCGCAGGCAGCGACAAGCAGAGCTTCCACGCCCTCGACCTCGCCTTCCACGACATGCTGCTGACGGCCCTCGGCTTTCCGCGCGTCAAGGCGGCGGCCGAATCCGCGAGACTCGCGCTCGACAGGGTCAGGCTCCTGCTCGCCTCGCCCCGGCGCAACACCGAGACGGTGGAAGAGCATGAACGCATCCTCACCGCCTTGGCGGGGCGCGACGGCGCCGGCGCCGCGCTCGCGATGGGCGACCATCTCGATCGGGTGATGACGGAGCTCATGTCCTTCGCGCGCCGCGAGCCCGAACTCTTCACCGACTGGCAGGACTGGAAAACGGACGGAATGTGATGCGCACCAGAACCTTCAAGGCGCCTTCGGGAGCCTCGATCAAATTCACCGAGATGGGCTTCGGCACCGCCCCCATCGGCAATCTCCTGCGCGTCGTGTCGGAAGACGACGCGCAGGCGACGCTCGCCGCCGCCTGGAAGGCCGGCATGCGCTATTTCGACACGGCCCCCCTCTATGGCGCCGGTCTCGCCGAGACCAGGCTCAACCATTTCCTGCGCGGCAAGCCGAGGAGCCGGTATATCGTCTCGACCAAGGTCGGGCGCCTGCTCGAGGTCTCTGCGCCCGGGGAGCGGCTCGGCATCGGCAAGTTCTTCGATATCCCGTCGCGGCGCGAGATCTACGACTACAGCTACGACGGCGTGATGCGCTCGCTCGACTTCTCGCTCGAGCGCCTGGGGCTGGACTCGGTCGAGATCCTCTTCGTGCACGACATCGACGTCTTCAATCACGGCACGGTGGCGGCGCGCGATGCCCATGTCGAGACCCTGATGGCTTCCGGCTACAGGGCTCTGGTCAAATTGCGCGACGAGAAGGTCATCAAGGCCTTCGGCGCGGGCGTCAATGAATGGGAAGTCGCCGAGATCCTGACGCGGCGTGGCGACTTCGACATGTTCCTGCTCGCCGGACGCTACACGCTGCTCGAGCAGACGGCTCTCGACAGCTTCCTGCCGCTCTGCGAGGAGCGCGGCATCGGCATCGTGCTGGGCGGGCCCTACAATTCGGGCATCCTGGCGACGGGCGCCAGGCCCGGCGCCTATTACAACTATGCCAGGGCGCCGAAAAGAATTCTCGACCGGGTGCGCCGCATCGAGGAGATATGCCGGCGCCACAGGGTGAAATTGCCGGAAGCCGCATTGCGCTTCCCGCTCGCCCATCCTTGCGTCGTCTCCATCATTCCGGGCGGGGTCCGGCCGCAGGAGGTCAGGCTCAACGTCAAGACCCTGGGCGCCAGCATTCCCAAGGCGCTGTGGCGCGACCTCAAGGCCGAGGAACTCGTCGACGAAAGGGCGCCGGTGCCGAGGTGACGGTCGCCCGCTTAGCCGGGATGCGCTCTAGAAGCGCCAGTTCACACCGGCACGGAGCACGCTGAAATCGAAGCGTGATGTGGAAACGCTCGAGGGCGAAGCGCCTTCGATGTCGGGATGGCCGAGATCGACATAGAGATATTCCGCCTTGACCGACCAGCTTTCGTCGACAGCCCATTCGAGGCCTCCGCCGATCGTCCAGCCGAAACTGGTGTCATCGATATCGCATGCGCACGCGCCTTCGTCGAAGGTTCCTTCCACGCCGCCAAAAGCAAGTCCGCCGGTGATGAAGGGCATGACCGTATCGAGCGCATAGCCCAGCCTCAGGCGGGCTGTGCCGAACCAGTCGATGCCGATCGAACACCCCTCTATGTAGCAGGGAGCGTCGGTTGGAGGCCTCAGGACCTCATCGTCGAGATCGGAATAGGAAACATCGCCCTCGATCCCGACGACAAGGGATTCCATTTGATGGTTATAGCCCAGGGTAAGCCCGCCGACGAAACCGTCGAAATCAAGATCGACGCGCTCTATCGGAAAATCTTCTTCATACGCGAAGGTGCTCTCTCCCCAGCCATAGCCTGCCTGCAGCCCGACATAGGGGCCGCTCCAGTCGAAAGTGGGCGGGGCCTCGACGATATCGGCAGCCTGGGCGTAAACGGCCGCCGACAAGACGGCAGCCGCGGCCACCATTATTCGCTTGAGCATGAACGAGTCCCCCACATCCTCTTTCTGCAATCCAGAGTAACGCTTACCTTAGCCCTAGGTCAACCGGGACTTGGAGAGCATGCAGACCATGGGCAGTGCTCGTTCGGCCATGCTTTTCGGCGGTGCAAAGCTACATCTGCCCGCTTTCGATCAGCGACTTGACCAGCACGGCTTCCATCTCGTGCGCGGCGGTGAGCCGGCGCCAGCGCTCGTCGTCCATGGTCTCGGACCGCCAGGCGATGAAGGTGAGGACCGACCGGTCGTCGCCGAGCCCGACATGGCTGCCGGGCACCATGCGCAGCTGGATGCGCGGCACGAGCGTCCCGGGCTCTGACCCCAGATGATAGTCGATGCCGAGACGGGCCGCGTTCTTGTCGATGCGCACCAGGATGGAGGCGCCGTCGAAGAGGCTCGCGCCACGGACGAGGCCGTCTGGACGGATTTCGGTCTTCCAGGTGCCGAAGGACCAGCGATGGAGATTGCCCGGATCGCCCAGGCGGGTGAAGACGTCCGGGGCCGGGCGGTTCACCACGATCGATGTGATATGGGACTGCCCCGCCCTCACGCGGCGGAGCCATAGTCGCATTCGGCCGCTTCGGGCGTCACCAGCTCGGCCGCGACGTCCTCGGCGATCGCCGCGGCACTTCTCGCCTGCGGCCGGCCGAAGCCGCCGCCCCCCGGCAGTTCGACGACCAGGCTGTCGCCGGCCGGCACCACGTGGTTGCCCTTGTCCTCGAGCCGGGGGCCGCTGCCGAGATAGGCGGCGCCCATGCGTCCCGGCCCGCCGCCCTCGCGCCCCAGCGCCGGATTGTGGATGCGGTCGAAGGTCGCCGCCGAGATGACGAACGGCTTGTCCTCGCGGTTGGCGATCTCGATCACCTGGCCGAGGCCGCCGCGGAATTCGCCGGCGCCGCCCGAATCCGGCAGATACTGCTTGCGCTTGAAGTAGAGCGGGCATTGCGCCTCGGTGACCTCGGCCGGTATGGCGCCGATGCCGGAGGGAAAGGCGGTGGTGGAGAGCCCGTCCTTGCCGGGCCTGCCGCCGATGCCGCCCAATCCCACATTCGTCACCTGGAAGCGCTGCGCGCCTTCCATCACCCTGGACGACACCTGCTCATGCGCGCTCGACAGCGACAGGATCCAGATGCTGCCGGCGCTTTCCGCCTGCACCTTGCCCGGCAGCGCCTGCGCCAGGCAGCCGAAGGTCGCATCCGCCAGCATCTGGCCGATGACGTGGCGCGCCGTGACCGGGCTCGGCCGGATCGGATCGACGCAGGTGCCGGCCTCGGTGACGAGGTCGAAGCAGGACAGCGCGCCGATATTGTTCGGCACATGCGGGGCGATCACCGCCTTGAGCCCGAAGACCGAATAGGCATGCGTATAGGTGCGCGGACTGTTGATGCCGCGCACCGAAGCGGGCGAGGAGCCGGTGAAGTCGATCGTGATCTTGCCGCGCCTGATGGTGAGCCTCGACCTGATCAGGATCGGCGCCTCGTAGCCGTCGAGCGGCATCTCGTAGGACCACTCGCCTTCCGGGAGCGCCCGGATCGCCTCTCGCGTCGCCTTCACCGATTGCGTGAGGACGTGCTCGGCGAGCCGGTCGATGTCCTCGAGGCCGAACTCGGTCATCATGTCGATGAGCCGCCTGGCGCCCGTGTCGTTGGCGCTGACCAGCGACAGGAGATCGCCCCTGACCTCGATCGGGCTGCGCGAATTGGCGAGGATGACCGAGAGAAGCTCCTCGTTGATCTCGCCCGCCTTGCGCAGCATGAGATGCGGGATGAGCGTGCCTTCCTCGAACGCCGAATAGGCCCGCGCCGACATGCCGACGCCGCCGACGTCGATGACATGGCAGGTCGAGGCGAAGATCGCGACCGGCTTCCTGCCCAGGAACACCGGCGTCATCACCACATAGTCGAAGAGATGGCCGGTGCCGAGCCACGGGTCGTTGGTGATGAAGACGTCGCCCGGCTTCATGTCCTTGACCGGATACCACCGGAAGAAATGCTCGACCGCCGTCGCCATGGTGTTGACGTGGCCGGGCGTGCCGGTCATCGCCTGCGCCAGCATGCGGCCCCTGGTGTCATAGACGCCGGCCGAGAGGTCGCCCGCCTCGCGCGTGATCGTGCCGAAGGCGGTGCGCAGCAGCGACTGCGCCTGCTCCTCGACCACCGCGATGAGCCGGTTCCACATGACCTGCGTGCGGATCGCGGCAAGTGCTGCCTTGGACATCAGCGGCTTCCTTTCACGCGTTCGAGAACGATATAGCCGAGACTGTCGATGGCACCCCGGAAATGGGAGCTGATCAGCGTCGAGGTCTCGTTCTCGGCGATGATGGCCGGCCCCTTGACGCGGGCGCCCTTCTTCATCTCGAAGCGCCAGTAGACCGGCATGGCGACGACCTTGCCGGTATCGGGATCATAGACCTGGCGCGCCTTGCGCGGCCTGGGCGCGGCGGCAGGCCTCGGCTTGCCGGCGCGCTTCACCGCGGGCGCGCTCGACGACACCGTCACCGACCACGTCACCGCCTCGATCTCCATGCTCGGGATGATCAGGCCGTAGAGCACCTTGTAGAGCTTCTCGAAGGCCTGGCGCAGCCTCGGACCGTCGGACGCCCTGAGCTTGCCCGCGGGCACGGGAACGCGGATCTCATGGCCCTGCCCGACATAGCGGAAATCGGCGATGCGGGCCACCTTGAGCTTCTGCTTCCCGACGGCGGGCTCGACGATCCGGCGCGCGTCCCGCTCCATCGCCTCGAGGAGACCGTTGGCCCGCGCCGCATCGAAGTCGCCGATGGCGATGGCGGCGCTGCGGGTGATCTCATAGGCGATCGGCGCCTGCAGGAAGCCGATGGCCGATCCGACGCCGGCGCCGCTCGGCACGATGATCCGCTCGACGCCGAGCTTCCCGGCGAGATGGCAGGCATGCAGCGGCGCCGCCCCGCCGAAGGCGATCATGGTGCATCGGCCGATGTCCTTGCCGCGCTCGATGGCATGGACGCGCGCCGCATTGGCCATGTTCTCCTCGACGATCTCGGCGACGCCGGCCGCGGGCCAGATGCCGTCGAGCCCGAGCGGCTTGCCGATCGCCTCCTGCAGCGCCTGGCGGGCGCCCGCCTCGTCGAGCGCGATCTTGCCGCCGGCGAAGAAGGCGGGATCGATCTTGCCGAGGACGACGTTGGCGTCGGTGACGGCGGGCTCGGTGCCGCCGCGGCCATAGCACGCCGGGCCCGGCGTCGAGCCGGCGCTGTCCGGTCCGACCGTGATGCGGCCGAGCTTGTCGACGCGCGCGATCGAGCCGCCGCCGGCGCCGATCTCCACCATCTCGATGACCGGGATGCGCACCGGCAGGCCCGAGCCCTTCATGTCGCGATAGGCGCGCGCGATCTCGAACTTGCGCGCCCGCTCCGGCTCGCCGTCGCTCAGCAGGCAGATCTTGGCGGTCGTGCCGCCCATGTCGAAGGACAGGACTTCGTCGAGCCCGCACTGGCGCGCGATGGTGCTGGCCAGGATGGCTCCGCCCGCCGGGCCCGATTCGACGAGACGGATCGGAAAGCGCGCCGCGGTCTCGAGCGTGGTGAGCCCGCCGCCCGACATCATCAGGAACAGGGGCGCCCTGAAGCCGCGCCGCGAGAGCTCCTCGCGCAGGCGGTTGAGATAGCCCGACATCAGCGGCCGCACATAGGCGTTGGCGCAGGTGGTCGAGAAGCGCTCATATTCGCGCAGCTCGGGGCTGACCTCGCTCGACAGGCAGATGGTGACATGCTCGTCGAGAAGCGGCTTCAGCATGTCGCGCACCCGCCTCTCATGGGCGTCATGCGCGTAGGAGTGGAGGAAGCCGATGGCGACGGCGCCCACCTCTTCCGCCTCGAGCCGGCGCGCGAGGTTTGGGATCGCCGCCTCGTCGAGCGGCACCAGCACGTCGCCATTGACGGCGAGCCGCTCGCGCACCGTGTAGCGCCGGGTGCGCGGCACCAGGGGCGCCGGCCGGTCGATCATCAGGTCGTAGTGATCGAAGCGCTTCTCGTAGCCGGTCTCCACCACGTCGCGGAAACCTTCCGTCGTGACGAGGGCGGTCTTCGCGCCCTTGCGCTCGATCAGCGCATTGGTGGCGAGCGTCGTGCCATGGATGAGGACGTCGACGGCGGCGGCGCGCATTTGCGCTTCCTGAAGGACGATCTCTATGCCTTCGAGGACGCCGAGCTCGGGCGCCGCGGTGGTGGTCAGCACCTTGCAGCTGTGCCGGCGCTCGCCGGTTTCGAGCACGATGTCGGTGAACGTGCCCCCGATATCGGCGGCAAGCTTTATAGAATGTCTTGAGGCCATGCCTTTCCCTAGCTTGGAGCCGCGGAATTCCGCAAGAGCAAATGCCCCGTTGCCGCGATATTTTAGGTATGAAATAATATTCGAATGCCCGCCAAGCCTCTTGCCCTCGAGGACGCCGTCGCCCTCGATGCCGCCGATCCGCTCATGCGCTTGCGCGACCTGTTCGAGCTCGCGCCCGGCATGATCTTCATGGACGCCAATTCCGTCGGCCCGATGCCGAAGGCGGTGCGGAAATCGGCGCAAGGCCTGCTCGACGACTGGGTGGCCTTGCGCCGGCGCGGCTGGAGCGCCCGGCAATGGCTCGACATGCCATCCCTCCTGGGCGATGCCATAGCCCCCATGCTCGGCGCCGATGCCGGCACGGTGGCGGTGTGCGATTCGACGACGGTCAACCAGTTCAAGGCGGTCGCCCATTGCCTGGCCATCAATCGCGAGCGCACCGTCATCCTGAGCCAGAACGGGAATTTCCCGACCGATATTCACGTGATCCAGGGCATGGTCGAGGCCTCGCGCGGCCGCTTGCGCCTGCGCTTTGTCGACAGCGAGGACGAAGCCGTCGCCGCCATGGACGAGACCGTCGCGGTCGCGGCGCTCAGTCATGTCGACTATCGCTCCGGCGAGCGCTGGGACATGCAGCGCGTCACCGCGGCCGCTCATGCCAAGGGCGCGCTGACCGCCTGGGACACGTCGCATTCGGCGGGCGCCGTCCCGGTCGCTCTCAGGGACAGCCGGACCGACATGGCGGTCGGCTGCGGCTACAAATATCTGTGCACCGGCCCGGGCGGCCCGGCTTATATATACGCGCGACCGGACATCGCCGATGCGGTCTGGCCGGCGGTCGCCGGCTGGATGGGGCATGCCGACGTCTTCGCCTTCGCCCGCGACTTCGCGCCGCATCCGGGCATCAAGCGTTTCATCGCCGGCACGCCGGCGGTCGCCGCCAACGAGCTTGCCAGGCCCCTGCTCGACATCTGGCCCCGGATCGAGCCGGAAAAGCTCTGGGCGAAACACAGATCCCTGACCGATCTCCTGATCGCCCTGCTGGAGCAGGAATGCGGACCCCTGGGGATAAAGGTCGCCTCGCCGCGCGATCATGAAAGGCGCGGCGGCAATGTCAGCTTCCGCTCGCCCGGTGCGGGCTCGGTGGTCGAGGCGCTGGTCGATCTCGGCGTCGTCTCCTCCTTCCGCAAGCCCGACGCCATCCGCTTCGGCGTGAGCCCGCTCGTCGTCACGCATCGGGAGGTCTTCGAGGCGGTGGCGCGGCTCAGGCGCATCCTGATGGAAGGCATCTGGACGCAGCCGAAATACCGGAAAGTATCCGTGTGACCGCGGCGTCCGGCCATCCGGTCCATGGACCCCATCCGTTCAAGCTCGGCCTGTTCGCGGCCAATGCCGATGGCGGGCTGACGCTCACCACCGTTCCCGAGCGCTGGCAGGCGCGCTGGAGCGACGTCGTCGCGCTGTGCCGGATGGCGGACGAGGCCGGCATCGACTTCTTCCTGCCGATCGCGCGCTGGAAGGGCTTCGGCGGCGCCACCAATTCGCGCGAGCATTCCTTCGAGACCTTCACCTTCGCCGCGGCCCTTGCCGCCGTCACCAGCCGGATCGGCATCTTCTCGACCGTCCATGTGCCGATGATCCATCCCGTCTATGCCGCCAAGGCGCTGGCGACCGTCGATCATGTGAGCAACGGCCGCGCCGGGCTCAATATCGTGGCGGGCTGGAATCCGGACGAATTCGCGATGTTCGGCATCCATATCGAAGCCGAGCGCTATGCCCAGGCGCTCGAATGGCATGAGGTGATCACCCGCATCTATGGCGAGACGGAACCCTTCGACTTCGCCGGCAGATATTACCGGCTCAGGAACGTGTCCGGCCGGCCGCGGCCGGTGCAGCGCCCGAGGCCGGTGACCTTCAACGCCGCATTCGGGCCGCCCGGCCGCGATTTCGCCGCCCGGGCGAGCGACTTCCTGCTCACCACCTTTTCCGAGATCGACGCCGGCAGGTCGCACATCGCGGATATCGAGGCGCGCGCCGGCAAGGTCGGGCGCAGGCTCGGCGTCTTCGCCACGGCCCATGTCGTCTGCCGGCCCTCGCAGTCCGAGGCCGAGGCCTATTATGAGCGCTACGCGGTGACCGAGGCCGACCAGGGGGCGGTCGACTATCACATGAGCCAGAAGCAGAAATTCGCCGGCTCCCATGACGAGGCGACCTTCCGGCTCCATGCCCGGCGCTTCGCCGGCGGCGCCGGCACCTACCCACTCATCGGCACGCCGCGGCGCATCGCCGACGACTTGGTGAGGATGCATCGCGCGGGCTTCGCCGGGACGACGGTGTCCTTCGTGAACTATCTCGACGAGCTGCCCTATTTCATCGACGAGGTGTTGCCGCTCATGCGCGAAGCCGGATTGCGGGTCGCATGATGACGGCAGCGGCTCGGGCTTCTTTTCCCTCCCCCCGCAAGGAGGGAAAACATTGGCGAGGCGGCATCTCCCCATGACCATCCTGCCCCGGGCCTATTTCAATCCGCCGCGCCGGCTGCCTTTCGTCCTGCCCACGCCGCCTGAAGGCAAGGCGCTCGTCTCGCTCGCCATCAATGAAAGCCCCTATGGCTGCTCGCCCGTGGCGCAGGCGGCCGCGCAAGCCCGCCTGGCCGATCTCAACCGCTATCCCGATCCCTCGAGCGCCGGGCTGCGCCGGGCGATCGGCCGGCAGTTCGCCCTCGATCCGGAACGCATCGTCTGCGGCAACGGCTCGGAAGAGCTCCTCGACGTCGTGGCCCGCATGTTCGTGCGCGCCGGCGACGAGATCATCATGTCGCAGTCGGGCTTCTTCCAGTTCGCCGTGGTGGCGGCGCGTCTCGGCGCCGGGCTCAGGCGCGCCCCGGAGCGCGATCTCGTCACCGATGTCGACGGCCTCGTGGCGCTCGTCACGCCGAAGACGAAGCTCGTCTTCCTCGCTCTTCCCAACAATCCGACCGGCACGCTGCTTCCCGCCGACGAGGTCGTCCGGCTGCATGGGAGGCTGCCGCCCGAAGTCGTCCTGGTGCTCGACCTCGCCTATGGCGAATACATGGACAAGTCCGGCCTTGACCGCCTGATGCGCCTTGGCGGCGGGCGGGCCAATGTCGTCGTCACCCGCACCTTCTCGAAGGCCTATGGGCTTGCCGCCTTGCGCGTCGGCTGGGCGCTGGCGCCGGAGTGGATGACGCCCGGCCTCAACCTGTTGCGCGGCGTCGGCAACGTCGACGCCATAGCGCAGGCCGCCGCCGCGGCGGCCGTCGCCGATCAGGACTTCGTCGACCGGGTGGTCGCCGGGACGGCGGCCGAGCGCGCCTTCATGGCCGGCGGTCTCACGCGGCTCGGGCTTCATTTCGTGCCCGGCCACGGCAATTTCCTGCTGACGCGATTTCCCGACGAGGATGCGCGATCCGCGGCGAATTTCATCGATCTCGCCATGCGCGAGGAAGGCATATGGCTGCGTCCGGTGGGCGAACCGGGCTTCGCCAATTGGAGCCGCATCGGTCTCGGCCGCCGCGCCGAGAACGAGCGCCTGCTCGGGCTGCTGGAGGGATTCCTGAATGAGCCTTGAGGCTGGGCGCATGATCCGGAAAGGTGGACGCCGGCTTTCCGGCAAGATCATGCGCAGGCAAAGACACGAAGCGCGACGAAAGCCGTCGCGCTTCAGTGTGGGAAGACGTAGTATGGACGGCCTATAACCAGGGAGGAGTAACATGAGGAAATCGGTTGTGGCGGCGGCGCTTGCGGGCCTGCTCGCCGCCGGCGGCATGGCGCATGCCGCCGACACCAAGATCGGCGCGCTGATGGACGTGACCGGCCCTTTGGCGAGCTTCATTCCGCCTCTGATGAATTCGGCGAATTTCGCCATCAAGCATGTCAATGACGGCGGCGGCCTCCTCGACGGCAAGGCGGTCCTCGTGGTCGGCGACAGCCAGGCCGCTTCGCAGGCCGCCGTCGACGCGGCCACCAAGCTCGTCAATGTCGAGAACGTGCCGATCATCATGGGCGCCCTCGCCTCGGGCTCGACCATCGCCGCGGCGAGCGCGGTCACCATCCCGGCGGGCGTCGTGCAGATTTCGCCCACCGCCACCTCGCCGTCGATGACCGACATGAAGGACGGCGACCACCTCTTCCGGCTGGTGCCCAGCGACAACTACCAGGGCGACGTGCTGGCCAGGATCGTGCTCGAGGAAGGCATCAAGAAGGTGGCCATCACCTATGTGAACAACGACTATGGCGTGGGCATCGCCAACACCTTCAATGCCGCCTTCAGGAAGGCGGGCGGCGAGGTCACCGCCTTCGAGAAGCACGAGGACAAGAAGAACTCCTACCGCTCCGAGATCGCGACGCTCGCCAATAACGGTCCGGAAGCGCTCGTCGTCATCGCCTATGCCTCGGGCTCGGGGGCCAAGATCGTCAAGCAGGCGATCGAGGGCGGCTTCTTCACCCGCTTCATCGGCACCGACGGCCTGCGCGACGACGAGCTCATCAAGGAGGTCGGCGCCGACGCTCTGAAGGACTCCTTCTTCTCGGCGCCCACCTCGCCCGACAAGAACGAGGCATCGGCGAAGCTGCATGAGGCCTTCAACGCCGAATACAAGGAAGGTGCCGACAAGCCCTTCGTCGACCAGACCTATGACGCGACCTTCCTCGCCGCACTCGCGGTCGAGAAGGCGGGCTCGGCCGACAGGGCCAGGATGAGCCAGGCGCTGCGCGACGTGGCGACGGCCCCCGGCGAGGTCATCGGCCCCGGCGAATGGGCCAAGGCCAAGGACCTGATCAAGGCCGGCAAGGACATCAACTACGAAGGAGCCGGCGGTTCCTATGAGTTCGACGCCAATGGCGATGTGACGGGCTATATCGGCAAGTACATCGTCGATGGCGAGACCTACAAGCGGGTCGCCGTCTTCCAGTAAGGCCATCGACGGGCGAGAGGCCCGGCTTCGGCCGGAGGCCTCTTGCCCGTCTCGCGAGCCGACCCGTGATCACGCTCGAAAACATCGTCATGCGCTTCGGCGGCCTGGCCGCCGTCGACAATGTGAGCTTTGCCGTGGGCAAGGGCGGGATCACCGGCCTCATCGGGCCCAACGGCGCCGGCAAGACGACGCTTTTCAATATCATCGCCGGCCGCCTGTTCCCCACCTCCGGCCGCGTGCTTCTGGAAGGCCGGGATATCACCCGCCTCGCCCCGCATGAGCGGGCCCGCCTGGGCCTCGCCCGGACTTTTCAGATCCCGCATGAATTCGGCGCCCTGACCGTGCTCGAGAACCTGATGGTTGCGGGCGATTCGAGCCGGGGCGAGAGCGCCTTCAACGCCATCCTGCGCCGCGGGCTGTTCCTGGGCGAGGAGCGCGCCCTTTATGAGCGCGCCCGCGACACGCTCGACTTCCTCGAGCTTGCCCAGGTCCGCAACGAGAAGGCCGGCAATCTGTCGGGCGGCCAGAAGAAGCTCCTCGAGCTCGGCCGCAGCCTGATGCGCGAGCCCCGTCTCATCCTGCTCGACGAGATCGGCGCCGGCATCAACCGCACGCTCCTCGCCAGGATCGCCGAGAAGATCAGGCGGCTCAATGCCGAGCGCGGCTACACCTTCTGCCTCATCGAGCACGATCTCGACTATGTGTCGCGCCTGTGCGCCGACGTCATCGTCATGGCGCAAGGCTCGATCCTCACGCGCGGCACGATCGATGAGCTGCGCCGTGACGAGCGCGTCGTCGAGGCTTATTTCGGCGGCGGCAAGTACGAGGTGGGCATGTGAGCCCCCTTCTCGCCATCGACCGCCTGACCGCCGGCTATGGCGGCTTCCCGGTCGTCGACGATATCGGTCTTGAGGTGGCTCCGGGCGAGATCGTTGTCATCATCGGCCCGAATGGCGCCGGCAAGTCGACCGTCCTCAAATCGGTCTTCGCCCTGACCGGCATCATCGCCGGCTCGATCCGCTTCGCGGGGGCGGAGATCGCCGGCACCGCCACGCAGAAGCTGGTGCCGATGGGCATCGCCGCCGTGCCGCAGTCGCGCAACGTCTTTCCCTCGCTGACGGTGGGCGAGAACCTCGATATCGGGACCTATGCGGCGGCGCCCCGCGACCGCGCCGCCGTGGAGGCGCGCGTCCTCGCCCTCTTCCCCGATCTCGAGGCGAAGCTCGCCCAGCCGGCGGGCGAACTGTCGGGCGGCCAGCGCCAGATGGTGGCCCTGGGCCGGGCACTCATGAGCGAGCCGCGCCTGCTGCTGCTCGACGAGCCGACGGCCGGACTTTCCCCCGCCTATCTCGAGCGCATCTTCGATCTCATCCTCGATATCCGCGACGCCGGCGTCACCATCCTGATGGTCGAGCAGAACGCCCGCCAGGCGCTGAGCATCGCCGACCGCGCCTATGTGCTGGTGAACGGGCGCAATTTCGCCACCGGCACCGGTGCCGGCCTCCTCGCCGACGACGAGATCCGCCGCTCCTTCCTCGGAGGCGCGCGGCCGTCATGATGGAGTTCGTCAATTTCTATCTGATCCCGGGCCTGGCGCTCGGCGCCATCTATGCGCTCGGCGCCATCGGCATATCGATGATCTTCGGCATATTGCGCTTCGCCCATTTCGCCCATGGCGACGTCATGACGCTCGGCGCCTACGGCACGCTCGCCGCCGTCTGGGCGTCCGGGCTGCATCCGCTGCTGGCGCTGCCCGCCGGCATCGCGCTCGCCGTCGCGGCGGTCCTCGTCGCCGACCGGATCTTCTACAAGCCGCTGCGCGAGCTGCCGACCATCTACACCGTCATCGCCTCCTTCGGCGTCGCCCTGATCTTCCGCTCGCTCGTCCAGCTCGTCTGGGGAAGCGAGAACGAAGTGTTCATCCGGGGCGTTCAGAGACCGCTCGTGCTCTTTGATTTGATTCGCGTTTCCTTGCTTCACCTCGAGGCGATCGCGATCATCGTCGCGGTCGCCGCGGCGCTGCATTTCTTTCTCTCGCGGACGCGGACCGGCCGCTCGATGCGCGCCGTCTCCGACGATCCGGAGCTTGCCCGGGTCGCCGGCCTCGACACCGAGAAGGTCGTGCGCTCGACCTGGATCATCGGCGGCAGCCTCGCCGCCATTGCCGGCGTCCTCTCCGGCCTCGACACCAACATCCATCCCAATCTCGGCTGGAACCTCATCCTGCCGATGTTCGCCGCGGCCATCCTGGGCGGCATCGGCAAGCCCATGGGGGCGCTCCTCGGCGGCATGGCGATCGCTCTGATCGAGGAGCTCTCGTCCTATCCCTGGATCACCGACGAGCCTCTGATCGATCCCGGCTACAAGACGGCGACCGCCTTCCTGATCATGGTGCTGCTCCTCATCTTCCGCCCGCAGGGCCTGCTCAAGGGGAGGCTCTTCTGATGGACCCGCTCGGCCTTCTCTTCTATCTGGTCGCCTTCCTGATCGCCGGCGGCATCTATGCCATCCTCTGCCTCGCCCTCAATGTGCAGTGGGGCTTTGGCGGCCTGTTCAACGCCGGCATTGCCGGCTTCTTCGCGGTCGGCGCCTATACCTCGGCGCTCCTCACCGCAGCCCCCGCCCAGACCCATCTCGGCGGCCTGCAGCTGCCGGTGCCGGTCGGCATCCTGGCTGCGGCCGCGACCGCCGGGATCACCGGCTGGGCGGTGGCCAGGATCTGCATCAGGCTCAAGAGCGACTATCTCGCCATGGCCTCGATCGGCATCGCCGAGATCCTGCGCATGGTGATCGTCAACGAGGACTGGCTCACCAATGGCAGCCTCGGCATCACCAACGTGCCGCGGCCTTTCGACGGCCTGCTCCAGGGCCGCGCGGCCGACATCCTCTATCTCCTCGTCGTCTGGCTGATCGTCGGCCTCGTCTATCTGGTCTGCAACCGGCTTTATGACAGCCCCTGGGGACGCACCTTGCGGGCGGTGCGCGACAATGAGGACGCCGCGCGCGCCCTCGGCAAGGACGTCGAGGCCTTCCGGCTGCAGACCTTCGTCATCGGCGCGGCGCTCATGGGTGTCGCGGGAGCGCTCAGCGCCCATTATTTCCGCTTTCTCTCGCCCGAGGCGACCGAGCCCTTGCTCATCACCTTCCTGACCTGGGTCATGCTGATGGCGGGCGGCAGCGGCAACAACAAGGGCGCCATCGTCGGCGCGCTCGCCGTCTGGGCGATATGGTCGATGACCGAGATCGTGTCCAACCGCCTGCCTGTCGAGCTCGCCACACGATCGTCCTATATCCGCATGCTGCTGATCGGTTTACTCTTGCAGTTCGTTCTGCAGAAATACCGCTCGGGCCTCGTTCCCGAGCGCTCGCCCGGCATCGCTTTCGACAAGGACCAGGACGGGAAACATGGCTGACTGGATCAAACGCTTCTCGCTCGCCGGCAAGGCGGCGCTCGTCACCGGCGCCACCAAGGGCATCGGCTTCGACATCTGCAAGGTGCTGGCCGATGCCGGCGCCGACATCGCGGCCGTCGGGCGCGACGCGGCGGGCCTCGCCGAGGTGAAGGCCGCCGTCGAGGCCACGGGGCGCAAATGCATCGGTATCGCCGCCGACCTCGCCGGCGCCGACGGCCCGCTCGAGGCGGCGCGGATCGCGCTCCAGTCCTTCGGCACCATCGACATATTGGTGAACAATGCCGGCATCGCGCTGATCGACACGCTGCTCGAGGCCTCGATCGAGGACTGGGACAGGACCATGGCAGTCAATCTCCGGGCGCCTTTTCTCCTCGCCAGGGAGCTGGCGCCGAGGATGATCGCGCAGCGCGCCGGCAAGATCGTCAACATCTCGTCCCAGGCCGGCATCGTCGCCATCGACGGCCATGCCGCCTATTCCGCCTCCAAGGGCGGGCTCAACATGCTGACCAAGGTCATGACCTCGGAATGGGCGAAGCACAATATCCAGACCAACGCCGTCTGCCCGACGATCATCCTCACCCCCATGGGCGAGCAGGTGTGGGGCGATCCGGCCAAGGGCAGGCCGATGCTCGACAGGACGCCGCTCGGCCGCTTCGGCAAGCCGCAGGAAGTGGCCGACCTCGTGCTCTATCTGGCCTCCCCCGCTTCCGATCTCGTCTGCGGCGAGACCATCCTGATCGACGGCGGATTCACGTCGCTATAGGGTTGGAGCAGATCCTTATCCTTCTCGGCGCTGTCCGTTGCAGCATCTCCGTGCAAACGCCACGGCCTTGCCGTCATTGGGCCTTGCTGATGACATCGGGAATGGGCCATAAAATCAAGGTTCGTCACGGGTTCAGGCGGCATGAAACTGGCAATGGACGTCATCTGGCGGTTGGCGGCGCAGGCATTGCTCGCCACCTGCATGATGGCATGCGCCGCATTCCCCGCATCGGCTGAGGACAAGCAGGCCCTGCGCGGCGTCGCCATGGTGGTCGGCAACTCGGACTACAAGCATCTGCCGGCGCTTGCCAATCCAGCCAACGACGCGCGCGCCGTCGAGATGCTGCTCAGCGCGCTTGGTTTCCAGACCGAACTTGCCTCCGACCGCGACGCGCGCCGCATGCAGCGCGATCTCGACATATTTGTGGAGGACGCGGCAGGCGCTGACGTCGCGATCCTGTATTTTGCCGGACACGGCATCGAGGCCGGCGGCGAGAATTTCCTCGTTCCGGTGGATGCGGACCTGTCGGCCCTCGATGCTGCTTCTGAACGGCTGATCCCCCTTTCGAAATATGTCCGCGAGCTGCAGAAGACCGTGCCCGTCACCATCGTCCTGCTGGATGCCTGCCGCACCAACCCGTTCCCGGCGGACGCCATGGTGCGGCTGGATGCCGGTGCCGCGCCGGTCGCCATGGCGCCGGGCGGGTTGGGCGGGAGCCGCTCGGCTACGCCACTGGATGACGGCGCCCCCGGGGACGGCGAACCGGTGCAGAACCTGGGCACCGTAATCTCCTTCTCGGCCGAGCCCGGCGCGGTGGCGCTGGACGGTCCGGCTGGCCAGAACAGTCCCTATGCGGCAGCCATCTTGCGCCATCTCGATACGATGGCCGGCGAGGAATTCGGCACCGTCATGCGCATGGTGGCCGAGGAGGTCTTCCTCAAGACGGCCGGCCAGCAGCGTCCGTGGATCAACGAGAGCCTGCGGCGGCTGCTCTATTTCGGCAAGCCGGTGCAGCCCGCCGCGGGCGTGGAAGGCCGGATTCTCACCGAGCGGCGCAAGCTCCTCATCACCATATCCGAACTGCCGATGCAGGGCCGTCGTCTGGTCGAGCGCGTGGCCGGTGACAGCGCAGTGCCCATGGACGGGCTGTTCGCCATGCTGAGCGCGCTCGGCGAGAAGCTGCCCGATGATCCGAAGCAGCTCGATGCCCTGCTGCGCCGCCTCGCCGACGACCTCAAGCAGCGGCTGGAGGAGCGCAGGCAGATGCTGGAGGAACGCGCCGCCCTGCGCGCCACCGATCCTGAGATAACGCGGCTGCTGGCGCTGGCCGTGCAGGCGACCGGCGAAGGCGCGCTGACGACCGCGGTCTCTCTCTGGGAGCAGGCGAAGGCCAGGGTAGGCGAGCTGAAGGTGCAGACGATCGACAGCATCGAGGAGGACCTGCGCCAGCGCCGCGTCGAGTTCGCCAGTGTCTACGCCGGCGCCGGCAATGCCAAGGTCCTGGCGCTGGAGCACCTCGGCGCGGCGGCCGACTTCGAGCAGGCGGCCCGGGAGGTTTCGCGCTGGGACGAGGCGCTGGAACGCAGCTATCTGCTGCGGCAGGCCCAGGCGCTGGCCGACCACGGCTCGATCAGGGGTGACACTCCGGCGCTGGAGAAGGCGGTGGCGCTGCTGGAGCATCTGCAAGGGCGGGCTGCGGACGATGACGCCTTCGCGCGGTCGGCGAAGCTGGCACTGGCCGACGCGCTTTCCGCGCTCGGCGATCGTCAGACCTCGAGCGACATGCTGCGCCGGTCGGTGGCTGCTTATCGCGAGCTCCTTGATGCGCCCGGCTTCCCGGCCACGTTCGACCGGGGTGCGATCCTGCGCCGGCTGGCCGGCGGGTTGGCAAGCATCGGCCGGCGCGAGGTCGGTACGGCGCGGCTGGAAGAGGCGGCCGGAGTGCTGGAGCAGGCGTTGACGCTCGAACCTCGCGGCACCGCGCCGTTGCTCTGGGCCTCGATCCAGATGGACCTTGGCCAGATCCGCGCCGACCTCTGGGAGCGCGGCCGGGACGATGAAGGGGTGCTGGCGCAGTCGGCGGCGCATTTTCGCGCCGCGCTGGAGGAACTGGACGAGGACAGGTCCCCGGCGCTGTGGGCGACGGCCGAGCTCGGCCTGGCGCGGATGCTGCGGGCCGAGGCTTCGGACGGCGGCGAGAGAGCGGCGCTGGCCCTGGCCGGATCGCTCGGCGCCGCGGACGCGGCGCTGCGCGTGTGCAGGCGTGAGGCCTATCCGGTTTGCTGGGCTTCCGCCCATCATGCGCGGGCGGTGGCACTCTATCTGCAAGGCGAACGCGAGACGGACAAGACCCGCCTGTTCAGCCTGTTCCGGCAATCGATGGACGCGTTCGGAGAAGCTCTCGAAGAGAAACGGCTGGACATGTCGCCGATCGACTGGGCCGAAACCTATGGCAGCCGCGCCGACATGCTGAAGAAGTTCGCGGACAGCTCGGCGGCGGGCATCCGGGTCATCTACATGGCGGAAGCCGTACGCGCCTACCGGCAGGCGCTGGGCGCCATCAATGCTCGCGACCTGCCGGCACTATGGCAATCGTTCCACAGCAGCATCGCGGACATATTGACCGAGCTGGCCTATACCGACGACCGGCTGGAGAAGGCCGCGAAATACCGGCGCGACGCGCTTCATCATCGGCGCGAGGCGATGAGCGGCGTGTCGCGCGAGGCCGACCCGCTGACATGGGCTGCGCGGAAGCTGGCTTTGGCGGAGACTGAACGTCTGGTCGCCGTCAACGGGTCTCCGCCGGACGAGAGCCTGCTGGTGCAGGCGACCGCCGACCTGCATGAGGCAATCGAGGTCGCTGGGCGAACCGGCGCGGTGGCCGCCCGGGCCTATTCCGCTCTGGGGAGCATCCTCAAGCTTTGGAGCGGTGATCCCCTCAAGCTTGCGGAAGCGCGGCAGGCCTATCTGGATGCATGGTCGAGCGACCGCGCCTATCGCGGCGGCTTTCCCGGCAGCTCGCTTCAGAACAATATCGCGAGCATCGATCGCAGCCTGGCAAAAATCGCGGCCGAGCGGCTGGACGCGGCCGTGCGGGAGATCGAAGCGCGGAACGCCCGGGGGCGGAGTCTCCCGGCCGAGGCTCGCCTGCGCGACCGGATCGCCCTGGCGGTGCTGCTCAAGGCGCAGGCCAAGGTGCTGAAGAACCCCGCTTTGGCCGTTGCGGGCGCAGACGCCTTCGCGGCGGCGGCCGCTGCCGGAACGAGCAGCCTGCAGACAGGCTGGTTGTGCCTGGAACGCGCCGCCGCACTCCAGGACAAGGCCTATTTGACCGACGATACTGCCGACCACAGGGCCGCTGCCGACGCCTATGCCCAGGCCATGGACGCGCTGCCCGCCGCGGACGCATCGCAGGCCTATTCCAGCGCCGCAGTGACGCGTGCGAAGATCCTCGGTGACATTCTGGCTCCGAGGGAGGATCCGGCCGGAAACTATAAGGCCGCCGTCGCCGCCTATCGCGAGGCGCTCGCCCACGTGCAGCAAGACGACTACGGTACCGAGGCCGAGACGTTGAACTGGGAAATGGCGGACGCGGCGCTCAAAGCGGCGGAATACGGCGCCGGGCCGGACTACGCGAAGACGGCGGCCGGCTGGTATGCCGTTCGGATAGCCGAGATCGAGCCGTCGAGCGGCTACTATGCGCCGAACCAGGACAAGCTTGGACGAGCGCTGTCGATGGTCGCGCAGGATGCCAAAGACCCTTCACGCATGCGCGAGGCGGCCGCTGCCTTCGCGAAAGCGGTCGACGGCTACGACAAGGCGGGCAAACCCGTGGAGGCGGCCTATGTGCGGGCGGCCCGGGCGCGGGCGCTCTATCTCCTGGGTCGCATGGCGCTGGATGCCGGCGCGTTCAGCGAGGCGGCCGAAGAGGCGCGCAGATACATGTCCGCCATCCCGCGCGCGGAAAACCCGCTCGGCTGGGCCTGGGTGCAGGACTATCTGGGCGGCAGCGTGATCGGCAAGGCCGAGCTGGACGGCGGCTCGGCCGCCGAGGCTGTCGCCGCCTTCGGCCAGGCGCTGGAGCTGAGACCGCGCGAAGCGGATGACCTCCAGTGGGCCTATGCCGCCTTCAACAAAGCCTATGCGGAGATGCTCGACGCCGGCGAGGACGCCGCCAGGCTCGAAGCGGCAGTGGACCAGGCGCGCGCGGCGCTGGAGATATTCGCCAGGACACCCGACCCGACCGACGACGCCTATGCCCGCTGGGGACTCTGCATGGGACTGGCGTCGATTGCCGAGCTGCGTCGCGACCGCGACGGCGCGCAGCGTGCGTTGGATGAATGCATCGCGGCGCGCCCGGCGCTTGCCGTCGAAGGCGACCGCTATTCCATCGCCATGCGGGATCGGATGGAAGCCCGCGCGCGCCGGATTTTGGAGCAACTGGAATGAACGGACGTATCTCGAGCGTGATGACGTGGTTTGCGGTCGCCGTGCTGATCGCGGCGGGCGCGGCCGCCACGGCGCCGGCCTTCGGCCAGTCCGGCCTGCCTCGCACGGTGATGATGGTGACCTACAAGGTCGCGCCGGAGAACCGCGAGGCGCTCATAAGATGGATCGCCGATTTCCGCGCCGCGGTCGAGAAACTGATCGGCGAAGGCAAGCTCTCGCAGACCGACCTGTGCGCCTACAAATCCTGGCGCGTTCTCGGGCCGGATGCCGCCGGCCTGAACGAGGATTTCGTCTTCGTCTTTGAACCGGTGATACCCATCGCCAACTACAGCATCAAATACTACCTGACGCAGGCTTTGGGAGAGGCCGAGACGAACTCCAGGATGATCGAGTTCGACCGTCTGGTCTCCAACCCGACCATATTCTACGCCTCGCCATTGACGAAGGCTGACGCCGTCGACCTCGGCAAGGTTTGCGAGTTCTAGAAGACCACTGCGATCGTCAGGGTCTTCAGCACCTCCAATGGCACCGAGAGAAAGCCGACCACCTCGCTGGGGTCCGATGATTTCAGGCCGCTCAGCATGCCTTTGGAGAAGGTCGCAGTCGTCGAATTCTTGACGAAGGCCCTTCGATCGAACCTGACATAGCCGGTGAGTTCCCCCACGGGCGCCAGGACTTCGGCTTCGGCGCGCGCCACGAGGGGTTCGTTCCTGCCGGGGACGAGTGTCGTTTTGTAGATCACGCCGTCCTTGGGGAGATTCCGCACTCGGAGCCTGGCCGTCACTTCGAGGCGGAAGAGAGCCGTCGGTCGAAAGCACACCACTCGCTCGCAGCCGACGGGATCCGATTGCGCGTCGCCGCGCTGGGTGGCGTTCGCCCGCAACAGCCCGATGGGGTCGAGGACCTTTCGCTTTATTTCCAGCGACAGGCTGCAAACCTCATCCGTCGCTTCCTTGATTTCCTTTCCCGCGGCGTCGTAGGGAACCTCGATATGCTTGTTGGTGAGGTCCAGGGATTTGGTGATGAAAAGATCGTTCTTGCAGTCGCCCAAGCCGTTTGATGGGACATCCGCATTGATCTTCATGGCGGCATCGAGGGCGTTCACCTGAGTGAGTATCGGAGCGACGCTCTTGAGTGCTTCAGGAAATTGGTCGGTCGAGGTGGATGAGGCTACCTTGAGCAGGCCGTTCTCGGTCTGAATGTCGATTTCATCGGTCGAAAGCCCGGCGCGGGAATAGACCAGGGCGAACTTTTTGCTTGCGTCCGGAACGATCTCGATGGGATTGATCTGCACGCCGAGCGTTTTGGGCTTGTTTGCGGCGCCGGCATAGCTGGCGGTGACTCTTACAATGCCCTTTGGAAGGAAATACTCCATCACTGCGTTCGCCCGCCGGATATCTCCAGGGGCAGGTCGCCCGACCTGCTCCAGGACCTGTCCGCCACAACCCCAGCAGCACATGCTGATGGCGGCCGCCGAAACGACTTTGCGCATTGATTTCCCCACCCCGGCGCCGGCCCGCAAACCAAAGTCGCCCGGTTGCCCCTGAGCGGCCATGGCAAGCTGTCGGCGCTCAATATCTCTGGCGCGCATGATTCCCGACCGCATCAAAATTCGCAGTCGATACCGAGTTCAAATGCGATTGTCGCTCACCCGCGGAGCGCAACCCGTTTCTGGCAACCGTTTGTCGTGCCGACGCTTGGGAAGTTGGAGAGCCACACTGGCGGTGCTGTTCGCGACCGGCAGTCCGGCAAACAGGCTGTTCCTGGGCTTCTTGCTGCTCTGTGCTGTGCAACCCGATTGCTGATTTGCAACAATCCAAAGTTACCTTATGTCAAGACAGAGTCAAGAGCCAAAGTTGCGCTCCCGGATTCCCTGATCTGACTGCCGCTGATTTGTCCACGAATCCAAGGTCTTGAGGTGCGCTCCAGCCGGGCCGCGGAAAGTGGATCCTGCGGCTCACCCTTCCGGCCTGTCGAGGACCCCGACGCCGTCCAGCGCCCTCTTCCGCGCCAGGCCGCGGTCGAGATCGCTGACATGGATCAGTCCGGCGATCCGGCGCAGCAGCATGTCCTCGTAAGCGTCGAGGACTCCGTCCGCATAGGCGACCTTCCACAGCATCTCGATGATCCGGACGCGCTCTTCGCCGCTCAGCCGGTCGTTGATCCGTCGCGTGAACGGATAATACTGGGTCGAATTCTGCACCTCGCGCTCGGCGTCCGCGATCAGCGCCTTGACCGCGCCGGGGTCGAGATCAAATCTGCCCGCGAGGAGGCGCTCGATGGTCGAACGCTCCCTCGCGTCGAAATTCTCGTCCATGCGCGCGGCCTCGACCAGCAGGGCTGCGACCGCATGCTCGATGTCGGCGGCGCTCCTGCCCGCAACGGCCGGCGCGGCGCGGCCGCTCAGGAAATCCAGCAAACGATCGATCATGTGGCCTCCATCGACGAGGACGGCAGTAAGTTGCGAATGTGGAGAAGTTGGGATGGCTGCGAGGCCGGCGCAAGCTTTCCGCGTCGGCTTGCGCCGAATTAATGATGTCCCGTCGAGATCAGCCCGGGATCGTGATGGCCGGGACCGTCACCCGCCCTTGACCGCGCCGGCCGTCAGTCCGGCCACGATCTGCCTTTGCGCGACCATCGTGAGCACGAGGACGGGCAGCGTCACCACCAGTGCGGCGGCGGCGAGCGGCCCCCAGCTCACCTGCTCGTAGGACAGCATGTTGTAGACGGCGACCGGCAGGGTGCGCGTCTCGCGGTTGGCCAGCACCACGCCGAAGACGAAGTTGTTCCAGGAGAAGATGACGGCGAGGATGAGCGCCACGACGATGCCGGGTCTGGCGATCGGCAGCGCCACCATGGCGAACACCTGCCAGGCATTGGCGCCGTCGATGCTCGCGGCCTCCTCGAGCTCGATCGGGGTCGTCTCGAAATAGCCGATCATGACCCAGACCACGATGGGCACGGTGACGACCAGGTGGATGATGATCTGCGGCCAGATCGTGCCGACCAGCCCCACCCACTGGAACAGGAGATAGAGCGGTATGAGATAGGAGAGCCCGGGCGTCATGCGGGCGATCATCACCACCATCGCGGCCTTGCCGGCCTTGAGCCGGGCGATGCCATAGCCGGCCGGCACGCCGATCAGCAGAGCGAGCGCCGTCGCCGTGCCGGTGACCACGATCGAGTTGCGCAGATAGAGAAGGAAATTGTTCTCGCGGAACACCTGCGCGTAGTTCGACCAGGCGAAACGGTCCGGAATCAGGATCGGCGGATAGGCGCCGTTGTCGATCTCGAACTTCAGCGACAGCGACAGCATCCACAGGAAGAACAGGACGGCCGGCGATACGACGACGAGCGCCAGGAACAGCAGACCGAGGCGGTCGAGGAAGCCCTTGCTCATCGGCCCTCCGCCTGCGACCACCGCATGCGCTGGCGCAGCATCAGCAGGACCAGGGACAGAGCCACGATGATGACGAAGAAGATGACCACCATCGCCGACGAGTAGCCGATGTCGTAATAGGCGAAGGCGGTGTTGTAGAGATAGATGTTGATCGTCTCCGACGCCGTGCCGGGTCCGCCCTGGGTCATCGCATAGATGATGTCGAAGCTCTTGAGCGCGTCTATGGTGCGGATGATCATGGCCACCATGATGAAGGGCGAGATCATCGGCAGTGTCAGGTGGCGGAACTTCTGCCAGGCGTTGGCGCCGTCGATCTCGGCGCTTTCGAAAGGCTCGCGCGGCAGGGAGGCGAGGCCGCCGAGGACGATCAGCATGACCAGCGGCGTCCACTGCCAGGTCTCGACGGCGACCAGCGAGGGGATGACGGTCGCCGGGTTGAAGATCCATTCCTGCGCCGGGATGCCGGCGAGCGACAGGAGATAGTTGAGCACGCCGAGCTGCGGATGGAACATCATCGTCCAGACCAGCGCGACGGCGACGGGCGTCGCCATCATCGGCATCACGAAGATGCCGCGCAGTAAGCCGCGCAGCGGAAAGCGCGCGTCGAAGACGAGCGCCGCCAGCGTGCCGAGAACGAGCGGCATGACCACCGACAGCACCGTGTACCACAGCGTGTGGCCGAGCGACTCCCAGAAGCGCGGGTCGGACCACAGCCTGATGTAGTTGGCCATGCCGACGAAGCTGCGCGGCTGGCCCAGAGTCCATTCGTTGCCGCTCATCCAGATCGTGAAGGCCCACGGAAAGACGATGACCGCCAGCACGACGACGAGCGCCGGCAGCACGAAAAGCCAGTAATCGGGCGCCAGCCTCGCCGGCCGGCGCCCTACTGCTCCATGGGCGGGAAGGTCCGCCGCCCGGGCGGCTTCCGCCATCAGGCCTTTTCGCTCTTCTCAAGCACCGGCTTGAAGGCCTCGGTCGCCTTCTTCAGCTCTTCGGCCGGATCGCCGCCGGCGATCAGGTTGGTCAGCGCCACGCCGAACGTGTCGCGGAACTCGGTGACCGGGACGATGACCGGCAGGGCCAGGCGGCTGATCTCGCCGGATCCCGCGACCGCATCCACCCATTCGCCCGGCATGGTGACGCCGGCGCGGACCTTCTGGTCGCCGAGGACCGACTTGCGGAACGGGACTCCGGCGCCGGCCTGCAGGAGCCGCGCGCCCATGACCGGCGAGACCGCCCACTGGCAGAACAGATAGGCGGCCTCCTTCTTCTCGCTGGCGGCGGTGACGGCGATGCCGTCCCCGAAAGTGCCGGAGGCATGCGCCTTGGGCCCTTTCGGCATGATGCCGTAGCCGACCTTGCCGACCACCCGGGACTTGTTGGGATCCTCCAACGGCGGCGCGAAGCCGACGCCGTCGAACCACATGCCGATCTTGCCCTGGAGGAACGCCGACTGCGATTCCGCCCAGTTGAACCCGGCCACGCCGGGCGGCGCGGACTTGGTCATCAGCTCCTTGTAGATCTGGGCGGCCTCGACCGCCTCGGGGCTCTCCGTCTGCAGCGCGCCGTTCTCCACCGTGTATTTGTCGAAGCCGAGCAGCAGCGACGTCCACACCGGCACGTTGGCGTTCTTGAGCCCGCGCGCGACAAAGCCGAAGATGCCGGCATCCTTGTCGGTGAGCGCCGCGGCCGTCTTGACCATGTCGTCGAAGGTCGCCGGATAGGCCAGGCCCTTGGCCTGGAAGAGCTCCTTGTTCCAGTAGATGATCCAGTAGTCGACCGAGAACGGCAGGGAGTGCAGCGTGCCGTCGGCGTCCTTGGCGAAATCGAGGCCGGCATCGGCGAAGTCGCTCTCCGTCGTCTTGGCATCGGTGAGCGAGGGGTCCTTGAGGAAGCCGCCGATATCGGCCAGCCACCCGCCCTTCTCGAACTGCCGCTTCTGCACGTGATAGGACAGGTGGACGACGTCGAAGCTCGGCTTGCCGGAGCTGAGCTCGATGACCGTCTTCTGGCGCTGCTGCTGCTCGGGAGTCGCCTCGGCATTGACCTTGATGCCGGTCATGTCCTCGAACTCGCCGAGATATTTGAGGAGCGTGTCGCTGCGCGGGCTCTTGACTAGGTTGACCTCGAGCGTCTGGCCCGAGAACCTCTTCCAGTCGACTTCGGCCGAGAAGGCCGGCCGGACGCCGGCCGCGCCGAGAGCGCCGAGGGCCGCAACGCCCGAGAGGACGTCGCGCCGGCTGGGCCTGAATCTAGTGCTCGTCATCTTTTCCTCCATCTGCTTTGGCAAGTCTTCGTCGTGCGGTGATGCCACTCGCCCGGCGCCGTTCGGAAGCCGCGATGACCTTCCCGCCATGCCCAGGCGAAGGTATCATCGGTCGGCTCTCCGGAAAACAGGCCGTGACGGTCCTCCATCGGTCCTCTCAAATGGTCAGGGCGCGCTGGCGCGCGACGCCGATATGCTCCGCCATGGCGCGCGCCGCAGCCTCCTCGTCGCGGCGCTCGATCGCCTCGATGATCTTCATGTGCTCGCCGATCACCTGCGGGATCATCCGCACATAGAGCCGCGTCTCCGCCAGCCGGATCAGCTTGATCTTGATCCAGTTGACCCGATAGGCATTGGCGACGATCTCGTTGCCGAGATGGCCGATCACCGCCTCGTGCAGCAGGAGGTCGGTCGCTTCCGCCTCCTCCATCAGGCCCTCGTCCTCGCCCGCGTCGTGGCGGGCGAGGACCGCCACGTGCTTCAGCCTTATGTCGGCGATGAGCTCAGCGGGGGCGGTGCGGGCGAAGATGCGCACCGCCGCTTCCTCGAGGAACAGCCTGAACTGGAAGGCGTTGCGGACCAGCTGGATGTCGACCTGCGGCACCTGCATGCCGCGATGCGGCGCGGTGCGGATCAGCCCTTCCGCCTCGAGCCGCGGCACCAGCTCGCGGATGGCCCCGAGCGGCAGCCCGGTGATGGCGACGAGCTGGCGCTGGGTGATGAATTGCCCCGGCTTGATCTTGTTGGCGAGCAGGCTCCTCGTATAGCCGACATAGGCCTGCTCGCGCAGCTTCAGCGCTTCATGGGCGGGATCGCTCATGCCCGCTTTCGCCCCTGCCCGAGGGCCAGCAGCGCCGCATAGGCGCTCGTGATCTCGCGCCGCTCCTTTGCCGGAAGATCGACCAGCGGCGGCCGCGTGCGGGCATAGGCGTCGTCGCCATGGATATTGGCGACGAGCGCCTTCACCGCCGGCAGGACGGGATAGGAGGCGATCAGATCGACCGCCGGCCGGATCAGCGGATTGTCGGCGCCCTTGTGGATGACGTCGCTGAGCAGCCAGGGCGCCAGATTGGCGAGCCCGCAGATCGAACCTTGCGCACCCTTGCCCATGGCCTCGGCGAGATGGCGCTCCTCGCCGACGAGGATCGCCAGTTCACCATGCGCCGCGAGAAAGGCTTCGGTCGTCGCCTTGTCGCCGGAGGAATCCTTGACTCCCGCGATCACCTGCGGGAAGGCCCGTTTCAGGCGGCCCACGAGATCGACCGACAGGGGGACGGCGGTCTGCCCGGGAATGTGATAGAGGATGACGCCGCGCGCCGCCGCCCCGATGCCCTCGATCACCCGCGCGAACCAGGCGAACAGCCCTTCCTCGCTCGGTCCCTTGAGGTAGTAGGGCGGCGCCAGCAGGAGACCGCGCGCGCCGAAATCCAGGGCGAGCCGCGCCTGCTCGACGGCATCGGCCACCGCCGTCGCCGAGACGCCGGCATGGATCTGCTCGGGCCTTATGCCGCCGCCGACCACGCCGCCCAGCATGCGGGCGCGCTCCCGCAGGCCGATCGAGAAGCCTTCGCCGGTCGTTCCGAACAGCGTGATGCCGTCGCAGCCCTCGGCCAGGACGTAATGCGCATGGCGCAGCAGGCGCGCGAGGTCGACCGAGCCTTCGGGCGTGAAGGGCGTGATCAGCGCGGCTGAAAGACCAAAGATTTCGAGCTCGTTCATAACCGACTACATCGTGACAACTTACTAACATGTTGCCGAGCTTCTTGGATGAGGTCAAGAGGTTCCCGGCCCCTCCCCTCGTCATGGCCGTCCCTGAGGCGGCCATCCAGACTCTTCTCGCGACAGCCGAGCAACGTCGAGACTGGAGGGCCGGGCGGGATCCGGCCATGACGTGCCGGGAGCGGCGATCTGTGGCGAATCTGCAACGTCGGGGCCCGGACGGGCCGGCACATCTTCCCCGGGCCGGCACTTACCCTACGCGTACCGACTTTCCGCTCTTCCAGGACTGGGTCGCGGCATCGGCGAGGATCTGCGCCCGCAAGCCGTCGACGCCGTTGGGCCGGGGATCCCGGTCGCCCTTTTCGACGGCGCTGATGAAGGCGTCGAGCTCGTTGGCATAGGCCTGGGCATAGCGCTCCAGGAAGAAGTTCTGGATCGGATCCGCTTGAGTGCCCTGCGCGTCATGCAGCTCGACGGTGGTGTTGTGCACGTTGCGGGCCGCGAGCATGCCCTTAGCACCGTGCACTTCCAGGCGCTGGTCGTAGCCATAGGTGGCGCGGCGCGAATTGGTGATCACGGCGATGCGCCCGCTCGCCGTCTGCATCTGCACCGCGGCCGTGTCGACGTCTCCCGCCTCGCCGATCGCCTTGTCCACGAGCGCGGCGCCCAGCGCCTGCACCACTGCGAATTCCTCGCCCATGAGGAAGCGCGCCATGTCGAAATCATGGATCATCATGTCGCGGTAGAGGCCGCCCGATCCCCTGACGTAGTCGGCAGGCGGCGGGCCCGGATCGCGCGAGACGACGGTGACGATCTCGATGGCACCGACGGCGCCCTTGCGGACGCGCGACTGGAGCTCGGCGAAATGCGGATCGAAGCGGCGGTTGAAGCCGACCATCAATGTGGACCTGTTCCTGTCCACCACCTTCAGCGTCTCTTCGATCGTCTTCACGTCCAGCGACACCGGCTTTTCGCACATGATGGCCTTGCCGGCGTTCGAGGCGGCCTGGATCTGCCCGGCATGGAACCCGGTGGGCGAGCCGATGAGGACGGCGTCCACGTCCTGGGCCTGCATGATCTCCTCGACGCTCGCGACCTTGGCGCCATGCAGGCCGGCCAGGTCCTGGGCGGCCTTGGGCACGGCGTCGGCGATATAGGCGAGCGCCGCCTTGGGGTTCCGGGCGATCGTCCTGGCATGCACCTTGCCGATGCGCCCCGCGCCAATCACGCCAAATCTGATCATGCGATGTCTCCGTTGAAGATGATGCCGCCGTTTTCCATGCATCCTATCCCTTGACCAGCGGCTTGAGAGGCTGCTTCGGATCGGCAAGCATGTCCACCGGCGGCTTCAGCGCCCGGGCGATCATCATCTCGGAGAGCTTGATGTCCCGTGCGACCGCCGTGCCGGGTCCGATCCCGCTCGCGCCCATGAGGGTGCCGTCCGCGGCCAGATGAAAGAGGACGAGCGCGCCCTCCTCGGATTTCCGCACAACCGTCGCCGGCCCCAGCTCCGCGAAGCCCGTCATCTGAAGACCGAGCTCATACTGATCCGACCAGAACCAGGGGATGGCGGCATGCTCCGCTGTTCCGCCCAGCATGGTCTCCGCCGCCGTGGCTGCCTGATCCTGGGCCGAGCGCCAGGCCTCGAGCCTGATCCGGCTGCCGAGCTTCGCATGAATGAAGGACGCGCAGTCGCCGGCGGCGTGGATGTCGGGGTCCGACGTCCGCATATGCCGGTCGCAGGCGATGCCGTTGTCGATCTCGAGGCCGGCCTCTGCCGCGAGCCTCGTCTCCGGAACGGCGCCGACGCCGGCGATGATGCTGTCGGCCCCGAGCACCCGGCCGTCGGCCAGATGCACGCCGTTCTCGCCGAGATGCGACAGGCCCACGCCAGTGAGCATCGTGACGCCGGCTTTCGCATGCCGCTCATGCACGATCCTGGCGAGCGCCTCCGGCACGCCGCGCATGAGGATGCGGGGCCGCGCCTCGACCACGGTCACGCGGCAGCCCTTCCCGACTGCCGACGATGCAAGCTCGAGGCCGATGAAGCCGCCGCCGATGATGACGATGGACTTGCCGGGCTGGAAGCGCCGCCGCAGCTCGAGCGAGTCCTCGTGGCTGCGCAGCGTCAACGCGTGATCGCCGCCGGGAACCGCGAGCTTGCGCGGGCGGGCACCCGTGGCGATCAGCAGCTTGTCATAGGCGACGGCCGAGCCGTCCGCGAGCCGCACCGTCTTCGCCGCGGGATCGAGGGCGATGGCGGCGACGCCCTGCCGCAGATCGACCTCCAGCTCCCGCGCGATGGCCTCGTCCATCAGCCGGACCGGCGCCGGCTCGGCCGCCTGCGTGATCGAGGACTTCGACAGGGGCGGACGGTCATAGGGCGGATGGTTCTCTTCGGCGAGGAGGACGATCCCTCCCGCATAGCCTTGCGCCCGCAGGTTGACGCAGGCCCGCGCCCCCGCCATGCCGCCGCCGATGATGACGATGGTCTTCATGTCGCGTCACGTTCCCGGCATGAGCCGGTTTCCCATCGCCTCAATAGGTCGCCCTGCCCCCCGACACGTCGAACACGGCACCGGTCGAGAACGAGCATTCCTCGCTCGCGAGCCAGGTGACGAGCGCCGCCACCTCCTCGACCAGGCCGAAGCGGCCCATCGGGATCTTGGACAGCATGAAGTCGATATGGGCCTGCGTCATCTGGTCGAAGATCGGCGTCCTGACCGCGGCCGGCGTCACGCAATTGACGGTGATCTTCGTCCTCGCCAGCTCCTTGCCGAGCGACTTGGTGAGGCCGATCACCGCCGCCTTCGACGTGGAATAGGCGGACGCGTTGGGATTGCCCTCCTTGCCGGCCACCGAGGCGATATTGACGATGCGGCCATAGTCGCGGGCCTGCATGAGCGGCACCACGGCACGGCAGCAATGGAAGACGCCGTTGACGTTGATGTCGATCACCTGGCGCCATTTCTCCGGCGGATAGTCCCAGGTGGTCGCGTTGGGTCCGGTGATGGCGGCACTCGTGACCAGGATGTCGATCTGTCCGAGGCTTTCGGCGGTTTGCGCCGCGGCCCGGTTCACGCTGGCCTCGTCGCCGACGTCGGCCTCGACCGCCACCGCCTCCTTGCCGAGCGCCGATGCGGCGGCGGCCCCCGCCTTGGCGTCCACATCCCACAACGCCGCCCGGCCGCCTTCGGCGATGATGCGCCGGGCGATGGCGAAGCCGATGCCCGACGCTCCGCCGGTGATGACCGCGACCCGTCCCCTGAACCTCTCGGCGAACTGCATGCTGCCCCCCTTTGCGCGCTGGAAACGGCCGGACCATTTCACGTAACCGGGCGCCTAGGCAAGCGATTATGCGCGTGACCGGCCATGTGAAATATGAGAAGCTTCGGCAAAAGTACGACAAATGGGAGGATCGTCATGAACAAGCCCGTTCATCCCGCGCCGGCCGCCGACGCCAATGTCATCCGCGTGCAGCAGTTCGAATCGCCCGCCGGCGTGCCCCTGCTCTCGACCCAGATGCTGGCCACCGCCGACGGAGAGCTCAACCGCGAGCTCAACCGCTTCCTGTTCGATCCGCCCTCCAATCCCGCACTCCTCGAGGGCAAGCGCATCGCCATCTGCTGCACCAACGGCGTGGAGGAGGTCGAGATCCTCGGCGCCCACCGCTGGCTCTCCGAGCATGGCGCCACCGTCCATATCGTGGCGCCCAGGGCGGGCCCCTTGCCGCCGAGCTATGGCGTCAAGATGCCGCCCATCGCCGAGACCCATGTGCTCGCCATCCGCCTCATGGAGAATGGCGGCTGGCTGAAGATCGACCGCTATGTGAGCGAGGCGAAGGCCGCCGACTATGACGCTGTCATCCTGCCGGGCGGCTGCTGGAATCCGGACTTCCTGCGCGCCGACAAGGACGCCATCGCCTTCGTCCAGGCCATGAATGCGGCGGAGAAGCCGGTCTGCGGCATCTGCCACGGTCCCTGGGTCCTGATCAGCGCCCGCCTGCTCAAGGGCAGGAAGGCGACGGCGGTGTGGAACATCCACATCGACCTCGAGAACGCCGGCGCCACGGTGATCGACGAGCCGGTGGTCGTCGACGGCAACCTCATCACCGCCCGCTTCCCCTACGACCTGCCGCGCATGGTCGAGGCCCTGGTGAAGCAGCTGGTCGGGTAGATTCGCCCTCGTCGTCGCGGCGCCCCTCGCCGCTCCGTCTATTTGCGCCGCAGCCAGGCGATGGCCGCGGCGAAGCACAGTGCTGCGAAGACCAGTCCCCAGACGAGCGGCTGCATGTAGAAGGGCGGGGTCGCGAGCTGCACCTTGCCGGCGGTGGTGGCGGGATCCGGGGCCTTGAGGAAGAACACGCCATAGAGATGGGCGGCGGCGATCGAGACCAGGAGAGCGGCGCAGAAGATGAGAGCCACCACCAGCGCCACGGTGACGAGGCTCCTGATCTTCGTGCCGGCGCGCGCCAGGGGCAGGAGGTTGTTGAGGAGGCCGGCCAGCACCACCAGTCCCGATCCGACGGCGAACAGCGTCAGGCTCACCGGCTGGAAGATCAGGATCAGCGCCAGGAGGCCGAGCCCGATGATGAACGCCTCGAGCCTGACGGCGCCCGCCGCGCTCAAGGTCTTGTCCGGCGTCCCGCTCATGCCCGCACCGCCTTTCCGTCTTCGCCGAAGACATGCGTCTGGCTCGGATCGGCGCGCAGATGCAGCGTCTCGCCGATCCTGAACCTGACGTCGCGCGGCACCACTACCCGGATATCGGAATCGTCCGGGGTGCGCGCATGGACCAGCGTCTCCGCCCCCATCGGCTCGATCAGCTCGGCATGGGCGACGATCGTGTCCGTGGCGCCGGGCGCCACCGGGGTAAAGGCGCGGGGCCTGATCCCGAGCGTGACCTGCGACGGCCCGAGCCGGGCGACGGCGGGATTGACCGCGATCTCCACCCGCTCGCCGCCGAACTGGATGGTCGCCCGTGAGCCGGCGACCTTCTCGAGCCGGCCGGTGACCAGGTTCATCTGCGGCGTGCCGATGAAGCTCGCCACGAACACGTTGGCGGGCCGGGTGAAGACCTCGTGCGGCGTGCCGATCTGCTCGATGATGCCATCGCGCATGATGGCGATGCGGTCGGCCATGGTCAGCGCCTCGAGCTGGTCGTGCGTGACGATGACCGTCGCCTTGGACAGGCCCGACAGCACTTCCTTGATCTGGCCGCGCATCGAATGGCGCAGCTCCACGTCGAGCCGCGACAAGGGCTCGTCGAACAGGAAGCAGTTGGGCTCGCGCACGATGGCGCGCGCGACGGCGATCCTCTGCTTCTCGCCTTCCGACACCTGTCCGGGCATGCGCTCGAGGACGTCGGTGAGATGCAGGATCTCGGCCACCCTCTTCACCCGGCGGTCGCGCTCGGCCCCGGCGAGCCTTTCGTGATGCAGCGGCATGGCGATGTTCTCGGCCACCGAGAGCGCCGGGTAGAGCGCATAGAACTGGAACACCATGGCGATGTCGCGCTTCTCGGGCGGCAGCTCGTTCATGCGCCGGCCGGCGATGAGGATGTCGCCCGCCGTGACCCGTTCGAGGCCGGCGATCATGCGCAAGGTCGTCGTCTTGCCGCAGCCCGAGGGGCCGAGCAGGCACACCACCTCGCCGGCGGCGACCGAGAGATCGGCGTCCCTGACGGCGACGAAGTCGCCGAACCGCTTGGTGATCTTGCGGGCTTCGATGGTCGACATGCCGCTATCTCTTCACGGTGCCGAAGGTGACGCCGCGCAGCAGGTGGTTCTGCAGGAAGAACGTCACCAGGAAGACGGGGATGAGGAACAGCGTCTCGATCGCCGCGAGCAGGCCCCACAGCACGCCGATGCCGCCGCCCGCCACCGCCTGGTTCATGGCGACCGGCACGGTGCGGGTGTCGACGCCGGTGAGCAGCAGCGCGAACAGGAACTCGTTCCAGGTGAGGATGAGGCCGAAGACGAAGGTCGCGGCGAGGCCCGCCAGCACCTGCGGCAGACAGATCTTCAGGAACACCTTGGCCTCGCTCGACCCGTCGATGCGGGCCGCGTCCTCGACGTCGGGCGACAGCTCGTCGAAGAAGCTCTTCATCATCCAGATGGTGAACGGCAGGTTGAAGGCCGTATAGAGCAGGATGATGCCGGCATAGGAGCCGGCGAGCCCGGTGACCCTGAACATCAGGATGATGGGGATGATCACCACGATGGCGGGCAGCATGCGGGTGGTGAGGATGATGAAGAGATAGGTGTCGTTGCCTTTCAGCGGATAGCGCGAGAAGCCGTAGGCGGCGAGCGTCCCGACGACCAGCGCGAGCAGCACCGAGCTGCTGGCGATGAAGATCGAATTGAAGAAGTACCGGTCGAAGCCGGTGCTTTCCACCTCGCCCCCCGCCACATAGGCGCGCGAGAACACCGAGGAGAAGTTCTCGAGCGTCGGCACGAACACATACTGGTCGGGGATGAGCCCGAAGAAGCTGGTCGGAAAGAACTTGGGCGGCACCGCCAGCGCCTGGGTCTGGAGCTTGAAGGAGGTGATGATGATGAGGAGCACCGGCAGGAAGTAGATGAGGCTGACGACCGCGGCGAAGAGCGTATGGCCCCAGCCCGCCTCGCCCACGCCCGATGCCCTGCGCCAGCCCAGCCTTTCCCGGATCGACATGGTTTCAGCCATCGCTCAGGCCCCCTGACTGCGCCGGTTGGCGATATAGAGATAGAGATTGGTGAGCACGATCACCACGAACAGCAGGAGATAGGAGAGCGCCGCGCCCTCGCTCGTCTTGTTCTGCTCGTTGGCGATGCGGATCACGTGGTAGGAGATGGTCATCGTGTCGTTGCCGCCCTTGGTGAGCAGGATGACGAGGTCGGCGAGCTTGAAGGCCTCGATGGTGCGGAACAGCAGCGCCAGCATCAGGAGGCCGCGTATATAGGGGAAGGTGATCGTCCAGAAGCGCCGGAAGCCCGACACCCGGTCGATGGCCGCCGCCTCGTAGAGATATTTCGGCACCGAGACCAGCCCGGCGAGCACCAGCAGCATGACGAAGGGCGACCACATCCAGGCATCGGCGAAGACGATGCCGGCGACGGCGCCCGCCTTGGACGACATCAGGATGAACTGCTCGCCGTTCCACGCCTTGATCGCCTGGCTCAGCAGGCCGAAGGTCGGGTCATAATAATAGGAGAAGAACACGCCGACCGCGACCACCGACAGCATCATCGGCGTCAGCACCAGGATGAGCAGGTATTTGCGCAACGGGAACTGCTTGGCGAACAGCACCGCCAGCAGGAAGCCGACGATCATCTGCGCCGCGACGGTGAGCACCACGAACATCGCGGTATTGGTGAGGTTGGCCCACAGCTCCGGCGCCTTGAGATCGTTGGTCAGGAGCGTCGCGTAGTTCCTGAGGCCCACGAAGCGGATGCTCTGCTGGTTGCTCTGATAGGCGAAGAAGGAAAGCCCCAGCGACCACAGCAGCGGGAAGATGTTCATCACGAACAGCACCGCGATCGCCGGCGACACCAGGAGGCCGCCGTAATAGTGGCGGCGATAGGCGTTGACGACGACGGCGGCGGCGACCATCGCCGCCATGGCGCCGGTCACCCAGAAGGCGGCGGCCGCCGGCAGCGCCAGCATGGCGAGGACGGAAACGACGACGCCCACGGCGATCGCGAGCTTCCAGTTGTCGGCCGCGATCGCGGTGAAGGGCGGCGGCGCCCGATCCATGGCGACGGTCGTCATCACACCCCGCCCTCGTGCTGAGGCGCGACCCCGGCCTTGCGCCGGGGGAGCCTCGAAGCATGATCCAGGAACACGGATACCGCGATCTGCCGCCCTTCGAGGCCCGCCTCTCGCCTTCGCGAAGCCGGGGCTTCGCTTCGGCGGAGCAAGGTCGGCGGGCGCCTCCGGGTGAGGGTTTTGCTCCAAGTCCCACTCGTCATGCTTCGAAGTTCCTCAGACAAAAAGAGGGACGCCCGCAGTCGCCTGCGCGCGTCCCCGGGCTGTTGCGCCTACTGGATGAGGCCCGCTTCGGTCAGCAGATTCTGCTGGAACTTCGCCACGTTGTCGAGCGTCGTCTTGGCGTCCTGCTTGCCGGTGATGGCGAGATCGAACTGGTCCTGCTGCTGGGTGAGCAGCTCGAAGAACTGCGGCACGTGCCACACGTCCTTCTGCCAGTCGAGGCTCGGCGCCCAGGCGCGGTTCCAGGGCCTGAAAGTCACATAGTCCGGACTGCTGTAGACCGACTTCATCGCCGACTGGCCGCCCTTCGAGGCATATTCGGTCTGCACCTCCTTCGACAGCCACCATTTCACGAAGTCGACGGCTTCCTTGTTCTGGAGGTCCGTGTTCCAGGTCATCAGCACGAAGGGCTGGCCGCCGATATTGTTCCAGCGGATCAGCTTGCCGTCGGCGCCCCTGGTGCCCGGCGACTGGCCGAAGACCAGCTTGTCGGAGACCTTCGACGTCTTGGGGTCGAGCGAGGCCTCGCCGAGGCCGATCCAGTCGACGTTGAGCGCCACCTTGCCCTGCCGGAACAGCTCATCGGACTTGAAGATGTCCATCGTGCCGGTCTTGGCGACGGGCGGCATGTACTGGATGAGGCGCAGATAGTGGTCGAGGGCGGCCACCGCCTCCGGCGAATTGACCACGCCTTCCGCCTGGCCCGAGGGCGCCTGGGTCTCGTCCCAGGTATTGCCGCCGTTCTGCCAGATGAAGCCGTTGATCTGCATCGAGGAGAAGTCGTAGCCCTTGCCGGCCTGGAAGGCGATGCCGTAGAAATCGTCGTCGGCGGGCTTGCCGGCCAGCATCTCGCCTTTCTTGCGCTGGAAGAACTGGCCGATGTTCTCGAACATCTCCCAGTCGATGTCGTCCATTTCCTCCGGCGCGCAGGGCAGCTTCTTGTTGAACTTCGCCTGGAAGTTTTTCTGCTCGTCCTCGTTGCACAGTATGTCCTTGCGCCCGTAGGTCACCAGCACGTCGGGAAACTGCGGGAAGCCATAGAAATTATCGGTCTTGTGCGGATAGGTCGAATAGGCGTTGCGCACCGCCTCGTGCATGTCGTCCATCGCCGCCTTCAGCGCCGGATCGGCATCGATCAGGTCGTTGATCTTGCGGAAATAGCCGCCTTCCACGAAGGCGCCGAGCCACTGCGAATCCGACACCGCCATGTTGTATCTCTGCTCGCCCGAGGTGAGCGAGGCGTTGACGCGGGTATAGAAGTCGGGCCACGGGATGAAATCGATGTCGAGCTTCACCGTGTTGCCCGACGGCGCCTTGTACTGCTTGTCGAACATGTCCTTCATGATGCGGGTCGGCGGCCAGTCCGGCACCGCCATCTTGAGCACGACCTCCTCGGCAGAGGCGGGCCCGAGGAACGTGCCGCTCATCAGGCCCGCGGCAAGCGCGGCCCCGGCAAAGGACGTCAACTTGTACTGCCAACTCATGTCCGGTTCTCCTCCCTGTTTCAAACTAGGCACGTCTCTTTTCTTCGCGGGGCTCGGGCGGCGGTCATCCGAGGGCCAGGCCGTCCTTGGCCCTGAAGACATGGATCTTGCGGGCGTCGACCCTGACCGGCAGCCGGTCACCGGGCCTGATCTCGCTCGCCCTGGATTCGGGCAGCAGGATTCTCATATTGTTGTCCTTCTCGCCGAGCGAGACGATGGTGACGTCGCCGAGCGGCTCGAGCAGCTGCACCGGGGCCGCGAAATCGCCCGCCGTGCCGGACGCGATCTCGAGATCGGCGGGGCGCACGCCGAGCACCACCTTGTCGCCGGCCTTCGCCTTGAGCTTGCGGGCGAGATCGAAGCTGCCGAGGCCGGTCTCCAGCACCTCGCCGCCCTCGCCCACGACGGCGTCGATCAGGTTCATGTGCGGCGCGCCGATCTTGGCCGCGACATAGACGTCGCGCGGCCGCTCATAGAGCTCGTCGGGCGTTCCCTTCTGCACCACGGCACCGTCGCGCATCACGGCGATGACCTCGCCCATCGACAGCGCCTCGAGCTCGTCGGGCGTGGCATAGATGACGGTCATGCCGAACTGGCGGTGCAGCCGCTTGAACTCGGCGCGCATGTCGTGCCTGAGCTTGGCGTCGAGATTGGTCAGCGGTTCGTCGAGCAGGAGGATGCCGGGGCGCCGGATCAGCGAGCGCCCGAGCGCCACGCGCTGCTGCTCGCCGCCCGACAGCGTGCCGGGCTTGCGCTCCAGCCGGTGCGCGAGCTTCAGCATCTCCGCCGTTTCCCTGACCCGCTTGTCGATCTCGGCGGCGGCGACCTTCATCTCGCGCAGCGGATAGGCGAAGTTCTCATGGACGGTGAGATGCGGATAGAGCGCGAAGGACTGGAACACCATCGACACGCCGCGCGACTTGATCGGCGCGCGCGTCGCATCGGCGCCGTGCAGCGCCACCCTTCCCTGATCCGGGATCACCAGGCCGGAAATGGTCCGCAAGGTCGTGGTCTTGCCCACCGAGCTCGGTCCGAACAGGGCGAAGAACTGGCCTTCGGCAACCTCGAAGCTCAGCCGGTCGAGCGCCCGCACGCGGCCATAGGCCTTGCAGACGCCCTCGAGGCTGACGGCTGAAGGCTTATGCGCGGCCATCGGTCGCCCCGGCTCGCACATCTGGCCGGAAATCGCGCCGCGGCTCTCGAACCAGCCGGCGCGTGCAAACAAGCGGAACCGTGCTGCGGCGAGCAACTCTCATCGCCTCGGAATCCTCCCGATACGGCGCTGTTTTCCGCGCCTTGGTGATGGATCAAACTGGTAGTACCAAATTGATCGAAGCGCAAGGACTTGTGTTGGAGCCGTGCAGCAAAAATGCCGCCGCGCTTGCGGTTTTCCGCCTCTTGCGACGGGTTTTGACCTGTTCTATGGCTAAGGCAATAAAATTGGTCGGACCAGAATGGTCGACCCAGTTCAGTCCAGGGAGGAATCTCCATGCATCTTTCGACCCATAACTGGATGCGCGCCGAGCCGCTCGAGACCACTTTGGCCCGCATCAGGAAGTTCGGCTACGAAAGCATCGAGATATCGGGCGAGCCGACCCAATATAATGTGAACGACACCCGCCGGCTCCTGAAGCAGTATGGCATCCGCTGCTGGGGTTCGGTGACGCTCACCCTCGCCGACCGCAACCTCGCGGCGCGCGACGAGGGCCAGCGCGCGAAGACCGTCGACTATATGAAGAGCGTGGTCACCATGGTGAGCGAGCTCGACGGCGAGATCATCACCCTGGTGCCGGCCACCGTCGGCAAGATAACGCCCGACGGCACGCCCGAGGAAGAATGGCAATGGCTCGTCGAGGGCGTCGGCGCGGTCTACGAGCACGGCAGGAAGAAGGGCGTGCGCATCGCCATCGAGCCGCTCAACCGTTTCGAGACCTATATACTGAACCGCGCCGACCAGGCCCTGGCGCTGGCCGAGGCCGTCGGGCCCGATTGCGGCGTGTGCATCGACGCCTTCCATCTCAACATCGAGGATGCCGACATGTTCGCCTCGATCAGGAAGGCGGGCAAGCGCCTCTATGACTTCCACGTCGCCGACAACAACCGCATGGCGCCCGGCCAGGGCGCGCTCGACTGGCTGAGGATCGTCGCGACCCTGAAGGAAGCGGGCTATGACGGAGCCCTCACCGTCGAGTTCGTGGCGCCCGTCGACCGCACCCCCGCCAGCCGGTATCCCGATGCCGTCGAGAAGAACCCGGTCGACATCTCGCCCGAGCAGCTGAAATTCATCCAGGATCACGGCTCGAGCCTCCTGAGCGAGGAATTCTACACCATGCTCGTCGCGAAATCGGCCGAGACGATCCTGCCGTTGATCAAGTGACCGAGCCTCCGTCCTCTCCCCTTCTCCCGCGCGCAGCGGGAAGACCCCGATGAAGATCGCGCGCATCGAGGCCACCTGGGTGTCCATCCCCATCGCCGAGGAGCGCCAGCACCGCAGCGATTTCGGACAGATCAGGACATTCGATGCGGCCATCGTGCGCGTCGACACCGACACCGGCATCACCGGCTGGGGCGAGGGCAAGAATGCCGCCGGCAGCGCCGGCACCTATGCCGGGCTCGTCACCCTCATCAACCGGGAATTCGCCCCGCGCCTCCTGGGCCGCGACCCGCGCGACATCTCGGTGATCTGGGATGCGCTCTACAACGGCGTGCGCGCCCATCACGCGGCGGCGCGCGGCCATGCGATGCCCGACATGGCGCGGCGCGGCCTGACCATCGCGGCGATCAGCGCCATCGACATCGCGCTCTGGGACATCGCCGGCAAATCCATGAACGTCCCGGTCTGGCGCCTGCTCGGCGGGCGCAAGGCGGACAAGATGCCGGCCTATGCCTCGGGCGGCTGGGCCGATGCGCGGACCATCGGCGATGAGCTCAAGGGCTATGTGGCGCAAGGCGGCTTCCGGGCGGTTAAGATGCGCATCGGCGCCATGGACGGCACGCCGCAGGCGAGCGCCGAGCGCGTCAAGGCGGCGCGCGCCGCACTCGGTCCCGACGTCGAGATCATGGTCGATTCGCACGGCACCTTCACCGTGGCCGAGGCCAGGCGCTTCGCCCATCTGGTGCGCGACTGCGATCTCGCCTGGTTCGAGGAGCCGGTCACCGCCGACGACAAGGCCGGCATGGCCGAAGTGCGCGCCTCGTCGATGATCCCGATCGCCGCCGGCGAGAGCGAGTTCACCCGCTTCGACTTCCGCGACCTCATCATCCAGCGCGCCGTCGACATAATGCAGCCCGATCTCGCCATCTGCGGCGGCATCACCGAGGCGCGCCGCATCGACGCGCTCGCCGCCGCCTTCAATCTGAGGCTTGCCCCGCATTTGTGGGCCGGGGCGCCGGCCTTCTTCGCCGGCCTCCATCTCGCCGCCGCCAGTTCCTCGAGCCACATTCTCGAATATTCGCTCGGCGCCAATCCGATGCTGCACGATCTCGTCGAGGAGGAGGTCGGGGCGAAGGGCGGCCTGATCGCCATTCCCGACCGGCCGGGCCTCGGCATCACCGTCAGGGAAGACGTCGTCGCCAGGCATGCGGTGCCCGTCCAATGAACGAGCAGCGCGATCTGGTTTCCGAGCTGGCGCTGTTCTTCCTGCAGCGCAAGTACGAGCCGGGCGAGCGCGTGCCCTCCGAACGCGAGCTTGCCGAGCGGTTCAGGGCCGGGCGCGGCCTGGTGCGCGAGGCCCTCGCCTATCTCGAGGCGCTGCGGGTCATCGACCGGCGCGCCAAATCCGGCATCTACATGTCGAACGACGCGGCGAGCGTCGAGGCATTGGCGCTCTTCGCCCGGATCGGCGTGCCGCTTCAGGCCGAAGAGGTGCGCCAGTCGAACGAGATGCGCCGCATTCACGAGATCACCGCGGTGAGGCTCGCCTGCGAGCGCGCCACGCTCGAGAATTTCGATCGCATGCGCGCGGTGCTCGCCTCCTCCCTCAAGCGCATCGAGGGCGGAGAGCCGATCGACCTCGAGGACCGCGACTTCCATCTCGAGATCGTCAACGCCACGCAGAACAACGTGTTCTACCGCATCGTGCGCATCTTCTATCTGATGACTGCGGAGCGCCGGCGCATCTATTTCCAGCGCCCCGAGCGCTGCCGCGAATCGCACAACGAGCATATCCGCATCTTCGAGGCGGTCGCCAGGCGCGATTCGGTGGAGGCGATGGGCCTCATGGACGCGCATCTCAAGGGCGTCGAGAGCTACTGGACCGGCCTCCTCGACAGGCCGCAGCAGGCCGAGAAGCCGCAGCCGGAAGCCGCCTGGCTGCGCCATATCACCGGTTGACGGCCGCTCTTTCCCCTCGCTTCACCTTCCCCCAAGATGTGCGCATCCGATAGCCGCAAGCGGCAGGAATGTGATATGCGGGCTCCAGCCCATGCCCCTCGTCTATTCGACCCATCCCCTGCATCCGCGTGCCGCGAAGCTGCTCGACGGCGTGGCCGACATCGTCGTCGCTTCAGGTCTCGAGCCCGGGACGCTGGCGCGCGAGGCTGAGGCCGCCGACATCGTCATCGTGCGCGCCAACCTGCCGGAAGCCCTCTTCGCCGGCGCCCGGAATCTCAGGGCCGCCATCCGCCACGGCGCCGGCCTCGACATGATCCCGCTCGAAGCGGCGACCGCGGCGGGCGTGCTGGTCGCCAATGTGCCGGGCGTCAATGCGCGCTCCGTCGCCGAGCATGTGATCTTCGCCGCGCTCGCTTTGGCGCGCCGCTTCCGCGCCATCGATGCCGATCTGCGCCGCACGGGCTGGCTCGCGGGCCGCGCCCATGCGCCCTGCGCGCGCGAGCTCCATGGCGCCACCATGGGCATCATCGGCATGGGCCATCTCGGCCGGGCCATCGCCGCCATTGCCGGATCCGGCTTCGGCATGCGGGTGCTGGGATCGAGCCGGCGCAATGCGGGCTTTCCGGAAGGGGTCGAGCCGGTCGCCCGCGACGAGCTTCTGGGCCTCAGCGACTATGTCGTGCTCGCCTGCCCGCTCACGCCCGAGACCCGCGGCATGATCGGCGCGCGCGAGCTCGCCTCAATGCCGAAGGGCGCCTTCCTCATCAATGTCGCGCGCGGCGCCGTCACGGTCGAGGACGACGTCGCCGCCGCCCTGAGAAGCGGACATCTCGGCGGTGCAGCGATCGACGTCTTCGCCGAGCAGCCGCTGCCGCCCGGCCATCCCTTCTTCGGGTTCGGCAATGTCGTCCTCACCCCGCATCTCGCCGGCATCACCGAGGAGAGCATGGAGCGCATGGGCATCGGCGCGGTCGAGGAGGCCTTGCGGGTGCTCAGGGGCGAGCTCCCCCTCAATCTGGTGAACCCTTTGGTCGTAGCACGCTATCGAGAAAGATTTGGCTGACCGGTATTCTTGGCCTGAACGGCATCCGGCTTGAGAACTTGAACACACCCGGACGACGTCATAATATACCCAATATGGGTAGAAGCGGTTCCGAAAGCCTTTCAGGGGCATTGTTTCAAAGGTCCAGAAGCGTGTGCTGGGCCTGATCTTCGGTCAGCCCGAGCGCAGTTTCTATACATCGGAAATTGTCAGGACCGTCGCCTCCGGCACGGGAGCGGTCACGCGCGAGCTGTCACGCCTGGAGGGCAGTGGCCTGGTTTTGGTCGAGCATGTGGGCAATCGGAAGCACTACCGCGCCAATCAAGCGTCTCCTGTCTTTCGGGAACTCGGGAGTCTCGCCGTCAAGACCGTGGCTCTGATCGGTCCCATCCGGAAATCGCTGGCTCCCTATTCCGATCAGATCAAAGCCGCTTTCATCTACGGTTCGGTTGCGAAAGGCACGGATACTGCGCGCAGCGATATCGACCTGCTGGTCATTGGAGACGAGTTCGATTACTCGGGTCTTTATTCGGCCATGCAGGACGTTGAAGTCGGGTTTCGGCGCAAGATCGAACCGATATTTCTTTCCGCGAAGGACTGGCGGCGCAAAGTCGCCGAGAAAGGCTCCCTCGTCAGCAGGATAAATGCCTCGCCAAAGATATTCGTCATAGGCTCGGAAAAAGACCTTCGATATCCAGACATTCCTGAAAGCCCACAATGAGCGGAATCTCGCCGAGTACCGGGGTCGAACGGAAATCGACGAACAGCTTTTGGCCAGTCTCGTTCGTTGCGCACAGAAGCTGGAGGTCACGCTGGCGACGCTTTCGCCTCCGGCCAATGAATGATGTCATCCGAGATGCGCGCATCTCGCCGGGATCACCGGGGAGGTGGCATCGTCGCGCTCGAGGCCCCCTGTCAGGGCCTCGCCTCCAGGATCATGTTGAAAGGAGTCTCCGCGGCTTTTCGGACGGAGCTGAAGCCTGCCTCGGAGATCGCCGACGACAGCGTCTTCAGGCCGGCCTGGGCGCCCAGCGCAGCGCCGCCGGGCTGGTCGAGCGAGGTCGGCACGCAGATCATCGTCGAGGCGGCGTAGTAGAGACGGCTCACGGGATTGAGATTGTCCTCCAGACGGTCGCCGGCGGCCGGCTCCACGATCATCCAGCTTCCGCCGGGCTTCAGGGCCTGGCGCACATGCCGCGCCGCTCCGACGGGATCGCCCATGTCGTGCAGGCAGTCGAAGAAGGTCACGAGATCCAGATCCCTGCCGGGGAACGCGCCGGCCAGGGCGACCTCGAAGCGCGTGTTCGCGGTCACGCCGTGCTGCGCGGCGTGCCGGCGCGCCTGGTCCACGGAAGCCGGATGGAAGTCGTAGCCGATGAAGGTCGAGTTCGGGAACGCCTTCGCCATGATGGCCGTGGAGAAGCCGTGCCCGCAGCCGACATCGGCGACCCTCGCCCCCCGCTCGAGCCTGGCGACGACGCCGTCCAGCGCCGGCAGCCAGGACTCGACGAGACTGTTGTGGTAGCCGGGACGGAAAAAACGCCCCGCGGCGCAGAACAGGCATTGCGACTGCTCGCCCCAGCCGACGCCCCTGCCCGAGCGGAAGGCCGGCTCCACCAGCGCCTGATTTTCCATCATCGTCGCCGCGATGTCGAAGCCGCCCTGCAGGTAGACGGGGCTGTCGGGTTCGGCGAACACCATCGCCTGCTCGGGCGGCAAGGTGAAGCTGCCCGTCCGTGAATCGTAGGTCAGGTAGCCGGACGCGGCCTGATGCGACAGCCATTCACGCGCATAGCGCTCGGCGATATTCGCTTTCGCCGCCAGCTCCGCCGGCGTCATCGGTCCCTCGGCGTGAAGCGCCTTGTAGAGGCCCAGCCGGTCGCCGATGCGCACCAGCGGGACGCTCAGCGCTCCGCCGAGATCGCCGAGCATCCGTCCGATGAACTGATTGAGCTTCGCCTCGTCGACCGTCTTCGTCATGTCTCTCCTCCGTGATCGCGCCTGACATCGTTCCGTTCCAGCTTTCCGCTTCGACAAGCGGCAGAGCGAGATCTACGCGCCGCGGCGGCCCGATGGTTTGCCGCAAGGCCGAATTTCCTTGCAGGTGACGGCGGCGAGGCTCAGAGAAAAGCATGGACGCTTTATCCGAGGCGCTCACTTCGGTGCGCATGACCGGCGCGATATTCTATCACGCGGTGTGCACGAGCCCCTGGGGGTTCGCGATGCCGCCGCTGCGCGACTACGCGCATCTGCTGGCGCCGGGCACCGAGCGCCTGGTCAGCTACCACCTGATGACCGAAGGCGATGCGACCGCGCGCTTCGGCGACGGACACGAGGTGGCCGTCACGGCGGGCGATGTGCTGATCGTCCCGCATGGCGATCCGCACGTGGTTTCGAACGGCCGGACGCCGAAGATCGTCGACACCGGAGGATCCCTGGATCGTTTGCTCGCCGGCGACCTTCCGACATTGCAGATCGGCGGCGGGGGCGAGACGACGCGTTTCGTATGCGGGTTCTTCGGCTGCGAACGCCATGCGGACCGGCTTTTCCTCTCCGGACTTCCGACGGCGATAAGGATCAGGCTGCGGGACGACGTCGCGGGCCAGTGGCTCGAGCATTCGATCCGCCACCTGGTCACTGAAGCCGGCGGCGGGCGGCCCGGCCGGTCCGTGCTTCTGTCGAAGATGGCCGAGGCTCTCTTCATCGAGGCGCTGCGCCGCTACATGGAACGGCTGCCGGCGGAACAGACCGGCTGGCTGGCTGCCGCCCGCGATGGGATCGTGGGCGCCGCCATCTCCGCGATGCATCGCGCCCCCGCCCACCAGTGGACATTGGAGGCTCTGGCCGAAGAGGCCAACGCCTCGCGCTCCGTCCTGACCGAACGGTTCGCGCGCTTTCTCGGCGAGCCGCCGCTGGCCTATCTCGCGATGTGGCGCATGCAGCTCGCCGCGAGACGCCTCCAGACGTCGCGGGACACCGTTATCCAGGTTGCCCTGGACGTCGGATACGAATCGGAAGCCGGCTTCATCCGCGCGTTCAAGCGCGAGTTCGGAGTGCCGCCGGCGAAATACCGCCGGGCGGACCTTGCCGGCGATGGCGCCGCCGCGCCGCGCCGGCGGGATCGATCGTCGCGGCACCACGGGAAATAGTCGTGCGTTTGCAGCGGATTTGAAACATCGACGGCGCCGTGACGACGGGAATCCATAAAATTTTAATGTATTTAACAACAATTTCGTGAGGGATATTCGATCCCTTGGTTCACCTGCGACACAAGAATATTTTGTCGCCGGAATTAATTCAGGGTACCTTCATGGTGGGACGGCTCGCGCACTATGGGGGGCGGCGCATGCATCATGATGAATATCTGCGCGGGCGCGATGAGATGACCTCGTCGCCGATCCTGCTTTCGGGCGGCCGTCGGGCTGCAAGCGGCGGCCATATCTGCCGCCGGAACGTCAGAACACCGAACTTCCTTGCGGGCGTTTGTCTGAGCGCGCTCGCCGCCGTCCTGGTGCCTTCGCTCGCCCTGGCGGACGGTGGCACCGGCGATACGATCACCGGCGCCGGCGGCGCCGGCGGCGTCGACGGCCCGCTCGCGGGCGCGACCGGCCAGGATGGAGCGGCGGGCTCGCCCGCCGGCGGCGGCGGCGGCGATGGCGGCGGTGGCGCCGTGGATCTGACCACCGGCAACGGCGCGCCCGGCGGGGCGGAAGGCACATCCAACATCATACCGGCAAAAGGCCTGGCGGGCGCGACCGGCGTCACCGGGCAGATCGTCTCCCTGCCGACCGATATCTCCACGATCGTCACGGGCGGCAACGGCGGTCCGGGCGCCGCCCAGGTCGACGGTGTGAGCACATGGGGCGGCGGCGGCGGCGGCGGCGCGGGTGTCCGCGCCACGGCCGACGTCACTGTCACGGCCACGGGCGCCGTAACCGGCGGCGCCGGCGGCATTCAGACCAACGGAGCCGGCGGCGGCGGCGGCGTGGGCGTGTTCTCCTCCGCCGATGTCACGGTGGACGCAGGCGGCGTGGTGGCCGGTGGCGCCGGTGGCGGCAGCAACCGTACCGGTGGTGGCGGCGGCGGCGGCGCGGCCGCGGTCGTGCTGACCGATGGCGGCACGCTCTCGAATGGAGGGATTCTGACCGGCGGTGCGGGCGGCCAGAGCTTTTTTGGCGGCGGCGGTGACGGCGGCTCGGCCGTCCAGCTGCTCTCTGGCGGAACCGTCGTCAACCTGGCCGGCGGCACGATCACCGGCGGCGCCGGTGGAGCCGGGCGCGTGGAAAGTTCCGATGGACGATCTCCAGGCGATGGCGGCGCGGGCATCAAGGGCGCCAATCTTTCAGTCGTCAACGGCGGCACGATCGCCGGCGGCGCCGGCGGCGCGCGAACCGGCGGAGACGCATGGACGCCCGTCGCGGGCCAGGCGATCCAGTTCACCGGCGGGGTGAACGCGCTGGAGATCTGGTCGACCTCGAACATCGTCGGCAATGTCGCCGCCTTCAGCGCAGACGATACGTTCAAGCTGGGCGGAGAGACGGACGGCACCTTCGACCTGTCGGAGATCGGCGCCGGCGCCAAATATGACGGTTTCGGTTTCTACGAGAAGGTTGGCACGGGCACCTGGTCGCTGACCGGAGCGCCGGTGACCGCCGTGCCGCTGTGGACCATCCGCGACGGCACGCTCAGGGTCGACATCGTGATCGACAGCGACGTGGAGGTTCGCGGCGGCGTGCTGGCCGGCATCGGCACGGTCGGCGACACGACCAATTTCTCCGGCGGCACCATCGCGCCCGGCAATGGCGGCATCGGCACGCTGACCGTCGCCGGGAACTATACCGGCGATGGCGGCACGCTGGAGATCGAGGCCGAGCTCGGCGACGACAGCTCGCCCGCCGACCTGCTGCGGGTCGAGGGAGACACCTCGGGCTCCACTCTGCTGCGCGTCAGCAATATCGGGGGGAGCGGCGCGCAGACCGTCGAGGGCATCAGGATCGTCGACGTCCAGGGCGCGTCGAGCGGAGCCTTTTCCTTGCTCGGCGACTACGTCTTCCACGGCGAGCAGGCGGTGATCGGCGGCGCTTACGCCTATACGCTGCACCAGAACGGCGTGAGCACACCCGCCGACGGCGACTGGTATCTGCGCTCAGCGCTCGTCGACCCGCCGCCCGAGCAGCCGGCGGGACCGCTCTATCAGCCGGGCGTCGCGCTCTATGAGAGCTATCCGCAGATCCTCCTGCAGCTGATGCGCATGCCGACCTTGCGCAATCGGATCGGCGAGCGCGGCGCGGGCGGACGCTACGGCGCGGACGCGCCTCCCGATGCGGGAAGCGTGTGGTGGGGAAGGTTCGAGGCCAGCCACGTCGACGTCGAGCCGGGCTCGTCGACGGCCGGCGCCGAGTTCGACACCGATCAGGCGCGGTTCCAGGCGGGGTTCGACGCGCTGCTCCTGGAGAACGCCGGCGGCCGGCTGACGGGCGGCATCACGCTCCAATACGGCACCGCCTCGGCGCAGGTGAAATCCTTCTGGGGCGACGGCGACATCGACAGCGACGGCTACGGCTTCGGCGGCACTCTCACCTGGTACGGGCTCGACGGCTTCTATGCCGACGGCCAGGCGCAGGTGAACTGGTTCGACACCGACATCCGCTCCGACCTCGCGGGCAGGATGGCGCGAGGCGACGGCGCCTTCGGATACGGCGCCAGCCTGGAGATCGGCAACGCTTCGCGATCGGCGGACCGTGGGCGCTCACCCCCCAGGCGCAGCTGGCCTACACGAAGGTGGATATCGACTTCTCCGACGAGTTCGGCGCGGACGTTTCCTCCAAGAGCGACGACAGCCTGCTCGGACGTCTCGGGCTCGCGCTCGACTACCGTAACGACTGGGTCGGCGATGCGGGTCCGGCGTGGTCCAGCCTCTATGGCATCGCGAACCTCTATCACGAGTTCTCGGACGGCACCTCGGTGGATGTCTCCGGCGTCCGCTTCGACAGCGAGCCGGAGAAGCTGTGGGGCGGCCTCGGGCTCGGCGGCTCCTATGGCTGGGGCGCCGACAAGTATGCCCTCTATGGCGAGGTCTCGGTCAACACCAGCCTCGACGACTTCGGCGATAGCTACAGCATCAGCGGCACGGGCGGCTTCCGCATAAGCTGGTGACGTCCCGGCGGCCCGGCGCGCATCCCGGCGAAGTGGAATAGTTTCGCCGGAAAGGATCCACCTGATCTACCAGCAGAAGGTATATGAAGGCGACGCCAAGGACTACGAGTTCTCCGGCACGTCGATGCGCGAGCACTGGAATTCCGGATATCAGGATACGCGCAAGACGCTGAAGCATCCGAAATGGCTGGTGAAGCCGCCCGAATCCACCGGCATGATCGTGCACGATGTGCATCGGGACGATCCCGGCTGAAGGAACTGCAACGGCTTCGATTGCGGCCAGGGGTCGATGGACCAGTGCTTCCGGCGCCGCGCAGCGGGGAGCGCGCCATGCTGCCTGACTAACCCAGTGTCGAGAGCAGACGCGCGGCCGCATCGAGATCGACCGTGTTCCGGCCTTCCGTGAAACGCTCGAACACGGGGGCCAGGGTCTCTCGGGCGCGCTCGCGCTCATCGCGAGCGGCCAGCAGGGCGGCAAGGTCGATCGCGGTGCGCAGTTCCCACGCCAGAGCACCCTGACGGCGACACAGTTCGAACGACCGCTCGAAGTATGCTTCCGCCTCATCGGCGCGGGATTGCGGCGTTGCAAGAACAAGATTGCCCTTCACGCGCAGCAGCTCCGGCATATAGCAGAGATCGCCGTTCTCCTCGACCGACCGGATTGTTTCGTCGACCAGCGCGAAAGCCTCGATGAACCGGCGCGTCGCGGCGAGACCCTGAATGAGCGCGATATTGAGCGGCGTGGTAAGCAGTTCGTAGGGCGCCGCGTGGAGCTCGGTCAGACGGCGGCGCAGGGCCTCGATTCCGTTCTCCGCATCGCCCCGCCGGATGGCGAGTTCTCCCTGGAAGCCGTGCCCTACCGCGAGATAGGGGCCGAGAGAATGAGGCTCGGCGCGCGCGAAAAGACGCTCGATATGGTGGTTCGCACGCGCGATGTCACCGACCCAGAGGAATACCGAGACGGCCCAGACGAGCGTGATGGAGAGTGTCAGGGGATGGCTCAGGGCTTCCGCATCCTCAACTGTCAGGAGGGCGCGCTCCACCGCCTGATCCGGGTAGCCTTGCAGCCAGAGCGTGCGGGCGAGGATTACGCCGGCCAGAAGCCGTCCGTCGAAGCCGAGATAGTTCGTCGTGGTCTGGTCGGAACGCGGCCCGAAGCGCAGCGCTGCTTCGAGCGCCGCTCGGGCGCGGCGGAGATCTCCGCTGAGGTGAAGCGAGATCCCCATCAACGAATGCGCCAGCGTGGTGGAGACGGAATCCTCGAGAACGCCGGCGAGCTCGAAACAGCGTTTTGCATAGGTGAGCGCGGTCTTGAACTCTCCGATGCGCAGGTAGAACATCTGGAGCGGGCCGAGAACCTGGATCTGGTCGAGAGCATCGTCACGCTTCCCGGCAAGGATGAAGCTTCTGTTCAATGCCTCGCGGGCGGCCTCCTTTCCCCCGCGCGTGAACATCAGGGATACTCCCAGGGCCGCCTGAAGGTGCATCTCCTCGCGCCCGGCGTTTTCAGGGTCGTGGATCGCCTCGATCGCTCGCGCCGCCCAACGATGACATTCGGTCAGCAGGGACATCGACAAAAACACCGGGGCGGCGGCGACGGCAAGCCGGATACCGACCTCGGTGTCCCCGCTGGCTCCAAAGCACCACTCCAGCGCCGCGCGAACATTGGCAATGCCGGCAAGGTGCAGCGAGCGTTGCGCGGCGCTGGACAAGCTCGGCCACTCGGGCCCTGTTTCCTCCAGCCATCGCAGGCAGTAGGCCGCGTGACGCGCGGCCAAATCTCCACGTTCGGTATCGCCGACGTCGAGCTGGCGGGCATAGGCGCGCGTGGTGTCGAGCAGCCGATAGCGCATCGTCGCGCCGGCCGGCCTTGTCGCGACCATCGACTTGGCGACGAGGTCGTCGATGGTGCCGAACACGAGCGCCTCGTCGACAGAGGTGTCCGTCACGACGGCCAGTGCGGCCTCGATCGAAAAGTGACCGACGAACACTGCAAGCCGGCGGAGCACAAGGCGTTCGAAGTCGGACAGCAGCCAATAGCTCCAGTCGAGAGTGGCTTGCAGGGTCTTCTGGCGCGGCGGCGCAGCGCGCTGGCCCCGCCACGACAGGGTCAGGCGCTCGTCCAGAAGCGCGGCGATCTTGCGCAGGCCATGGCCTGCGACCCGTCCGGCGGCCAGCTCGATCGCGAGCGGCACGCCGTCGAGCTTTCGGCAGATGCCGGCCACGACCGCTGCGTCCGCGGCGTCGAGATCGAGACGGGCGCCGCTCGCAACGGCGCGTTCGATGAACAGTTGGATCGAAGGGAAGCTCTGCGCGGCCGCCGCGGTGAGTCCCTGATCGTCCGGCGGGTATGCCAGCGGCGCAAGCCTGTAGACGTGCTCGCCCTCGACATGGAGAGGTTCGCGGCTCGTTGCCAGGATGTGAGACTGCGGCGCATCGGCAAAGATGCGGGCCGCCAGCGCTGCCGCCGCATCGATGACATGCTCGCAGGTATCGAGGATCAGGAGGGTTCGCCTGGTCGACAGATAGGTGATCAGGCCCGGAATGGCGTCGCCGGACTCGACCGCCAGACCCAGCATCGAGGCCGCTGTCGTTGCGACCAGGTCGGGATCGCTCAGCGCGCCGAGATCGACGAGATGCACGGCGCCGGCGAACGCGCCGACCAACTCATGGCCCGCCGCCACCACGACCGTGGTCTTGCCGACACCGCCCGTGCCCACGATCGTGACGAAGCGCGTGGCCGCCAGTTGCGCCGAGAGCGCGGCGATATCGTCGGTCCGGCCGACCATTCGGCTCAGACGGCTCGGCAGGTTGGCGTGCGGATAGCTTGCGGCGATCTCGCCCTGCGCGTCATCGTGGCCGTCCGATCGTGAAACCGGCGCAACGAAGCAATAGCCCCGCCCCGCCAGCGTGGCGATGTAGCGGGCACCGTCCCTGCCATCGCCCAGTGCCTTTCGCAGATTGGCGATGTGAAACCGCAGACTGCCTTCCTCGACGGTGACGTCGGGCCAGACGCGCGCCAGCAGATCCGTCTTGCTGACCACTTGGTTCGGATGCGCGGCCAAGGCCGCCAGGATGTCGAAAGCGCGCGCTCCCAGATCGACAGGCACGCCCCGCCGCAGCAGGAGCCGCTCGTCCGCAATCAGCGTGAAAGGACCAAACGCGATCTGTTCGGGCATCTGCGTCGTCTGCATCATCCCTGCGTTGCGTGAATTCCGGGTCCGCGACCTGCTGCTTCCGGCGAGCGCTAACATCTCATAATAACACATAACGGGTGCATCGGGCGATCTCCGTCTATGTGTCGAAGCGGCAAACTCTGCCGCCGACTCCATGGAGAGCACTCATGTCCACACCGTCACCGTCGTTCACGCGGCGCGCCCTGCTCGCCGGGATGGCGAGCGCAAGCGCTCTCGGCGCGTTTCCCGCACGGGCGCGGACCGGCGTCGAGAGCGAAGCCATCCGGTCCTTCCGCGTCGATATTCCGGACGAGGAGATCGTCGGGCTGCGCCGGCGCTTGGCCGGGACGCGCTGGCCGATGCGCGAAACCGTCACCGACCAGTCCCAGGGGGTGAAGCTGGCGAGGCTCCAGGAGCTCGTTCGCTACTGGATGACCGGCTACGATTGGAGAAAGGTCGAGACACGCCTGAACGCGCTGCCTATGTTCGTCACCGAGATCGACGGCCTCGACATTCACTTCATCCACGTCCGGTCTCCGCGCGCGGACGCCATGCCCATGATCATGACGCATGGATGGCCAGGCTCGGTTCTGGAGTTCATGAAGGTCATCGGCCCGCTTACCGATCCTGCCGCGCATGGTGCCGCCGCCGAGGACGCCTTTCATCTCGTCGTGCCCTCGATTCCGGGCTTCGGCTTGTCGGGGAAGCCGACGAAGACCGGCTGGGGCTCCGATCATATCGCTCGGGCCTGGGCCGAACTCATGCGGCGGCTGGGATATGACCGCTATGTATCGCAGGGGGGCGACTGCGGTTCGGTGATCTCTCATCGCATGGCGCTCCAGAGCGTTCCGGGCCTGATCGGCATCCATGTCAACATGCCCGCGACCGTCCCGGAGGAGATCGCCTCGATCCTCGCGGCCGGAGGACCGGCACCGGGCGACCTGACGGAGAGGGAAAGAGCGGCGTTCGACGCGCTCGACGGTTTCTACAGAAACAGCTCCGGCTACGCTGCCATGATGGTCACGCGGCCTCAGACCATTGGCTATTCGCTGTCGGATTCGCCCGTCGGCCTCGCCGCATGGATCTACGAGAAATTCGCACAATGGTCCTATAGCGGCGGCGAACCCGAGCGGGTCCTGACTTGGGACGAGATGCTCGACGACATCTCGCTCTACTGGCTCACCGCATCGGGAACGTCCGCGGCGCAGATCTACTGGGAAGACCATTCCAACAACTTCAATGCCGTCGATATCGCTACGCTGCCGGTGGCGGTCACCGTCTTTCCAGGCGAGATCTATCGCGCGCCGCGGACATGGGCGGAGCGCTGCTACCACAACCTCGTCTATTTCCATGAGGCCGGCAATGGCGGCCATTTCGCGGCGTGGGAGCAGCCACAGCTCTTCACGCAGGAAGTCCGGGCGGCCTTCAGGTCGCTGCGGTGACCACGGAAACTCCCAAGGACGGCAAGACCATGCCACAGACTGAAAAGCTGCTTTACACGGCAAAGGTTCGCACCACAGGCGGCAGGGACGGCGCATCCCGGAGCTCCGATGGCCGTCTGGACATCAGGCTTTCAACGCCCGGCGGTCCAGGCGGCGGCACCAATCCGGAGCAGCTCTTCGCCGCCGGCTGGTCGGCCTGCTTCGAGGGCGCCATGGCGATTGCGGCCCTCAGGATGAACATCGCGCTACCCTCCGATCTGGCGATCGATGCCGAAGTGGACCTGAACCTCGCCGGCGGCGCCTATTTCCTCCGCGCGCGCCTGAATGTGAGCTTGCCCGGTCTCGAGCGGGTGGCCGCGCGGGCTGTCGTGGACGCCGCGCATCAGACTTGCCCCTATTCCAGGGCCACGCGCGGCAATATCGACGTCGCGGTCAATCTCGTCTGAGCATGCGTCCCGCGAGCCGCCTCCCCAACCGAACTCACCGTCCTCGAAGGAGATCCACAATGGACACCGCCACGAAGCCCGAGCCCATCGATTATCCGCGACGCCGTTTTTTCGGAGCCGCGGCCATGACCATCGCCGCTGCGCAATTCGGCACGATCGGGTCCGCTAACGCACAGGCCGCAAGCACGCCGTCGAAGCTGCCGCCGACCGGGTCGGGGACGCGCACGTCGTTCCACGCGCTGAAACAGATCGAGGCCGGCGACCTGGACGTCGGATACGCCGAGGATGGTCCCGCCGCCGGTCCCGCCGTCATTCTTCTGCATGGCTGGCCTTACGATATCCACAGCTATGTGAATGTCGCTCCTTTGCTGGCTTCCGCCGGATATCGGGTCGTCATTCCGTATCTGCGCGGCCATGGCACGACCCGTTTTCTTTCGGGCGCGACGCCTCGCAACGGCCAGCAAGCCGCGCTCGCAGCCGACATCATCGCCTGGATGGACGCGCTCGAGATCGAGAAGGCGACCATCGCCGGCTACGATTGGGGCGCGCGAACGGCCAACATCATCGCCGCGCTCCGGCCGGAGCGCTGCAAGGCTATGGTTTCGGTAAGCGGCTATCTCATCGGCAGCCAGGAGCTGAACCGGGCGCCGCTGCCGCCGAAGGCCGAATTGCAGTGGTGGTATCAGTACTACTTCGCCACCGAGCGCGGCCAGGCCGGCTATCGGAAATACACGCACGATTTTGCCCGCCTGATCTGGGAGCTTGCGTCGCCGAAATGGGCGTTCGACGACGCAACCTTCCGCCGCTCCGCCTCGGCGTTCGACAATCCCGACCACGTCGCCGTTTCGATCCATAACTATCGCTGGCGGCTCGGCCTTGCGCGGGGCGAACCGAAATATGATGCCCTCGAAAGGAAGCTTGCCGCCTTGCCGGCGATCGGCGTGCCGGCGATCACGATGGAAGGCGATGCGAACGGCGCGCCCCATCCCGATCCGTCGGCTTACGCCAGGAAGTTCTCCGGCAAATACGAGCACCGGCTGATCTCGGGCGGCATCGGCCACAACCTGCCGCAGGAGGCGCCCCGAGCCTTCGCGCAGGCGGTCATCGACGCCGATCGGATGTGATGGAAGGCGGGCCTTTCCGATGAAGCTTCTCCACCTCACGCGATGGGCTGGCGCCGTGCTGTTGCCGCTCGTCTTCGCGACGGCATCAGGGGTCAAAGGCGGCACGAAGCCCGAGGCCGCGTCGCCGATCTACGGCGTCACGGTCCCCGAGGGATATCGGCGATGGGAGCTGATCGCGCCGGCAATCGAGGCGGACCCCTTCAACGAGATTCGCGTGGTCGTCGGAAACGGCATGGCGATCGACGCCTATCGCGCCGGCACGCTGCCGTTCCCGGACGGGACGGTTCTCGTCAAGCTTGCCTGGAAGCAGGTGCGATCCACGGAGTTCGAATCCGCAACCGTTACGGGCGCCGCCACCAAGGTTCAGGTCATGGTCAAGGACTCGAAAAGATATTCCGCCACCGGCGGCTGGGGCTTCGGCCTGTTCAATGACGGCAAACCGGCCGACGAGGCGCTGCATCGAACCTGCTTTGCCTGCCACGAGGCCCGCGTCAAAGGTCACGATTTCGTATTTACGCGGTTCGCGCCGTGACGAGGTCGCCAAAGGACGCCCGCATGACGGAAACGGCTTGAAGGAGCAGACCATGTCGCAACGATGGCTCATCACTGGAAGCTCGCGCGGCCTCGGCCGCGCCCTGGCGCAGACCGTTCTGCAGGCTGGTCATCGGCTCGTGGCCACCGCCCGGGAGCCCGCGCAGCTGGCCGATCTCGCGAAACGCTACGGCGATGCCGTCCGCACCGCCGCGCTCGACGTCACGGATCCGGCTGCGGCGCAAGCCGCCGTCCGTGTCGCCATGGACGGCTTCGGCGGGCTCGACGTCCTCGTCAACAATGCCGGCTATGGCGACGTCAATTCGATCGAGGATACCGGGCTGGATGAATTCCGCAGGCAAATCGAAACGAACCTGTTGGGGACGATCATCGTAACCAAGGCCGCCATTCCCTTCATGCGCGAACAACGCGGCGGTCATATCATCCAGCTCTCATCGGTCGGCGGACGCATCGGCGCTCCGGGCCGCGCCCCGTACTCCGCGGCGAAATGGGGAATCGAGGGCTTTTCCGAAGTGCTCGCGCAGGAAATGGCGGCGATCGGGGTCAAGGTCACCATCATCGAGCCGGGAGGCTTTCGCACCGGCTTTGCCGGCTCCTCGACATCGCTTCGGGATGGCCGTCCTGAATATGACTCCGTTGTCGGCGCGGCGGCTCGGATGCAGCGCGCGTTCAACGGCCGGCAGCCCGGCGATCCGGCCCGCGCGGCGCAGGCCATCCTCGCGGTCGCGGCAATGGATCGACCGCCGCTCCGCCTGCCGCTTGGAAGCGATGCCGTAACGGCCATCGAGCAGGCCGACCGGGCGAAGCTGAGGAGCTCGCCCGCTGGCATGCGCTGAGCGTGTCCACCAGCTTTGCGCAGGGAAGCGGCGCCTCCGGCACTGACCAGAATCTCTGAAAGGAAATCTCGATGAATAGGCTCTTCGCGGGTTTGGCAATGGCCGCTGCCATGTTCGCCAGCACGGTTGCATACGCGCAGTCCGACAAGCCCACCATCGTCTTGGTGCATGGCGCCTTCGCCGACGCATCGAGCTGGAACGGCGTCATCGGGATTCTTGAGGTCGACGGCTATCCCATCGTGGCCGCCGCCAATTCTCTGCGGGGCGTCGGGGCCGATGCGCAGTACATCTCCGATATCCTCTCCGGCATCAAATCCCCGGTCGTCCTGGTCGGCCATTCCTATGGCGGCTCGGTCATCAGCGAGGCCGCCAACGGCCATGCGAATGTGAAGGCGCTGGTCTATGTCGGCGCGTTTGCGCCTGAAGCAGGAGAAACCGCTGCCGGACTATCGGGCAGATTTCCCGGCGGCACGCTCGCTGCAGCGCTTGCACCACCCGTGATGCTCTCCGGCGGCGGCACGGATCTCTACATCCGGCAGGACAAATTCCACGCTCAATTCGCGGCTGATGTTCCGGCGGCCGCGGCGAGGCTGATGGCCGCCACGCAGCGACCGATCACCGAAGAGGCTTTGAACGAGCCCGAGACAGGGCCGGCGTGGAAGACCATACCGGCCTGGTTCGTCTATGGCGACAAGGACAGGAACATCCCGCCGGAAGCTTCGGCCTTCATGGCCGCGCGGGCGCATTCCCGGGAAACCGTCGTAATCAGGGGCGCCTCGCATGTGGTGATGGTGTCGAATCCCGAACCCGTCGCGCGGCTGATCGAGAAGGCGGCGGCGGAGGCGTCCCGATGAACGCGGTCGCGATGACCCGCCGCGGCGCTCGTGTTCCGGCACCGGATCGCGACCGCCGCCCTGTTTCGCTATCGCCTTTCGTTCGCGGGCGGCTCGCGAAAGCCGGGATCGACTGTCGGGCAATGGCGGCGCATTTGTGGACGGTTTGCAACGGCGGCGCCGCGATGACGCAAGCCTCGCCTATGTCGATCCTCCCCTGACATGGAGGCTGCGGCTGGCGGCTTCCACCTGAGCGCTGTTCTGGAGGTATCGTTCCGGCGACCGCAGGGCCACGGCCACGCAAAGCGCGTCGACGACGGAGAGCTGGGCGGTGCGGATCTCGTTGCTGGCTGTCTGGAAGGATAGGTCGGGAACCGACAGGACGATGCTGAGACTCGCCACCGATGTGATCGGAGACTTCGGACTGGATGTGACGGCAATCACCGTTGCCCCGCGCGCCGCCACGGTGCGCAGCGCCGCCACCACCGTCGCCGTCGAACCGCTCTGGGACAGGCCGACCACGACGTCGCCTGCTGAACAGGTGGCGGCGTAGTGCGCCTGCAAAACGACGTCGGTGTAGGATACCGCATGGATGCCGGTGACGAGAAACTTCTGCACGGCGTCAAGCGCCACGGTTCCCGACGTGCCGACGCCGATGAAGACCACTTTCGGTGCCGCGGCTATGGCGTCGACCGCACGCTCGAACGCCTGTCTGTCGATGGTGTGGAGCGAATCCTGAAGCGAGGCGATGTTCGCGTTGAAGACCTTTTCCAGGATGATGGCCGGCGTATCCTCCATGGACAAGTCGCGCTGGATGCGCCGCGCCGGAGTCGCCGCCGGTTGGGCGAGTTGTATCTTGAGATCGTTGAAGCTCTCGTAGCCGGTGCTGCGGCAGAACCGGATCACGGTGGCGTCGCTGACGCCGCTGGACGAAGCCACCTTGCTGACCGTTCCGTAAACCACCGCGTCGGGATTGGCGAGGACATGGTCCAGAACTTTTTGCTCGGCCGGATTGAGCGAGCTGCGGACACTGCGCAAGCGCAATGCAGCGGAATTGACACCCTCTTTCTTCATGTCCATTCCGCCATTCCTTCGCATTTCCCAGGCCTTCGCATAGGCTTTACCAGCCCGCAGCGAAGCGCCGGCGATCGCCCGATTATAAGGAGCGCGGCCGGCGCCGCCAGATGGCGGCTTGACAGGCAGGTTATGGAGCATTATTACGCGATTAACAAAAGAGAAAGAAGTAATTTTTCTTCGACAATCTACAACGCTGACAGGAGGAAGCCCATCATGCCAGTCAATCGCCGTTCCTTCATTCTGGCCGGCACGGCCCTGGCGGGAGCCGCCCTTATGCCCGGAGCGTCCCATGCGGACACGGGAGGTCTTGCGAAATGGGCGGAAGCCATCAAGGCCAGGCATGGCGGCGCCTCGATAAGGCTTTTGGGCATATCGCATCCGGCATCCGATGCGATGAAGGCGATGGCGGACGAGTTCCAGCAGGCCACAGGCATAAAGGTGGAATGGGAGATCGTCGGCAGCGGCGAGATCATGTCGAAGCAATTCCTCGCCCAGACGGCGGGCGAGTCTTTCTATGATGTCTACATGGTGAAGGGAACTGCGCTGGCCGAATACGACGCCAAGCACGTGCTGGCGGATCTCGGAGACCGGCTGTCCGCAACGCAGGCGGCTCTGCCGGACTACGATTTCGACGACATCCACATCGCCTATCGCGGCGGTCTCGGCGTCATCGACGGCCGCACCATCGCCATCCCCCTCGCCGGCGAGACCTTCTTCGTCTCGTATCGGAAGGATCTTTTCGAGAAGTATGGGCGGACGCCGCCCCGGACGATGGACGAGCTTCTCGACTGCGCGAAATTCTTCCACGAGAAGGAGCCGGGTCTCTATGGCATCGCCATGCGTGCGGAAACCGGCCGTACCCTGGCGCTGACGTGGGACCTCTTCAATCCGGCCTTCGGTGCCGACATCCTCGATCAGAAGACATGGGACGTGAAGGTCGATACGCCGCAGACCGCTCGCTCGCTGAATTACCTGCTCGAACTGCTGAGCTATGGGCCGCCCGACATCGAAACCTACAGTTGGGACGCGGCTGTTTCGGCCTACGCGTCGGGCAGGACGGCCATGTGGTTCGACGCGACCTCGCTTCAGTCATGGCTGGTCGATCCCGAAAAGTCGAAGGTCGTCGGCAAGATCGGCTATGTCCCACCGCCGTCGGGGCCGGAGGGACGCTTCGGGCCGGTGGGCGGGTGGAGCCTCGGCCTGCCCAGCACCGGCAGGCAGCAGGACGCCGGCTGGGCCTTCGTCGTGTGGATGACAAGCAAGGCCAAGGCCATGGAAAGCTTCAAGAAGGGCGGCGTTCCTTCTCGCCTGTCGGTCCTGCAGAATCCCGAATTCGCCAACGCCGATCCGGAATTCGCCGCCGCCCTGAAGGAAAGCCTCGACGCCGCCGGCAATCTTATCGCTACCGGCCGCCGCTGGATTCCGGCGACGCCGGAAGCCACCAGGATCGACAAGGTCGCCGGCTATTGGGCCGGACAGGCGCTTCTCAAGCAGATGTCGGTCGAGGAGGCATTGAAAGCCGCCGTCCCGGAGCTTCAGGAGATCTCCGACAAGATCAAGTCGGCGAAATAGTGCCGGCAAGGCGGCGCCGGCTCGCGAATTCATCGTCGAGCCGGCGCGAGCAGTCAAAGCGACGATAATCCGTGACGTCACGACGAAGCCTTGTCCGGTTCTGGCTGTGGATCGCTCCTTCGGCGGTGCCGCTGGGCCTGCTCGGCGTCCTGCCGATCCTCCTGCTGGCCTATATCAGCCTGACGTCCTTCGAGCTCGGCTATGCCTGGAGCGACCATCGCTTCGTCGGCCTGTCGAACTACGCGCGGCTGCTCTCGGGGCGCGAGGTGGAATTTTGGCCGGCACTGTGGCTCAGCCTCTTCGTCACCGTCGTGAGCGTGGCCCTGAAGACTGCCCTCGGACTCGGTGTGGCGGTGCTCCTGAACAAGAAGCTCCGCTTCGAATATATCGCCACCTCGCTGATCATTCTGCCGATGGCGGTCAACCCGGCCATCGCCGGCCTGATGTGGAAATTGATGCTCAGCTACGACTTCGGCATCATCAACGCGTGGCTCCAGGCCGCTGGTCTTTCCAAAGTCGTCTGGCTTGGCCGTACCTGGGCCCTAATTTCCGTCGTCACCGTGCTGGTCTGGATGCATTTTCCGCTTTCCGCTCTCATGATCCTGGCGGGACTGCGCAACATCGAGCGCGACCCGCAGGAGGCGGCGCTGCTAGACGGGTGCACGCCGCGGCAGACCTTCTGGCTGATCGTCGCGCCGCAACTGCTGCCGGTCATTCTCAGTTCCAGCATCTTCCAGGCTATTCTCGCCTTCCAGGCATTCGGGCCGATCTTCACCCTGACCGGCGGCGGGCCGGGCGCCGCGACGACAATCCTGCCTCTTTACGTCTACAAGACCGCGTTCAGCGTGGGTTCCATGGGCTTGGCCGCCGCGGCGGCGATGGTGCTCATCGCCGTGACCTCTCTCCTTTCCGCCGCGATGCTGGGGATCGGCGGCAAGGGGCAGCGAACATGAGCTCCAGGCTGCGGAGAATGGCGGACTACTTCTGGCTGTCGCTCGCCTGTCTGTTCGCCTTTTTCCCGGTGCTGTTCATGCTGGTCACGTCCTTCAAGACGAGGGCCATGCTGTACGAGCCGACCCACCTGCTGTTCGAGCCCGTCTTGTCGAACTACCGGACCGCGCTGATGCAGTACGGGCTGGGCAATTATCTGAGAGACAGCTTGATCGTCTGCATCGTCAACGTCCTGATCTGCATCGTGCTCGGCACGATCTCGGGCTATGCGCTGAACAGGTTCGCCTTCCGGCATCGGAACCTCATTGCCATCTCCATACTGTCCTCGCGCATATTCCCGTCGATCGCCCTGGTCATCCCGTTCTACCTGATCGGCGTCTTCGTCCGGATGCTGGACACCTACACGATCGTCATCGTGGTTTTCCTGACGTTCAACCTGCCCTTCGCCGTCGTCATGATGCGCAGCTTCTTCGCCGGCATCTCGACCGAGACGGAGGAGGCCGCCATGATGGACGGCTGCGGCCGGCTGGGCGCCCTGCTCCATGTGGTGTTGCCCCAGGTGAAATCGGGGCTCTTCGCGACCGCCATCATGTGCTTTCTGACCGCCTGGAACGAATTCACCTATGTGCTGTTCCTCACCTCCTCCAAGGTGCACATGATCTCCACGGCCGTGGTCTTCTTCAAGACCGAGCAGGGCATATTGTGGGGCGAGGTTTCCGCCCTCGGTATCGTCGCGGTATTGCCCGTCATCCTTCTTTGCTTCCTCACCCAGCGGTACCTTGTCCGCGGCATGGTGTGAGAGCGTCTCCTTGAAACGGATTCTTCATTCGATGTCCCATCTTGCATTCGTCACCAGCCTTTTCGACGACTACGACGTCATCACACTCCCGCTGCATGGAACCGTGGACGGCGAAGACAAGCCCGACGGCTCATCGGTGACACAGGCCGACCGCCAGGCCTCGCGGCATGCCCTGACGCGCCTCAGGGTCCACACGCCGGATCATGGCGTCATCTCGGAAGAAGAGGACCAGTCCTATCTCCCGCAGGCGCGCATGCAATGGGCCGTCGATCCGCTGGACGGCACCGCCTCTTTCGCTCGCGGCCTGCCCGTGTGGGGCATGGGCATGGGATTGATCGACGGGAGCGAGCCCGTCGCCGGCTATCTGCACTTTCCCGTGGTGGGCGAAACCTTCACCTATGAAGACGGGGTGGCGCGCCGTAACGGCGACGTCATCGGCCCTGTCCGGGTCCGGCAGGCACCCGATACGCGCAACGTCATGGTCACGTCCATCCATGACTATGTCGACGTGCGGCGTGTCGAGGGGCATCGCATCCACAATCTGGGATCCAACCTCTACCACCTGATGATGCTCGCGGCGGGCCGCTGCGAGGCGATCATTACGGGTCCGTGCTACCTGTGGGACATGGCCCCCGCTCTCCCCTTCACCCGGGCCTGCGGATATGTGGAGCGCTATCTGGACGGCACCGAGTTCGACATCTCATGCCTGATGACTCCGCCTTACGCATTTCCCGTGCCGCAACCCCTCATCGTCGGTCCGGAAGACATGGTGCATTCGCTGCTGGAGCAACTTGCCTGAGCCGATCATGCGCGGCGGCCGGGCGCAACACGGCGACGGCGGGGCTGCGGCACGTTCGGCACCGCTATCGAATGCAGGTAGAAATCGAGCATGGTGGTGAGGGGTGCCGGGTTGCGCCGGAGCCGGCTACGCAGCGCGACGCCCTCCCAGCAATCGACCAGCAGGTTCGCCATCCGACGAACGTCGCAGCCGGCGGGAACGCTGCCTTGCTGCTTCGCCTCCTCCAGGCAGAGCGCCAACCGGTCGGATCCAGGAGAAGCATCATGTTCGCGAGGTTCTGTCGCCTCTTGTCGATCTTGCGAGCCGAAGTGGTGTATGCTATTGTCATACAAGGCTTGACTTCAGGAACCGCCACACCATGACAACGTCCGTTCTCAGCGTTCGCGTCAGCGAAGAGGAGCGAGCACTCCTGGAGGCGGCCTCTGACCAGGCGCGCACCAATCTCAGCGACTTCGTCCGGCGCAGGGCGCTCGAAGCCGCCGAGATGGACATTCTGGAGCGTCCGGTTGTCGTCATCCCAGCCAAGAACTGGGAGGAGTTCGAGGCTTGGGCCAACCGTCCGCCCGAGAAGATCGCCGCGTTTGAGGAACTCGCGCGCACCGATCCCGCATGGCGGAAATAGCGCCGCCGCGGCCGCTCGCCGAAACCGACGACTGCAACAGCTTCGATTGCGGCCGGGAGTCGATGAACCGGTGGTTCCGGCGTCACGGCTGGGCCAATCACGCCGCGGGTCTTTCGCGCGCCAATGTCATTTGCGACGTGGTGACGGGCCGGATCGTGGGCTACGTCACGCTGAGCGCTGGGCAGATCGAGCGCGCCGCGCTGCCTAAGCCGCAGCAGCGCAACAAGCCCGATCCCGTGCCCGCGACCTTGCTCGGCCAGCTCGCGATCCATAAGGATCATCAGGGAAGGGGCTATGCCCGCTCGCTGCTCCTGTTCGCCCTGCGCACGGCGTTCAGGGCCTCCCACGACATCGGCAGCATCGGCGTCTTCACGCATCCGCTTGATGACGCGGCGCGCTGCTTCTATGCGCGCTGGGGCTTTGTCGATCTGCCTTTCGATCCTCGCCGGACAATGATGGTCCGCATGGTCGATCTGGAGCAGAGCGGCTTGGGTCTGTGAAGCGATGCAGGCCGGTCGAGCACGCCGCCTTTCTCACGCCACTGAGCTCAGGTCCTCAAAGCGCCGCGTGCGAAAGCGCGTCTGACAATCGCGCGGCCTGCGATGCGGACGAAGTTGACGAGCGTTTCGGCCTCCAGTCGTTCGGCATCCGTCTGCGCCCTTGCCCGTCCGCCCTGGGCATAGGCATTCAGGAGCACGAGATGCGAGACACGCCCGGGATGGCGCAGGGCGTGAACGATGGCAAGCGCGCCGCCCTGCAAAAGGCCGAGAAGCGCAAAGTGCTGCTCCGGGATCGAGGCCGCGACGGCCTCCAGATCGGCATGCCATGCCTCGATCGAGAGAGCGGCGACATGCCGGCCCGACAGGCCGCAGCCGCGCGAATGGTAGCGCACGAAGCGGTTGCGGACCGAGAGAGCCTGAAGCCAGGGCCGCCACACCGGGCTTTCGAGATCGCATCCACATGGCTCAGCCAGTGTGCCGCCCGCAGGATCACGCCGCCGGGAAGGCGACAACAGTAGCCGGGCCCTCGGGAGAAGTCGGGCCTGTCCCCCGGCATCCGCCTCGATGACCCCCGCCCCCTCATCCTCCCGGCTTGCGCGCCGTGACGAACCAGCTGCTGGAGCCCATCCACACGCCGTCGCTGCGCATGTGGCGGGCGAAAGCCTCGCGCAGGGCTTTTTCGACCTTAGGCCTGAGCGCCTCCCCTGCCTCGCCGGCGAGCCGGATGATCTCGCCCGCCGGGCCGAGCGCCATGGCGAACTCGACGGCATCGGCGAGCGAGCGTCCGATGCAGATGTCGGTGTCGAAGCGCTCGAAGGCGATGCGCTCGTAGCCGGCGATCCGCAACATGTCGCTCACCATGTCGGCCCCCGCCATGGAGAACGGACCCGGGCCGCAATGGACGGCGTCAGTGTCCTCATGGGCGACCACGGGCACAATCTCCCTGACGCGGAGCTCCGCCTCGTGAACCCATGGATTGTCCTCGCGGCGGCGCCAGACGATCATCGCCATCTCCCCGCCGGGCCGCAGCGCGCCCAGCATGTTGCGCAAGGCGGCGACCGGCGCATTGAAGAACATGGTGCCGAAGCGGGCGAAGAGGAAATCGTAAGGCCCTCGCAGATCGCCGGTCTGGACGTCCGCGGCGAAGAACGACGCGCCGGCGGCGCCGGCCTCCCGCGACTCCTGCGTCGCCGCGGCGACGAAATTGGGCGCGCAGTCGACACCGACGGCCGCGCCGCCGGGGCCGACCTGGCGGGAGATCTGCCGGGTCGTGTCGCCGAAGCCGCAGCCGATATCGAGGACGCGCGCGCCCGCCGGATACGGTCGCCGCTCGAGCAGCGTGTCGCTGTGGCCTGAGAGTCCGTGGGTCAGCACGAAGCGGAACCGGCGGAATTTCTCGAACAGTACCGTGTCCCAGGCCTCGATGGGGATGGTGTTGTCGGCATTCCCGGCGCTGTCCATGGCTCGCTTTCTCCTGATCGACCAGCCCTTCGCTTGGTATACGCGCCGGCGGCCGTCTTCATTTCACCTTAGGCGGCCACGGCCGCGCTTCGAGCACGAGGTTGAACGGCGCCGCCGCGGCGCGGCGGAGACGGCCGAAGCCGGCGCGGGTCACCACCTCGCGCAGCCGCGCCTCCCCGGCCTGGGCGCCCAGCGCCAGACCGCCTGGCTGGGACAGGGACGTCGGCACGCAGTTGAGGGTCGAGGCCGCGTAATAAGCGCGCCCGAGCGGGGTGAGATTGTCCTCCAGACGGTCGCCCGCCAGCGGCTCGACGATGAGCAGGACGCCGTCCGGCTCGAGGGCCGAATGGATATGCCGGCATGCCGCGCCGGGATCTCCCATGTCGTGGAGGCAGTCGAGGAGAAGCACGAGGTCATAGCGTCCGGGGAATTCCGTGGCGCTCGCCACCTCGAAACGCGCTCTGCCGGCCAGGCCTGCGGCCTGCGCCCGCTCCCGCGCCCTGGCGATCGAGCCGGCGTGGCAGTCGAAGCCCATGACCTCGCTGGCGGGATAGGCCTGGGCCAGCAGGAGCGTCGACACGCCGTGACCGCAGCCGACATCGGCGATGCGCGCCCCCGCCTCGAGCCTTTCGGGCATGCCGGCCAGAGCCGGAATCCAGATCGCGGTCAGGTTCGCCGTGTAGGCCGGCAGGTAGAAACGCTCGATGCCTGCGAGGACGTCCCGGTCCTGATGGTCGTAGGCGACGCCGTTTCCGGTCCGGAACGCGTCCTGGACATGCCGGGCCGAATGGACATAGCCGCAGGCGAGCTGGAAGGCGCCGCCGAGAAACATCGGACTCGTTTCGTCGGCCAGGACCGCGGCATGCTCGTCCGGAAGGTTGAAGCGGCCGGACGCGCCGTCATGGGTCACATAGCCGCCGGCAGCCTGCTGGGACAGCCATTCCCTGACATAGCGCTCGGCCGTGCCGGTTCGCGCCGCAAGCTCCGCCGATGTGAGGGGCCCGGCGCCGGCCATGGCCTTGTAGAGGCCGAGGCGGTCTCCCAGAACCACCATCGGCAGGCTCATGGCGGCGACGAAGTCGTCGAAAGCGCGGTCGATGAAGGCCCGCGTGCCGTTCTCCTGGATCATCGCCGCATCCTCCTGAAACGGGCTGCGCTTGAGATGGTCCAGTCTTTCGATTAAATTCATGATCTGTCCAACGAATAGATTTCATTCATCATGCATGAAATCGATCTGACCCGCCTCGACCTGAACCTCCTCGTCACCTTCGAGGTGCTGATGACGGAAGGCAGCGTCACGCGCGCGGCGCAGCGGCTCGGGCGCACGCAGTCGGCGGTGAGCCACGCTCTCGCGCGCCTGCGCCGCCAGCTCGGCGATCCGCTTCTGGTCAAGATCGGGAGCGGCATGGCGCCGAGCCCCTTCGCGCGCGACCTCGTCGAGGACGTGCGTCCGATCCTGCGCGGCATCCAGCGGATCGTTTCGCCGCCCGAGCCGTTCGACCCCGCGACGAGCCGGCGGACCTTCCGGCTCGCGGTCGCGGACTTCGCGCCCACCTTGCTGCCCCGCGTGCTTTCCGAAGTTCAGCGCAAGGCGCCGGGCGTCTCGGTGGAATGGCTGGCGCCCGCCGCGCAGTCCATGACCGCGGTCGCCGAGGGCGAGCTCGACATCGCTCTGGTCACGGCCTCGGCGGCGGCGCCGGAAGGCGTGCAGAGATCCGCCGCCGGAGATCTCCATTCAGTGACCTTCGCGCGCAAAGGCCATCCCGCCATCGCCTCATGGGGCGCCGAGGCATGGTCGCGATGGCCGCATATCCAGGTGCGGCTCGGCGAGCGCGGCAAGAGCGACGTCGAGAGGGCCGCGGAGGAGCGCGGCATGCGGCGGACGATCGGTGCCTGGCTCCCGAACTTCTCGCAGGTGCCCGCTCTGCTCGCCCGGACCAACCTGCTCGCCACCATGACTCCCCTGGTTATGGACGGCGCGATGCAGCGCTTCGGGCTCAGCGCTCTGGAGCCGCCCATCCCCATAAAGCCGACATCGCTCTTTTTCGCCTGGAGCTTCCGACGCGCGAACGACCCGGGAAGCCGCTGGTTCCGCGAGCTGGTCATGGCCGCCTATGGCGAGTTGCGCGAGGACGTGGCCTGGATCTCCTCCGGCCGCAACCTGGTGAAGGCGCGAAAGCGACGGCGATAGGCCGCCGATCGGGCGCCCGTCTCATCGAGAGTACGAAACCGTACAGATTGCTGCTGGCGCGGCAGGACCGGACTGCCGGGGGAACTTTATGGCTTCCGATCCGTTGACGGCCCGCGAATGAGGAAGGTGGCCATGGGGCGGAAGGCGACGAGTCTCAACGATATGTTCTCGAGGTTTGCAAACGGCGTGGCCTGGGCGGCGGGGAGCCCGGTCACCTTCAGCACTGCTCTGACGCTCCTCCTCGCCTGGGCGGCATCCGGGCCTTATTTCGAGTATTCCGACGGCTGGCAGTTGTTGATCAATACCGGCACCACCATTGTCACGTTTCTGATGGTCTTCGTGATCCAGAACAGCCAGAACCGCGACGGTCTCGCTGCCCAGATCAAGCTGGACGAGATCATCCGCGCCCTCAAGGGCGCCAAGAACAGCATGATCGATCTCGAATGCCTGACCGATCAGGAGCTGGCCGACCTGCGCATCAGGTTCTCGGAGATTGCCGACGTGGCCCGCAGGGACGAAGCGCGGGTGATTCGCAAGCAGGATGTCGGCGTCGGCAATGTCGGTGCGCTGGATGGCTGTCTCCCCGACGGCCGGCCGTAGCGGCCATGGACCGCGCAATGCTTTGCGATCACCTTGAACAGGCGAGACGGCACGTCGCCGAAGGCGAGCGGCATATCGCCCGGCAGAAAGACGTCGTTGCCGGGCTGGAGCGCCATGGCCGCCCGAGCGGCGAGGCCCGCCGCCTGCTCGGCAACTTTGAGGAGCTGCAGCAGATGCACCTGGCCGACCTGCACCGGATCCTGGGCGAGCTCGGGAAGCTGGATGCCGGTTAGGAAGCGCAGTTCGGTGGCAGAGTCCCTCGATCTCGCGAAGACTTGTGCATTTTCCTTGACTTTCTGCGCATCACGTGATAGTTGGAAAATTCCAGCATCGGAAGATATGCGCCCCGCGGCACTCACGGCGGGGCGCATTTTCTTTCGGCTCTCAGGGCAGCAGCTGCTCTCCACCTGTTGCGGTGCTGCAGCAGCTTATTTCCCGAAAAAACTCTCGCGAAAGCGGCGAAATATCTAATGCCTTGATCCATCCGTGTGCCTTGATCCATCCGTGAATTTGCCGATTTTTTCCATTTGGAAACGCCGCCTCCCGGCGTCTTCACGGCACGACTGCAGGAGCTGCTCCGGGGAAATATTCGGTGTGGGTCTCGCCGGTGCGGCCGTAGTAGAGCACCCGCTTGCCGACAAGCGAGACCAGGTAGCCGGCGCATCCCGCTGCCGCCACCTTGGCGCAGAAGCCCTTGTAGGTGTAGCCCGGAACCAGTGCCTGCGCCTCGCGAAGTGCTTCCTTGACCACGGCGGGGTCGAAACGCTCGGCCACCGGCGTGGGCATTTGCTCCGTCTCCAGTTCGATCGCCTCGCCATCCGGCATGTAGTAGGTGCGGCTCGAGCGGCGGAAATCGACGGCATAGCCGTCAAAGCCGGCCTCCATCAGTATCCGGAGGCTTTCGGGAAAGGTCATCGCGCCGGATTCGGAGCCCCGAAGGGTGGCGCGGGCAACATCTTGCCAATCCGCATTCATGTCGGTGTCTTTTTCGTGAGGTTGAGAATGGCTGTCATCAATCAATGGGCAAGGATTTGAGACCACGCTTCACGACGATCTCCCGAAGGATGCCGAGCAGCGTAGCGCGGTCCCCTGGTGCCAGGTGATCAAAGAACTCCGCATCGTTGGCATCCGCCAACGCCGCCAGTCTGGGCACCAGCCGGCGGCCTTTCGGGGTCAGCGCCAGAGTCTGCGCCCGCCCATCCCCGGGATCGGCTTTCCGCACCAGCAGCGACTTGGCGATCAGCCTGTCGGCGAGCTTCGTGATGGCGCCGCGGGTCATGCCCATGCGGCAGGCAAGCCGGCTCGGTGCGAGGGCGTCCTCTTCCAGCAGCTGACGCATCAGCACCCATTCCGCCACCGTAGCCCCATGTGCCTCCACTTTGCGTGCAAAGGCTTGCGAGACATGGTTGGAGACATAGCGCAGCCAGTAGCCGAGATGGACGGTCAGCCCTGCGGCGGGGCGCGGCATGAGGGGCCTCATTGGTTGACTAGGAAACTATCTTGGAATGAAGTTTCCTCGTCAACTAAATAGTGACGTTCCCGGGCAAGCCGCCTGCGTCCAAATGTGGCAGTCACCGGTGCTCCCGAATTCCCTGTTATTCGCTGTTATTCCCTGTTCTGAAAAACCATTCCCTGTTCCTGCATCGTGCCTGCAAGGAAGCTGGCCGGCGACGGGCCTAGTCCAGCGCCACCCAGCTCGCGTCGGCGAGGCCGGATTTGAGGACCGCTTCGACGAAGGCGAGCGCGTCGACGCCGTCGGCGCCGGTAGGGGCGATGAGGCTCGAGGGATCGGGCGCCCTTCCCTCTCGCCTCGCCTCGATCTGCTCGGCATAGTCGGCATAGAGATTGGCGAAGGCCTCGATGAAGCCTTCCGGCAGGCCGGTGACGAGGCGGGTGGCGCGCTTCGCCGAGGCAGAGAGCCTGGCGCCACGGTGAAGCGTCTGGTCGGTGCCGTCGAGCATCCTGAGATGGAGCCGGTCGGGAAAGGCTTCGTCCCAGGCGACATGGCCGGTCTCGCCATAGACCCGCAGCCGGAAGCCGACGCTCTCGCCCGCCGCCACCATGCTGGCCCAGAGCATGCCGCGCGCGCCGCTCTTGAAGCGCAGCAGGATATTGGCGTTGTCCTCGAGCCGGCGATCCTCGACCATGGTCGAGAGATCGGCGGCGAGCGTCTGCACCTCGAGGCCGGTGACGAAGCGCATCAGGTGATAGGCATGCGTCCCGATATCGGCGACGGCCCCGCTCGGTCCCGCCGTCCCGGGATCGGTGCGCCAGGCCTGCTTGACGCCCTCCTGCTCGAGGGGTGCTGCGAGCCAGCCCAGCGCGAACTCGGCATTGACCAGGCGGACTTTGCCGATGACGCCCTCGGCCACCAGATTGCGGGCATGGCGGATCATCGGATAGCCGGAATAATTGTAGGTGACGCCGAGAAGCCGCTGCGCCCTGGCGGCGCGCCCGACCAGGTCCTCGCCGTCCGCGACGCTGGTGGCGAGCGGCTTGTCGCAGATGACCGCGATGCCCTCGTCCAGGAAGGCCGCCGCGATCGCATGATGAGAGACGTTGGGGGTGGCGATGGTGACGGCCTCGATGCCGTCGGCGCGCGCCGCTTCCGCCTTCGCCATCTCCCGGTAGTCGGTATAGGCCCGCTCCGGGGCGATGAAGCATTGCGCCGCCGACTGCCGCGCCCGCTCGGCATCCGAGGACAGCGCCCCGGCGATCAGCTCGAACCTGCCGTCGAGCCGCGCCGCCATGCGGTGCGCTTCGCCGATGAAGCCGCCAATGCCGCCGCCGACCATGCCCCAGCGGATCGGTCCTCTCGTCCTGTCGCTCATCCGGCTTCTCCCTGCGACGCCATCCACAGATGCTGGAGCAGAATGATGGTCTTTGCATCGACAATCTCATGGCCGCCGACGAGCCGCATCGCCTCGGCCAGGGTCACCTCGAGGATCTCGATATCCTCGTCCTCGCCGTCCTTGCCGCCGCCCCGGCTTACCCGGTCGGCCGGCGAATAATCGGCCGTGAACAGCCAGATGCTCTCGGCGATTGCGCCCGGCGATCCCCAGACGCGGCCCAGCGACTCGAGATTGCGGAGGCGATAGCCGAGCTCTTCCACGGCCTCGCGCCGCGCGCAGGCCTCGGGCTCGTCCCCGTCGAGCAGGCCGGCGCAGGCTTCGATCATCATGCCGTCGGTGCCGCACAGATAGGGCGGCAGGCGGAATTGCCGGACCAGCAGCACGGTGCCGCGCGCGGCGTCGAAAGGAAGGACGGCCGCGCCATGCCCATGGTCGTGCACCTCGCGCACCGCGCCGAGCATGCCGCCGCCATGCTTCTCGATGTCGAGCCCGTAGCGCGTGAGCTTGGCCCAGCCGGAATAGACGAGCTCGGCCGAGGTGATCGCGATCTTGGGGACGAAGGTCAATTGGCGCTCCGTTCTTTGCGCAGGATGGCAAGGATCTCACAGGACCGGCCGTCGCTCAGGATATCGCCGACCGGGCGGCGGTCGCGCCGCCGCCAGTTCGGATATTCGCGGTCGGTGCCCGGCACGTTGAGCTGCTCGGTCTCGCCGAACAGGTCGTCGACCTGGACCATGGCCACGCCCGAGCCGGTGCGGCTCAGGAATTCATGCGCCGCCAGCTTCAGATCGCCGCGGGCGAGGCCGGCCGCATCGAAAGCCGTCTGCAGCTCGGCGCGCTCGATCTCGTAGTCGCGGCGCTGCCGCGCCTCGTCGGGGCTGCGCTTCAGCCGGCGGTCGAGCTCGAGATGGGCCCCCGCGGCCCAGCCCGCGAAGGTCGGCAGGTCGTGCGAGCCGAGGCAGGCGAGGGAGAGACGGGGATAGGCCTCGGGCGGGCGGAAGACGGCGCCGTCGCGCTCGAACCACAGAACCTTGTAGGACAGGAAATTGCCTTCGGCCAGCCGCTCGCGCAGGCCCTCCGGCACCGTGCCGAGATCCTCGCCCACCACCATGCACGGGCGCGCCCGGCTCTCCTCGGCGACGAGGCGCATCAGCGCCTCCGTCGGAAAGCTCACATAGGCGCCGTCCTTGCCTTCGGCGCCGCGCGGCACCCAGAACTGCCGCATGAGGCCGAGCACGTGGTCGATGCGCAGCATGCCGGCATGGCGCATATTGACGCGGAGGATCCGGCGATAGGGCTCGAGCCCGCGCTTGATCAGCACCTGCGGCCGGAAGGGCGCCAGGTTCCACACCTGGCCGAGCGCCGAGAACGGATCGGGGGGTGCTCCGAGCGACACCGCCGCCGCGAAAAGATCGGGATCGGCCCAGGCCTCGCCCCCGTCGAAGGCGGTGCCCAGCGCCAGGTCGGCATAGACCGCGCTGCCGGCTTGCGCGTTCTGCGCGAGCTGGAGGTCGCAGACCCATTGCAGCCACTTGCCGAACAGCACGTCCCCGGCATGGGCTTCGGCGAAGCGTGCGGTCTCGCCGGAGCCCGCCGCGCGCAGGGCTTCGGGCCATGTCCGCCGGTCGACCGTTCCCGCCTGCGCCGCGATGGCCTCGAAGACCGCGTGGCGGTGGAGAGCGTCGTCGGCGCCGCAGAACGCCTGGAACGCCGCCCATAGCGGACCGGGCTTCTCCGCTTCGAATGCAGCGAACCGTCCGGCGAGCGACCGCCTGATCACTGCCCAGGCGGCTTCGTAGTCGACATGACGCCGCTCGCTGAGCGAGGCGATGGCGTTGCGCGCCTCCTCGTCCGATGGGCCGGCGCCGGGAACGGCGTCGATATCGATATGGATCGGGTCGATGAAGCGCCGGTCGGAGGGCTGGTAGGGGCTGGCGCGGCCGCGGTCGGTCGGGAAGAGGTGATGCAGCGGATTGATGCCCGCGAAGGCGGCGCCGGCTTCTCTCGCCGTCGCGCAGAATTCGCCGAGCGTGGTCAGGTTGCCGAGCGCGGTGGGCTTCGCGCCGCGTAGCGCATAGAGATGCGCGGCAAGACCGAAGACCTTGCCGCCCCCGGCGAGCGCCGGCGACAGATGGCATTTGGCCGGTTGCGGCGGAGACACGGCGCTCCGGCGCAGCCGCTCGAGGCCATCGGCCACGCCCCTGCCCGAGGCGATGTCGAGGCCCATCGCGGCGAGGAGCGCGCGCTTGGTCTCGGGTCCGACGTCGTGCCTTTCGCCCGCGACCGTCCACCATACCGGCTGGATGCCGGCTGCCGCGGCGAGCTCGTCGATCAGCCGGTCGCCGGGAGCGGCACTCCGGCGCGCCTGCATCTTCTCGGCCAGGACGACGACCGAGCGCGCCGGGATGTCGGCCGTCTCGCCTACGGCTTCATCGGCCGCGCCGTCGCGGTCGAGGATCAGGCGCCAGCTTCCGCCCGCGCGGGGCGGCGGCAATCTCACGCGCGCTGGCGATCGCCCGGCATTGAGCCAGACGGCGGTGCGGTCGCCCGTGGCGAAATCGTGGAAGGCCGCTCCCAGCAGCCGCCGCTCCGGATCGTTCCAGTCGTCCTGGCGCATGGCCTCGCCGTCGGCCCTGAGCCAGGCCACGTCGGGAAGGCCGCTCGAGTCCATCGCGGCACCGGTGAGGAAGCGGTCGGCGGCCAATGACGGATGCGCCCGGCGCACGGCGATCGCCGCGCGCACGAAGTCGACGAGCGATGCATCCGCCCCTTCCCAGTCGAGCCATGTCAGCTCGTTGTCCTGGGCATAGGCATTGTTGTTGCCTTTCTGGCTGCGGCCGAATTCGTCGCCGGCGGTGAGCATGGCCGTGCCGCGCGAGACGAGGAGGCTGGCGAGCAAGGCGCGCACATCCGCGGCGCGGGCTTCACGCACCGCTTCGTCGCCGGTCTCGCCTTCGACGCCGTTGTTCCAGGACCAGTTGCTGTCCGCTCCGTCGCGGTTGTTCTCGCCATTGGCTTCGTTGTGCTTGTCCGCGTAGGCGACGAGATCGCGCAAGGTGAAGCCGTCATGCGCGGCGACGAAGTTGACGCTGCTCGACGGCCTGCGCCGCCGGGGATCGAAGACGTCGGACGATCCGGCGAGCCGCGTCGCCAGTGTCCCGATCATGCCGCGCTCGCCGCGCCAGAAGCGGCGCAGGTCGTCGCGATAGCGGTCGTTCCATTCGCGCCAGTCAGGCGGGAACTGTCCGAGCCTGTAGCCGTCGGGCCCGACGTCCCAGGGCTCGGCGATCATGACGAGCGAGCCCAGAAGCGGATCCTTCTCCAGCGCCGCGAAGAACGGAGCGTCGCGCGAGAAGCCTTGCGGACCGCGCCCCAATATGGTGGCGAGATCGAAGCGGAAGCCGTCGATGCCGGTCTCCGTCGCCCACAGCCGCATGGCGTCGAGAATGAGCCGCAGCACAGGCTCGCTCTCGGCCGCGACCGTGTTGCCGCAGCCGGTGTCGTCGATCAGGCGGAAGCCGCCGTCATGGCGGTAGTAGCTCGCCGCGTCGAGGCCGCGCAGCGACAGCGTCGTCCCTTGCGCGTCGCTCTCGCCGGTATGGTTGTAGACGACGTCGAGGACGACATTGAGGCCCGCCTCGTGCAGGCGCGCGACCGCGGCGCGGATCTCGGGAAAGCCGCCGGGCGCCAGGCGCGGATCGGGCGCCATGAAGGTCACCGGATTGTAGCCCCAGGCGTTCGCGAGGCCGAGCGCCGGCAGATGGCGTTCGTCGATGAATGCGGCGAGCGGCATCAGCTCGACCGTGTCGACGCCGAGCTTCTTCAGATACTCGATCGCCGCGGCATGGCCGAGGGCGGCGACGGTGCCGCGCAGGGTCTCCGGCACCTGCGGATGGCGCCGGGTGAAGGCCTTGACCGCGATCTCATAGACGATGCCGGGCGGATCGCGGCGCGCGCGGGGTGCGGCGGCGGCAGGCCTCTCGATGACCGCCTTGGGCATGAAGGGCGCGGTCTCGGCGCCGCGCTCCATGAGCTCGGCACGATGCGCGAAAGGGCGGTCGAGCCGCCGCGCATAGGGATCGACCAGGAGCTTTGCCGGATCGAAACCGTGGCCGCTCTCGGGCGCCCAGGGGCCGTGGGCGCGCAAGCCGTAGCGCTGGCCCTCGCCGACGCCGGCAAGATGGCCCCGATGCACATCGCCCTGCCGGTCGAGGGGAACGCGCCGCGTCTCGCGGTCGTCATCGTCGAAGAGGCAGACCTCGATGCGCGCGGCATGCCGCGAGAAGACGGCGATGTCGGCGCCGCCGCCGTCCAGGGTCACGCCGAGCGAAGCCATCGATCGGCTTGTTGTGATATTGAACCAATATCCTCATCCGCGCTTCGCGCACCTTCTCCCGCAAGCGGGAGAAGGGAATAGTTGACAGACCTCGCCGGCCTTCCCCCTCTCCCGCCCTGCGGGAGAGGGTGGCCGAAGGCCGGGTGAGGGTGTGGCTCCGAGCCTGGAGAGAAGCGGGAGCGGTGAGAGGTCCACCCGCTTTCCAGGCTCGGCCTTGTCCGCTTGCCGGACATGATCAGGTGACGACCGAGGGCGCCGACCGTCCGGTGCGCGTCTCGATCTCGGCCAGGTTGCGCGCGATCTGGATGAGATCGGCAAGGACGGTCTGCGTGTCGCCGCCCTGCTTGGCGGGATCCGGCTCGTAGCGCTCGATATAGACGCGCAGGGTGGCCCCCTCGGTGCCGGTTCCCGACAGGCGGTAGATGATGCGCGATCCGTCCTTGAACAGGAAGCGGATGCCCTGTCCTTCGGTGTCCGAATTGTCGACCGGATCGTGATAGGCGAAATCGTCGGAGGATTTGAGCACCTTGTTGCCGAGCGCCGGCAGGCTCGCCTTGCCGAGCTGACCCTTGAGATGCTTCATGAGGCCGTTGGCGTGCCCGGCGTCGACTTCCTCGTAGTCGTGCCGCGTGTAGAAGTTGCGCCCATATTCGCGCCAGTGCTGGAAGACGACGTTCTCGACGCTCTCCTTGCGCCGGCCGAGGATGTTGAGCCACAGGAGCACCGCCCACAGCCCGTCCTTTTCGCGCACGTGGCTGGAGCCGGTGCCGGCGCTCTCCTCGCCGCATATGGTGGCGAGACCGGCGTCGAGCAGGTTGCCGAAAAACTTCCAGCCCGTCGGAGTCTCGTAGCATTTGATCTTCATGTGCTCGGCGACGCGGTCGGCCGCCATGCTGGTCGGCATCGAGCGGGCGATGCCGGCCAGGCCCTTCGCATAGCCGGGCGCCAGATGCGCGTTGGCGGCGAGAAGGGCCAGTGAATCGGACGGCGTCACGAAGATGTTGCGGCCGATGATGAGGTTGCGGTCGCCGTCGCCGTCCGACGCCGCGCCGAAGTCGGGCGCGTCCTTCGCCATCATGCGGTCATAGAGGTCTTTGGCATGGACGAGATTGGGATCGGGATGATGGCCGCCGAAATCCGGCAGCGGCGTGCCGTTGACCACCGTTCCTTCGGGCGCCCCCAGTTTCTTTTCGAGGATCGCCTTGGCATAGGGCCCGGTGATGGCGTGCATCGCGTCGAAGCGCATGCGGAAGGTGCCGGCGAACATGTCGCGGATCACGTCGAAATCGAAGAGCTTCTCCATCAACGCCTGGTAGTCGGCGACCGGATCGAAGACCTGGACGCGCATGCCCTCCACTTCGCTGGTGCCGATACGGTCGAGGTCGAGATCCGGCGCGTCGGCGATCAGGTAGCGCTCGATCTTCCGGCTGTTCGCGAAGATCGCCTCGGTGACCTTCTCGGGCGCCGGGCCGCCATTGGCGATATTGTATTTGATGCCGAAATCGCCGTGGGGCCCGCCGGGATTGTGGCTCGCCGAGAGCACGATGCCGCCGAAGGCCTTGTGCTGGCGGATGACGTTGGATGCGGCGGGCGTCGACAGGAGGCCGCCCTGCCCGACCAGCGCGCGGCCGAAGCCGTTGGCGGCCGCCATCCTGATCGCGGTCTGGATCACCTCGCGGTTGTGGAAGCGGCCGTCGCCGCCGATCACCAGGGTCTTGCCCTTGTGGCCGTCGAGCGAATCGAAGATCGCCTGAATGAAGTTCTCGGCATAGTGCTTCTGCTGGAAGACCGTCACTTTCTTGCGCAGGCCCGACGTGCCGGGCTTCTGGTCGGAGAAGGGTTTGGTCGCTATCGTCTTGATCATCGGGCCTCGTCAGTTCTGCAGCAGTTTCCGGTAAAGCGCCGCATAGCGCCTGGCACTCTTCTCCCAGGAAACGTCGGTCTTCATGCCGGCTTTCTGGATGCTATTCCATGCCTTGCGATCGGCATAGAGTCTAATCGCGCGGTCGATGGCGCGCGCCAAAGCTGACCTATCGACAGGCGCGAACTGGAGTCCCGTGGCGCTGTCGCGCTCGAGCGCCGCCTCATTGGCATCGACCACCGTATCGGCGAGCCCGCCCACATGCGACACGACCGGCACGCAGCCATAGCGCAGGCCGTAGAGCTGGGTCAGGCCGCAGGGCTCGAAGCGCGACGGGATGAGGATGGCATCGGCCCCGCCCTGCAGGAGATGCGACAGGCTCTCGTCATAGCCGATCACCGCGCCGACGCGGCCTTCATGCTGGGCCGCGGCCTTGACGAAACCGGCTTCGAGCGGCGCTTCGCCGGCACCCAGCAGCGCCAGGCGCGCGCCCTGCCCGACGAGGCCGTCGAGGCACTGGAGCAGGAGGTCCATCCCCTTCTGCCATGTCAGGCGGCTCACCACGCAGAAGAGCGGGCCGTCGCCTTGCGCGAGCCCCAGGCGCTGCTCGATGGCGCGCTTGTTCGCCTGCCGGCGCCGGGCAAAATTGCGCGGCACATAGGGCAGCGCCAGATGCGGATCGCTGGCCGGATTCCAGATCTCGGTGTCGATGCCGTTGACGATGCCGGTCAGCATGTCGCGGCGCTCCCGCAGGAGCCCGTCGAGTCCCATGCCGAATTCCGGCGTGGTGATCTCCCCGGCATAGCCGGGGCTGACCGTGGTGATGGCGTCGGCATAATGGAGCCCGCCCTTGAGATAGCCGACGCCGCCATAATATTCGATGCCGCCGATGGCGAACGCCGCCTCCGGCAGGCCGAGCGACGGGAAGACGGCGGCCGGAAATTGCCCCTGGAAAGCGAGATTATGCACCGTCAGGATGGATTTGGCCGCAGGACCGCGCGCGAAGTTCAGATAGGCCGGGGTCAGCGCCGCCTGCCAGTCATGGGCGTGCACGATGTCGGGCGCGAAAGCCTTGATCCTGCCCTGTCCGGCATCGGCGGCGGCCCGCGCCAGCGCGGCGAAGCGCCGCCAGTTGTCGGGCCAGTCCTTGCCGTCGGGACCGAGATAGGGATTGCCGGGCCTGTCGAAGAGATGCGGCGCGTCGACGACGAGGAGATCGATGGTCCCGGCGCGTCCCGTGAGGATGCGCGCCGGTCCGCCGAAGAGATCGTCATAGGCATGAACCGGCGCCGCCCTCTCGAGGGCCGCCGTTACCAGGGGATAGCCCGGCGCCATGACGCGCATCTCGACACCGTGCCCGGCGAGTGCCGCCGGCAGGGCGCCCACGACGTCGGCGAGGCCGCCGGTCTTGACCAGCGGAAAGACTTCCGAGGCGACAGCCAGGACCTTGCCTCCCATGATGCGCGCTCACTTCCTCGCGTCGAGCCGGTCGATCATGGGCTGGGTGATCAGGCAGATGCCATTGCCGGTGCGCCGGAAGCGCTTGCCGTCGAGCGTCGGGTCGTCGCCGACCACCAGCCCTTCCGGGATCTCGACGCCGCGGTCGATGACCACGCGCTTGAGCCTGGCGTTGCGTCCGACATGGACATAGGGCAGCACCACCGCCTGCTCGATGCGCGAATAGGAGTTGACGCGCACGCCGGTGAAGAGCAGCGAGTTCTTGACTCCGGCGCCCGAGATGATGCACCCGCCCGAGACCAGCGAGCTCACCGCCTTGCCGCGGCGGCCGTCCTCGTCATGGACGAATTTCGCCGGCGGCACCAGTTCCGAATAGGTCCAGATCGGCCAGTTGTGATCGAACAGGTCGAGCGCCGGCACGGTGTCGGTGAGATCGATATTCGCCTCCCAGTAGGCGTCGACGGTGCCGACGTCTCGCCAATAGGACTGGCTCTCGTTCTCCGAGCGCACGCAGGAGCGCGGAAAGCGATGCGCATAGGCGTTTCCGCTCTTGACGAGAAAGGGCACGATGTCCTTGCCGAAATCGCGGGCGGAGCCTTTCTGCGCCGCGTCGCGCCGCAGTTCGTCGGCCAGGAGCCTGGTCCTGAACACATAGATGCCCATCGAGGCGAGCGCCATTTCGGGCTTGTCCGGAATGCCGGGCGGGTCCTTCGGCTTCTCGACGAAGCTGATGATCCGGTCCTTCTCGTCGACATGCATGACGCCGAAGCCGGTCGCTTCCATGCGCGGCACTTCAAGGCATCCGACCGTGACGTCGGCGCCGGTGTCGACATGCTGCTGCAGCATGAGCTCGTAGTCCATCTTGTAGACGTGATCGCCCGCCAGGATGATCATGTATTCGGGACCGTAGCTCTCGATGATGTCGAGGTTCTGATAGACCGCGTCGGCCGTGCCCGCATACCATTGGTCCTCGGAGACGCGCTGGCTGGCGGGGAGGATGTCGAAGCTCTCGTTGCGCTCGGGGCGCAGGAAGTTCCAGCCGCGCTGCAGGTGGCGGATCAGGCTGTGCGCCTTGTACTGGGTGGCCACTCCGATGCGGCGGATGCCGGAATTGATCGCGTTGGCGAGGGCGAAATCGATGATACGGGTCTTGCCGCCGAAATAGACGGCGGGCTTCGCCCGCTTGTCGGTGAGCTCCATGAGCCGCGAGCCGCGTCCGCCCGCCAGCACATAGGCCATGGCGTCACGGGCCAGAGGTGCGTGTCTGCGGTGTTCGGCCATGCCTTCCTCCCCTAACCTTCGCTTTCGAGGATCAGCGTCGCCAGCGGCGGCAGGGTCAGGCGGGCGCCGGCGGGCCGTCCATGCGTTTCTCGTTCCTCGCCCATGATGACACCAAAATTGCCCTGCCCGCTACCGCCATAATCGGTCGCGTCGGTGTTGACGCGCTCACGCCAGCGGCCGGCATGCGGCAGCGGGACCACATAGCCATGCCGCGGCACCGGTGTGAAATTGGAAACGGCCACCACCGGCCGGTGGTTCCCGCCCGACTTGCGCATCCAGGCGAAGACCGAGTTCTCGTTATCGTCGGCGATCAGCCATTCGAATCCGTCTTCCTCGCAGTCGCGCGCATGGAGCTGCGGCAGCGCGCGGTAGAGCGCGTTGAGGTCGTGCACCAGGCGGCGCACGCCGCCATGGGATGGATATTGCAGGAGATCCCAGTCGAGGCCGCGTGCTTCGCTCCATTCGCCGCGCTGGGCGAATTCCTGCCCCATGAACAGGAGCTTCTTGCCGGGATAGGCCCACATGAAGGCGTAATAGGCCCGCAAGTTCGCGAATTTCTGCCAGTCGTCGCCCGCCATCTTGGCAAGGAGCGAGCCTTTGCCGTGCACCACCTCGTCATGCGACAGCGGCAGCACGAAATTCTCCGAGAAGGCATAGAGCAGGCCGAAGGTCAGGTCGTTGTGATGGAATTTGCGATGGATGGGCTCGTGCGACAGATAGGCGAGCGTGTCGTGCATGAAGCCCATGTTCCATTTGAAGCCGAAGCCCAGGCCGCCCGCATGGACGGGCTGCGACACGCCGGGCCAGGCGGTCGATTCCTCGGCGATCGTGACGATACCGGGATGGGTGCCGTAGGCCGTCGCGTTCATGCGCCTCAGGAAGGCGATGGCCTCCCTGTTCTCGCGTCCGCCCTCCTCGTTGGGGATCCATTCGCCGGCCTTGCGCGAATAGTCGAGATAGAGCATCGAGGCCACCGCGTCGACCCTGAGGCCGTCGGCATGGAAGCGCTCCATCCAGTAGAGCGCGTTGTTGACGAGGAAGGCCCGGACCTCGGTGCGGCCGAAATTGTAGATGGCGGTGTTCCAGTCGGGATGGAAGCCGCGCCGCGGATCCTGATGCTCGTAGAGCGCGGTGCCGTCGAAATGCGCGAGCCCATGCTGGTCGGTCGGGAAATGCGCCGGCACCCAGTCGAGGATGACACCGAGGTCCAACGCATGGGCGCGGTCCATGAAGAAGGCGAAGTCCTCAGGGCTGCCGAAGCGCGCGGTCGGCGCATAGAGGCCGGTCGGCTGGTAGCCCCAGGACGGATCGTAGGGATGCTCGCTCACCGGCAGGAGCTCGACATGGGTGAAGCCCATCTCGGCGGCATAGGGCAGGAGATCTTCCGCCAGCTCGCGATAGCTGAGGAACCGCCCGTCGCCACGACGCTTCCACGAGCCCAGATGCACCTCGTAAATGGCCATCGGGCTGCGGCGGTGATCCTTTCGGGCGCGGGCCTCGAGATAGTCCGCATCGCTCCAGGCGAAAGGCTGCGGGCTCGCAATGACTGACGCCGTCCTGGGCCTGAGCTCCGACTGGAAGGCGAGCGGATCGGCCTTGAGCGGCAGGAGATCGCCTTCGGCGCCGATGATCTCGAACTTGTACACCGCCCCGGGCTCGAGCTCGGGGATGAAGATTTCCCATAAGCCCGCCCCCTTGCGATGGCGCATCACATGCCGCCGCCCGTCCCAGCGGTTGAAATCACCCACCACCGAGACGCGCCGGGCATTGGGCGCCCAGACCGCGAAGAGGACACCGGCGATGCCTTCATGGGTGACGGGATGGGCGCCGAGCCTGTCATAGAGTCTGAGATGCGTGCCCTCGGCCACGTAATAGTCGTCCATCGGCCCGAGGACGGGACCGAACGAATAGGGATCGACGACCGTCCACCGCCCGCCCGGATTGCGCGCCTCGTAGAAGACCGGGCATTGCCGCTGGAGCGCCACCTCGCCTTCGAAATAGCCGGCCGCCTTTCCCGGCCGGAGCTCGCCCAGGCTCGCCCCGTCGAGCGCGAAGGCCTGGACGGTCTCGGCGTCGGGCATGACGGCGCGGGCGACATAGCGGGATCCGGCCTTGTGCACGCCGAGCCGCGCGAACGGATCGCCATGGGACCCCGAGACGAGCGCCGAGGCTTCCGCCGCCTCGAGCTGCCATCGCGCGCCCGTCATGGAGCCGTCGCCGATTTCCCTTCTCCCGCTTGCGGGAAAAGGTGCCCGACCTTGCTCCGCCGAAGCGAAGCCTCGGCTTCGCGAAGGCGAGAGGGCGGATGAGGGTGTCGGTCCGGCCGGCACGGCTGCTGCCGCTGAAACACAAATTTCTGCACACTCTGAGCCACACTTTCACCCGCGGAGGGGGAGAAGGACAACGTCGAGAGAGCTCCAGATCCCGGTCCCCGGCAGAGACATGTGCATGCGTCGATCATCACGCCTCACATGGAAGGGACGTTCCAGATTTCCCGCGCATAGTCGCGGATCGTCCGGTCGGCCGAGAACCAGGCCATGTTGGCGGTGTTGCGGATAGCCTTGTCGAGCCAGCGCGGCTGTCGGCTCCACAGGGCGTCGATCTGGCGCTGCGCCTTGGCATAGGCGGCGAAATCAGCGGCCACCATGAACCAGTCGCTCGTGGTCAGGAGATCGATCAACCCCTTGTAGCGGTCGGACTCCCCCGGCGAGAAGACGCCTGATGCCAGCATGTCGAGCACGTCCTTCAATTCCGGTGTCGCGTCGATGACGGCGCGCGGATCGTAGCCGGAGGCGCGGCGCGCCGACACTTCTTCGGCCGTCATGCCGAAGATGATGATATTGTCGGGCCCCACCCGGTCGCGGATCTCCACATTCGCGCCATCGAGCGTTCCGATGGTGAGCGCTCCATTCAACGCGAATTTCATGTTGCCGGTTCCCGATGCTTCCATGCCGGCGGTCGATATCTGCTCGGAAAGGTCGGCCGCCGGAATGATGAGCTCGGCGAGGCTCACATTGTAGTTCGGCACGAAGACGATCTTGATGAGCCCGCGCACCGCGGGGTCGACATTGACCACGCGCGCCACGTCGTTGATGAGCCGGATGATGAGCTTGGCCTGCCAGTAGCTGGCCGCCGCCTTGCCGCCGAAGATCTTCACCCGCGGCACCCAGTCCTTCTCGGGATGCGAGCGGATCTGGTTATAGACGGAGATCGCCTCCAGTATGTTCAGAAGCTGGCGCTTGTATTCATGGATGCGCTTCACCTGGACGTCGAACATCGCCGCGGGATCGATCCTGATGCCCATGCGTTGGATCGCGTGCGCCAGCCGCTCCTTGTTGGCCCGCTTGACCTGGGCGAAATGCTGCTGGAAGGCGCCATCGCCGGCGAGCTTGTCGAGCTCGGCGAGCTTGTCGAGGTCGTCGAGCACGCCGTCGCCGATCGTGTCGCGGATGAGACGGGTGAGGCCGTCATTGGCCTGGAACAGCCAGCGCCGCGGCGTGATGCCGTTGGTCTTGTTGGTGATGCGGCCGGGAAAGGCCTCGTTCAGGTCCTTGAAGACCGTCGTCTTCATGAGCTCGGTGTGGAGTTCCGACACGCCATTGACCTTGTGCGAGCCGGCGAAAGCCAGTTGCCCCATGCGCACGCGACGGCCGTTGTGCTCGTCGATGAGCGAGATCGCCGCCAGCATGGCGTCGCTCGCCTGGCGTCCGCGCGCGTCCTGCAGGAGCTTGGCGTTGATCGCATAGATGATCTGCATGTGCCGGGGCAGCAGCCGCTCGAACAGATGGACTGGCCACGTCTCGAGCGCCTCGGGCAGCAGCGTGTGGTTGGTGTAGGAGATCACGGCGCGCGTCAGCTCCCAGGCATGGTCCCAGTCGAGATCGTGCCGGTCGACCAGGATGCGCATGAGCTCGGCCACCGCCACCGCGGGATGCGTGTCGTTGAGCTGGATAGCGGCCTTTTCGGGAAGGTTCGCCAGCGTGCCGAACTGCTTGATGTGCCGGCGCAACAGGTCGCGCAGCGACGCCGAGACGAAGAAGTACTCCTGGCGCAGGCGCAATTCCTGGCCGGCCGGCGTGCTGTCGGACGGATAGAGAACCTGCGTGATCGTCTCCGCCCTCGCCTGCTCGGCGAGCGCGCCCAGATGATCGCCGCGATTGAAGGCGTCGAGCCTGAGCGGATCGAGCGCCTGGGCGCCCCACAGCCTCAGCGTATTGACTCTCCTGCCGCGCCAGCCGGCGATCGGCGTGTCGAAGGCGACCGCCTGCACCGTCTCGCTCGGGACCCAGGTGTGCTTGAGGGAATTGTCGTCCTGCTCCACGGTCTCCACCGTGCCGCCGAAGCCGATCTCATAGGCGGCCTCCTGGCGCTCGAACTCCCATGGATTGCCGTGGGCAAGCCAGTCTTCCGGGACTTCGATCTGCTGGCCGTCCTTGATCTTCTGCTTGAACAGCCCGTGCTGGTAGCGGATGCCATAGCCGTAGGCGGGAATGTCGACGCTCGCCATGCTCTCCATGAAGCAGGCGGCGAGCCGCCCGAGTCCGCCATTGCCGAGCGCCGCGTCGGCCTCCAATTCCTCGATGAGGTCGAGATCGACATTGAGGCTCTGCAGCGCCTGGGTGACGGGCTCAACCAGGCCGAGATTGCTCATCGCGTCGCGCAGCAGCCGGCCGATCAGGAATTCGAGCGAGAAATAATAGACGCGCTTGGCGCTTCTCGCATAGGCGTCGCGGGTCGAATTCATCCAGTGGTCGATGACGCGGTCGCGCACCGCATGGACGGTGGCGGCGAGCCAGTCGTGATCGCGTGCCACGAGCGGGTCCTTGCCGACCGTATAAGCGAGCTTTTCCAGGATTTCCGCCCGCAATGTCGCCGGATCGGTCTGCCTGGGCGCCGGCTTCGGCGCATCGGGGTGGAGTTGCGTGACGGTCTGAACCATGGGCCCTCGAACTATTTTATGGTCCGGTATAATACAGTGAACAGCAAGACCATTTGACGGGGTTAAGATGCCGCGCTTCGCCGCCAATCTGAGCATGATGTTCCAGGATATCCCTTTTCTGGAGCGCTTCGCGGCCGCCCGCAAGTCGGGCTTCGCCGGCGTCGAGTTCCTCTTCCCCTACGCCTTCGACAAGGCTCAGATCCTGGCGCGACGGAAGGATGCCGGACTTGCACAAATTTTGTTCAACGCCCCGCCCGGCGACTGGGATGCGGGCGAGCGCGGTTTCGCCGCCCTGCCGGCCAGGCGCGACGTCTTCCGCCGCACCTTCGAGCAGGCGCTCGATTATGCGGTCGCCCTCGAGAATCCGCGCATCCACGTGATGGCCGGCATCCCCGCTGCAGGCGACGACCTCTCGGCCTGTGCCGGCTGCTTCACCGAAAATCTCGCCTGGGCCGCCGGTCTCGCCAGGCCCCACGATGTCACGCTCCTGATCGAGCCCCTCAATGCGGCCGACATGCCTGGCTATTTCCTGAAATCGGCCGACCAGGCGGCCGGGATCCTCGATCGGGTGGGCGCTCCCAATGTAAAGCTCCAATACGACCTCTATCACCAGCAGATGAGCCGCGGCGCGGTGGCAGAGCACCTGCGCCGGCATTTCGAGATCATCGGCCATATCCAGGTCGCCGGCGTTCCCGGCCGCCACGAGCCGGACGCGCTTCAGGAGCTGAACGTGCCCTATCTTTTCGATCTCATCGACGAGCTCGGCTATGACGGCTGGATCGGCTGCGAATACCGCCCGCGCCAGGACACCGAAGCGGGTCTCGCCTGGCTCGCGCCCTATGGGATCGGCCGGGCCCAAGCCTAGGCCGCCATGAGGAGCAACGACCGACGCGTTGCGATTGTCGGCGCCGGACCCGCGGGACTCGTCGGCGCACGCTTCCTCGCGGCGCAGGGGTTCGAACCGGTCCTGTTCGAGAAGGCTCGGCGGGTCGGCGGTCAATGGGACCATACCGCGGCGATGAGCGGCGTCTGGTCGAGCATGTCCGCCAATACGAGCCGGATCGTGACCCGGTTCAGCGACCTCGACTATCCTGACGACGCTGCCGCATTCCCGCACAACAGGCATGTCCACGCTTATCTCGAGACCTATGCGGCATGGTTCGGCCTCCTGCGAGCGACACGGTTCGCCACGACCGTGCAGGAGATCGGCCGCGCGTCGAACGGCGGGTACAGGCTCACGGCGACCGACGCGAGCGGCGACGAAACCGTCGAGGACTTCCCTCGCGTCGTGATCGCCTCGGGCCGCTACAATCTTCCGGCGATGCCGGACATCCGGGGGCTTTCCTCCTTTGCCGGTCCCGCCGGAGTGTCCCACGCCTTCGACTATGACGGCGCGGGCAGGTTTCACGACGCCAGGGTGCTTGTTGCCGGCGGCAGCAACAGCGCTCTCGAGATTGCCTGCGAGCTGGCGAGAGCCGGCGCGGCCGGCGTCGCGGTCGCCATGCGCCGGCAGCGCTATGTCGTTCCCAAGCTGGTCGCCGGCGTGCCCGTCGACAATGTCGGCCTGGCACGCTTTGGCGCGCTCGCCGCCGAGACCTTCCCACCCGAAGCTACCGCCGCGGCGCTCAAGGCCTTCATCCTCGAAGCAACCGGCGATCCAGCCGTGTACGGCGCCCCGCGACCGGCACGGAGCCTGCTCGAGGCGAAGGTCGCGCTGAGTCAGGACTATGTGCCGCTCCTCGCCGAAGGCCGGCTCACGGCGCGGCCATGGATCACACGCGTCCACGGGCGGTCCGTCTGGTTCGATGACGGCACGGCAGCGGAGTTCGACGCGGTCGTCATGGCTACGGGCTACGGGCTGTCCCTGCCCTTCCTGTCCCGGGAGATCAGGGAAATGCTCGACCTCGACGACACACATGTCGACCTCGCCGAGTTCACCTTCCACCCCGATCTCGACGGGCTCGCCTTTCTCGGCCTCTATCCCCTTATCGGTCCCTACTTCCCGGTCCTCGAGCTTCAGGCGCGCTATCTCGCTTACGTCTGGAGCGGGGCGATGCCCGGCCCTACGCGGGAGCAGCTCGAGGCCGGCGTCGCGACCTATCGAAACAATCGCGGGAGGTCGCAGGGCCGAATGATGAACGTCTTGGCGGTCCGTTTCGCACGGCTCGCGGGCGTCGAGCCGCGCCCGGCAGAGGCGCCGCAGATCGCCCGCGCCCTGATGTTCGGACCGCTGACCGCGACCTCGTTCCGTCTCGTCGGGCTCGACGCGCTCGACGGGGCCGCCGACGCCATTGCCGGCGATGCCGCCCGATATGGCGCGATCCCCGAGCCGGTTCTCACGGATTCGGAGCGCGACCGGCTGGCGGAGCTGGCTGACGCGCGACAAGATTCAGCGCTTGCGCACCTTGCTCGGCGCTGAGAGCGGCGCTTGAAGCGCACAAAAAGCGGGAGCCCCGCAGGACTCCCGAAGTAACGCACGAGACCAGTCTTGCCGCATGACCTGGTCGCTTTGTGACGGCTGTCTTCTCAGCGAGAACGAACCGTTCCCGCCGATGTTCCCACACGTTGGATTACCGTTTGTGACGGGCGCAGCCTGTCGGTCACGCGCCTGCCATATGCGCCTTGATCAGGGCGTTGACCTTGCCCGCCTGCTCCATTTGCGGCATGTGGCCTGCACCTGCGATGATCTCGACCTTGGCGCCGGCGGTTCCCTTGGCGTGCGAGACGGGAATGATCCGGTCCTCTGCGCCGGTGATGACCAGCACCGGCACGCCGGCCGATGCGAGCGCCTCCTCCAGGATCGTCGCCTGCCTGCCATTGGTGAAGATGCCTTCCTTCAGGGCGGCAAGCGCCTCGCCGACGCCGTCGAGCCTCTTGTATTTCAGGAGATCGTCGACCATCTGCCGGCTCACCAGCGAGCCGTCGGCGAACAGGTTCTCCAGCACCGGCTTGAGATCGCGCCGCGAGGCCGCGCCGATGAAGCCGTCGATATAGTCCATGTTGATGTCGGGGCCGAGACCGGCGGAGTTGACGAGGGTGAGCGACTTCACCCTGCCTTTGGCCCGGCGTGCGATCTCGATCGCGACGGCGCCGCCGAGCGAGTGCCCGACGAGATGCGCCCTGTCGATCTCGAGCGTGTCCATGAAGCCGAGCCCTGCCTCGGCCAGTCCGGCGACGGTCGGCTCCGGCACCGACTTGGTCGACTGTCCGTGCCCGGGAAGGTCGAGGGCGTAGACGGTCGCCGCCTCGCTCAGCGCCTCGGTATTGAACAGCCAGTTGTCGAGATCGCCTCCGAAGCCGTGGATGAGAAGGACGGCATTGTCGGCCGTGCCGCACTTCGTATAGCGCAAGCGCCCCGCCGGCGTGTCGGCGAATTCGTAGCGCGGACCCGCCTCCTCCTCGCCCTCTTCCGCCGCCGGCACGACATAGGAGGACACGAAGGCGTCGATGTCGGCCTCCGGCACGTCGGCGCCGGCGACCACGCCGATCAGGGTCTTGATCGGATAGACCGTGTCCTCCTGGCCGATGCGCCGGCGCAATATGCCGGCGTCGCTCGCTTCGACGGCGCCGGCGATCTTGTCGGTCTCGACTTCGAGCAGCTGGTCGCCGGTCTTGACCTGGTCGCCGTCCTTCATGAGCCATGAGGTGACCTTCCCCTCTTGCATCGAGAGGCCCCATTTCGGCATGACGACGGGGATGATCCTCTTGTCCGACATCATCCCTCCTCAATTGGCCATCGTCTTGCGCACGGCGGAAGCGATCTTTTCGGCGCTCGGCAGATAGAGATCCTCGAGCGTCGGCGAGAACGGCACCGGCGTGTGCGGCGCCGTCACCATCTGGATTCCGGCCTTGAGCGCGCCGAAGGCTCCCTGCGAGACCTTCGCCGCCACGTCGCTCGCGATCGAGCAGCGCGGATGCGCCTCGTCCACGCAGACGAGCCGGCCGGTATTCTCGACGCTTTCGATCACCGTGTCCCAGTCGACCGGCGACAGCGTCCTGAGATCGATGACCTCGCATTCGACCTTGTCCTTGGCCAGCGCCTGGGCGGCGTCGAGGGCGCGATGCACCATCATGCCATAGGTGACGATGGTCGCATGCTTGCCCTCGCGCGCCACATTCGCCTCGCCGAAGGGGATCGCATAGGATTCCTGCGGCACGTCGTTCTCCTGGCCGTAGAGGTTCTTGTGCTCGCAGAAGATCACCGGATCGTTGTCGCGGATCGACTGGATGAGCAGTCCCTTGGCGTCATAGGCATTGGACGGAACCACCACCTTCAGCCCCGGAATATGGGTGAAGAGCGGGGTCAGCACCTGCGAATGCTGCGCCGCGGCGCGGAAGCCGCCGCCGATCATGGTGCGGATGACGACCGGCGTCTGCGCCTTGCCGCCGAACATGTATTTGAACTTGGCGGCCTGGTTGAAGATCTCGTCGAAGCACACGCCCATGAAGTCGATGAACATGAGCTCGGCCACCGGGCGCATGCCGCAGGCCGCGGCCCCGACTGCGGCGCCGATATAGGCGCTCTCGGAGAGCGGCGTGTCGAGCAGCCGGTCGCCATATTTGGCATAGAGCCCCTTGGTGACGCCGAGCACCCCGCCCCAGGCGTCCTTCTCGCCGTCGCCGCCCATGCCGCCGACGATGTCCTCGCCCATGACGATCACCGACGGGTCGCGCGCCATTTCCTGGTCGAGCGCCTCGTTCAGAGCCTGCCGCATGCTGATCTTGCGTGCCATGTTCCGTCCCCTCTCAGTAAGCCACGTAGACGTCGGTCGTCAGGTCCTTGGCGGTCGGCAGCGGTGCCGATTTGGCGGTCGTCACCGCCTCGTCGATCTCGGCCAGGACCTCCTTGTCGATGGCCTCGATCTCGGGCTTCTTGATCACGCCGGCGTCCAGGACCTTCTGGGCGAAGAGCTTGATGCAATCCCGATGCGCCCTTATGTGCTCGACCTCGCCCTTGCCGCGATAGGTCTGCTGGTCGCCCTCGAAATGGCCGAAGAAGCGGATCATCTTGCATTCGAGCAGGGCCGGCCCGCCGCCTTCGCGCGCCCGCTTGACGATCTCGCCCGCCGCTTCATAGACGGCGAAGAAATCGGTGCCGTCGACGGTGACTCCCGGCAGGCCGAAGCCCGCGGCGCGGTCGACATAGGAATCGACCGCCACCGCATAGTCGCGCGAGGTGGATTCGGCATAGCCGTTGTTCTCGACCACGAAGATCGCCGGCAGGTTCCACACCGCCGCGAGGTTGAGGCTTTCCAGGAACATGCCCTGGTTCGACGCGCCGTCGCCGACGAAGCTGATGCCGACGCCGCCGTCGCCGCGGTATTTGGCGGCGAGCGCTGCGCCGCAGGCCAGCGGCGCGCCGGCGCCCAGGATGCCGTTGGCGCCCATCATGCCCTTGGAGAGATCGGCGATATGCATCGATCCGCCCTTGCCGCGGCAGGAGCCCATCGCCTTGCCGTAGATCTCGCCCATCATCTCCTTCACGTCGACGCCCTTGGCGATGCAGTGGCCGTGCCCCCTGTGGGTCGAGGCGATGCGGTCGCGGTCGTTGAGATGCATCATGATGCCGGTGCCGGAGGCCTCCTCGCCGGCATAGAGATGCACGAAACCCGGTATGTCGCCCTTGGCGAACTCGTTGTGCACCCGCTCCTCGAATTCGCGGATGCGCCGCATCGTCCGGTAGGCCTCGAGCAGGCCTTGCTTGTCGAGCGGAAATGGATTTTTGCTCATCGTCTCTCCTCCCATCAGGAAACCTGGCGTTTCACCTCGATCGCATGCGACTGCCGCATCAGCCCGTGGCGCGCCGCATGGTCCATGACGGCGGCGACGTTGATGGTGCGGAAGGCGTTTTCCTCGAGCGCGATCTGGACGCGGTCGCGTTCGGAAAAGGATAGCTCGCGCTCGCCGTCGAGCGCGATGGAGCCGGCCGTGACCTGGGGCCCATAGGACTTTCCGGCTTTGAGCCTCTGCCAGGAGGCGATGCCGATGGGACGGATATAGCCGGGCGCGATCGGCACGCTGAGCTGGAGACGGGCCTCCTCCGGGGGCGCCAGAAGCACATGCAGGCCCATGGGCTCATCGCGCCTGACGGGTTCCAGGAGGCCGGCAATCGCCGACATGCCGATGACTTCCGGGTCGGCGAAGGTGACGAAGAGTTCGCGGAAGGTCTCGGGCTTCCACAGCGCCCGGGCGCCCACCACCCTTTCGGTGACCAGCGCCACGTCGACCAGCGCGATCTCCGCCGCCTGGTCGTTGACGCGCACGGTGAGCTTCTTGTTGGGCGCATAGGCGATGGCGGGGGGCACCTGGCCGGTGACCGCAAGACCGGTGGCGAGGCCGGTGATGGTCGGCTCGCGATGCTCTGGAAAAGCATTGTTGGTGCCGGTCGAGATTCCGGCGACCGGCACCGCGCCGCAGCGCGACACCACGGCGCGATGGGTGCCGTCGCCTCCCAGGACGACGATGGCGTCGAGCTGTCTCTGGCGCATGAGATCGGCAGCCCGGATCGTGTCCTCGACCGTCCCCACGACGGTCATGTCCAGATAGGAGAGGTCGGGGAAGTCATGCTCGCCCAGGTTGTGAGACCGCTCGATCCCCCGGCGCACATGGTGCCTTATGCCGCCATTCTCGGGCATCATCACCACCCGGCCGACGCCCACGGCCTTCAGGCAGGTGAGGACCCGGAGCACGATATTGGCCCGATCGGTGATCTGGAGGCTGGTCGCATTGGCGATGACGCGCCGGATGTCGCGCGCCGAGACGGGATTGGCGATGATGCCCACGGTCGCAGCCAAGCGGGGTTCCTCCTGGCGTCACGATGACTCGCGACGCCGGTTTCCACAAGTGGGAAGGCAAAACTGCCGTAAAGGGAGTAGAATCATCGCCGTAGCCGTAGCGAGCCCCGGATAGGCGTGGCTCCTGCGGTCGATGCGGAAATCGGGGAGCCGGAACGGTGCCGCCGTTGAATTCCCGAGCGCCGGACGGTCCCGGAAGGGCCGGCACGAGCCGCTCCCGCTTCCTTCAATTGTTTCCGGGACTTCCCTCTTGACGGACCGGACCGCCTGTCCTATCTCAATCGCCAACTGCTAGCACTCCTGCAAAGAGAGTGCTAACAGGCGCCGGAACGAGGTTGGGAGGCTTCGCTCTCCCTTCACCAGGCTCCGGCATCCCCATAATCGAACAATGCGACCAACGAAGGAGACATCGCATGAAGTTCCGTCCTCTGCACGACCGCGTGGTCGTGCGCCGGGTTGAGGAAGACACGAAGACCAAGGGTGGCATCATCATTCCGGACACGGCCCAGGAAAAGCCCATGCAGGGCGAAATCATCGCCGTCGGCCCCGGCGGGCGCGACGAAAACGGCAAGCTGATCCCGATCGACGTCAAGGCCGGCGACATCGTGCTGTTCGGCAAGTGGTCGGGCACCGAGGTCAAGATCGACGGCACCGAATATCTGATCATGAAAGAGTCGGACATCATGGGCGTCCTCGAGGGCAAGTCGGCCTCGAAGAAGGCGGCCTGATCCGAATCGCAAGCAATCATCAAGTTTCAGTAGAGGAATAACACAATGGCAGCGAAAGAAGTCCGCTTCTCCGGCGAAGCCCGCGAGCGCATGCTGCGCGGCGTCGACATTCTCGCCAATGCGGTAAAAGTGACGCTCGGCCCCAAGGGCCGCAACGTCGTCATCGACAAGTCGTTCGGCGCGCCGCGCACCACCAAGGACGGCGTGACGGTGGCGAAGGAGATCGAGCTCGAGGACAAGTTCGAGAACATGGGCGCCCAGATGCTGCGCGAAGTCGCTTCGAAGACGAACGACGTCGCCGGCGACGGAACCACGACGGCGTGCGTGCTCGCCCAGTCGATCGTGCGCGAGGGCGCCAAGGCGGTTGCCGCCGGCATGAACCCGATGGACCTGAAGCGCGGCGTCGATCTCGCCGTCAGGACCGCCATCGAGGACATCAAGAAGCGCTCGAAGAAGGTCAAGGGCTCGGACGAAGTCGGCCAGGTCGGCACCATCTCCGCCAATGGCGAGAAGGACATCGGCGACATGATCGCCAAGGCCATGCAGAAGGTCGGCAATGAGGGCGTGATCACGGTCGAGGAAGCGAAGTCGCTCGACACCGAGCTCGACGTCGTCGAAGGCATGCAGTTCGACCGCGGCTATCTCTCGCCCTACTTCATCACCAACGCCGACAAGATGATCGCCGAGCTGGAAGACGTCTACATCCTCCTGCACGAGAAGAAGCTGTCGGGCCTCCAGGCCATGCTCCCGGTTCTCGAAGCCGTGGTGCAGACCGGCCGTCCGCTGCTCATCGTCGCCGAGGACGTCGAAGGCGAGGCTCTCGCCACTCTCGTCGTCAACAAGCTGCGCGGCGGCCTCAAGGTCGCGGCCGTCAAGGCTCCGGGCTTCGGCGATCGCCGCAAGGCCATGCTCGAGGACATCGCGGTCCTCACCGGTGGCCAGGTGATCTCGGAAGACCTCGGCATCAAGCTCGAGAACGTCACGGTGGACATGCTCGGCCGCGCCAAGCGCGTGCGCGTCGAGAAGGAGAACACCACCATCGTCGACGGACATGGCAAGAAGAACGACATCCAGGGCCGCGTCGCCCAGATCAAGCAGCAGATCGAAGAGACGACGTCGGACTACGACCGTGAGAAGCTCCAGGAGCGCCTGGCCAAGCTCGCGGGCGGCGTCGCCGTCATCAAGGTCGGCGGCTCGACGGAAGTCGAGGTGAAGGAGCGCAAGGACCGCGTCGACGACGCGCTCAACGCGACCCGCGCCGCTGTCGAGGAAGGCATCGTGCCGGGCGGCGGCGTCGCCCTGCTGCGCGCCAAGAAGGCCGTCGAGAGCCTGAAGTCGGACAATGCCGACATCCAGGCCGGCATCAAGATCGTGTCGAAGGCGCTCGAGTCCCCGATCCGCCAGATCGCCGAGAACAGCGGCGTCGAAGGCTCGATCGTGGTCGGCAAGGTGCTCGAGAAGTCTGGCAACTACGGCTTCGACGCGCAGACCGAAGAGTATGGCGACCTCGTCGACAAGGGCATCATCGACCCGACCAAGGTCGTGCGCACCGCCCTTCAGGACGCGGCCTCGGTCGCTTCCCTTCTCATCACGACCGAAGCCATGGTCGCCGAGAAGCCGAAGGACAAGCCGGCGGCCCCGCCGATGCCGGGCGGCGGCGGCATGGGCGGCATGGACTTCTAAGGAAGTCCATAAAGCCGCCCATCGACTCGAGATGCTCAGATCGGCCAAGGCCGATCTGAGTGGCGGCATGGACTTCTGATCCAGCCGATTAGGCAAGCTTTGCGAGAGCCGTCCTGGGAAACCGGGGCGGCTTTCTTATTCCGGCGGGCGGCGTCCGCCCCCGCCCTGCCGCCGGTGCGACATGGACTTGCCCGGATTTTCAGGCAAGATGCCGATATGCGGACGGCAGCGACCTTGCTCGACAGGGCGTATTCCGGCGTGGGCAAGGCGGTGGCGTCCTTCCGCCTGGCTCTGGCCGTCCTTCTCATCGTCATCGCGGCGCCCGCACCGTGCGGCGCCCAGGACGATATCTCCGATGTCTCCGGCTACGAGATCGTGCCGCGGCTCGGCCATCTCACCACCGTCACTTCTCTCGCCTTCTCGCGCGACCAGAAGCTCGTCTTCACGGCAGGCGGCGACGGCGCGGTCAAGATGTGGGATGCCGACACCGGCGCGCTCATCCGCAGCGTCCAGGCCGACCCGAGCTGGGTTTATTCGATCGCGCTGTCACGCGACGAGCGGTGGCTCTATGCGGGCGGCGACGGGAAGGCCGTCACCGTGATCGATATCGAGACCGGAAAGCTCGTCTACACGCTCACCGGCCACGCGGAGTCCGTGACCGCGATCGCCCTCTCGCCCGATGGAAAGCTTCTGGCCAGCGCCTCCGCCGGCATGATCCGCCTTTCGGAGAGCGCGTCCGGCGCTCCCCTGCGCATGATCGACAGCGGCGGCGCGCTCTTCACCACCGTCATCTTCTCTCCCGACGGGCGCTTCCTGCTCGCGGGCGACAAGAGTGGCAGGCTCACGCTGCGCGCCGTCGCGAGCGGGGAGGTCGCGTCGAGCTTCCAGGCGCATGCGGATGCGGTCAACTCGATCGCCTTCTCTCCCGATGGCCGGTATGTCGTCTCGGGCGGCCAGGACGGCGCCGTGAAGATGTGGACCGCGAAGACCGGAAAGCTCGTCCGCCAGATCGATGAGGAGACGGAGCCGGTCGCCGCCGTCGCCTACTCGCCCGACGGCCGGCTCGTCGCTTCGACAGGCTCCGGCAACACCGTCAAATTGTGGGATGCCAGGACCGGCAAGCTCAAGCGCAAGCATGCCGAGCATCGGAACTGGCTCGCATCGCTCGGCTTCTCGCCCGACGGCCGCCGCCTGCTCTCCGGATCGGCCGATGCCAGCGCCATCCTCCGGGACGTCCGGACCGGCGACGTCGTGACCAGGTTTGGGTCGCCGACTGCGATGGTGATGGGGATAGCCCTCTCCGGCGATGGATCGCGCCTGGCGGCAGGCCGGGACAACGGAACGCTCGATATCTGGGACGTCCGCACGGGAACCCTCGTCCGCAGCATTTCCGCACATTCCGACGGCGTCATCTCCGTCGCCTATTCGCCGGACTCTGCGCGCGTGGCCTCGGCCGGCTGGGACAAGACGGTCAGGCTGTGGGACGCTCGGACCGGCGCGCTCGTCCGGAGCATCGATGCTCATGCCGATGTCATATCCATCGTCGCGTTTTCACCCGACGGACGGAGGGTGCTCAGCGGCAGCCGCGACAAGACGATAAAGATCTGGGATGCGGAGACCGGCACGCTGGTGCGGGCGATAGCGAACGGCGATGGTGGAGATGAAAGCCGGGCCACCGGCGTTGCGGCCATCGCCATCTCTCCCGACGGGCGGTTCATCGTGTCGGGTGGCAACGATGCGCGCCTGAGGCTTTGGGATGCCGGGACGGGCGCCTATATCCGCACCTTCACCGACGACATTTTCCGTGGCTTCGCCGACACCATCGTCTTTGCGGCATTCTCCCCCGATGGCAGCGAGGTGCTGTCCTCGATCTACAGCACCCGTGACCTGCAATTATGGGACGTCCGGACCGGCGAGATCGTCCGAACCTTCAAGGGGCACGAAGCATGGCTCACTTCGGGAACGTTCTCGCCCGACGGAACCCGCATTGCCTCGGCGGGCGGCGACGATACGGTAAGACTCTGGGACGCGGCCAAGGGGACTCTCCTGCGCACGCTGAAGGGCCATACGCGCTTCCCCTATTCCGTCGCCTTCTCGCCTGACGGGCGCCGCCTCGTCTCCGGCGCAACCGATGCGACGATCAGGATCTGGGACGCAGCGGGCGGCACGCCTCTGGCGACCCTCATTGGCGGCGGCGGGACGAGTGATGCGCTCGCCCTGACGCCCGCCGGCTTCTTCGGCGTATCGGGCGACGGCAAGAAGCTCCTTGCCGTGGTCCGTGGACGGAAGGCCTTCAGTATCGATCAGTTCTACCAGGCGCTCTATCGCCCCGATCTCGTCGAGGAAATGTTCAGGAGCGATCCATTCGGCAAGCATCTGAACGCGGCAAAAAAGCTCAATCTCGGTTCGGTCATCGACACCGGCCCGCCGCCGCTCGTCATCATCGACAAGGCCGAGCGGCGGGCGGGCTCGGTGCGCATCACGGCGCGCGTCGAGGATCAGGGTGGCGGCATCGGCAAGATCGAGTGGCGTATTGACGGCCGCACCCAGACGGTCGAGGGCGGGCGCGGCGCCACCATCCTTACGCCCGAGGATGAGAACGTGTTCACCCGGAGCTTCGCCCTGAAGCCCGGCCGCAACGTCATATCGGTGACCGCCTACAATGCCCGCGGCCTCGTGGCGTCGACGCCTGCGGAGATGGTCATCGACGCGGCTGGCGCCACGACGGAGAAGCGCGGCAAGCTTTATGTCCTCGCGGTCGGCGTGGATAAATATGCCGACGCATCGCTCGCCTTGAGCGCGGCGGTTTCCGATGCCCGGTCACTGGCCGGGGCGCTGGCGGCGGTCGGCCGGAATGTCTACGAAACCGTCGTCGCCCGCCTCGTCCTCAATGAAGACGTCACCGATGAGAACCTCGATGGCGTGTTCACCGAGCTCGGCAGGAAGATCGCTCCGGAAGACAAGTTCGTCTTCTTCCTCGCCGGTCACGGTTTGACGGTCGACGGCAAATATTACTTTCTGCCGCAGGACTTCAGGCCGGCCGCCGGCGATACCTACGCCGACAAGGCCATCGACCAGGATCGTTGGCAGGAGTGGTTCGCCCGCATCAAGGCGCGATCCGGCATTCTCCTTTACGATACATGCGAGTCGGGCTCGGTGGCTCGCAGCGCCTCGACGGAAAAGGCTGCGGCGATGGATCGTCTGACCCAGGCGGTCGGCATCAACGTGATCGCCGCTTCCGATGCCGACCAGCCGGCGCGGGAAGGATATCGCGGCCACGGGCTCTTTACGTGGGCTTTGCTTGATGGTCTCGCCAATGGCGATGAGAACAAGGACACCTTCATCGAAATCTTCGAGCTCGCCAACCATGTCGGCGTCGTCGTTCCCGAAGTCAGCAGGAAAGAATTCGGTTTCGAGCAGCGGCCCAGGGCCAGGACCTTGTCGAATTTCCCGCTCGGGCTGCAAGTTGCCGATGTCGAGCCGGGCGAGGTCATTCCCAAGCAGCCGAACCGCATCACCACCCGCGCTGTCACCGTCGAGCTGACCAAGGGAGGAAAGGATGACGGTCGGCTCAAGGCGTTCACTCTCGTGCGCTTGGTGCAGACGGAAGGCGAACGGGCTCTGATTGCGCGCGATGGCCGCGAGCTGGGCTATGTGCCGGTCGACGCCCTGGCGGAGACGAATTGATCTCTGTTCCGCTTCACCGTTTCCAGGCAGGGGCGAGGCTTCCATTGCCGCGCTTTATGAGGGCATGCCTGGCCAGAAGCCCACAGGCAACGCTCAACATTCCATCTCCCGATCCATGATGTCCAGCAGCCGCTCCATCTCGGCAAGCTCGGTATCCTGCGCCGTGATGAGCCGGGCCAGGATGGCCCTGGCCTCGTCCGAATTCAGCCCCTTCCCCTCCAGCGCCGCGATGATCCGGTGCTGGTCGTTAATGGTCTCGTCGCTCGATTCGACCCGCTTCCGGGCCTGCTCCACCAGGCGGAGGAGCATCTTCTTGTCCATTTTTGCCTCTCGCCCTGGTTTGACGGTCAATTGCTCGGGCTGACAATCGATAGGGCGGCGCACGGAGCGCTGCTTTAACCTAGGTTATGTTCCTCGGCTGGAACGTTGCAAGTCCGGAGGCATGCCCGGCGTCGGCAATCTGAAATAATAACGAGATGAACGCCCGGCTTTCCTGTGCTAAAGGCCGGTCGCGTCAAACGGAGACCATTCATGCGAAACGGATCATCCTTCTTGTTCGGCCTGGTGGCCGCGGCTTGTCTCGTCTCAGGCCCGGTCCCCGCGGAGGCGCAGGACGAGATACCGCTCCTTTTCGGGACCTATTCCCGCGACAAGGACTGGTGCAAGATGAGCCGGGCGGACCGGAGCGGTCCCGACTACAAGGAAGGACGCGCCTTCATCAATCTTTCCGCCAACGAGATCAACTGGAACGATACGGTCGGCAGGATCACCAATGTCACCGTCAAGGGCACCAGGATCAATCTGGATGTCGAGTTGGCGACCCATGGCAAGGTCGAGACCAAGACCTTGCAGCTCATCCGCAAGAGCAAGAAGATCTTCGTGCTGATCGGCATAAACTTCTTCCATTGCGCGGACTACCAGCCCAATCCCCGCCTCGGCCGCTGACCCGGCTGCCGCGAGCCGTCTGCGGGATGCCGGACGGGAAGCACCAGGGGGATTGACGACGATTCGCGGACCTCGCATGAAAGAGCGGGGGGCCTCCCGAGCAGCACGAGGGACAGATGGGCGACTATTACGATCTCGGCTCCTATAGCCGCGGCATTTCCACCCGTTCGGCCGAAGCGCAGACTTGGTTCGACCGCGGCCTCGCCTGGTGCTACGCCTTCAATCACGAAGAGTCGGTGCGCTGCTTCGAGAAGGCGGTGAAGGCGGATCCCCGATGCGCCATGGCCTGGTGGGGCATCGCCTATGCTTCGGGCCCCAATTACAACAAGCAGTGGAAGGCCTTCGACGTGGTCGACCTCGAGCGGTCGCTGGCCCGGGCCCACAAGGCGACGGCGGAAGCGCTTGAGCATCGGGCGTCGGCGAGTGCCGTCGAACAAGCGTTGATCGCGCCCCTGGCGCTGCGCTATCCGGCCAGCGACCCGGGCCAGGTGACGCCCATCTGGAACGACGATTACGCCGCCGCGATGCGCGAGGTCTATCGCGCGCACCCCCGGGATCTCGACGTCGCCGCCCTCTTCGCCGAAGCGATCATGAACCGCACGCCCTGGCAGCTCTGGGACATCGCCACCGGCAAGCCTGCCGAAGGCGCCGACACGCTGGAGGCGGTCGACGTCCTCGAAAAGGCGATGCGGCTTCCGGGCGGCGACGGCCATGCCGGGCTTCTCCACATGTATGTCCATCTGATGGAGATGTCGCCGCATCCGCAGCGCGCGCTCAAGGCCGGCGACCGCCTGCGCCATGTGATGCCCGATGCCGGCCACCTCCTCCACATGCCGACCCATATCGACGTGCTGTGCGGCGACTACCCCAATGTCGTCGAATGGAACGAGCGCGCCATCAGGGCCGACCGCAAATATCTGGCGAGAGAAGGCGCACGCAATTTCTACTCGCTCTATCGCTGTCACGATTTCCATTTCAAGATCTATGGCGCCATGTTCATGGGCCGGCTGGCGCCGGCGCTCGAAGCCGCCGAGGAGATGGCGGCGACCCTCGGCGAGGATCTCCTCACCATCGAGGTGCCGCCGATGGCCGACTGGCTCGAAGCCTTCGTGCCGATGAAGATGCACGTGCTCATCCGGTTCGGCAAATGGAGCGACATCGTCGCGACGAAGCCGCCGCAGAACCAGGAGCTCTATTGCGTGACGACGGCGATGATCCGCTATGCCAGGGCCGTGGCGCTCGCCGCCTCGGGCGACGTGCCGGCGGCGGAAGCCGAGGCCGGGCTGTTCGAGGCGGCGGTCGCGAAAGTGCCGCCCACCCGGTATCTCTTCAACAACACCTGCCTCGACATATTGGCGGTCGCGGCCGAGATGATGAAAGGCGAGATCGCCTATCGCAAGGGTCGTCATGCGGAGGCCTTCGCGCATCTGCGCCGATCGGTCGAGCTCGACGACAGCCTGCCCTATGACGAGCCCTGGGGCTGGATGCAGCCGACCCGCCATGCCCTTGGCGCGCTCCTCCTCGAGCAGGGACAGGTGGAAGAGGCCGAAGCGGTCTACCGCGCCGACCTCGGCCTCGACGACACGCTGCGCCGCGCCTGCCAGCACCCCGACAATGTGTGGAGCCTGCATGGTTTCCACGAATGCCTGACGAAGCTCGGCAAGAGAGCCGAAGCGGCCCTCGTCAAGCCCAAGCTCGATATCGCGCTGGCCCGCGCCGACGTGCCGGTGAAGGCATCCTGCTTCTGCCGGCTGAAAGCCGTCGCCTGATCTCTCATGGGGGGTCAGGTCCGGCCGTGGCGACCGGATGCCGGCTCGTAGACCTTCAGGAAAAAGTCGACCGCTTGCGACACCCGGAGCGCGATATCCTCATCGCTCGGCGTCCCGGTTGCGTTGAACAGGAGCTGGCGCAATATGCCGGCCTGCGACAGGTCCATGAACTGCTGGGCCGCCAGCAGGCAGTTGTCGATCTCGACGATCCCGGCCTTGCTCTGGGCTTGAAGATAGTCGGCGAGCTTGCCCATGCAGATCTGGGGCCCGCGCGAATAATAATCGGCGCCGACCTCGGGCATGCGCTCGACGATGGAGAACACCGTGCGCATCGCCTTGATGTAATAGGGCCGGGTCAGCAGCCTGAGAAATTCCCGGCCGAAGCGGTTGAGCACCTTTTCGATGTCGCGGTCGTCATGGTCGAGTGACACGATGGGCCACAGGTCCGCTTTCTTTTCCTCGGCGATGAGCTCGAGGAAAAGCCGCTCCTTGTTCTCGAAATAGACATAGAGCGTGCCCTTCGAGACGCCGGCGACCCTGGCGATGTCGTTCATGCTGGCGGCATCGAAGCCATGGTCGTGGAAGACCTTGCGGGCGCCCTCGAGGATCTGCTGGCGCTTGCGGGGGTCCTGCCCCGCTCCAGTCTCCATCCTGTGCTCGACCAGGCTCACCTCACTCTCCATCGCAAAAACCCGGCCATGTCCAACAGCTTGGCTCCAAGCGCGCATGCTGTTCATGAAGGCCGGCCCTTCTTCCTTGATTCAGCAGGGCAAGAATACCGCAGCGGCAGCGCCGCCGCATCATTAATTTTGACCGAACCGTTCGGTTCGGTCTTGATTTATGCGTTGGCGACGTCTACTTCAAGACCTCGCTGACCGAACCGTTCGGTTCGATCATTGTCCTCCAGCCTCGTTGGAGATCAAAGTGAACAAGATTGTCCGTGTAAAGCCGGAAGATGCGGTTCCGGCCTCAGGCCCTCTCCGGCTGAAGGAGAAATCCGAATCGCCCGAACGGACGGCGCCCGCCCCGCTCGAGAATATCCCTGCACCCGCCGTAACGGCGCAGAAGCCCAGCGGTTCTCCGCCGCCGCCCCGCCAGCCGGCGAAGCGCAAAAGCGGCCGTCGCCTCGCCCTCCTGCTCGGCGGCGCCATCGCCGTCACCGCCGGATCCTGGTTCGGCTACGACTGGTGGACGAGCGGACGCTTCATGGTGTCGACGGACGATGCCTATGTCGGCGCCGACTTCACCGCCGTCTCGCCGCGCATCTCGGGCTATGTCACCACGGTCGCGGCCGGGACGAACACGCCCGTCAAGGCCGGCGATCCCCTCGTCGTCCTCGACGATTCGGACGAGCGCCTGGCGGTGGCCGCCGCCGAGACGGAGATTTCCTCGCAGCTTGCCGCGATCGACCGGATCGATCGCCAGATCGACGCCGCGAAGACGGCCGTCGTCCAGGCCAGGGCGTCGATCATCTCGGCCCAGGCCGATCTCGATCTCGCCGGCGCCGACCTCAAGCGCGCCCAGCGTCTCAAGAAGAGCGATTTCGTGAGCGCCCAATCGCTCGAGCAGGCCAATGCCAAGGTGGAAAAGGCCGAGGCCGCCATGCAGACGGCCAGGGCCGGCCTCGCCGCGGCCGAAGCGAACGTCGCCGTGCTGTCCGCGCAGCGCGTCGAGGCCGAGCGCGCGCTCGACCAGGACCGCAACGCCCTCACCCGCAAGAAGCTCGATCTCGAGCGCACCGTGATCCGCGCGCCCTTCGCCGGCGTCGTCGGCAACCGCAATGTCCAGGCCGGACAGTTCGTGTCGCCGGGCCAGCGGCTTCTCGCTCTGGTGCCGCTGTCGCGGGTCTATGTCGATGCCAATTACAAGGAGACCCAGCTCGCCGGCATCCATGTCGGAGCGCCGGCCGAGGTCTCCGTCGACGCCTATGACGACAAGCCGGTCGTCGGCACGGTCGAGAGCATAGCACCCGCCTCGGGCGCCGTGTTCAGCCTGCTGCCGCCCGACAACGCCACCGGCAACTTCACCAAGGTCACCCAGCGCGTGGCGGTGCGCATCGCCATACCGTCCAGGGTCGCGGCGGAGAGCCTGTTGCGGCCGGGCATGTCCGTCGTGGTGTCGATCGACAGCCGGGCGCATCCCGCCAAGGCCGCGAATCTGCCCGACGAAAATCCCGAAGACCGCAAGCAGGTCGCAAGCCGGTAGGGCCGATCGCGATGGACAGCCGGACCACCGTCATGCCGCAGCGCCAGGCGCTCGCCTTCGTCGCGATGGCGGTCGGCATGTTCATGGCGATCCTCGACATCCAGATCGTCTCCTCCTCCTTGAGCGAGATCCAGGCAGGCATCGCCGCCGGCGCCTCCGAGATCTCCTGGGTGCAGACGTCCTATCTCATCGCCGAAGTGGTCATGATCCCGCTCTCGGGCTTCCTCGGCCGCGCGCTGTCCACGCGCTACCTCTTCGCGATCGCCGCCGGCGGCTTCACGCTCACCAGCGCGCTCTGCGCCACCGCCACCTCCATCGACCAGATGATGGTGTACCGCGCGCTGCAGGGCTTCATCGGCGGCGCCATGATTCCCTCGGTCTTCGCTGCCGCCTTCACCATCTTCCCGCCGCATCGCCGCGCCGGCATCTCGGCCGTCGTCGGCCTCATCGCCACCATGGCGCCGACCATCGGGCCGACGGTCGGCGGCTATCTCACCAACATCCTGTCCTGGCACTGGCTGTTCCTGATCAACGTCATCCCCGGGATCGCGGTGACGGCGGCCGCCTATTTCCTCATCGATTTCGACAAGCCCGATTTCAGGCTCCTGCGCAAGTTCGACTATATCGGGCTCGTGACGCTCGCCGCCTTTCTGGGCGGCCTCGAATACGTGCTCGAGGAAGGGCCGCAGAACGACTGGTTCGCTGATGAGGCCATCTTCTGTCTGGCCATCGTCTCGGCGGCGGGCTGCGTGCTGTTCTTCTGGCGCGCCTTCACCGCCGAGGAGCCGGTCGTCGATCTCAGGACCTTCGCCGACCGCAACTTCGCGACCGGCTCGCTGTTCTCCTTCATGATCGGCGTCGGTCTCTATGGCCTCGTCTATCTCTATCCGGTCTTCCTGGCGCGCGTGCGCGGCTACGATTCCCTCCAGATCGGCGAGACCATGTTCGTCACCGGCATGTTCCAGATGATGACGGCGCCCTTCGCCGGCCAGCTGGCGCAGCGCTTCGACTCACGATACGTCGTCGGCTTCGGCATGGCCCTGCTCGGCCTGTCCTGCCTGGAGCTGGTGCCGGTCACCAAGGACTGGGCCTTCGTCGAGCTCTTCGTTCCGCAGGCCATGCGCGGCGTCGCCCTGATGCTGGTGATGGTGCCGATCTCGATGCTGGCGCTCGGCACGCTGCCGCCGGACCTCGTCAAGAACGCCTCGGGCCTCTTCAATCTCACCCGTAATCTGGGCGGCGCCGTGGGCCTGGCGCTCATCACCACCTTGCTCAACGCGCGCACCGATCTTCATATCGTCAGGCTGCACGAGGCGGTGAGCTGGGGCCGCCAGGCCGCCGTCGAGCGCCTCGATGCGATGACCCAGGCCCTGGCGCCTCGCCTCGGCGGCGACGCCGAGCTTGCCGCCATCAAGCTCATGACCCAGTCGGCGCATCGTGAATCGCTCGTGATGGCCTTTTCCGACGTGTTCCTGGTGCTGGCGCTCGCCTTCCTGGCGATGGTCGTGCTGGTGCCGCTGATCCGCAAGCCCGTGCCGCGCGCCGCCCCGGCGGGCGCCGGAGGACACTGAGAGCTCCCGGTCCTCCTTCCCGCCTGCCCTCCGCCGGAATTCCGACGCAGGCCCGTCTTATCAGACGGACGCAGATGCCCGGAGCTGAACAAAAGTTAATCCCATGAACATGCAAAGCCAGATCCTGCCTGAGGACATCAGTGCGGCCCTGGGGCTGGATCCCGGCGCCCGCAAGCGGCGCTGGGCGCGCCGCCTCGCCTATGCGGCGGTGACGGCCGCCCTTCTGGGCCTTGCCGCCTATGGGTATTATTCGTCCGCCGCGACCGCCAATGCGGTGGCCTATGACACGGCACCCGCCGCCATGAGTCCGCTCACCGTGACGGTGACCGCCACCGGCACGATCCAGCCCACCACCCAGGTCGACGTGTCGAGCGAGATCTCGGGCGTCATCCGCAGCGTCAATGTCGATGCCAACAGCATCGTCAGGAAAGGCGACGTGCTCGCGGCCCTCGACGTGCAGCGCCTCAATGCCCAGCTCGCCCGGGCCAGGGCGACGCTCGCCGCCAGCGAGGCGAAGCTCGCCGACGCCAGGGCGGCACTCAACCAGCGCCAGCTGGTGCTCGACCGCCAGACCGCTCTCGCCAAGAAGGGCTTCGCCTCGACCCAGGCTCTCGACGACGCAGCGGCTGCGCGCGCCTCCGCCCTGGCCGCCGTCTCCGCCGCGGAGGCGGACGTCGAGGTGGCCAAGGCCGACATCGCGCTCCAGGAGATCGACATCGCCAAATCGAACATCGTGTCGCCGGTCGACGGCATCGTTCTCAAGCGCGCCGCCGAGCCCGGCCAGACGGTCGCCTCCTCGCTTCAGGCCCCGGTCCTGTTCACCCTGGCCGAGGACCTGACTCGCATGCAGGTCGAGGCCAATATCGACGAGGCCGATATCGGCGCGGTGAAAGCCGGCCAGGACGCGCAATTCACCGTCGACGCCTATCCCGGCCGCGCTTTCCCGGCCAGGATCGAGACGCTCGAATTCTCGTCCCTCACCACCGACGGCGTCGTCACCTACAAGGCCATTCTGACCGTCGACAACAGCGAGCTGCTCCTGCGTCCCGGCATGACCGCGACGGCGCAGATCGTCGTGCAGAAAGTCGATGACGCCCTGACCGTGCCGAACGCGGCCCTGCGCTACACGCCGCCCGCTCCCAAGGCCGGAAGGAGCTTCGACCTGAGCCGCATCTTCTTCCCGCGCCCGCGCGGACGGCGCCAGGCGAAGCGCGAGGCGCAGGTCGACACCCGCTCGGTGTGGGTGCTGAAGCACGGCCGCCCGCAGGAAGTCGCGGTGACCACGGGGGCGACCGACGGGAAGCTGACCCAGATCGTCAAAGGCGACCTCGAGCCCGACGACCGGGTCATCACGGCGTCGCGCCAGGACGGACAATGAAGCCCGCCTCCTTCATCGCCTTCGAGAAGGTCCAGAAGCTCTATGGCGAGGGCGCCGGCCTCGTGCGGGCCCTTGCCGGCGTCGATCTCGCCATCGCGCGCGGCGACTTCGTCGCCATCATGGGTCCGTCCGGCTCCGGCAAGTCGACGGCCATGAATATCCTCGGATGCCTCGATACGCCCAGCGCCGGGCGCTACATCTTCGCCGGCGCCGACGTGACCTCGCTGAGCCGCGACCAGCGCGCCCTGCTGCGCCGCAATTTCCTGGGCTTCGTCTTTCAGGGCTACAATCTCCTCGCCCGCACCACGGCGGTCGAGAACATCGAACTGCCGCTCATCTATCGCGGCACGCCGAAGCGCGAGCGCCGCGAGCGGGCGGTCGAGGCCCTGCATCTCGTCGGCCTCGAGGGCCGCGAGCATCACACGCCGGCCCAGCTGTCCGGCGGACAGCAGCAGCGCGTCGCCATCGCCCGCGCCATCGTCACCGACCCGCTGGTGCTGCTCGCCGACGAGCCGACCGGCAATCTCGACACCCAGCGCAGCCATGAGATCATGGATCTTCTGACGCGCCTCAACGACGAGCGCGGCCTCACCATCGTCATGGTGACGCACGAGCCCGACATGGCGGCCTTCGCCCATCGCACCATCCGCTTCGTCGACGGGCGCATCGACAGCGATCTTGCCCGCGAGGCCGCCTGATGCTGTGGGAGGCCTTCAAGCTCGCCATCCTGTCGGTCAGGCGCAACGTGCTGCGCTCCATCCTGACCCTGCTCGGCATCGTCATCGGCGTCGGCGCGGTGATCGCCATGGTGACGATCGGCGACGGCACGACGCGTAAGGTGACCGACGACCTCTCCAAGCTCGGGACCAACCTCCTCACCGTGCAGCCGGGGCGCAGCATGTTCGGTCCGGGCGGAGCCGGCCAGGAGAACCGCTCTTTCGACGACCGCACCATAGCCAAGCTGCGCAGCGAGCTTACCGGCGTGCGCGCCGTGGCGCCGGCGGCGAACCGCGCCGCCACCCTGATCTATGGCGCGCTCAACTATGCGACGACGGTGACGGGCACCGATTCCGAGTTCTTCACCGCCCAGGACTGGACCTTCGCCAGGGGGCGCCCGTTCAGCGACGGCGAGGTCCGGTCGGGCAGCGCCGTGTGCGTGATCGGCAAGAGCGTCGACGACGCGCTCTTCGCGCCCGACGACGCGGTGGGCAGGCGCATGCGCGTCGGCAACGTGTCCTGCGACGTCATCGGCGTCCTCGCGCCCAAGGGCCAGGGCGCCTTCGGCAACGACCAGGACAATACCGTCATCATGCCGCTGCGCGCCTTCCAGCGCCGCATCGCCGGCAACACCCGCATCTCCACCATCTATGTTTCCGCGCTGAGCAGCGCCGACACGCCGCGGGTCACCGCCGGTATCGAGCAGATCCTGCGCGAGGCGCGCCGGGTCGGCCCGGGCGAGGACGACACGTTCAGGGTGCGCGACATGAGCCAGATCATCTCGGCCATGACCTCGACCTCGACGCTCCTGACCGGGCTTCTGAGCGCGGTGGCGGGCGTCAGCCTGCTCGTCGGCGGCATCGGCATCATGAACATCATGCTGGTCTCGGTGACCGAGCGCACGCGCGAGATCGGCATCCGCCTCGCCATCGGCGCCCTCGAGCGCCAGGTGCTCACCCAGTTCCTGGTCGAAGCGCTGGTGCTGGCCCTGATGGGCGGCGTCATCGGCATCCTGCTGGGCCTCGCACTCGCCGGCATCGTGGTTCAGGTGATGGCCATACCCTTCGTGCCGAACCCTTCGGTCATCGCGCTCGCCTTCCTGTTCTCGGGCGCGATCGGCCTGGGCTTCGGCTTCTTCCCGGCGCGCCGCGCCGCCCGGCTCGATCCCATCGACGCGCTGCGGCACGAGTGAAGCACACTTTTCCTTGCCGCTGACGAGCGAAACTCGCAAAATCGTGAATGAGGGCTGAAACGCAGGCCGCCGCCATGGCGTATAGAGGCTGTCATGCATTTCCGGACCCTTCTGAGCCCGTGGACCGACCGCGCCGGACGCTTCTCGCCACTGAAGACGGGAACGTTCGTTCTCGCCTGCATCCCGGCCCTCCTCGTGGCGGTCGCGCTGTGGCGCAACGAGCTCGGCCCCCTGCCCTACAAGGAGGCGCTGCACCGGATCGGCGACTGGACGGTGCGCCTGCTCATCGCCACCCTGGCGCTGAGCCCGCTCCAGCGCATCCTCATGTGGCCGCGGCTCGCCTCGATCCGCCGCATGCTGGGCGTCGCCGCCTTCACCTATGCGCTCGCCCATCTGACGCTCTATGCCGTTAACGAGAAGCTCGATCTCGTCTTCGTCGTCTCCGAGATCGTCAGGCGCATCTATCTCACCATCGGCTTCACCGCCCTTGTCGGACTGTGCCTTCTCGCCGCCACGTCGACGGACGCCGCCATGCGCCGGCTCGGCCGCAATTGGAAACGCCTGCACGTGATCGTCTACGGCGTCGCCGTCCTCGCCCTCCTGCATTATTTCATGCAGTCCAAGATCGACGTCAGCCAGGCGACCTTGTGGTCCGGCCTGTTCCTTCTGCTGATGCTCTACCGCATCGCCATGAAGCTGCGCTTCACCCTGACTCCCGCGACGCTCGCCGCCTGCGCGCTGCTCGGCGGGGCACTGACCGCGCTCGCCGAATTCGCCTGGTACGGGCTTGCGACCGGCGTCGATCCGCTCCGTGTCCTGAAAGCCAATCTGGTCTTCGCCTATGGGCTTCGTCCGGCCTGGACCGTCGTCCTCATCGGCCTCGCCGTCGCCCTGGTCCCGTGGATCCGGCAGGCCTATGGCTTGGCGAGCGCGCGGCTGAGCCCGGCGCGCAACGCGGCGACGCGCTGATCGGCTTCGAGCCGCGCCGCGACGGCGAGCACGGCCTCGGATTTCAGGATCACGCCGTCGTCGAGGATCTTCAGATGGTTGGCGGCGAGGGTCGAGCCGGTGGTGGTGATGTCGACGACGGCTTCCGCGGTCCCGGCGGCGGGCGCTCCCTCGGTGGCGCCGAGGCTTTCCACGATGCGATAGCCGGTGACGCCCCTTCCGGCGAAGAAGCGCCGGGTGAGATTGAGATATTTGGTGGCGACGCGCAGCCGGCGGCCGTGGCGCCGATAGAAGCCCTCCGACACCTCGTCGAGATCGCTCATGCGCGCGACGTCGAGCCAGGCTTCCGGCACCGCGACCACGACATCGGCTTGCCCGAAGCCCAGGCGCTGCAGCACGCCGACGCGGCCGTCGCCGGGCTTCAGAGTCTCGCGCAGCAGGTCCTCGCCGGTGACGCCGAGGTCGATCTTGCCGTCCTTGAGCGCGCCGGCGATCTCCGCGGCAGACAGGAAGGTGATATCGATGGCTTCGATGCCGCCGAGCCGGCCGCGATAGAGACGGTCCGATCCGCCGCGCGCGAGCGCGAATCCCCCGCTGCCGAACAGGGCCTCGGTCGCCTCCATCAGCCGGCCCTTGGAGGGAATGCCGAGGACGAGCGGCGTCATGCCTTCGCCCCCGCCGCGAGAAGCAGGGTCTCGGTGCCGATGGCGCAGCCGACGGCCGAGACCGGCACCGCCGAGCCGATGTCGGAGAGAAGATCATCGTAGCGCCCGCCGCCCGCGACTTGGCGCACGCCGTGCGGCGTCTCGGCCTCGATCTGGAAGACGAAGCCCGTGTAATATTCGAGATTGCGGCCGAAAGTTGCGGCGAAGGAGAAGCCGTCCACGTCGAGATCGAGGGCCCGCATCGCATCGATGCGGCGGCGGAACTGCCCGAGCGCGTGGGTGTAGGCGGCGCCCCTCGCGACGGCCTCGAGCTCGTTCAGCACGGCGGCCGGACTGCCCTCGATGGCGAGATAGGCCTCGATCGCCCCGACGGCCTCGGGGGCCAGCGGATGGGCCGAACGGTCGGCGGCTTTCTCGGCCAGCCTTGCCGCGATCTCGGCCGTCGAGCGGCCGCCGCCGAGCGGGACCTTGCGGCGGTCGAGCTCGCCTTCGACCCAGCCCCGGACCGCTTCGTGGCTCTTCCCGATGATGGCGTCGACATGGGGCGAAATGCTGGTCCGGCTCTGCTCCTCGAGGGCGGCGAACCGGTCGAGCGTCTCGCGGAAGGCCTGCGGCCGCCAGAAATGATGGGCGAGCCGCCGCCGCCAGCGCTTCGGCATGTCGAGCCCGCCGAGCAGGGCATGGAAGAGCTGCAGATCGCCGAGCCTCACGCGATAGCGCGCGAGGCCCGCAGCCTCGACGGCGGCGATGGTGAGGGCCAGGACCTGCGCTTCCGCGCCCTCCGCGTCGGACGCCGCCAGCCATTCGATGCCGGCCTGGAGGAATTCGCCGGAGGCGCGCTCGTCTTCGGTGAAGCGGAAGGCCGGACCGCAATAGCAATAGCGCGCCTCGCCGTCAGGCCTCGGCGCATGGGTCAGATGATAGCGGCAGGCCGGCACCGTGAGATCGGGCCTCAGGCACATCTCGCGCCCCTCGGGATCGGTGAAGACATAGGAGCTGGCCCGGATGTCCTCGCCCGAGCGCTCGAGGAAGATGTCGGCCGGCTGCAGGATGTCGGGCGCTATGTGCTCGAAGCCGGCCTGCTCGAACACCCGCATGATGCGCGCGTTCTGCGTCTCGAGCGCCCGCCTCTCGGCCGAGGACTTACCGGGCATGGGATGTCCGACCAGGCTCCTCTTCCCGATTTCTCTCCGCCAGCGCCCTGCGCACCGCCTGCACCAGCTCGGCCTCGGGCACGGAGACCTGCGCCAGGCGGGCTTCCGTGTAGTCCTCGCGGCTTTCGACGCCGCCGGCGAGCCTGGCGCCGAGCGCCAGATCCTTGATCTGCACCTCGCCTTTCGCCTTCTCGTCGCCGCCCTGGATGACGACCAGCGGGCTGCCGCGCTTGTCGGCATATTTCATCTGCGCCTTCATGCCGGACGTGCCGACATACATTTCGGCGCGGATGCCGGCGCCGCGGAGCTCGCTCGCCATGCGCTGATAGTCGCCGAGCCGGTCGCGGTCCATGACCAGGACGACGACGGGCGCCGGCGCCGATCCTTCACCGGCGCGGCCCAAGAGCTCGAGCGCGGCATGGAGCCTGGACACGCCGATCGAGAAGCCGGTGGCCGGGACCTGCTGGCCGGTGAAGCGCGCGACGAGGTCGTCATAGCGGCCGCCGCCGCCGACCGAGCCGAAGCGCACGAGCTGGCCCTCCTCGTTGCGCGCTTCCATCAGGAGCTCGCATTCGAAGACGGGGCCGGTGTAGTAGCCGAGGCCGCGCACGACCGCCGGATCGATCCTGATGCGGTCTTCGGCATAGCCCGCCGCGGCGAAGAGGCGCGACATCTCCTCGAGCTCGGCCAGGCCCGAGCGTCCGCGCTCGCTCGAGCCGACGAGCCCGGCCAGACGCCGGAGAGTCTCGTCACGGGTCGCGGCTCCCGCGTCGACGAAGCCCGCGACGCGGTCTATGGCGGCGCCGTCGAGCTCCGCGCCTTTGGTGAAATCGCCGGAATCATCCTTGCGGCCGCGGCCGAGAAGGTCGCGCACACCGGCGACGCCCAGCCGGTCGAGCTTGTCGATGGCGCGCAGGACCGTCATGCGCCGCGCCCCGCTCTCGGGTCCCGCGACGCCGATGGCTTCCAGCACGCCGTCGAGGACCTTGCGGCTGTTGACCTTCATCACATAGTCGCCGCGCCGGATGCCGAGCCTTTCCATCGTGTCGGCGATCATCATGCAGATCTCGGCATCCGCCGCGGGCGACGCCGAGCCGACGGTGTCCGCGTCGAACTGCATGAACTGACGGAACCGCCCGGGCCCCGGCTTCTCGTTGCGGAACACCCAGCCCTGCCGGTAGCCGCGATAGGGCGTCGGCAGGGACTGCTGGTTCTCCGCCACGTGGCGCGCCAGCGGCGCCGTCAGGTCGTAGCGCAGCGACAGCCACTGCCCGTCGTCGTCCTGGAAGGAGAAGACGCCCTCGTTCGGCCGGTCCTGGTCGGGCAGGAACTTGCCGAGCGCGTCGGTATATTCGATGAAGGGCAGCTCGAGCGGCTCGAAGCCGTAGGCTTCGTAGACCTCCTCGATCACGCGCGTCATGCGCTTGACGCCCCTGACCTCGTCCGGCCCGATGTCGCGGAACCCCTTGGCCAGACGCGCCTTCGGCCGCTGCTGCTTCTTGCTGGCGGACATGGCCGCTCCCTCAAAGATCAAGTCGAGCGGGCTTGTAACGGATGCCCGCCGGTTCAGCAACAGCATGGAAATCATTGGCGTTTTCTGGGGTGCCATTGTCCGTCCGCTCGTGGCTGGCGGGAAATGCGTCCAAGCTGGCAGCGTGTCCAATGCACATTGGAATACACACTTATCTTGATCATGGAAGATCAAGTATGTACATATATGCGCATGGTTCGGGACAGCAAGAAGATCGTCAAGCGTCTCAAGGATGAGGGCTTCGAACTGGTCGGCATCAAGGGCTCGTATCACAAGTTCCGGAAGGGCGCGCTTACGATCATTGTCCCGCATCCCAAAAAAGACTTGCCGATCGGTACCGCGCGAGAAATCGCCAAGCGGGCCGGCTGGATCTGACGGAGACATTATTCATGCGCTATTACATCGCCGTGGTTCACAAGGACGAGGGTTCGGCCTTCGGCGCTCATTTTCCTGATCTGCCGGGCTGCTTTTCCGCAGCCGATACTCTGGCAGAAGTCGTGCCGAAGGCGGCCGAAGCCCTTGCGCTTTACGCCGAAGACATGCCTCTTCCAGAACCCCGGAGCCTTGATGCCCTGCGCAAGGACAAGGATGTGGCCGCACATCTGGCCCGCGGCGCCATGCTGGTGGCCGTGCCCCACATCGAGAACGACGCTCGTGTCGAGCGGGCCAACATCACGATGGAGGCGGGCTTGCTGCGGGCCGTGGACGCCGCCGCCAAGGCGCGAAAGCTGACACGGTCGGCGTTTCTCGCCCAGGCGGCGCGCCGTGAAATCGAACGCTAAAGCGTGATGACTTGAGAAAGAGTCGCTCCACTTGGTCACCCTTCATGCTGAGGCGCTCCCCGGCCTTGCGCCGGGGAGCCTCGAAGCATGATCCAGGTACAAAGAGCTTGCCGCTTGCCCCCTTCGAGGCCCGCCTGCGGCGGGCACCTCAGGGGGAGGTTGTGGGTCGGCGGGCGGCGCGGCCCGCCTCTTCTCATCTGTCCCGGACCACCTTCTGCTGCTGGATGCCGAGGCCTTCGATGCCGAGGCGCATGACGTCGCCCGGCTTCAGGAAGCGCTGCGGCTTCATGCCCATGCCGACACCGGGCGGGGTGCCGGTGGTGATGATGTCGCCCGGCACGAGGGTGAAGAACCGCGACAGATAAGCGACGATATGGGCGACGCCGAAGACCATGGTCTTCGTCGTTCCGTCCTGGACCCTCTTGCCGTTGAGCTCGAGCCACAGCTTGAGGCGCTGCGGGTCCCTGATCTCGTCGGTCGTGACGAGCCACGGCCCGACCGGCCCGAAGGTGTCGTAGGACTTGCCCTTGGTCCACTGGCCCGAGCGCTCGATCTGGAATTCGCGCTCGGAGAGGTCGTTGACGATGCAATAGCCCGCCACATGGGCGAGCGCGTCCTTCTTCCTGATGTTCTTGGCGCGCGTGCCGATGACGACGCCGAGCTCGACCTCCCAGTCCGACTTCTTCGATTTGGGCGGCAGCGTCACGTCGTCATCGGGCCCCGAGACGCAGCTCACATGCTTGGTGAAGACCACGGGCTCGGGCGGCACGGGCAGGTTCGATTCCGCCGCGTGATCGGAATAGTTGAGGCCGATGGCGATGAATTTCTGCGGGCTGGCGACGCAGGGCCCGATACGCGGCGTGCCGCGCACCAGGGGCAGCGATTCGGGCTTGATCCTGGCGAGGCGCGCCAGCCCCTTCGGGCCGAGCGCGTCGCCGCCGATATCGGCGACCACGCCGGAAAGGTCGCGGATGCGCCCGTCCTTGTCGAGAAGGCCCGGCTTTTCCCTGGCCTTCGCACCATAACGCAAGAGCTTCATAGATACCCCTTCCCCGGAGATTGAGCCGACGGATGCCAGCGCGGCCTGAAACCGCGCGCGAGAATGCCGACATAGAGCGCCGGTGTCAAAAGCCTTGCCGTCTTGACAGACTTGCGCGGCGAGGCCTCGCGATAGCCTTCGAACGACCAGGCGAGGAGACGGTCGCCCTTGACCGCGAGCGGCCCCGCGCCGGCATCGATCATGGCGCCGTCCGGCAGGCCCGCGACATGGGTCTCGGGCCTGGGACCGCGCCGCTCCCGGTCCGCGATGCGGTCGGCCTCGTCCGCCTTGAGCGGCGGCGTTGCGAGCGACAGGAAGAGCTGCGCCTCCTTGCGCCGGCAGTAGAAGCAGGGCCGGTGGCCCGCCGCGAGCGCCGTCACCTCGTCGAGGAAGAACAGCGACGTATAGCCCTCGCCCATCGGCTCGTGATGGGCGCCCTTCCAATAGAGATCGCAGCAGATCCAGTGCCGCGTCGCCCAGCGCCTCCTGCCGAGCGTCCGGTCGTCGCGATGGAATTTCCCGCCGCGGTTGCCCATCATGGTGCCGCGGGCCGGATGGGCGACGATCTCGCCATAGGGGTCGACGCGGTTCTGCAGCGGCATCACTTCCGGCTCCTGACGATGATCACATGCATGTCCTTGGGCCCATGCGCCGGCCTGACGATCGTCTGCTCGATGTCGGCGGTGCGCGACGGGCCCGAGATCATGTTCACGGTGCGCGGCATCCGGCCCTCGCCATAGATCTCGCGCAGGCGCGACCAGACCTCTTCATAGCTCGCATGGAGGTCGCCGGCATCGAGCAGCACGATATGCGCCTCGGGGAGGAAGTTGAGGGTCGTCGGATTGGCGGCGCCCGAAAGCTGCACGACGGTGCCCGATTCGGCGACGCCGGCGAAAGCATGGGTGAGCGAGGCCGTGTCGGCGTCCTGCGCCCGGCCCTCCTCGACCGCGAGCGTCTGCGCGCGGTGCCAGGGCAGGCTGGCGAGACGCTCGTCGCTGCCGTGGCGGATGCGGGCCGGCCGGTTGGTGCTGCGCAGATACTGCGCGACGGAGGCCGGCACGTCGTTGACGTCGTCGAGGATCTCGACCGTGCCGCCGACCCCTTCCATCATCCGCTGGAAGACGGCGATGCGGTGCGCCTCGTCGCCGCGGCCGCGCTCCGGCACGATGTTGCGGCGCGGATCGGCGAGGCGCTGCGTCACCGCCGCGGCGCGCGCCGTCTCGTCCGCGCCCGATGCGGACCGTCTTATGCGCGAGAGGATGCGGGAGCGCGCACTATCCACGGGCGCGCTCCTTCCACATCGCCTGGAAGGTCCGGCCCTGCGGCGCCGGCATGTCGCGATACCGGGTCCAGCCCTGGGCGAGCGGCAGGCTGGCGAACCGGCCTCTGCCGCGGCTCATGGCATGGAGGAGCCGCATGGCGATGCGCGTGGCGAGCTGATAGAGCCGCGGGCGCTTGGCGAGGAAGGCCCACGCGCCGAGCCCCCACCTGACCGTGCCCGGCGTCAGATGCTTCTCGAACTCCTTGTCGCGCCAGTATCTGAGGAGCCGTGGCAGCGGGATGCGCATCGGGCAGACTTCCTCGCAGCGTCCGCAGAAGGTCGAGGCGTTGGGCAGGTGCCGCGCTTTCTCGATGCCGATCAGGGCGGGCGTCACCACCGAGCCGATCGGCCCCGGATAGACCCAGCCATAGGCATGGCCGCCCACCGCCTGGTAGACCGGACAGTGGTTGAGGCAGGCGCCGCAGCGGATGCAGCGCAGCATGTCCTGGAACTCGGTGCCGAGCACGTTCGAGCGGCCGTTGTCGAGGATGACGACGTGATACTCGCCGGGGCCGTCGGGATCGTCGGCGCGCCGTGGGCCGGTCGAGAAGGTCGTGTAGTTGGAGAAGTCCTGGCCGGTGGCCGAGCGCGCCAGCACGCGCAGGATGGTCGTCGCGTCCTCGAGCGTCGGCACGATCTTCTCGATCGAGGCGATGACGATATGCGCCCCGGGCAGCGTCTGGGTGAGGTCGCCATTGCCCTCGTTGGTGACGATGATCGAGGTGCCGGTCTCGGCGATGAGGAAGTTGGCGCCGGTGATGCCGACGTCGGCGTCGAGATATTTCTGGCGCAGCACCTGGCGCGCCTCCTCGACCAGCGTCGGGATCTCGGTCAGGTCGCGGGCCGGATCGAGATGGGTATGGGCCTTGCGGAAATCGGCCTCGATCTGGTCGCGGGTGAGATGGACGGCGGGCGCGATGATATGGCTCGGCGCCTCGTTGCGGAGCTGGATCAGATATTCGCCGAGATCGGTCTCGACCGGCGTCACGCCGGCTTGCTCGAGGGCCTGGTTGAGGCCGATCTCCTCGGAGATCATCGACTTGCCCTTGGTGACGAGACGCGCGTCGAGCCGCTTGCAGATCGACAGGACGGCGGCGCGCGCCTCCTCGGCCGTCTCCGCCCAGTGGACGTGGCCGCCGGTCTCCACGACCTTCGCCTCGTAGCGCTCGAGATAGAGGTCGAGATGCTGCAGCACGTGGTCCTTGATGTCGCGCGCCTGGTCGCGCAGCGCGTCGAATTCCGGCAGGTTGGCGCGGGCCTTGGCGCGCTTCTCGATGAAGCGCGGACCGGTCTCGGTCATCGCCCATTGCAGCTGGCTGTCGGCGATCGCCCGCTTCACGTTGGCGGGGAATTCCGAGGCGTGCTGGTCCATCATTCCGCCTCCGCGATCGGCGGCGCCGTCGTGTCGCCGGCCAGGATCTCGGCGACGTGGCGCGATTTGAGCGGGGATCCTTCGCGCTTGAGCTTGCCCGCCATGTTCATGAGACAGCCGAGATCGCCGGCAAGCAGGAGGTCGGCCCCGGTGGCGGCGATCTTCTTCGCCTTCTTGGCGACCATGACATTGGAGATATCGGGATACTTGACGCAGAAGGTGCCGCCGAAGCCGCAGCAGACCTCCGCGTCCTCGAGCTCCACGAGATCGAGCCCGTCCACCGTGCGCAGCAGCTTGCGCGGCTCGCTCTTGACGCCGAGCTCCCTGAGCCCCGAGCAGGAATCGTGATAGGTGACGGTGCCCCGGAAGCTTGCGGCGACCTTCTCCTGCTTCATCACCCGCACCAGGAAGGAGACGAGCTCGTAGGTCTTCTCCGCCAGCGCATCGGCGGCCCGCCGGTCGGCCGAGCCCGGCGCGAAGAGCTCGGGATAATGCGCCTTGATCATCCCGGCGCAGGAGCCGGACGGCGCCACCACATAGTCATAGGACGAGAACACGCCGATCACGGCGCGGGCGATGTCGGCGGTGTCCTTGCGGTCGCCCGAATTGAAGGCCGGCTGGCCGCAGCAGGTCTGGCTTTCGGGAACCTCGACGATGCAGCCGGCGTCTTCCAGGAGCTTCACGGTGGCGAAACCGACGGACGGCCGGAAGAGGTCGACGAGACAGGTCACGAAAAGGCCGACGCGCGGCCGGGTCAGCTCCATGCGGTGCATCCCGAATTGATCCGGAAAGTCTTATGGCGCGGCGCAACCCTGCCCCGCAAGCGCTTATGTGACAAATAGATTGAGCAATAGGCCGCAGTATGGGACTAGAATGACCTCATGGTTGCCATGCCGCTTCCCGACAAGGACGTGCTCGCCCGGCGGCGCGAGATCGCGCAGGCGTTGCGTCAATTCGTGCCCGGCGAAGGCGTCATCGAGACGCCGGTCGAGATGCGCGCCTATGAGACCGACGGGCTGACCGCCTATCGCCAGATGCCGCTCGTCGTGGTGCTGCCCGAGACCACCGCCCAGGTCTCGGCGGTGCTCGGCTACTGCCACCGCCACGCCGTCAAGGTCGTGCCGCGGGGTGCCGGAACGTCGCTTTCGGGCGGAGCGCTCCCTCTCGCCGACGGCGTGCTCCTTGGCCTCGGCAAGTTCAACCGCATCATCGAGATCGACTACGCCAACCGCTGCGTCGTCACCCAGCCGGGCGTCACCAACCTCGCCATCACCCAGGCGGTCCAGCACAAGGGGTTCTACTACGCGCCCGATCCCTCCTCGCAGATCGCCTGCACCATCGGCGGCAATATCGCCGAGAATTCCGGCGGCGTGCACTGCCTGAAATACGGGCTGACCGCCAACAACGTGCTGGGTCTGGAGATGGTGCTGATCACCGGCGAGACCGTCAGGCTCGGCGGCAGGCATCTCGACAGCGAGGCCTATGACCTGCTCGGCGTCGTCACCGGCTCCGAGGGCCTGCTCGGCGTCGTCACCGAGGTCACGCTGCGCATCCTCCAGAAGCCCGAGACGGCGCGCGCCGTGCTGGTGGGCTTCCCCTCGAACGAGGATGCCGGCAAATGCGTCGCCGACGTCATCTCGGCCGGCATCATCCCGGGCGGCATGGAGATGATGGACCGCCCCGCCATCCACGCCGCGGAGGAATTCGTGGAGGCGGGCTACCCGCTCGAAGCGGAGGCGCTTCTCATCATCGAGCTCGACGGGCCGCAGGTCGAGGTCGATCACCTGATCGCGCGCGTGGTCGAGATCGCGACGCGCAACCGCGCCAATTCCTGCCGCGTGTCACAGTCGGAAGAGGAGCGCCTCGTCTTCTGGGCCGGACGCAAGGCGGCCTTCCCGGCGGTCGGACGCATCTCGCCCGATTACCTGTGCATGGACGGCACCATCCCGCGCAAGAGGCTGCCCGAGGTCCTCACCGGCATGGCCGAGCTGTCGCGCCGGTACGGCCTGCGAGTCGCCAACGTGTTCCATGCCGGCGACGGCAATCTCCACCCGCTCATCCTGTTCGACGCCAACGATCCGGACGAGCTGGCGCGCGCCGAGCAGTTCGGCGCCGACATACTGAAGCTCTGCGTCAGGGTGGGCGGCGTGCTCACCGGCGAGCACGGCGTCGGCATCGAGAAGCGCGACCTCATGCCGGAGATGTTCTCCGAGGCCGACCTCGCCCAGCAGCAGCGGCTCAAATGCGCTTTCGACGCGAAGGGGCTGCTCAATCCGGGCAAGGTCTTTCCGGTCCTGCACCGCTGCGCCGAGCTCGGCCGCATGGTGGTGAGAGGCGGCCGGCTGCCGCATGCCGACCTGCCGAGGTTCTGAGTTGACGAGCTTCAGGCCGGAAACCGAGACCGATCTCGTCGCGATGGTGCAGGAGGCGCTCGCCGCAAGGACGCCGCTCGAGCTCGCCGGCACGGCCACCAAGCGCGGGCTCGGCCGGCCGATGCAGACGGCCGCCACGCTCGACCTCTCGGGTCTCGCCGGCGTCTCGCTCTACGAGCCCGAGGAGCTCGTCATCACGGCCGGCGCCGGCACGAGGCTCGCCGACGTCGGCGAGCTCGTTTCCGCCAGGGGACAGGAATTCGCGTTCGAGCCGCCCGACCTGTCGCGGCTCCTGGGCGGCGATCACGCCGGCACTCTGGGCGGCATGCTCGCCTGCAATCTCTCGGGGCCCCGCCGGCTGAAGGCGGGCGCGGCGCGCGATCACGTGCTGGGCGTCGCCGGCGTGTCGGGGCGCGGCGAGGCCTTCAAGGCGGGCGGCCGCGTGGTGAAGAACGTGACCGGCTACGACCTGTCCAAGCTGATGGCCGGATCCTACGGCACGCTCGCAGCACTCACCTCGGTCACCTTCAAGGTGCTGCCCAGGGCGGAGAGCGAGGAGACGCTGGTCGTCGAAGGCCTGAGCGACGAAGAAGCGGTCGCCGCCATGAGCCTCGCGATGCAGTCGTCCTGCGACGTGTCGGGTGCGGCCCATCTGCCCCGGGCGCTGGCGGGCGGGAAAGCGAAGACGCTGCTGCGCCTCGAGGGTGTCCCGCCCTCGATCGCCTATCGCCGCGACCGCCTCGTGGCGGTCGTCGGCGGCAAGGCCCCGGTCCACATTCTGGAGAGCGCGGACTCGCGCGCCCGGTGGATCGCCATCCGCGACGTCCACGCCTTCGCCGAAAGCCGCGACCGGGCCGTCTGGCGCCTCTCGGTGCCGCCCGCCGACGGCGCGCGCGTCACGGCGGCCCTCCCCGCGGATCTCGACGCGCGCTGGTTCTACGACTGGGCCGGCGGCCTCGTCTGGATCGACGTGCCGCCCGGCGGCGACGCCTCCGCTGCGGCCATCCGCGCCGCGATGCGCGAGGGCCACGCCACGCTGGTCCGGGCGCCCGACGCGGTGCGCGCCGCCGTCCCGGTCCTGCAGCCGCAGCCGCCGGCGCTCGCCGCCCTCGCCCGGCGCGTCAAGACGGCTTTCGATCCGATGGGCATCTTCAATCCCGGTCGCATGACGATGGAGGGTTAGGGCGTGGCATATGATGCGGGCTTCGCGCATTCGTCCGTGGCTCTTCGGCCTTGGCCGGAGAGCCGGATGAGGGTCGCGCCGCAAGACCGGCGTGAGGGATTATGTCTCGGTGCGGAGGGATCATCTCGCGGCGTGCCGAATCCCCTGCGCTGCCCGACCCCCATCCGGCGCTGCGCGCCACCTTCCCCACAAGGGGGAAGGAAAAGGAAAAAGTGCATCGCGCGATCGTCCTTCCCCCTTGCGGGGAAGGTGGCTCTTCGGCCTTGGCCGGAGAGCCGGATGGGGGTCGCGCCGCCTTCCCCGCAAGAGGGAAGGAGAACGAAAGTCTAGCGATGCAGACGAATTTCACGCCCGAGCAGTTGCAGGATCCGCATATCCAGGTGGCCAACCGGATCCTGCGCAAATGCGTGCATTGCGGCTTCTGCACCGCGACCTGCCCGACCTATGTGCTGCTCGGCGACGAGCTCGACAGCCCGCGCGGCCGCATCTACCTGATCAAGAACATGCTGGAGCGCGGCGAGGCGGCGACGCCCGAAACGGTGAAGCATATCGACCGCTGCCTGTCCTGTCTCTCCTGCATGACCACCTGCCCGTCGGGCGTGCACTACATGCATCTCGTCGACGACGCCCGCGTCCATGTCGAGAAGACCTACCGGCGCCCCTTCTTCGAGCGCGCCCTGCGCGGCCTCCTCGCTGTCCTGATGCCGCGTCCGGGACTGTTCAAGGCGGCGCTGATCCTGTCGCAGCTCGTCCGGCCGCTGGCGCCCGTGATCGCGAGGCTCGGCGACAGGCGCCTGTCCGCGCTCATGGCCCTCGTGCCGGCGCGCACGCCGGCGCCCGAGCTGGTCGGCCGGCCCGGCGTCTATCCGGCGGAAGGCCGGCGCCGCATGCGCGTGGCGCTGCTGCGCGGCTGCGTGCAGAGCGTCCTCGATCCCGCCATCAACGAGGCCGCCATCCGGCTCCTCAACCGCCAGGGGATAGAGGTCGTCGTCACCGCAGGCGAGGCCTGCTGCGGCTCGCTGACCCATCACATGGGCAAGGAGAAGGATGCGCTGGCGAGGGCGCGCCGCATGATCGACGCCTGGGACAGGGCGGAGGTCGACCGGATCGTCGTCACCGCCTCGGGCTGCGGCACCACCATCAAGGACTATGGCCACATGCTGCGCCTCGATCCCGCCTATGCGGCGAAGGCCGAGGCGGTCTCGGCCAAGGCCCGCGACATCACCGAGCTCCTGGGCGAGATCGGCCTGCCCCGGGTCTCGGCGCCGCGGCCCTTGCGCGTCGCCTATCACTCGGCCTGCTCCATGCAGCACGGCCAGAAGATCAGGACCGTGCCCCGCCGCCTGCTCGAGCAGGCGGGCTTCGAGGTCGCCGACATTCCGGAGGGCCATTTGTGCTGCGGCTCCGCCGGCACCTACAACATCCTGCAGCCCGAGATCGCGGCTAGGCTCAGGGACCGCAAGATCGCCAATATCAGGTCGACCGCGCCCGACATCGTCGCCACCGGCAATATCGGCTGCATCACCCAGATCGGCCCGGCCGGCGGCATTCCCATCCTCCACACCGTGGAGTTGCTCGACTGGGCCCATGGGGGCTATGAACCCAGGGCCTTAAAAGAATCGTCCAAGGGGTAATCAAATATGGCAAAATTCCCGAAGGGGGTCACCTTCACCGAGAAACTCAAGCCGGGCTATGGCAGGGTGCTGAGCCCCGAGGCGGCGGGCTTTGTCGCCCGGCTCCACAGGAGCTTCGAGGAGCGCCGCCGCGCGCTCATCAAGGCGCGCTCCGAGCGCCAGAAGCTTTTCGACAAGGGCGCCCTGCCCGACTTCCTGCCCGAGACGCGCGCCATCCGCGAGGGCAAGTGGACGGTCGCCCCGATTCCAGACGACCTCCAGGACCGCCGCGTCGAGATCACCGGGCCGACCGACCGCAAGATGGTGATCAACGCTCTCAATTCCGGCGCCAGGGTCTTCATGACCGACTTCGAGGATTCGAACTCGCCGACCTGGGACAACATGGTCCAGGGCCAGATCAACCTCATGGACCGCTGGGCCGGCAAGCTCGACTACACCGACCCGCAGAGCGGCAAGTCCTATGAGCTGGGAAAGAAGCCGGCGGTGCTCCTGGTGCGCCCGCGCGGCTGGCATTTGCTCGAGGAGCACATGCGCGTGGACGGGGCGGTGGTCTCGGGCGCGCTCTTCGATTTCGGCATGTATTTCTTCCACAATGCCAAGGCGGCGCTCGCCCATAAGTCCGGCCCCTATTTCTATCTGCCCAAGATGGAGAGCCACCGCGAGGCGCGGCTGTGGAACGACGTCTTCATCCAGGCCGAGAGCGAGCTCGGCCTGCCGCTCGGCACCATCAAGGCGACGGTGCTGATCGAGACCCTGCCGGCGGCCTTCGAGATGGACGAGATCCTGTTCGAGCTGCGCGACCACATCGTCGGCCTCAATTGCGGGCGCTGGGACTATATCTTCTCCTTCATCAAGACCTTCGCCAACAACAAGCGCTTCGTGCTGCCGGACCGCTCGCAAGTGGTGATGTCGAAGGCCTTTCTCGCCAATTATTCCGCCCTCCTCATCCAGACCTGCCACAAGCGCCGGGCCTTCGCCATGGGCGGCATGGCGGCGCAGATCCCCAACCGCAAGGACGAGGCGGCGAACCGCGCCGCCTTCGAGAAGGTGCGCGCCGACAAGGAGCGCGAGGCCAGGAACGGCCATGACGGCACCTGGGTGGCGCATCCCGATCTGGTGCCGTTGGCGCGCGAGGTCTTCGACGCGCTGATGCCGACGCCGAACCAGCTTTATGCCAAGCGCGAGGACGTAGAGGTGGGGCAGAAGGAGCTGCTCGAGGTGCATGAAGGCACCAAGACCGAAGCGGGCTTCCGCGAGAATATCCGGGTCGGCGTGCAGTATATCGAGGCCTGGCTCAGGGGCCGCGGCGCCGTGCCGATCTACAATCTCATGGAGGACGCGGCGACCGCCGAGATCTCGCGCTCGCAGATCTGGCAATGGCTCAAATTCGGCGCCAGGCTGGAAGGCGGCCGGAAGGTGACGAAGCCCTTCTTCGAGGAATGCCTGAAGGAGGAGATGGCGCGCGTCGCCCAGGAAGTGGGCGGCGAGGCCTATGGGAAGGGCCGGTTCCGCGAGGCGGTCGACATCTTCCGCAGGATGTCGACGTCACCGCGCTTCGAGACCTTTCTCACCTTGCCTGCCTACAAGAAGATCGTCTAATGAGGTTATAAACCACAGGTTGTTGGGGGACATTCGGAAAGCACGATGAATTCTGAAACTGGCAAGGCGATCGAACAGCCGATCGCCGGCGCGGGTTCCGCGCGCCGGAACCTCATCTATTCGGTCCTCACGATAGTGCTCGTTCTGGTGCTGGGCCTTGGCGTCGCCGAAGGTATCTTGCGCGTAAAAAATCTCTCGATGCAGAACTACGACATCGAGATGTGGCGCTACGCGCGTGAGCTGAAGAAACGCAGCGAAGACCCGCTCCTGGGTCACGAGCACATTCCGAACCGGCAAGCGGTCTTGCAGTCGGTCGATATCCGGATCAATGAGCGCGGCCTGCGTGGCGGCCCGATTGAGCCTCTGCAGCCGGGCCAACGCCGCATTCTGTTTCTCGGCGGCTCGATCACGCTGGGTTGGGGCGTGCCTGAAGACAAGATAACGACTTCGCTCATACAGCAGAAATTCGCTGCGGATGGCAAACGGGTTCAGGTGCTGAACGCGGGTGTCGGCAACTATAACGCCGAACGCTACTGCGAGCTCTTTTTCACGCGGCTCAAGGACTTGAAGCCCACCGATATCGTGGTCCATTACTTCCTGCGCGATGCCGAAAAGCTCGATCCCGGCGGCGGCAATTTTCTGCTCCGGCACAGCGAGCTTGCGGTGACGGTCTGGATTGCGAAGAACCGCCTCTTCGGACCGTCAGGACCGAACGTGCTGGAGGATCATTACAAGCGGGTCTACAACCCCGACCAGCCCGGCTATCAAGCCATGCTGTCTTCCCTGCGGAAACTTGCCGACTATGCCAAAGCCAACAACGTCAAAGTCACTATGGCTATGGTGCCCGACGTGCATAATCTGGAGCACTATCCGTTTGGCTGGATTCATAGCCGAATGGCGGATGTGGCTCGCGAGATGGGCTTCGACTACGTCGACCTGCTGCCCTCCTTTACGGGCCTCAGGCCGATGGATGTCTGGGCGATGCCCGGCGATCCCCATCCCAATGCGTTGGGCCACAAGCTGATGGCAGACACGATCTATCCTGTCCTGAACCACTCCTAACAGGCTCCCTTGCGCCGATGCTCTTTACGGAGACCCGCTTTTTCATTTTTTTTGCGGTCTACCTCCTGCTGCATTTCGCGATACCTGCGGCGCAGCGCATCTGGCTCATCATTGTTGGCGGTCTCGTTTTCTATGTCTGGTGGCGTCCCGACTATATTTGGGTGCCGCTCGTTCTGGCATTCATTGCCTTCTACGGAACACGCTGGTTTGCGCTCGCGAGTGACGAAAGCACGCGCAAGTGGCGTTTGACGATCACCCTTTTCGCGCTTTTCCTCCCTCTGGCAATCGTCAAATACACGTATTTTCTGCTGACCCAGATTCTCGGTCTGGCCATAGAACCGGCTGATCTGGTCGCTGAGCCCGAATACTTCAGATTCGCCCTTCCGCTCGGGATATCGTTCATCACTTTCACCGCTTGCGCCTATGTCGTCGACGTCTTCCGCGGCAAATTTCCTGCGAACGTCGGATTGCGTTATTTCCTGGGCCACATCCTGTTTTTTCCGCATCTGATTGCGGGACCGATACTCAGGCCGCATGAGCTGATTCCCCGGCTGCGCTCCATGCGGCCGGCCTGCAACGCGCGGTTCATGCTCGGTCTGTCGATATTCACTCTTGGCCTGGTGAAGAAGCTGGTTTTTGCCGACCAGATCGCGCCAGCCGTGCAGCATGTTTACGGCGGCGGGCCGGACCTCGGCGCCTTCGACTATGTGATCGCCATCTATGGCTTCGCCGTGCAGATCTACTGTGATTTCAGCGGATACACGGACATGGCTATCGGTCTCGCTCTGGTGCTTGGCTTGCGCTTGCCTAACAACTTCCTTCGTCCCTATTGCGCAACTTCCATGATCGAGTTCTGGCGCCGCTGGCACATAACTCTTTCGCACTGGCTGCGCGACTACCTGTATATTCCGCTCGGCGGAAATCGTCACGGCAAGGTGGCGCAGACACGCAACATCCTCATAACCATGGTCTTGGGCGGACTATGGCATGGCGCCAATTGGACATTCGTCGTCTGGGGTTTCCTGCACGGTGTGACCATCGCCGTCAATCACATTGTCGCCCGCCGATTGGGCAGACCGCTGTTGCCGCCCTGGCTCGCCGTTATGGTCACCTTCCATTGGGTAGCGATCTTGTGGATACCTTTCCGGTCTCCCGACGGCCAGACGGCGATCCGTGTCCTGACCGCACCTTTTACGGCATCCTGGCAGTCTTTGACGCCCAGCCTTGCGCATAACGCCTTCCCGTTGCTGCTGATCGCCGTTTTCTTCCTGCTCCACCACTATGACCGGCACGCTTATCTGCGTGTCGCCAATCGCCGCCTGCCTGCTGCCGTTCAATACGCCGCGATAGCGGTCTGCTGGATATTGGCGATTGCCCTGTCCCAGGATAGCTCGGCCAAGTTTATATATTTCGATTTCTAAGACTTCAAAGTCCGATGACGGACGCGGCTACGGCTTCGATGTCACATCTTCCAAGGAAAGATAAGCCTTGACGAGGTTGGCCATGCCATGGGCCGACAGGTGTCCATGATCGACGTATGATGCAAGGATTCCGAACTGCGTCCCGAAGTTCGCACTATCGGCAACCACGATCTCACCGAGATCCAGCCATCGGAAACCGGCCGCGTCGGTGGCGCTCTTCAATTTGGCCTTCTCTTGGAACCACGTCGGGATTCTTTCGCTGCGGTAGCCTCGATACCGCGTGAACTGAGGCGCCACATTATAGAGATAGGGCGTATAGATCACCGTGACCTTCTTGATTCCATGTTCGGCCACGAAGCTCTTCAGATGAGCAACCACACCGGGATCTTCCGAGAGGTCGTCTTCGCTGTAGAAATAGATGAGCTCTTCGATCCGACCCCGGTAACGCTTTCCAGAACGATCCAGATTGCAGAGGATGGCATCGGATCCCAGCCCGGGCGCGCTGATGGTGAGATACTGGCGCAGGTCATCACGGTTCTGCAAGCTGGAAGCCAGGGTAAGGCTGTCGTCTATCATGGCGCCGAAGGCTATGGAATCGCCGACGATCAGAACCTTGCGATCACGTTCCTTCGTCGGAACCGTCAGCCGCTCGCCGCTCTCGTTTGTGCTCATATTGTGAAAATCGAGACCATAGAGCCTGAGGAACTGCTGCAAATCCTGCGACAGTACGGCATCCCTATCGTAAAAAACCGATGGAGGATCGAGCGGCTCGTACAGACCGGTACGAAGGAAGAGTCCTGTTTTCTGAAGGTTCGGCCTGAGCACCTGACACCCCGCATCATCGACGAAAATGCTGGCCTTGTAGGTCTTGAGCTCGGGAAACGGGACATTCCCCATGGCGACGCCAGCCTTCTGCATCTCAGGGACAAACTGCGTGATCTGTCGCTCGTCGGTGATCACTCCCGGAAATTCAAGCTTCTTTGCAGTCAGATGGTGATAGGCCTTATAGAGCAAGCTGGTGTCATGGCTTTTCCAGTGCCAGACCGACACGGCACCCTCCACGATGAAGTAGAGTCCGATCAAGAGGACCAGAATTCCAAGCGCCATATCCAGATATTTTCGGGTCATGAGAGCGTCATGCCAGTGAGAGCCATATCTAAAGCGATGAGGTCACAATACTGCTCGCACTCGACAACGATGTCGCGAAACCTCACCGGCGTCTTGGAGGGATGATCAATTGGGCGCATTGTCTGCATTTAAACGGTGTTCTCGTACCAGGACAAGAGAAAGCCAGAAGTCATGGCAGTTTGCCGGTGTAATGCAGTTCCTCCGCAGAGATATCGACGTCATCTCATTTCCAGAGCTGTCACATCTTTCCTGATAAACGGGCTCGGCCGCTGCGGACTATTCGTCCTCCAGCATGGCGATGCGGGCGCGGATCTGCGCCCCGGCGCCGGCGCAGGCATCGCTTTCGGCGATCTTCCCCTTGGCGTGGTAGTCCGCGGCCTTGCGCTCGACGATCGTGGCCGCTTCCTCGAGACCCAGGAGCAATGCCTTGTGGAGCAGCGGCTGCAATTCCCGGGCTCGCTGGGCCGAGTTGCGGGCCCCTTTCAACTCGATGTCGGACAACACTTCCTCGAGTTTCTCGACAAAGCCGAGCATGGCCCCCGCCGTTCCTTTCTCCATGTCCCCTCCCCTTCTCGTTCTGAAATTTTTACCCCCGGACAGATTACAGGGCGTTCATGCAGTTGCAAGGCGCGTTTGATGGGCCGAACACATTCGGGACGGCGGCGCCGGGACTCAGGCCTCGATCAATATCGCCCGGAAATCATTGACGTTCGTGCGCGTCGGGCCGGTGACGACGAGGTCTCCGAGCGCGGCGAAGAAGCCATAGGCGTCATTGTCGGCGAGGCAGGCCTCGGGTGCCAGGCCCAAAGCGCGCGCGCGTTCGAGCGTGTCGGCCCTCACCATGGCCCCGGCATTGTCCTCGGACCCGTCTATGCCGTCGGTATCGCCGGCGATGGCGGAGATCTTCGGCGCGCCGCCGAGCGCGATGGCGAGCGCCAGGGCGAATTCGGCATTGCGCCCGCCCCGTCCCTTGCCCTTGAGCGTGACCGTGGTCTCGCCGCCCGAAAGGATGACGGACGGCCCCTGTGTGGCGAGAGCCCGGGCCGCCTGGGCGCGGGCCACCTCGCGGGCCTCACCCTCGACCTTGTCGCCGAGATCGATGATCCGGTAGCCCGCCTCATGCGCGATCGCGGCCGCCGCGGCGAGGGACTGCGCGGGGGCTGCGATCATCCGGGTATGAACCCGCGCGAAACGCGGATCGCCGGGCTTGGGTGTCTCGGCCGCAGGCGTCGCCAGGAAGGCCCAGACCTGATCCGGCAGGTCGAACCCGTATTTGCGCAGGATGGCCAGCGCGTCCTCGCGGGTGGTGGGATCGGGGACGGTCGGCCCCGAGGCGACGACCGCCGGATCGTCGCCCGGCACGTCCGAGATGATGAGCGAGACGACCTCCGCCGGATGCGCCGCCGCTGCGAGCCGGCCGCCCTTGAGGGCGGAGAGGTGCTTGCGCACGCAGTTCATCTCCGAGATCGGGGCGCCGGAGGCCAGGAGCTGGCGGTTGACGTTCTGCTTGTCTTCGAGCGTCAGGCCCGGAGCCGGCGCCGCGAGCAGCGCCGACCCGCCGCCTGAGACGAGGCAGAGCACGAGGTCGTCCGCCGTGAGGCCTTTCACCAGTTCGCCCATGCGCAGCGCCGCGTCGCGGCCATTGGCATCGGGCACCGGATGAGACGCCTCGACGATCTCGATCCGCCGGCACGGCGCGCCATGGCCGTAGCGGGTGATGACGAGGCCGGAAAGCTCGCCTTTCCAGTGCTGCTCGACGGCGAGCGCCATGGCGGCGCTGGCCTTGCCGGCGCCCACCACGATGGTGCGGCCCCTGGGCGGCTCCGGCAGGAAGGGCGGCACCCGCAAGGCGGGATCGGCGGCGGCGATGGCGGCGGCGAAGAGCCGGCGCAGGAGCTCTGTCCCCTCGTCCCCCGCCGGCATCAGTTCGCCGTCGTCGACTGCGTGGGTGGTGGCGACAGCGCTTCCTTCATCGCCCGGGCGACCGCTTCGTTGCCGTTCGGCGAGACATGGCAGAAGTCGATGAAATAGAACTCGTCCCGGTCGAGGACGGTGCTGAGATCGACGCCGATGCCGCGCTGGATCATCTTCGCCCGGATCAGCGGATAGACCGCCTTGAACTGCTCGCCCAGATCCTCGTCGAGCTTGAGTTCGGTCAGCCGCGACTTGCTGAGATAGGCGATCGGCTGGAGGAATGCGGTGAACCGGCCCCCACCCAGTTCCGTGACCTGCCTGGCGATCAGCCAGTCCTGCACCAGCGCTTCGGCCACCAGGTCGGCCTTCCGGGCGTCCGAGGTGCAGTCGTAGAATTTCGCATGTTTCGGCACCCCCGCGAGATCCGCGGCCAAAGATCTGGCGACCGAGATCACAGGGCGGGCGTAGTATCCGAGTTCCGTCGGCTTGTATTCCAGCGCATCGTCAATGCGCGATTCGTTGCTGTGCGAGAAGAAATTGTTCTCGACTCGGCACTTGTGCGCGATTTCGTTAGCGCCGTCATAGAACACGACATTGGCAGGCTTGCGCCCCTCGGCGACAAGCTTCATCAGTTGGTTCAGGCTCTGGTGAGCCGTCCAGCCCGATTCTCCGTAATTCACCGCGATCTCTCGAGCAACCTGCTGATAATAGGCCGGAATCGTCGTATCGTCGGTAGACCCAGATCCCCACATCGTCGAGCCGCCGAAGAAGTATGTCCTATGCTCCGAGAGACCCGGGATGGGCGGAGTGATCCTGATCCGCTCGACCGGATCGATGGTGATCGTGGAGCCGGCGAAGGGCTTGCGGCGCCAGGCCACGTAGCCGAAGTAATCGATATCGAGATCGTTGAATTCCTTGAAGTGCTGCTTTGCCCAGGGCAGCTTCTCGTAGTTGATGAGGCGCGCCCTGGAATCTTCGTCCGGAAAGAATGTTCGCGTGATCAGCTTCGCCGTGCTGCTGATCAGGGGAATGCACAGAAACAGCACCGCCGCGAGAACGATCGTATTCTTGAGATTGACCAGGATCAGGCGAAGCACGATGAGCGACCCGCTTGTTGGAGTGACCAGCGAGGGTGGGTTGTGTGCTGCAACGCCTTTCCAGTCAAGGGCCGCTACACCTTTCGTTATCCGTTATTGCGGCGCTGTCCCTCCTTGCTTTAGAAGCTTTCTCCGCAAGGCCGCGACCGTGGCCCGGCAGATGAACCGGATGCCTGTCGGTCATTTCTTCGTTTTACGTCAATGGCTTATCAATGAGGGTCTTCCGCTTCCATGCGCATCTCTCCCCATGTGTGCCGGCGCCGGGTTCTCGCCCGCTTGTATCGGGCGGGCGCCGTCCTGCTTCCGGGTCGCACCCGGGTATCCCTGGAGCAGCGCCTGCGCGGCTGGGACGAATACCGACAGCTGATGGCGAGCACCCATATCGTGATTTCATATGGAAAGAGCGGCCGCACCTGGCTCAGGGCGATGCTTTCGACATTCTTCCGGCGTCGCTTCGATCTCCAGATCGACGAGTTGATACGGGTCGACAACTACCGCCGGCTGGACGGAAGAGTGCCGGCAGTTTTCTTCACCCACGACGAATACATCAACTACTACCTCGAGCGCGATCGCCATCTGAAGATTCTCGGCGGGAAGAAGGTGCTCTATCTCGTGCGCGATCCCCGCGACGTATCCGTTTCCATGTATTTTCATTGCCTGAACCGCATGAAGGACAGCAACAAGCCGGTCAATCAATTCCGGTCGTTCCGTAAGGATATGCCGATTTCGTCATTCGTGCAGGATGAGGTCATGGGCCTGCCGGCCGCCATCGCCTTCACGGAAAGGATTGTGCGCGACGCGCAAAAGTTGCCCGGCTCCATCGTGATCCGCTACGAGGACCTGCGCGCGAACCCGAGCGCCGGGCTGCAAAGCATCATCCGCTTCCTGGGTTTCGAGCCGACCGGAGCCGAGATCGATGAGTGTATCGAAATGTCGAGCATGGAACGGATGCAGAAGGCTGAGCGCGAAGCCGGGGAATCGCGATCCGGGAAGGTGAATACCGATTCGCTCAAGTCCCGCCGTGGCGTCGTCGGCGGGTTCGTCGACTATTTCAGTCCGGCGGAACAGACGGCCATGAACACGCTTGTGCGCAACTCCGAACTTGGAGGCCTCGGATATGGGAGCGAGCCCCCCGCGCCCAGGGCACCGTCGAAGACTTGATCAGACGAAATTCATATGACAGGAAGATAGCGGCAAAGAAAATGGAGAAGCGCCGCCGCTTTGACCTAGCATCCGGCCTTCCCACGAATTAAAAGCCACCTCCGATTGCGATCGCTCGTCCCGGGAAATCGATGACACTGGAAAACAAGTCCAACAAGCTCTACCGCAAATATAAGAAGGCGGCGCGCATATTGCGCCTGAAGCCTTATTACCAGGAACAGCGGGGCTCGGCCTTCGCCGAGCGTCTGCAGATGATTTCCTCCCGCCTGGCGGACGACGACGCATCGCTGATCGATATCGGCTGCAATATCGGCCAGTTCACCGCCGCGATGGCCCGCAGGGGCCTGTTCGCGATCGGGATCGATGCGCAGGAAGAAGCCGTCGATCACGCGCGCCGCTTGTACAGGGACGTGCCGAATCTGGGCTTTGTCTGGAGCGAGTTCGGCCTCGACACCGCCCGGCGGCTGCCATCCGCCGACGTCATCTTTTGCCTGTCGGTCCACCATTACTGGACCCGCGAGCACGGCGAGGATATTTCGTGGAAGGTCATCGCCGAGCTTGCCGGAAGATCCCGCAAGCTCTTTTTCGAGCCCGCGAGCTCCCATCGCCGCTATGGCAAGGTCACGCCGGAATTCACCGAGAACGACGAGGCGTCGATAGAGCAGTATGTGCGCCGGAATTTTGCACGCGCGGCACCGGGCAAGACCGTCGAGCGTCTGGGGTCCACGGCCTCGATACGCAATGAGGCCTTCCGCACGCTTTATCTTGTTTCCTGAGATCAAATGGCGCCGCGCGCGCAGCGACTGGCGCCATTCGCTGCCGTTGGCGCTGGCGGCCCTGACGGCGGCGGAGCCGCAGATTCCTGAACTCGGGACGAAGCCTGCTGCGGTGCGCACATTCCGCAAGGCCGGCAGGTGGCTCATCTCCGAAGACGCTTCGATCTCCGATCCCGTCCTCAGGCAGATCTTTCGGTCGAATGGCTCGCACGCCTGGATACAATGGCTTTGCCGGCGGCTTGGCCGACGGATAGCCATCCGCTCGCACGCCCAGGCGATCTTCCTGAAATCGAACCTACGCGCCTTCTATCCCGCTTTGCCCATTACCGTGAAGGTCGCCAATCCGGGCCGGCCGCGCGCATCCCGGCGCATCGCGAACGAGATCGAATCGCGTCGGCGCCTTGTCGATGCCGGCATCATAGGACTACCCCGCCTTTACGCCGCTTCGGCCAAGGACGCCTTTTTGGCCGAGGAACTCATCGATGCGCGCCCTGTCAGGCGATCGGGCCTCACGCCTCGCGAGATAGCCCGGCAACTGCTGTGCTTTCATCAAGCCAATGGCATTGAATTCATGCCCGCCGGTCTTGCGCTCGACATCGACCGGGACTGTCGCCTCGTTGCGGACTATTCCAGCCGGCTCGGCATGGCGATCCCCGGCGGAATTGCTTCCCTGGCAGCAACGCCTGGCCTGTCATCAGCTCTTGCCGCCTGCGCCCTATGCCATGGCGATCTGACGGTGACGAACCTGATGATCGTCCGGGAAAAGCTCTTCATCACAGACTGGGAATGGGCCGAACGAACGCTGGTCTTCTCGGACGCCGTTCGACTGGCGACCCAATTGGATGGCTTCGACGCATGCTTTCTCGATGAGTTCAACGGCCTATCGAAACCTGCCGCTCCCATTCTGGATCCGACCACGCAATTTCTGCTTGCAGCGCTTCATGTGGCGGCGCGAAGGATCGCCCGGCGGAGCGATTTCGAGGATCCACGCGCCTTGCGGGCCTACGATGCCAGGCTGAAGGACAGATTCTTACGGATCACGCGGCTAATCGAACGGCTGTCGGCCGCGGCTCCACCCGCGGTTGATTCGCTTCCCGGAAAAAAGTAATGCTACGCGCCGATATGGAATTGAAGGAGCACCCGTGTCACGGATAGTCGAAATCCCGGCCGCCACTCTCATGAGCGACAGCTGGACGGGGCGCGCTCAGGCCGAAGCTCTGGCTGAGCTCGAAAACAGCAATGTGATCTTCGTGCCAGGACTTTCCCTTCAGATCCACGACGACGAGAAGGCCCTCCTCGACCCGAAGTCGCAGCTCTCGGACGGCGTTCAGAAGAACATCACGCTCGATCCCTATCTCCACAAGACCTCGGGCGTGAACCAATCGTCGCCCTATGTCGACGCGGTCAATCGGCTGTTGGCGCGCTACAAGTCGGAATCGCTGGCCTGGCTGGAGAAGCTGTTCGGCGAACGCGGCAGGGCGTTCGAGCCCCAGCGCACCACCTTCCGACCGGTCGAGATCAAGTCGCGCGCCAAGCTGGGCAAGGTCGGCGACAAGAGCCAGTACCGCTTCGACGATACGCGCCTGCATGCGGACGCATTCATTCGCAGGCCGATGGTCAACCGGCGGATTCTTCGCGTCTTCAACAACATCAATCCGTTCGGCGAGCCGCGCGTCTGGAATGTCGGAGGAGATTTCGGCGACTATGCCCGGCGCTACCTGGACAAGATCCGAGCCCCCTATCCCGGGGAATTCGCTCTCCTGAATTTGCTTCGCAGGACGCACTGGAAGCGCTCGCACTACGACCACATCATGATCCATCTGCACGACCTGGGTAAGCTCGACGACGACTTCCAGGCGAACTCGCCGCAGACCAGGGTGGAGTTCCCGCCCAATTCGGTCTGGCTCTGCTTTACCGACAGCGTCCTGCATGCAGCGCTCGCCGGGCGCTATGCGCTCGAGCAGACATTCGAGACGACAATCGAGCAGATGGCGGATCCGGCCAAATCGCCCCAGAGGCGGCTGGAAACCATCAAAGGGATCAATCTGCTCTGACCACTATTGCCGCCGGGCGGAAATCGGGCGGGCCCCCGGTCTGCCGCGAGTCTTCAGCCAGTTCTTGAAGAGAACCCAGCGTCCGAAGTGATAGCTCCGCTTGTGCAGTATCACCGGACGCGGCTCCTTGCTGAGCAGAGTGAGCAACGCCGAGCTCCGCATATTGTATTCCGGCGCCAGGACGTAGAACTTGACGTCGGATCGCCACAACGTCTCTCTGAAGGTCAATTGGTCGCCCTCGAGCTTCGCTTCGCGATAGGCGGCCTGCCAGTCCCTGAACAGCCTGGAGGTGGCTTCGCACTTCTTGTAGAGCAGGACTCCGCAATTGATCTGCGGGAACGTCCTGGGCAGGCTGAGCCGCCAGGATTTGAGCCGGCGGGGCTTGGCCCGGGCGCGGACATGCGCGCCGGCCATTTCGTATTTCTCCAGCAGCCCGAACATATCCGAGATATCGCCGATCACGCGCACATCCGTGTCGAGATAGAGCGTCAGGTCGAAAGGCGATTTGTCGAGATAGTCGATCTTCGACCGCATATGCGGGTCTGTGATCCTTTCGATCGAGACGAAGAGCTCCGACCTGATAGTCTGGTCCGTGAACAAGACCATGGGGATTCGAGGGTTCGACCGGCGGACCGACTCGGCCGCCTCGAGCGCCCTGTCCGTGTAGAATTCACCCGTGCAGATGAAGACGATGCCGCTCCGGCCCGTCTGGAGTTCCGGCGTTGCGCCTTCGTTACTCATGTCTTTTCGCTCGCTCCGAGGAAGTCCAGTGGGAATGCAGCTCGGCAACGTGGTTTCCCAGGAGCGGCCCGGCGGAAGACACATGGAACCGCTTCTCGAGGCTTTCCGTCGCCGCGGCCGCAAGACGTCGCGCCTTCTGCGGATCCTCTATGAGGTTCCGCAAGGCTTCGGCCAGGCCTGCGGGATCTTCATTGGCGACGATGATGCCGGTGCGTCCGTCCTCGATGATCTCCTCGGAGCCCGTGGTGCGGCTGGCGACAAGAGGCAGACCGGCTTCCATCGCCTCCAGCATCACGATGCCGAAGGGCTCGTAGCGCGACGGGCAGGCGAATATATCGAGCCCGCCCAGGAACTGCGCTTTCCGGTCGTTGCCGACCCATCCGGAAAACTCCGTCAGGCCGGCAAGCCCAAGTCTCCGGGCCTGCTCGCGCAGCGCCGGCATGTCTTCTCCGTCGCCGCCGATCACGGCGCGAAAATCCACGTGCCGGGCTTTGAGCAGCGCAAGCGCCTCGAGCAGAATGTCAAAGCCCTTGTCCGGCATGACACGGCCGAGAGTGCCGATGACCGGCGGCGCCCGGAAGCCCTGGCGCTCGACCAGCGACAAGGGCCGGCGCAGGAAGTTCGGGATGACGCGGACAATGCGCGGGTCGATGCCGCGACGAACCAGCAAAGCCTTCATGAACTCGGTCGTGACCAGATAGCCGTCGGCTCCCGCCAATTTCGCGAGCGCCTTGTCCTTCAGGCTGGCGACCCGCGTGACGATGGGAACCGCACGGCCCAGCGCCCGGCGCGCCTCGGGATATCCCCTGCCGGCGAACCCGATCACGATATCGGGCGCGAAGCGTTCGATCGTCCGCCTGAGCATCCCGCTCAGCAACGTCGTCACCAGCTTGCTTTGACAGGGAAAGCGCACGAATTGCGGCTCGACCCCGAGAGCGCGGATATCGGCGACCATGGGCGAATGGCGATAGAGAACCACCTGAAGCTGATGCCCGGCGCGCTGAAGGGCATCGCAATAGGGAACGATGGTCTGCTGAACGCCTCCCGCGCCGGACGCGATCATGACCAGGGAAATTCTCATCAATTCCTGTCTTTGCTGCGATTGAGGCAGCCTCAATAGCGGCAAGCCCCCGCCTTGGCAATTCGCAAAAGGCGGGCCTGGCGGCGTTGCGTGGCTTCTGAAATCTATGATAAAGGGGCGCCCTGAACGCCACAGCATCCCAAGGGACCCTACCCTCGTGAAGCCGACAGTACATATTCATACCAACTCGAAGCAGTTCCTCGGCGCCGTCATATCGGCGCATTCTCTCAGACGGAACTCGCGCTCGCCGGATGCATTCGAAGTCGAGATCCTGCGGGTTGAAGATTATCCTATCTTTCGCGAGCATGAGGGCCGGAAGTTCCTTCGCGCGGGAAGCTGGCGCACGTGGAAGAACGACGACCTGCAGTCCTTTACGCCATTGCGGCTGATGCCCCCCGGCCTCATGGGTTATCGCGACCGCTCGCTCGTCATCGATCCGGACATCTTCGCTGTCGGCGACGTGTTCGAGCTGCTCAGTCGCGACATGGCGGGCAAATCCATCATGGCCCGCGAGCGCCCCGGCCATAACGGCAAAGCGAACTACATTGCCTCGAGCGTCATGCTGCTCGACTGCAGCAAGCTCAGGCACTGGGATTTCGAGAAGCAGTTCACCAGCATGTTCGAAGGCAAGCTCGACTACGAGGACTGGAACACGCTTTCGTCGGAACCGCCGGACTCGATCGGCTTCATCGAGCCGGTGTGGAACGATTTCGATCGGCTGACCGCTGAAACCAAATTGCTGCATAACACGAAACGGCGCACGCAACCCTGGAAGACGGGGTTGCCGATCGATTTCACCAATCGTGTTCCGTTAGTCTCGAAGCTTCTTCCCGAGAACGGCATCCGCCTGTGGGGCAAATACAAGAAGCATCCCGATCCGCGCCAGGAAGCTCTGTTCTTCGGCTTTCTCAAGGAGTGTGTGAACGAAGGCAAGATCTCGCGCAAAGAGATCGAGACGGAAATGCGTCACAATCACCTGCGTCACGATTCACTGGTCTTGATGGATCGCGCCCCCGAGGTCGATTCGCTGCTGGACGACGTCCGCCGGCTGCACTGAGACGGCGCGCCCGGCTCCCTCGAGCGGCGCAGGATCTCGCTCAGTCCTTCGGCGATCAGCCCCGCAAGCGAGGCCGTGCCCCGAAACCCGGCGAAAATGCCCGCATCCGCCGCCATCGAAGAAAATTCCCCCGCCCGCATCAGCCGCAGGAAATGTCTGGCCGTGTCGCGCGCCAGCCCAACCCTGAATTCCGGCCGCGACAGGTATTGCGGGTGCCTCTTGCAGATTTCGATCATTGCATACATGAACGTCTTCTGTTCGGCCGAGATCGATGCCCCGCTCCAATGCTTCGTCCACAGGATCTGGTCCGTCGTGGCGCAGCGGGCGTGCCGGGTGAGGCGCAGGATCAAGTCCATGTCCTGGCGCCGCTTGAGCGCTTCATCGAAGAGTCCCGCATCGCGCAGCGACTGCCGCCGGGCGGTGATTGCCGGGGTGGGCTTGTAGATTCTTCTCGCAAATACGGCCTCCTCCACCCGCCGGCTGTCGTTCAGCACCGGATTGATGCGCGCGACGTCGGCCCGCTCCTTCTCGGGGCGATACCGAAGGCTGTAGCTGTCGATGAGCACATCTATGTCGGGACGCCGGCCGAAATACTCGCAGACATAGGCGAGCTTGCGGGGCAGGAAGCAATCGTCGCTGTCGATGAACGAGACGAGCGGGCTTCGGGCCTCTCTTATTCCACGATTGCGGGCTGCGCATCCGCCGAGATTGCGCGGCTGCCTCAGATAACGGATGCGCGGATCGTCGAACCCGGAGATTATGGCAGGGCTGCGGTCGACCGACCCGTCATCGACGATCAGGAACTCGAAGTCGCCGAACGACTGGCCGAGCACGCTTTCGATCGCCCGGCCGACCGTGTTCTCGCGATTATATACCGGCATGACGACCGCGATTGCGGCAGCGGGTGTTCCAGCCATCGGCTTCGATTAGCCGCCGGTCTTGAAGCTCCGATGACAATTGCAATACAGCCGGATATCGATCCGGCTTCGCCGCTGCCGCCGGCGAGTCTGCTCAGTCGAGTTCGAACTCCGCCGAGTAATCCTTCTTGAGGCCTTTGGGCTGGTCTGCCTTGCGCAGCACGAAATTGCCGCATACCAGCATTTCGATCTCGGTGCCCATGAAGCAGCGGTAGGCGTCGCCGGGCGTGCAGACGATCGGCTCGCCCCTGACGTTGAAGCTGGTATTGACCAGCACCGGACAACCGCTCTTGCCCTTGAAGGCCCCGAGCAGCGCATGAAAGCGCGGATTGGTGTCGGCATGAACCGTTTGGACGCGCGCCGAATAGTCGACATGAGTCACGGCCGGGATCGACGATCTCCGCACATTGAGCTTGTCGATGCCGAAGAGCTTCTGCTCTTCCGCCGACATTTCCCGCCGCTTGTCCTTGGCTACGGGAGCGACGAGAAGCATATAAGGACTGTCGCAATCGAGCTCGAACCAGTCCGACAGGTCGTCACGCAGCACGGCCGGAGCGAATGGCCGAAAGCTCTCGCGATATTTGACCTTGAGGTTCAGCAGCTTCTGCATCGTGGGCGAACGCGCATCACCGAGGATCGATCTGGCCCCCAAAGCCCGCGGCCCGAACTCCATGCGTCCCTGGAACCAGCCCACCGCCTTGCCCTCGTCCAGCGCGGTCGCCGCCGTGTCGATCAGCGCTTCGTCGCTCACCTCCTCGAAGACCGCGCCGGCGGCCTCGAGCGTGCCGCGGATCTCGGAGGGAGAATGATCGGGACCGAGATAGGCGCCTTTCATGCCGTCGCGCTCCACGACCGCGCGCGGCTTCCCGAGCTCGAGGTGATAGGCCGCGAGCGCCGCTCCCACTGCGCCGCCGGCATCGCCTGCCGCCGGCTGGATCCAGATGTTGCGGAACCTGCCATCACGCAGCACATGCCCGTTGGCGACGCAGTTGAGCGCCACGCCCCCGGCGAGGCAGAGATTCCTGGAGTCGTGCGTGCGCGCCAGATGCCGCGTGATCCTGAGCACGACTTCCTCGGTGACAGCCTGGATCGAAGCGGCCATGTCCATATGGAAGGGAGTGAGAAGATCCTTCTCGGGACTTCTCGCCTTCTCGCCGAAGAGCGTCGCGAAACGCTCATTCGTCATGGTCAGACCGGTCGCATAGTTGAAATAGGCCTGATCCAGCGAAAACGAGCCGTCCTCGTTGAGCGCAATGAGCTTGTCGAGAATGAGATTCTTGAAGCGGGGCTCGCCATAGGGCGCGAGGCCCATGATCTTGTATTCGCCCGAATTCACCTTGAAGCCGAGATAGTAGGTGAATGCCGAATAGAGCAGTCCGACGGAATGCGGAAAGAGGATTTCCTTCTCGATATGGAGCGAACGGCCCTGCCCGGCGCCCACCGTCGTAGTCGCCCATTCACCAACGCCGTCGAGCGTCAGCACCACCGCGTCTTCGAAGGGCGATGGGTAGAAGGCGCTTGCCGCGTGGCTCAGATGGTGCTCGGAAAACAGCAGGCGGGAGCTCTCGAAATCCTCGTCGATCTTGCGCAACTCGTCCGTCAGCAGACGGCGCTGGAACAGCTTCTCCTTGACCCACAGCGGCAGCGCCATGCGGAAGGATTCAAACCCCTTTGGCGCGTTGCGCACATAGGTCTCGATCAGCCGCTCGAACTTGATGAACGGCTTCTCATAGAAGACGACATGATCAATATCGCTGAGCGCCGCGCCGGCTTCGGCGAGGCAGTAGCGCAGCGCATGCCGCGGGAAGGCCGCATCGTGCTTCTTGCGGGTGAAGCGTTCCTCCTGGGCCGCGCTCCTGACGACACCGTCCTCGACAAGGGCGGCGGCACTGTCATGGTAATAGGCGGAGACGCCTATGATGCGCATGGGTCAGAAGAGCGTGTAGATGAAAGGCGCCAGAGCGGAACCCTGGGACAGCACGACGAGCCCGCCGAAAAGCAGGACCAGCACCAGAACCGGCGCCAGCCAGATTTTGCGTCGGACTTTGAGGAAGTTCAGGAACTCGGACAGGAAATTCATGAGATTTTCTCTTCAGAATGGATCCCTGAATGTGAGCGGCGAAAACACCTGCGAAAAGCTGGTCCGAACAATCTGCCGGACCTCGGCTTTGGCAGTTCAGATCGGGACGCGTCACGCATATGGTGCTCAAAAAAGACGGACCGCGTTAGCACAAGGGACTGACCCGACGCAATCGTCGAGTAGAGTGGGCCGCAAAGTTCCCGGGTTTCGCGACCGGCAGCAGGCTGGCCATCCCCCGCTCGCACCTCGAGTCCGTCGTCCGGCAAGCAGCACATGGGAATATCGGCCTACTGGACATCACGATCGCCGTTCTTGTAAGCATTTGGGCAAGGTTTCAGCAGCGTTCAGCGCTGCCGAGCCGATTCGACTTCCGGTGCAGATACTTCTCCCTATGTCCTCAGCGACCAACCTCACAGGAAAGCCGGAAAGACGCGCCGCGCGGAATTTCTTTTTTGGCGCGATTCTGCTTTTCCTCATCCTGGCGATCGCGGAGGGCCTGGCTCTCGCATTCGGGCTGACCTTCGGCAAGAACCTGTTTTCCAACCCGCACAAATATTTCCGCTCGATAAGCGCGGCAGATTTCGAGACGTGGCAAAAATCGCCCTGGTACGACCCTGAACTGGGGTGGGGTGTTCCAGTCACCCCGACATTGCAGTCGGAAAGAAACTGTCTGGGTGAAACAATATCCTACAATGTCCACGATGGAATGCGCATGAGTGCCGGGTCGGGGACGCCGGCTGTTGCGCTGTTCGGCGAAAGCTTCACCTACGGCCAGGAGATCGATGACGATTCAACCATAGCATCCGCTCTCTGGCACCGGCATGGGCTTAAGGCCTTGAACTATGGTGCGCCCGGCTACAGCCCGGAGCAGGCTGTTTTGAAGTTCGAACGAATCCTGAAGACGGGCACCTTGCCGTCCCGCGCTATCCTGATCGTCATGCATGAGAATATCCGCCGGACGGCCAACTCTTTCAGGCCGGCCTATCTGTCCAGCACGGATATTGTGTTCGGCCTCAAGCCCTACATGCAATCCGGGACGATGGTCCCGCTGATATCTCCGCCTGATTTTGCCGCATTTGTCGGCGAAGCCGCCAAGCGTTTTGAATCTGATTTCTGGGCACGGCCGGAACTTACTTTTCCATATACATTGAGTCTCATCGAGGCGATATCGACGAATTCCTACTATTTTCGCAATTGGGCTTCGTTCGACGAAATGCCGTTCACCCATGAATATACGAGCGACAACCCGTTACGCCGCAACCTGACGGCCGTTGCACGGCGATTCCGGAATGACGCACTGGCGGCGAACATAACGCCTCTCATCATTTTCATACCTCAGAGCAAGGCAACATACGGAGTGAGCGCGAGCTACGTGAAAGCTCTCGACCAGGAACTGGGAGGCAATACCGTGCTGGAACTGGACGATGCCGAAATGGACTGGTCGCGTTACAATCTGAAGCCTGAGGGCGACTGTCATGTATCGCCTTATGGTGCAGAACGCATTGCAAAGTTCATCAGCGACGCCTTGTCAAGGTAGGGCCGCGGAGGCCATGCCGATACTATTCTCCGCCGAGGGATCGCAGTCCGGCTGTCATGCTTGCTGAAGCAGGGTCTTGACCGCCGTCACGACCTGTTCGTCGTCATTGACGAGAGAAATGCGCCCCCTGTTCTCCTTGCCCACGACACCCACGTGATTGTTTTCGACGAGGCGCGATACGAGCGAGCCCACGTCGCGCCGGGTCGCGAGGTAGCCCTTTCTCACCAGAAGCGAGAACGGCCAGCGCTCCAGCGGCAGGCGCGGCCGGTGCTGAACCGGCAATTGATAGACATCGACCGGCTTCCCGGTGCGCAGCGCCTCGGCCAGCATCGAGACGCTGTCGGAGGTGACGATGAAGCGGTCCGCCAGATGCAGCAGGGCCCGATAGGGATTGGGCTTGTCCGTCGCCCATCCGAAATGCCGGCACGGAGGACGCAGCACGCTCATCGCCTCGTCGAAGACGTCTTGCGGCGTCCGCGGCGAGCCGATCACGACCAGCGATCCTCCAACCGCCTGCCGCATCGCCTCCGCCCCGTCGATGAGATCCGTCAATTCGATGTTGCGCATGAGAAACGGGCGCGACGGACCTCCGACCAGCACCGCGATCAGGGGCTTCGGCAGGCCGGCAAGCTCTTCACGCCATGACGCCAGCTCGGTGTCCGGCAGCGCTCGTCCGGGCACCAGCGGCAATGTCAGCTCGACGACGTTGGAGGCGCGCGGCAACCCATATTGCGGCGTGGTGACCACGAGGTCGAAAAGATCCAGCCGCGCTCTCGGCCGCCCCATATGGACCAGGCGCGCGCGCCCCGCGGATTTGCGCTTGATCCAGCGTGCGACGGGAACACTGCGCCGCCCGATGCCGATGACGAGGTCGGGCCATGGCGGCGCCAGGCTTTCGGCTCCCTTGCGCACCGAGGCGAGGCTTGCGCCGAGGAGGTGGTTCGGCAGCCGGTAGAGCCCGTTATAGCCGAGATGCTTGGTCTCGACACGGGCCGAGAGCCGTGCCGCGAGCTCGCGCGCTTGCGCATTGTCGCCCGGCCGAGATCCTTGCAGCACCCAGACGAGCGGGGTTTCGGCAGGCACATCCAAGATCTTCTTGCCTCTGTTCCACGGGCTTCGGAGTTTACAGGACTATTGGCGCTTGTTAACAGGAACCTCAAACCACGACGAGACTTTCCATGCGCGACCCCTTGGCCCGGCCGGGACTTGATGCCTTCATCGTCGGCCCGACCGTGACGACCGCATTTTCACTGCCGCAACGCGAGCGCCTGCGCCGCAGTCTCGACGGAAGCGCCTTCCGGCTGCACGACGCGGCCGGCGCGACATGCACCGGGCACGCCCTCGTCCTGCGCGGCGACTGGGTCATCGAGAAGCGCATCATCCAGGCGCTGATCGCCGGCGACGCGACGCTGCTTCGGGAAGACGACGGCGGCACGCCGGCTTATGTCGCGGCCTTCGTGCCGCCGGAATCGCTCCGCGACGCCGTCGCCCTGCTGAGCGAGCAGTCCGCCGCCGTCCCACCTTCGCTCGCCGGAGCGCGCATCGCGAGCGCCGCGGAGATTTGCGGCAGCTTCGAGGGCGAGCTGCGCAAGCGCGGCGCTCCGGTTGCGGCCAGGCTCACGGAGGAAAGCCGGCGCCGGGTCGAGCGGGCGCTTTTCGGCTCCTCCTACAAGGGCGCGACCGATTTCATCACCAAGTATGTCTGGCCGGAACCGGCGCTGGCCGTCGTGCGAAGCCTGGCGCGGCGCGGTGTAAGTCCCAATGCCGTCACCTTCGTCAGCCTGCTGTGCGTCGTCGCGACATTCTGCCTGTTCTGGACCGGCGCCTTCTGGTGGGGCCTCGCCACGGCATATGCGATGGCGTTCCTCGATACCGTCGACGGCAAGCTGGCGCGCGTCACCCTCGCCTCGTCGCGGATGGGTCATCTTCTCGATCACGGGATAGATCTCGTCTCGCCGCCATTCTGGTGGGGAGCCTGGTTCGCCGGGCTGTTGAACAGCGGCCATGCCGGGACGGATGCCTTCCAGAACTGGGGCTGGACGGCGTTCTGGATCGTCATGGCCAACTACTGGCTGGTGCGCGGCGTCGAGGCGCTCTTCGTCAGGACGTTCGGCTTCAACATCCATATCTGGAAGCCGGCGGATTTCGCGTTCCGGCTGGTCACCACGCGCCGGAACGTGAATGTCACTCTCCTGGCCGTCGGCCTTGCCGCCGGCCGCCCCGATCTCGGGTTCATCGCCGTTGCGCTCTGGAGCATTGCCAGCCTGGTCTATCATGCATACCGGCTGTGCGAGGCCTGGACACAGCGAACCCGCGGCCGTCCGGTCAAGTCGTTCCTCGCGTGAGGCTGCCGTGCCAGCGGTGCTCGGTCATTGCGCGGTGCGCTTCCGCAATTATATACCTATGTGAAAGGAAAGGCCCACCGAGTCGGATGGGAAGACCTGCACTCAACCTGCATCACCGGCGCTGATCAGTCCAAGAGGTGTATCCAAAGATGAGCCATGAGTGGCTGTTGGAAACGCTGGGCAGCATGCTCGACAGCCCGATCACCTTCGTTGCGATCGGCCTCGCCTTCTCGCTTGGGCTGTGGCGCGGCTGGTGGTGGTCGCCGGCGGTAGTGGCGCTGATCGCCGGCTGCGCCTCGGCTCTCGTCTTCTACAAGCACTGGGTCAGGCTGGGAATCGACGTCAGCTGGCAGGCCGGACAGGCCGTCCTCCTGTTCATGATCTACACCTATCCCGCTTTCGCGGTGGCGCGGCTTCTCGTGCGCATCAAGGACGACGTCGAAGGCGACAAGGAAACCTGAAGCACGTCGTGCATGTCTCCTCGCGGCGCATATTGCTACGAGGATGATGCCTGGAGCCGAATTGCGTGAGAATGGTACAGCTGCCTGGCCTCGAACCAGGGACCTTCGGATCCACAATCCGACGCTCTAACCAACTGAGCTACAGCTGCACAGGTCCTCGAATGGCGCGCAAACTAGTCCGAAGCCTGCGCCATTTCAAGACGTGAAAGGGCCCGTCTTTCCCGACGGGCCCCGCTTCAAGGCTTGATCCTGTCAGGCGACCGATTTGGAGAAGTCGCCGAAGGACTTGAGAACGCCGTCCCGCACCGGCTTCACGGTCTCCTGGGCGAGCAGCACGGCGAGCTCGTTGAGCTCGCCCGCCTGGCGCGAATATGCGGCGAACTGGTCGCGCACGAAATCCTGCTGGAGCACTGCGAACTCGGCCGGATCCTTCGCCGCGAAAACCTTGCGCATGAAGGTGAAGGCGGAGTTCATGTTGATCTGGGCGATCTCCATGGTCTTGAGCTGGATGTCGGCGGCGCGCGCCTTGAAGGCGCCGGCGGCGGCGTCGAAATGCTGCACATGGGAATGGGCGAGGTCGCTCGCCTTGTCGAAAGCGGCCTGGGCCTGATCGACCGACTTCTGCGCGAAATCGGCGACCTTCGGCGGAACCTCCGCCGCGGCGGTTTCGACGACCTTCAATCTCTTGCTCATGGTCTTGCTCACGTCACGCCTCCTTGCCGGCGGACCCGACCGGGCCGCCAATGAGTGTCCTCGCCATCAGATAGGGACATTTATTGTGCATTGCAACATAATTTTGCAGCGCAACAACAGCCTGTGGAGAACGGCCACAGAATGCATGATCCCCGCCGCGACTCCCGTTAGACTTGAGACAGGCCGTTAAGCTTAATGAAAGATTGATGAATTGTACTCATTTAGCATTGGATTATAAGCAAATTGCCGGGACAGCGGTTCCGCGCGGGTGGGTTTCAGGCAAAGGGCCGCAGGCACTGCCCGCGGCAAGGACGAGGTAAGTGGGCCAGGCCGGTTTGCCAACGCTGGAGGATTTACGCGACCTGCCGCAGCCGTCCTGGCTGTGGGACAGCGAGCGCGCGCGGATCGTCTGGGCGAACAAGGCGAGCATCGCCTATTTCGGCGGCGAGACCCTGTTCGACCTCCTCGACCGCCTGTTCGATCCGGGCGAGCCCGGCGTCGAGAACCTGTCGGCGCTGGCAAAGCGGCTGAAGCGCGGCGAGACGCGCAAGGCGCTCCTGCATTTCCCCTCGACCGGCGCCACGACGCCCCTCTCCTGCCGGACGGGCCTGCATACCCTGCCCGACGGCCGCACCGGCATCCTGGTGGCGGGCCTCGCCGAGAATGCCGAGCCTGCCGGCCAGTCCGGCGAGCTGGCGCGCGCCTTCAGCGACCTGCCCTTCCCGGCGCTGCTGCTTTCGCAAGGCACGGTCACCTTCGCCAACACCGCGGCCGAGCGCCTCTTCACCCCCGAGCAGCGCGGCTCGGTCTCGCGGCTCATGGGCGGCGCCGACGCGGCGCAGGACTTCCTGCACCGGGTCACCGCCGCGGGCACCCTCGGCATGACGAGGACGCTCGACACCGCCTTCGGCGAGCGCGACATACGCCTGACCGCCAGGTTCCTGGCCGTCGAAAAGGGCGCCGAAGCGATCATCCTGCTGATCTGCGAGGACGTCACCGACCGGCGCGCCCTCGAGCGCCGTCTGGGGGCGGCCGCGGCATCGCAGCCGGCACCCGTCGGGAGCGAGTCCAGGCTTTCCCCCGCCGACGCCCAGGCCTTCGAATCGCTCGGCAAGTCGCTCAAGGCGGACAAGGCGCAATCGGCGCCGCCGGCTCCGGCCAGGATCCAGGCCGTGCCGCTCGCCATGCCGGGCCTGCCCCCGGTCGTCACCCGCAAGATCGACTCCTTCCCGCATCCCGTCATCATCGTGCAGGACGACAAGATCCACTATGCCAACCCGGCCGCCCTCAAGCTCCTGCGCTTCGCCACGCTGCAGAGCCTCCAGGAGAAGATGGTCTTTTCCGGCGGACCGCCGCGCGGCATCTCGACCGCCAGGCTCGCGACCGGAGACGGCGGCGCGCTGGCGGTGAACCTGACCGCGCTGCCCATCGCCTGGCGCAACGGGCCGGCGCTCCAGGTGACCCTGGCGGAGGACGCTTCCGTCGCCCCCGCCCGGCCCGTCCCCGCAGCGCCTAAGCCCCAGGCGGACATCATCGATTTCCGCGACGTTCCGTCGTCCCGGCCGAAGGCCGGGAAGGCGGGCGAGCTGCCCGGTCCGGACCTGCCCACGGCGGAGGTCGTCGTCGAGCCCCCCAGGGAGGAGCCGCGGCCCACACCCCGGGTCCCCGCTCCGGCACCCCAGCCGCCCAGGGCGGAAGCCCTCCCGGCGAAGACGCAAGCCGAGCCCGCGCCGCGCAGCGGGATCGCCGAGGACGAGGAGCTGCGCAACATCCTCGACACCGCGGCCGACGGCATCGTCACCCTCGACGAAGCCGGCAACATCCGCAGCTTCAGCGCCGGCGCCGAGGCCATATTCGGCTATCGCATCGCCGAGGTGGTCGAGAAGCCGCTGGCCACTCTCCTCGCGCCGGACAGCCGCAGGGTCCTGCGCGACTATCTGTCCGCCTTGCAGGGGCCGGGGCTGGCGACGGTGTTCAACGACGGGCGCGAGGTGACGGCCGTCGTGAAGCAAGGCGGCGTGGTGCCGCTTTTCCTCACCATCGGCAAGCTGCATTCGACCGCCCGCAACGGCGGCGCCTTCTGCGCGGTCCTGCGCGACATCACCCAGTGGAAGCGCACCGAGGCCGAGCTGCGCGAGGCCAAGGACGCCGCCGAACGGGCGAGCCGGCAGAAATCCGAGTTCCTCGCCAAGATCAGCCATGAGCTGCGCACCCCGCTCAACGCCATCCTGGGCTTCTCCGAGGTCATGCGCATGGAGCGCTTCGGCGAGATCGCGAACGAGAAATACCGCGGCTATGTGACCGACATCCATGCCAGCGGCGCGCATCTCCTGTCGCTTATCAACGACCTCCTCGACCTGTCGAAGGTCGAGGCCGGCAAGCTCGAGCTCAACTTCACGTCGGTGGCCGTCGCCGAGGTCGTCGAGCATGCGGTCAAGATGGTGCATGAGCAGGCGACATCGGGGCGCGTGATCCTGCGCCGCACGATCCCGCCGGACCTGCCGAACGTCGTGGCCGACTACCGGTCGATGAGCCAGATCATGCTCAATCTCCTGACCAATGCGATCAAGTTCACCGATCCGGGCGGCCAGGTCATCATCTCGGCGCAGCTGACGAAGGCGGGAGAGCTCAAGCTCAGGGTCAAGGACACCGGCCTCGGCATGACCGAGGCCGAGATCAGGGAGGCGCTCGAGCCGTTCCGCCGCATCACCACCGACGGCCGCGACGTGCCGGGCACGGGTCTCGGCCTGCCCCTGACCAAGGCGCTCGCCGAGGCCAACCGCGCCAGCTTCGAGATCTCGAGCGAGCCGCGCAAGGGAACGCTGGTCGAGATCACCTTCCCGACCACGCGGGTGCTGGCGGCCTGACTCAAATCTCCGACAACCCCACGCCGAGGCGCGACCCCGCGGGCGCCTCGGCGCGAGGGCCGATAATCAGCTCCTGAGCTCGGCCAGATTCTTGTAGAGGTCGAGCGCTTCCGGATTGGCGAGCGCTTCCTTGTTCTTCACCGCCCGGCCATGGACGACGTCGCGCACCGCAAGCTCGGTGATCTTGCCCGATTTGGTGCGCGGTATGTCGGCGACGGCGATCACCTTGGCCGGCACGTGGCGCGGCGAGGCGCCCTGCCGGACCTGCTGCCTGATGCGGCCCGCCAGGGCCTCGTCGAGCCTGATGCCGTCGCGCAGGCGCACGAACAGAACGATGCGCACGTCGTTGTCCCAGTCCTGGCCGATCGCCAGGGCCTCGACGATCTCCGGTATGCGCTCGACCTGCGCATAGATCTCGGCCGTGCCGATGCGGACACCGCCCGGATTGAGCGTGGCATCGGAGCGTCCGTGGATGACGATGCCGCCATGCGCCGTCCATTCGGCGAAATCGCCATGGCACCAGATATTCGGGAAGCGCGCGAAATAGGCGTTGAAGTACTTCTCGCCCTTCGCGTCGTTCCAGAACATCACCGGCATCGACGGGAAGGGCCGGGTGCAGACGAGCTCGCCCTTGCCGCTCCGCACGGGGGCGCCCTCGTCGTCATAGACGTCGACCGCCATGCCGAGCATCGGTCCCTGGATCTCGCCCCGCCAGACCGGCGACAGCGGATTGCCGCCGACGAAGCAGCCGCAGATGTCGGTGCCGCCCGAGATCGACGCCAGATGCAGGTCGCCCTTGATGTGCCGGTAGACGAAGTCGAAGCTCTCGGCGGCGAGCGGCGAGCCGGTCGAGAACATGGAGCGCAGGCTCGCGAGCCGGTGGGTCCGGCGCGGCTCGAGCCCCGATTTCCTCACCGCGTCGATATACTTGGCCGACGTGCCGAAGAGCGTCATGCCCTCGTCGTCGGCGTAATCGAACAGAACCTTTTCGTCGGGCGCGAAGGGCGAACCGTCATAGAGGAGCAGCGTGGCGCCGGTGGCGAGCCCGCTGACCAGCCAGTTCCACATCATCCAGCCGCAGGTGGTGAAATAGAACAGGCGGTCGCTGGATTTCACGTCGGAATTGAGCAGGAGCTCGCACAGATGCTTGAGAAGCACGCCGCCGGCACCGTGCACGATGCATTTCGGGATGCCGGTGGTCCCCGAGGAATAGAGGATGTAGAGCGGATGATCGAAAGGCAGCTGCGCGAACCTGACCGGCTCGGGCTGCTTGCGCGAGATGTAGTCCTGATAGGCGACGGCGCGCGGCATGGTGCGGGAAATGTCGGTCGCCGTGCCGGTATAGTCGATGATGATCGTCTCCTCGACGCTCGGCAGCTTCTTCAGCACCGCCGCCAGCTTGTTGGCGATCGGGATGGTCTTGCCGTTGTAATAATAGCCGTCGCAGGCGACGAGGAAGCGCGGCTTGATCTGGCCGAAGCGGTCGAGAATGCCGCGCTCGCCGAAATCGGGAGAGCACGACGACCAGATGCCGCCCAGGGAAGCGACGGCAAGGAAGGCGACGATGGTTTCCGGCAGGTTGGGCACGATGGCCGCGACCCGGTCGCCCGGCTTGAGGCCGGCCTTGGCGAAAGCGTGGTGCAGCCGCGCCACGGCGGCATTGAGCTCGCGCCACGTCATCGACCTCTTCACCTTGTCCTCGCCGCGAAAGATCAGGGCCGGCGTGTCGTCCGACCTGACCAGCAGGTTTTCGGCATAGTTGAGGCGCGCATCGGGAAAGAACTTCGCCCCCGGCATCCTGTCCTGGTCGACCAGCACGCGCTGTCCCCGCGCCGCCGACTTGACCTTGGCGAAATCCCACAGTCCCGCCCAGAACTGCTCGGGACGGCGCACGGAAAAATCATGGATCTCGGCATAGGTCGCGAAGGGGCCCGCACCTTGCGTCTCCGCGAGATGCGTGCGGAAGGCCGCCAGGTTCGATCCGGCCTTGCGCTCGGGATCGGGCGCCCACAATGGCTCGACAATCGGCATCGATTCCTCCTTCGGCTCCGCCGGACACAATCGCTTGTGATCGGCAGAAATGCTGCCGCGGCACGATCATGCCGCATTTTCATGCTCCCAAGGCCCCGAATAAGGGTTTGAAGTCAACCCTTGACTTCACCGCCGGAATTTCCTGCAAGGAGCGTAATGCGCAAACTCTTACTGGCCGTTCTCGCCGTTGCCGTCGTCGTCGTTGTCGCAGCCGGCATTCTCCTGACCAGCCGCATCCGGGCGATTTCGGCCGACCTTGCCCGGCGCGTCGAGGGCCAGACCGGACTTCAGGTCAGTTCCTCCGGCCTGCCCGGCATATCCTTATGGCCGCGCTTTTCCGTCTCCCTCGGCAATGTCGTCATCCCCGCCGCAAAGGGCGCCGCCTCGGCACCGCTCGCCACCGTCGAGACGATGCGCATCGTCCCGGTGAACGGCCTGCTCGGCCTGGGCGAAGACGGCATCGTCGAGATCGTCCTCGAGCGGCCGGACATCAATCTCGTGGTGAGCGCCGACGGGCGCGCCAACTGGAACTATGGCGCAAAGTCCCATGAAGGCGAAGCGTCCGGGCTGGCGCTGCGCATCGCCGACGGCCGGATCACCTATCTCGACGAGCGCAGCGGCGCCACGGCCCGGTTCACCGACGTGAGCTCACAGGCGGCATTGGCGGGCCCCGCCGACGAGCTCACCGCCAAGGGCTTCTTCGTGTGGAGCGATCGGCGCGCCGCCTTCACCCTCTTCCTCAAATCGCCGCAGCGGGTGGCGGAAGACGGATCGCCCGCCGACGTCACCCTTCAGGCGCCCGGATTTGCCTTCCAGTTCTCCGGCCGCGCCGCGCTCGCCAGGAGCTTAGAGATCGACGGCCAGGCCGAGATCAAGGGAACGGACCTGGGGCTCGCCGCATCCTGGTTCGGCGCCGCCTTGCCTCCCGGCCTGACCGGCGCCCGCTTCGAGCTCGCCGGCGCGGTCGAGACGTCGGACAAGGGACTGGCCTTCAAGAACGCGCAGGTCGTGCTCGACGACATGCATGGCGAAGGCGCCATCACCATGGCCCAGGGCAAGGGGCGGCCGATGGTCGAAGCGAGGATCAGGGCCCAGACCGTCGACCTGACGCGCTACAGCGCCGTCACGCCCGCTCCCGCGGCCGCCTTCCTGACCACACCCTGGTCGTCGAAACCCATAGACCTTTCGGCGCTGCGCAGCTTCGACGCCGATCTCGACGTCTCCGTCCATGCATTCACCCAGGGGGCCTTCCGCACCGGACCGGCCCGGGTCACCGCCAGCCTGCGCAACGGACATCTCGATCTCAAGCTCGGCAAGGCCGCCTATGTCGGCGGCACGCTCGATCTCGCTCTCGCCATCGACAGCAAGGCCGAGCCGCCGGCGGTGCGGCTCAGCGTCAATGGCGACGGCCTCGCCGCCGACAAGGCGTTGACGGCCGCCCTGGGCTTCGGCGACGTGTCCGGCACGCTTTCGCCGAGCCTCTCGGTCAGCGCTGCCGGGCGCAGCCTCGCCGAGCTGATATCGACCTTGAAAGGCCAGGCGTCGCTGCGGATCGTCTCCGGCGCGATCAGGACCGTCGATCTGCCGGGAGCCTTCGGCAAGGTCACCAATGCGATCCTCGGCGGCTGGAACCGCGATGAGCGCGCCCGCACCGCTTTCGACGCCTTGTCGGCCAGCTTCGTCGTCGCCGACGGCATCGCCGAGACCGGCAACCTGACGCTGACCAGCCCCGCCCTGAGCTTCACCGGCAAGGGCGAAGTGGACTTGCTGCGCCAGGCCGTCGATCTCAAGGTCGATCCGCAGCTCGCGCTTGCGTCCACCGGCACGGCGCCGCAGCAGTTCGCCAATTTCCCGGTCGCCATCGCGGTGAAGGGGCCATGGACGGGACCGCGAATCTACCCGGACATGCCGGGCATCCTCGAAGACCCCGCTTCCGCCTATGCGGCGCTCAGGAAGCTGGGTCTCGGCTCGCCGGATTGATCGGACGCGCCGTTGTTGGCAGACTGACGCCATGATCCGCGTTCAAGAGAGAGCTTTCGACGCCGCCGCGGAACTCGAGCGGTTCCAGGATGCCCATCGCGCCAGCGGCGCCACGGTGATGTTCATCGGCACGGTGCGCGAGCTGAGCGAGGGCCGGCGCATCGAGGGCATGACGCTCGAGCACTATCCGGGCATGACCGAAAAGGCGCTGGCCGAGATCGACGCGGAAGCCGGCAAGCGCTGGCCTCTCGAGGCGAGCCTGATCATCCACCGCCACGGCCGGCTTCTGCCGGGCGATGCCATTGTGCTGGTGATCACCGCTTCGGCGCATCGCCAGGCGGCCTTCGAAGCCTGCTCGTTCCTCATGGATTGGCTCAAGACCAAGGCGCCGTTCTGGAAGCTCGAGGAGAGTGCCGGCGGCGCGCGCTGGGTCGAGGCCAAGGACCATGACGAGGAGGCGGCGCGGCGATGGGATCGCCGGCCTTCATAAGATATCGGGGCCGCCGGCGCTGGAACCGCGGGCCGTCGCGTCCAGGGCGCCCCTGGTGGCGCAGCCTGATCGACATCGCGGTCTTCGCCGCCGCCGCGGCGCTGGTTCTCCTCGCCGTCCGCGTCTTCAACCAGGTGACGGTGACGCCCGGCACGGCCGACGTGATCGACGGCGATTCCTTCCGGCTCGGCAAGGACGAGATCAGGCTCAACGGCATCGACGCGCCCGAATACCACCAGGCCTGCCGCGACGGGAGCGGTCGGTATTGGGATTGCGGCAAGGAGGCGGCGCGCGCCTTGCGCGGCCTCGTCGCCGGACGCACGGTCGAATGCACCGGCCTCGATGCCGACCGCTATGGCCGCCTCGTCTCGCGCTGCCTCGTCGGCGATATGGTTCTCAATTCCGAGATGGTCAGGCTCGGCTGGGCCATCGCCTATACGCGGCACGACAGAGCCTATGTGCGCGAGGAGGACGACGCGCGCCGCGCCCGGCGCGGCATATGGCGCGGCACTTTCGACCTGCCGGAGGACTGGCGCGAGATCCACCGCTCCGGCATGGCCGACTGAGCCGGCCGCATCGGCCGTTTTCCGGCTTTGCCAAAAGACCGTTGATTTCCTGTGCCTCTGGAGGCATAGGAGGCCCGGCGCTGCCGTAGCTCAGTGGTAGAGCACTCCCTTGGTAAGGGAGAGGTCGTGAGTTCAATCCTCCCCGGCAGCACCATTCGCCCTTATCCGCACTTGCCCTCCGGTCGGCGGCGGTTCAGATCCCGCCCGGGCTCCCGGCGCCGGACGACCCCGTGCCCGACCTCTCGCGCGCCGCCACAACGGGCTTTGGAGTCGCAGGGAGGTATGGTAACCGGGAGGAAAGAACGGGCGATCCAGACCTGGTGAGACGCTGAGTCATGCACGAATCCTACACCCGCGACGAAGAAGTGAAACTCGGCTCGAACCGGTCCTTCGGGCTGACGATCGGCGGTGTCTTCGCGGCCATCGCCGCCTTCATTTTCCTGACCGCCGACCGGATCAGCATCCTGGCGACCGTGGCGGCCGTCGTCTTTCTCGCCGCCGCGCTGCTCACGCCCGCCCTGCTGGCGCCCCTCAACAAGCTCTGGTTCCGCTTCGGCCTGATCCTTCACAAGGTCGTATCGCCGGTCATATTGGGTGTGATGTTCTTCGTCATCATCACGCCGGCCGGCTTTCTCCTCCGGCTGTTCTCGCCGCAGAAGCCGGCCGGCTGGGTGGAGCGGACCGAAGACGAGCGCCGGCAGGCTTCCTTCAGAAATCAGTTCTAGGGAGTACCCCTTTGACATTCCTGGTCGAGTTCTATCAGTTCCTGCGGGCAAGGCGGAAATACTGGCTTGCGCCGATCCTGGTCCTGCTCCTCGTTTTCGGCGGCCTGCTCGTGCTGTCCAAGGGATCGGCGCTGGCGCCCTTCATCTACACGATCTTCTGATGCGCATCCTCGGGATTTCGGCCTATTACCACGACAGTGCCGCAGCACTGGTCGAGGATGGGACGGTGGTCGGCGCCGCCCAGGAGGAGCGCTTTACCCGCAAGAAGCACGATCCGAATTTCCCCAGGGAAGCCGTGCGGTTCTGCCTGCGCAACAGCGGCATCGCGCTTGCCGACGTCGACCATGTGGTCTTCTACGAAAAGCCGTTTCTCAAGTTCGAGCGCCTGATCGAGACTTATGTCCGCAATGCCCCGCAGGGATTCAGTTCCTTCCGCCGGGCGCTGCCGCTGTGGGTGAAGGAGAAGCTCTTCCAGAGGCGGCTGCTGAGCGACGAGCTGCGCAAGATCGACGAGCGGTTCGATCCGTCCCGGCTCATGTTCTCCGAACATCACCTGAGCCATGCCGCAAGCGCCTACTATCCCTCGCCCTTTGATCGCGCGGTGGTGCTCACGCTCGACGGGGTCGGCGAATGGGCGACCACGACGATCGGGTACGGCGAGGGAAGCGACCTCAGGATCACCAGGGAGATCCAGTTCCCGCATTCGCTCGGGCTGCTCTATTCGGCCTTCACATACTATCTGGGATTCAAAGTCAATTCCGGCGAATACAAAGTCATGGGTCTCGCTCCCTATGGCGAGCCGCGGTTCAAGGCTCTCATCCTCGACAAGCTGCTGTCGCTCAAGGCCGACGGATCCTTCACTCTCGACCAGTCGTATTTCAATTATGCGACCGGCCTGACGATGACCAACGACCGGTTCGCGGCGCTGTTCGGAGAGAAGGTGAGAAGCCCGGACAAGGACCTGCTCACCCAGTTCCACATGGATGTCGCGGCGTCGGTCCAGGCCGTGACCGAGGAGGCGGTGCTCAATCTCACGCGCGAGGTCGCGCGGACCTGCGACACGCCGAACCTCTGCCTCGCCGGCGGCGTGGCGCTGAACTGCGTGGCGAACGGCAAGATCCTCAGGGACGGGAAATTCCCGAACATTTGGATCCAGCCGGCCGCCGGGGACGCGGGCGGGGCCGTCGGCGCGGCGCTCGCCGCATATCATCTGGAATTGAAGAAGCCGCGCGTCTCCGGCGGCCGCGACGGCATGAACGGCGCCTATCTCGGGCCCGAATACGCGCCGCAGGAAATCCGCTCGATGCTCCAGGAGGCCGGAGCCGGGTTCCGGGAGCTTGACGAGAGCGAGATCGCGGGCATCGTCGCCGACGCTCTTGCCGACGGCAAGGCTGTCGGATGGTTCCAGGGCCGAATGGAATTCGGCCCGCGCGCGCTTGGCGCGCGCTCGATCCTCGGCGACGCCCGTTCGCCCACGATGCAGAAGCTTCTCAACCTGAAGGTCAAATACCGCGAGAGCTTCCGGCCCTTCGCCCCGGCGGTCCTGCGCCAGGACGTCTCCGACTGGTTCGATCTCGATGGCGACAGCCCCTACATGCTGCTCGTCGCCGGCGTCCGCCAGGACAGGCGCCGCGCCATGACCGAGGCGGAAGAGGCCCTGTTCGGCATCGACAAGCTCAACGTCGTCCGCTCGACCATCCCCGCCGTCACCCACGTGGATTATTCGGCGCGCATACAGACCGTGCACCCCGACACCAATCCGCGCTTCCATGCGCTGATCTCCGCCTTCAAGGAAAGGACCGGCTGTCCCGTGCTGGTCAATACGAGCTTCAACGTCAGGGGCGAGCCGATCGTGTGCACGCCCAAGGACGCCTATCGATGCTTCATGGGCACCGAGATCGATCTCCTGGTCTGCGGAAACTTCCTTCTGACGAAGGAAGACCAGCCGGAAGCGGCGCGCCGGGACTACGCCATGGAGTTCGAGCTGGACTGACCCCGGCCCGAGCACGACATCGGGAACACTTGCCGCCGCGCGTCATTGTCCTGCCGGAGGGGGCCGGAAAAGTGAGGTGCGCCATGGCGAAATGCGATTTCTGCGGCAATGACTACGACAAGGCCTTCCGGATCACCCAGGCCGGCAGCACGATGACCTTCGACAGCTTCGAATGCGCCATCGCGGCCATGGCCCCACATTGCGATCATTGCGACTGCCGCATCATCGGCCACGGCCTGGAGACCGGCGACGGGCGCATGTTCTGCTGCGCCCATTGCGCCAAGCAGGCGGGGGTCGGCGCCCTCAAGGACCGCACTGCCGAGACCGCCGCGGCGGGCCCTTGACGCGGACACGGGCGGCGACCCATAGCATTGCCATGGACAGGCCACCGCCCAGACCCGCCAAGCCCGCAGCGCGGCCCGCCCGCCTGGCCGAGGCGCTGAGAGCCAATCTCAAGCGGAGGAAAGCCCAGGCGCGAAATCGGGCCGGCACCAGAACGGCACCAGAACAGCCGCCGGAACAGCCCAGGACGCGCGATTGACGGCTTCGGAGCCCGGGCCGGCCGGTGAGCGCGACCTCCCAGGTTGCCCTGACCCTGCCATTATGCTTGTTAGAGTCGATCCGGGGGCCGCAGTCGCCCCCGAGGGGAACCTTTCAGGGGAAATCGCGCATAATGGATCGTATCCGCATCGGGGGCGGCAACACGCTCAACGGCACCATTCACATCAGCGGCGCCAAGAACGCCGCTCTCCCCCTGATGATCGCCGCGCTTCTGACCGAAGACACCCTGACGCTCCACCGCGTGCCGCGCCTCGCCGATGTGCGGCTCCTGCAACGCATCCTCGGCAATCACGGCGTCGACATCACCGTGGCCGGCAAGAGACCCGGCCAGAACGGCCATGATGGCGAGACCTTGCGCATTTCCGCGCCGACCATTGCCGACACGACGGCCCCTTACGAGCTCGTCTCCAAGATGCGGGCGAGCTTCTGGGTGCTGGCCCCTCTCCTCGCCCGCTGCGGCGAAGCCCGCGTCTCGCTGCCGGGCGGCTGCGCCATCGGCACGCGGCCCGTCGATCTTCACATCCTCGCCATGGAGAAGCTCGGCGCCGAGATCGCGATCGAGCGAGGCTATGTCGTCGCCAGGGCGCCGAAGGGACTGAAGGGCGCCCACATCGCGTTCCCCAAGGTATCGGTGGGCGCCACCCATGCCGCCCTCATGGGCGCCGTGACGGCCAGGGGCGACACGATCGTCGAGAACGCGGCGCGCGAGCCCGAGATCGGCGACGTCGCGCAATGCCTCGTGAAGATGGGCGCCCATATCGAAGGCATCGGCTCGTCGACGCTCCGGATCAAGGGCGTCGCGCGCCTGCATGGCGCGGAGCATGCCGTCATCGCCGACCGCATCGAAGCCGGCACCTATGCGATGGCGGTCGCGATGGCCGGCGGCGATGTCAAGCTCGAGGGCGCCCGCATCGACACGCTCGACGAGGTGATGAACGTCATGCGCGCGGCCGGCGTCGATCTCGAATCCGGCAATGACAGCCTCAGGGTGAAGCGCAATGGCGGTGGTCTCGCCGCGATCAGGGTCGAGACCGAGCCTTATCCGGGTTTTCCCACCGACCTTCAGGCCCAGCTCATGGCGCTCACCACGAGGGCCAGGGGCACGTCGGTCATCCGCGAGACGATCTTCGAGAACCGCTTCATGCACGTCCAGGAGCTCGCCCGGCTCGGCGCCGACATCCATCTCCATGGCGACACCGCCGAGATCCGCGGCGTCGAAAGGCTGACGGGCGCGGAGGTCATGGCGACAGATCTGCGGGCTTCGGTGTCGCTCGTCATCGCAGCCCTTGCCGCCGGCGGCGAGACCACGCTGCACCGCGTCTATCATCTCGACCGCGGCTTCGAGACCCTCGAGGAAAAGCTCAAAGCCTGCGGAGCCGATATCGAGCGCCTGTCGGGACATTGACGGATCCGCATGTCGAAGCTCCAGCTCAGCGCCCTCGATGCGGCCGATCTCGAGATCATCTCCGCCCATATGCAGGATGCGGTCGTCACCATCGGCGATATCCGCTACCTGAAATCCGCACGTAAATTCGCCCTCCTCGCCAATCGCTTCCGGTGGGAGACGAAGAAACCGCCCTACGAGCGCCGCCGCACCGGTCTTTCCTTCGACCGCGTTCTCGGCGTGAAATCGCAGCGCATCCGGCAAGGCGCCGACGATGCCGTCCTGTCGCTCATGACCATCTCCTTCATCGCCGGGGAAGAGCCGTCGGGCACGATCGTCCTCACCTTCTCGGGCGGCGGCCGGATCAATCTCGAGGTCGAATGCATCGAGGCGCGTCTCGCGGATCTCGGCCCCGCCTGGACGACGTCCAATCTTCCCTCTCATGACGGCTAGCAACGGCTTTCCGAGGCGGCTCCTCGCTTTCGGGATCGATCTCGCCTAACTTGGCCGCGCCATGACCTGTTCCGGTGACCGCAACCGCCTGTCCGCCGTCCATCTCGACGACAGCATCGGCTCGGGACTGAGCCCCGATGTCGATCATGAGCGCCGGGTCGCCATCTATGACCTCATCGAGGACAACCGTTTCGCCGTGATCGGCCATCCTGGGGGGCCTTACCGGCTGCAGCTCTCGGCCGCGGACAACCGCATCATCTTCGACATCTGGAGCGAAAGCGAGGAACGCGTGTCGATGATCGGCCTGTCGCTGTCGCCCTTCCGGCGCATCGTCAAGGACTATTTCATGATCTGCGAGAGCTACTACAAGGCGATACGCACCTCGACGCCGAGCCAGATCGAGACCATCGACATGGCGCGCCGCGGCCTTCACAACGAAGGCAGCGACCTTCTCAGGGAGCGGCTTGTGGGCAAGGTCGACGTCGATCAGGCGACGTCGCGCCGGCTGTTCACCCTGCTCTGCGTCCTGCATTGGCGCGGCTGACGCATCGGACCCGGCCATGACGGCGGATCTGCCCGGCGCGCTCCTCTTCGCCTGCACTCACAACGTCATCCGCTCGCCCGTGGCGGCGGCGATCGCCCGCCACCTCTACGGCAAGCGGACCTTCGTCGCGTCCTGCGGCGTGCGGCCGGGCGAGCCCGATCCTTTCGTCGTCTCCGTGATGGACGAGATCGGCATCGACATGCGCAAGCATCGCCCGCAGAGCTTTGCCGATCTCGAGGATTCGAGCTTCGACGTCGTCGTCTCGCTGTCGCCGGAGGCCCATCACCGGGCTCTCGAAATGACCCGCACCATGGCGATCGAGGCCGAGTACTGGCCGACTTTCGACCCCTCCGCGACGGTGGGCAGCCGCGAGCAGATCCTCGATTCCTATCGTGATGTCCGCGACGGCCTGATGCGGCGGATCAGGACGCGGTTCGGCCAGCTCAGCGCCCGCGGCGTCTGAGCGTCGGCGCGGAAAAGCATGCGCGGCTCCCGGGCAAGCGGTCGGGCGGCGGACCAATCGCAAGCTTGATTTTGCCCGGCAACCGGTTCATGGGTAGCGCCATCGCAAACCAGCCAGGGATCCTTATGGCGAAGGAAGAATTGCTTGAATTCGAGGGCACGGTCACCGAGCTCCTGCCCAATGCCACGTTCCGCGTCAAGCTCGACAACAATCATGAGATCATCGCCCATACCGCCGGCAAGATGCGCAAGAACCGCATCCGGGTCCTCGCCGGTGACCGGGTGATGGTCGAAATGACGCCCTATGACCTGACCAAGGGCCGCATCAACTACCGCTTCAAATAGGAAGCTGAGGAAGGCATGACGGACGCCCGCGTCAAGCTCGTGCTCGCCAGCGCCTCGCCGCGGCGCCTGGCGCTGCTCGAACAGGCGGGCCTCAAGCCCGACCTCCTGATGCCCGCCGATATCGACGAGACGCCGCTCAAGCGCGAGACCCCCCGCCGGCTCGCCATCAGGCTCGCCGACGAGAAGGCGCGCACCGCCGGCGAGACCCCTCTCGTCAAGAAGCTCGGCGGCAAGACCTTCGTCCTCGCCGCCGACACCGTGGTGGGCCTCGGCCGCCGCATCCTGCCCAAGACCGAAACGGCCGAGGAAGCCGAAGCCTGCCTGTGGCTGCTCTCGGGCCGCTCGCACTGGGTCTATTCCGCCGTGACCCTGCTGGCACCGGGCGGGCGGTCATGGCGCCGCTGCTCGGAGACCAAGGTGCGTTTGAAGCGGCTCTCGCGCGAGGACGTCGAAACTTATCTGAAGTCGGGCGAATGGCGCGGCAAGGCCGGCGGTTATGCGCTCCAGGGCCGGGCCGAATCATTCGCGCGTTCGCTGAGCGGCTCGCATTCGGGCGTGATCGGCCTGCCGCTCTATGAGACGATCCACCTGCTGCAAGGAGCGGGCTATCCCGTGCACTACACCTGGGCAACCGCGCCGCTCAGCGGCGTATGAGCGGCGAACAGCATCCCGTGCGCCTGAGGCCGAGGCGCCCCTGCCCGCTTTGCGGCAAGCCCTCGCAGCAGAAATACCACCCTTTCTGCTCGGCGCGCTGTGCCGATGTCGACCTCAATCGCTGGCTCGGCGGCCACTATGCCGTTCCCGCCGAGGAGGAGCCAGAGCCGGGCGGCGAGACGCCGGATCCGGCGCGCGACGAAGGGTGACCGCTTACGCCTCCGGGCTTTCGGGCAGGACCTGGTGCAGCAGCACGGCGCCGACGGCGCCGAAGGCGATCGACGAGCCCAGCAGATATTGCACGAGATCGGGCAAGGTCTTGAGATAGTCGGGCGGCATCAGCGTCGCGAAAAGCGCCAGCAGTACCGGCAGTCCGACGGCCAGCATGTTGCGCTCGTTGAGCGGGCTCGCGCGCACCACCCGGAAGCCGTTCATGGCGATGACGGCGCAGAGCACGCCGAAGACGCCGCCGATCACCGGCTGCGGGATCGAGGCGATGGCCGCGCCGAGCTTGCCGACGAGGCCGAACAGCACCAGCAATATGCCGGCGGCGGCGAAGGCGGCGCGGCTCGCTATTCCGGTGATGGCTATGACGCCGGCGTTGGAGGAATAGCCGGTCACCGGAGTCGAGCCGACCAGGGCGCCGACCAGGCAGCCAAGGCCTTCGCCGGTGGCCCCGCGGTCGAGCCGTTCGTCGCTCATCTCCTCATCGGTCACCGCGCCCACCGCAAACCAGGTGCCGGTGGTTTCGGCGAGCACCACCGCATAGACGACCAGCATGGTGAGAATGGCCGGCAGGGAGAAGCTGACCTCGAGATTGAGGAAGGCGAGCCGCGGCAAGGTGAGCCATGACGCGTCCGCGACGCCTTGCGCGCTGAAGCGGCCCATGAGCGACGCGACGATGGTTCCCGCCGCGAGCGCGAGGATCACGGCGCACAGCCGCAGCCACACGCCGTTCCTGCCCATGGCGATGCCCGCCATCATCGCCGCGACCAGGACGCCGGCGGAGACGGCGGCGAGAAGGATATTGCCCCCGATCGTCGCATTGCCATAGACGGCGAAGACGCTCTCCTTGAGCGCCACCGGCATCAGCGCGATTCCGACGACCAGGATGATGGTGCCGCCCACGATCGGCGGCACCAGTCTTTTGATCACGCGGTGGAAGATGCCGGTGGGCGAGCCGAGCAGGGCGACGATGATGGCCCCCGGGATGAGCGCGCCGAAGACCGCGGCGAGGCCGGCCGTGCCCCCGCCCGATGCGAAGGCGATGGCGAGGATGGCGCCGATCGGCACATAGGACGGACCCTGGACGACCGGCAGGCGCATCCACCATTGCGACTGGATGAGGGTCGCGAGGCCCGCCGCGATGAAGGCCGACTGGATCAGGATCGCGGAATCGGCGACGCTGAGGCTCAGGGCCGAGGCGATGATGAAGGGAACGACATAGGCATCCATGGCGAGCACATGCTGGAGGCCGAGCAAGACGGCCTTGCCGGCCGGCAACGGATCGTCGGGACGCGCCACGAGCACGGTTTCGTTCACAGGCTTCTGCATGATATTTCCACCCCTCCCGATCGCCGTTCGCCCGGCGACTCAACCTGGCCCGGGCGAAATCTAGCACGCGACGGGAGGAGCCGAGAATGAAGCAATCCCGATTGTCCACGGAGTCCGGAATGAGACCGCCCTTCAGCGTCTGCGGCACGGCCTTCCATGCGCCGAGGCGCGGCCAGGTCGAGATACTGCCGGACGCCCTGATCGAGATCGGCGCGGATGGCGCCATCGCCGCTGTTCTGAGGCCCGATCATCCGGATTACCGCGACCGCAAGGCGGCCGCAGCGCGCTCTGGCGCGCTCCGCCTCCTGCCGGAAGGACGATATCTCCTGCCGGGCTTCGTCGATCTCCACATCCATGCACCGCAATTCCCGCAGCTCGGAAAAGCGCTCGACGCTTCGCTCGCTGACTGGTTGCAGAAATACACCTTTCCCCTGGAGGCGCGTTACGCCGACCGGGCTTTCGCCGCGCCCGTCTATCAGAAGCTCGTCGGCACTCTTCTCGCCAACGGCACGACGACCGCGGTCTATTTCGCCACGCGGCATCTGGAAGGAAGTCTCATGCTGGCCGAGACCTGCCTCGCCAGGGGCCAGCGCGCCGTCATCGGCCGCGTCGCCATGGACGACGAAGGACAGTGCCCGTCCTATTATCGCGACGCCTCGCCCGAAGAAGGCATCGACCTTACCCGCCGCTTCATCCACCGCCTGCGCGCTTTGCCCGGCAACGAGACGGCGCTGGTCCGGCCTGCCGTCACGCCGCGCTTCATTCCAAGCTGCACCGACCGCCTGCTCGCCGGGCTGGGTGAGCTCTTGTCGGCGGAGGCCTGTCACATGCAGACGCATTGCTCGGAAAGCGACTGGGCGCATGGCTATGTCCTCGAACGCTTCGGCAAGAGCGATACCGGGATGCTGGCCGAATTCGGCCTTCTCACCCGGCGCAGCATCCTCGCCCATGCCAATCTCATGGAGCCGGGCGATTTCGATCTGGTCCAGGCCAGGGGATCGGGCATCGCGCATTGTCCGCTGTCGAACTTCTATTTCGCCAATGCCGTCTTTCCCGTGCGCCGCGCGCTCGACCAGGATCTGCATGTCGGTCTCGGCACCGACATATCGGGCGGCCACAGCCCGTCGCTCCTCGACAATTGCCGCCATGCCATGACCGCGGCGCGCGCCCTGCATGACGGGGTGGACGGCCGCATCCAGGCGCCGAAGCGCGGCGCGGCTCCGGCGCGCATCACGCCCGATGAGGCCTTCTGGCTCGCCACCGCCGGCGGCGCCGAGGCGCTCGATCTGCCCGTCGGCCGCTTCCAGGCAGGGCTGCAGTTCGACGCCCTGGTGGTCGATGTCGCGGCGCCGCATTCGAACATCGTGCTGGCCGACGATGACGGCCCCGCCGATATCCTCCAGAAGATCCTGTGCAATGCCGGGCGGGCCGACATCGCCTCGGTCTGGGTGGAGGGACGCCTCGTGCACGGCCTCGCCTAGATCAGCCTCCGGATCCGGCTAATGCATATTGAGCCATTTGGACGGATGCAGATCGCCGCCATGCGCCACCGCCTGGTGCTGCGGATTGTAGACATGGACCTGGCCGCGCCCCGAATGCTTGGCCAGGTAGCACGCCCGGTCGGCCTCGTTGAGCATGTCCTCGAGACAGGTGCTCGCATCGGTGATCATGGTGGTGCCGATGCTGGCGCCGATACGGAACAGCTGTGCCTCCCAGCGGAACTCGATATTGCCGACGGCATGCACGATGTCGCTCGCTGCCTTCTCCGCCTCGCTCGCCGTGCAGTCGCGGATGAGCACGGCGAATTCATCGCCGCCGAGGCGGGCCGGAACGTCCTTGCTCGAACAGCTCAGCGCGATGATCTTGGCGACATGCGCCAGCAGCGCGTCGCCGGCGGCATGGCCGCCCCGATCGTTCACCAGCTTGAACCGGTCGAGATCGATGAAGCACAGGGCGTGCGTGCGCCCTTCTTCGCGCGCTTCCGTCAGGGCGACGGCCAGCTTCTCGATGAAGGCGCCGCGATTGGGCAGGCCCGTCAACCCGTCATGCAGAGCCGAGCGCGCGACTTTTCTGCGATCGGCATTGATCTTCGTCAGGTCGTTGAAGACGACGATCGAGCCCAGGATTCCCTCGTCCGTCCGCACCGGCGCCGCCGACAGCCCGATATCGAAAGCATCGCCGCTGCGGCTCAGGAGTATCGTTCCGGCTTCGATGGTGAGGGCGCGGCGCTCCGCCATGCACTGCTCGACGGGACTGACGGGCGGCCGTCCCGAACGCTCGTCGATGAGATTGAATATCTCGCCGACCGGCCGGCGGGCGGCCTCCGCCGCGGTCCAGCCGGTCAGGCGCTCGGCGAGCGGATTGATGAAGGTGACCAGCGCCTGCGCGTCGGTGCAGATGACGGCATCGGCGATCGAGTGCAAGGTCACGTCAAGGCGCTCCTTTTCCAGAGCCATTTCCTTGAGCGGAGTCACATCCGTCAGCAGATAGGCGAGGAGCGGCGGCTCGCCGGTGCGCTTGCCGCCCAGCAGCGACAGGGAGCCTTTCGTCCACACGGTGCGGCCGTCCCGGCTTATGAGCCGCCGTTCGACGGCGCAGCGGCCGCTCCGCTTTTCGGCGGCGGCCCGGCGATCGCCGCGGCCGGCCTCGCGGTCGTCGGGGTGAAACACGCCATCGGCTTCGCGCCCGATGAGCCCGGCCTGTTCGATGCCGATCATCCGGCAGCAAGCCTCGTTGGCAAAGACGACCCGGCCATCGGGCGCAACCAGCAGCGCGGCGATCGTCCCATTGTCCAGAATGTGTGCCAGGAGCGCGCCATGGTCGCGACGGCCGAGCACATCCGTCAATGTCCGGTCAGCTTTTGCCATGGCTTGTTATCGTAGGGTAGTTTTAAAATTTCCTCTATGGCGGACATGCCGCAAGGCAAATCTTCCGAGCGCGTAAAAGAAGATTAAAAAGCTCTTTAGATCTGGGCTTCTCAGGTCTGCAGCAATCCTCGCTTCGCGAGATTGCGCATGAGGTGGCTGACGCCGAACGTCCAGGGCGGGCATTCATGGCTGCGCCGCATGCGGTTGGTGAGACTGCCGAGCTTTTCGGTGGCGATGGTGACGATATCGCCCTCCTTGTGGGTAAAGCCCTTGCCCTTCGTGTCGCGGTCCTCGACCGGCGCGAACATGGTGCCGAGGAAAAGCACGAAGCCGTCGGGATACTGATGATGCTTGCCGATGATCTGGCCGACGATGTCGGCCGGATCGCGGCTGATCATGGTGAGCGACGACGAGCCTTTGAGGGTGAAGCCTTCCGGCCCTTCGACCGAGAGGGTGACGTTCGCCCGGCGGACATCGTCGAGGCTGAAAGTCTCGTCGAAGAAGCGCAGGAACGGACCTACGGCGCAGGAGGCGTTGTTGTCCTTCGCCTTGGACAGGAGCAGCGCGGAACGGCCTTCCACATCGCGCAGGTTGATGTCGTTGCCGAGGGTGGCGGCGACGATGCGGCCGGTGGAGGCGACGGCGAGCACGATCTCGGGCTCCGGATTGTTCCAGGTCGAGATGGCATGGAGCCCGCCATCGGCGCCGGTGCCGACCGACGACATGACTTGCGCCTTGGTGAAGACCTCGGCGTCCGGACCGATGCCGACTTCGAGATACTGGCTCCAGGCGTCCTGGGCGATCAGCGTTTCCTTGAGCCGCATCGCCTGCGCCGACCCGGGTTTGAGCTTTCTGAGATCGTCGCCGACCAGCGCCTTGACGGTTTTGCGGATCTCCGCCGCGGCGTTGTGGTCGCCGCGCGCCCGTTCTTCGATGACGCGCTCGAGCATCGATATGGCGAAGGTGACGCCCGCCGCCTTGACCGCCTGCAGGTCTATGGGCGCGAGGAGCCACGGTTTCGATGCGTCGCGGGTGTCGGCGGGCGTGTTGGCGAGAGCGGCGCCGAGCTTTCCGGCCGGTTCGCCTTTCGCGCCGCGCAGCGCCCTGGCCGGATCGGCCGTCTCGCACAGATCGCGCATCGTCGGAAATTCGCGGCTGACGTCGAAGAGCTCATCTCCGCGAAGCGCGACGATGGACGGTCCTTCGAGCTCCGGCCGCCATAGCCGGCCCGCCAGGCTTGCCTTGGGGTGATCGACCGGCAGGACTTTTTCCGGTTTCAGATGATCATCGAGGGTGAGGGTCATGGGATGAATGCCGACTGATGGTGAATACGGGCCGCATTGTGCATATTTTGCCGGATAAAAGAAACAATGTCACATCGCTTTCCGCCGCGCGCCATTGCCAGATGACGAAAACCGCTATAGCGTCGCGACGTCTCGGGGACTTTTGCATGCGCATCTATAGCAAGGAAGGCTACGCTCCTTTTCGCGACTACGTTACCTGGTACCGCATCACCGGTGACCCTTCCTCGACCAAGCCGCCCGTCGTCATTCTTCACGGCGGCCCGGGTGCCGCGCATGACTATCTCGATGCCTACAAGCTTCTCGCCCGCCATGGCCGTCAGGTCATCCACTACGACCAGCTTGGCTGCGGCAGATCAACGCTTCTTCCGGACAAGGGCGTCGGCTTCTGGACCCCGGCCCTCTTCGTGGCCGAGCTGAACAGCCTCATCGATCACTTGCGTATTCGTTCGGCCTATCATGTGCTGGGCCAGAGCTGGGGCGGCATGCTCGGCGCCGAGTTCGGCGTCACGCGGCCGTCGGGACTCAGATCGCTCACCATCGCCAATTCGCCGGCATCGATGGAACTTTGGGTTGCCGAAGCCAACCGGCTGCGCGGCGAACTGCCGGAGGACGTCCGTTCCGCCCTCGACCGGCACGAGAAGGCAGGGACGCTCGCCGACCCCGAATATGCCGCGGCGACCATGGCTTTCTATGAGCGCCATGTGTGCCGCGTCGTTCCTTTTCCGCCGGAGGTGAAGCGCTCCTTCGATCAGATCGGCCGCAATCCGACCGTCTACAACACCATGAACGGCCCCAACGAGTTCTTCGTGATCGGCAGTCTCAGGAGCTGGAGCGTCATCGACAGGGTCTCGGCCATCGACGTCCCGACGCTCCTGATCTCGGGACGCCATGACGAGGCGACGCCCGCGGCCGTGCAGCCTTTTGCCGACGGGATCAGGGGCGCGCGCTGGGTCATCATGGAGAAATCGAGCCACTTTCCCCATGTGGAAGAAACCGGGAAATGCATCAGGACCGTCGCGGAATTCCTCGACGAGAACGACCGGAAGCAAGCTCGGGAAGACTTGCGATGAAGAAATGGTCGGCGCCGCCGCGGTCCCGCCTTTGACCGCGCGGAGCGGCACGTTCCATGCCGACCTTGCAGTACGGGAACCTCCATCAGCCGGTCCATGACGGCCTCGTCCGTCTATTTGACCGCGCCCGCCGTCAGGCCCTTGACGATATAGCGTTCGAGGAACACGCCGATCAGCACCAGGGGCGCGATCGCCGCGGTCGACAATGCCGCCATGGACCACCAGTTGATGCCTTGCGAGCCGGTCTGGCTCGCCACCATCACCGGCAAGGTCTTGGCATTGGTGCTGGTCAGGAGCGCGGCGAAGAAATATTCGTTCCAGCACAGGATCACCGACAGGATGAAGGCCGCCACCATGCCCGGCAGGGCGATCGGGACGACGATGCGCAGGAAGGCGCCCCACACCGAGCAGCCGTCGACCAGGGCCGCCTGCTCGAGCTCGATCGGGATGGTGTCGAACTGGTCGCGCATGATCCAGATCACGATCGGCAGCACCATCAGAGTATAGACGAGGATGAGTCCGATGCGCGTGTCGAGCAGGGCCAGTTCCTTGTAGAGGACGAGAAACGGCATGGCGAGCACGACGGGCGGCAGGATGAGCTGCGACAGGAAGAAGAAGGAGATGTCCTTGTTGCGCATCCAGCCGAATTTGTAATCGAAACGGCTCAAGCCATAGGCGGCGAGCGAACCGATCAGGACCGCCAGAGCCGCGGCGCCCAGGGATGCGATGATGCTGTTCTCGAAGCGCTTGAGGAACTCGTCCCTGACCGTCGAGATCTGGCCGATCGTATCGGGCGACAGGCCGAGCGAGCGCCAGCCGCGCCAGTCGGGCATGAAATCGACGAAGGGAATGAGATGGCCCTGCGTGACATTGACCGCGCTCTTGAACGAGGTGGTGACGGTCCAGTAGATCGGAAACAAGGAGATGAAGGTCCACAGGATCAGCGCGCCATAGACCAGCACGCGCGTCGCAAGGCGGCCCGCATCGGATGTGCCGTCCTGCGCGCGCTGCCCCCGCCTTTCCGCGACCGCCGCCATCTCAATTCGCCCTCTGCATGAAGCGGCTCACGGATTTCAGCAGCAGCATGACGAAGATGACGATGATCACCAGATAGAATTCCGCCAGCATCGTGCCATAGCCGACATTGGAACGGTCGCGATACTCCCGGAAGATGAAGCTCGACACAGTGTCGGTGGCGCCTCCCGGCCCGCCCGCGGTCACGTTGATCACGATGTCGGCGAGCTTGAGCTGGAAGATGATCTTGATCACGATCGCGGTGATGCTGATCGGCAGCATGAGCGGAAAGGTGATCTGCCAGAAGGATTGCCAGGGACCGGCGCCGTCGACCTTGGCCGCCTCGGTCACGTCCTTGGGAAGCGCCTGGAGGCCCGCGAGCAGCAGGATCATGATGAAGGGTATCCACACCCATGCATCCATGAGCGCGATGCTCAGCCTCGCGATCCATGGCGTGGTGAAGAAGGCCGGATTGTCCCAGCCGAGATGGCGCGCCAGCGTCGCCGCCGGACCGAAGCGGTATTCGAGCAGCGACTTGCCGATCATCCAGCTCACCGCCACCGGGCTCAGCATGAAAGGAAGGAGGAAGGCGACGCGGAAGAATTTACGCGCTCTGATCTCGGCATTGAGGAGCAGAGCCAGACCGAAGGCGATCGCATATTGGACCAGCACGAACAGCACGTAATAGATCATGTTGTAGAGCGCGTTCCAGAAATAGGCGTCGCCGACGAGCGCTCTCACATTGTCCAGACCGTTGAACCGGCGCCCCGCCAACGAGCTCAGATTCCAGTCGGTGAAGGCGATGTAGAGGCCGAAGAAGGTCGGGAAGATCACCATGGCGAGGGTGAAGGCGACCGCCGGCAGGACGAAGAGCGCATGCTTGCCGCGCTCCCCATGCATGAGCACTTGCGCCGCACCCAGCGCGATCGCCCATAGAATGAAGGCGTACAGGACCGGACGCCAGGTCTCGAAGCCGATCCCGACGACGCCTGCCTTGAACAGGCTTTGCCAGAGCGTGATCGCGCCAAGCCCGAGCGACGCCGCCCACAGAAGCGCCCGGCCCATGGGGGCTGCGGGCTTCATGGTCGAACGCGATGCCGGGTCATGCATCTTGCCGGCGGCCTCGGGCAGCGCTGTCGTCATGAGAGCTCGGAACGTCCAAGTAGAATGCAGGTCCGGTGGCGCAGGCTGCGCCGCCGGACTCGAATGTGTCAAATCCCCGGCTTTACAAAACGCTAGACGCCGAGCGACGCCTTGTAGAGTTTGATCTGATTGTCCCGGCCGATCTGGTCGGTGATCTTCTCCCACGCCGCCGCGATCGCATCCGCGCCGGCCTGAGCGGTGGCCCCGCCCGCGAAAACCTTGGCGAGTTCGTCCTCCGCGACACTGTAATATTGGAATATGCCGGGAATGCGCGGCTCGATCGCCGCGTTGGGATGGTTGTACGAATCGGACTGCGACTTGAGATAAGACGAGATGAAAGCTTCGTCATAGCCCGCCGCCACCCACTCCGGAATGTTGAAATGGCTGTTGCGGTAAGGCTGGAAGCCTGACGGATAGGCCGAGGTCCACAGAGAGAGGTCCTTGCCGCCGAGATGAGCCGCAGCGCTCCACGCCGCCTTCTGCTTGACCGGATCGCTGTCGACGCGCGCCATCACATAGACGCCCCAGCCGATATAGGCCATGTTCGGCGCGAAGTTCGGACCCGTGGGCAGCGTGTCCCACTGGCCGGTCTTCGCGTTGTAGACGTCGTCCGATCCCGGCAGGATGGAGAAGGCGACCGTGTCGCCGATGACCGAGCCGTCGCTGGTCTTGGCCATCGAGCCGACATCCCCCCACCAGGCGAGCATGGACCCGGTTCCGGCAAGGAACTGCTGGAAGGCGGTGGTGCCCGGATCGGCATTGAGCTGGTCGGCGGGCTCGGCCGGCAGCGCGTCGATCACGTCCTGGATGGCGCGCACGAAGGCGGGGTTGTTGACCCGCGGCTTCATCGTGTCGATATCGAACAGCCAGGCCTCGTCGTCGGGATGCTTGGCATAGGCGGTCGCCCGGCTTTCCAGGAAATAGAAGCCGAAGCCGCCCCAGCCCTTGGCCGGATCGAGATAGCCGTAGGCGTCCTGACCGGCGGCCTGCTTGCCTTTCAGGAATTTGGTGACCTCCTGCACTTTCTGCCAGGTGTTGGGAACGCCCCATTCGCCCTGATGGCCTTCGTCCTTCCATGCCTTGGCGAGCTCGGCATCGGAGAACACGTCGGTGCGGTAGTTGAAGGTGTGGCAGTCGCCGTCGATCGAGATCCGATAGGTCTTGCCGTTCCAGGTGCCGACCGGGGCTTTCAGATAGCCGACATAGTCGTCCATCTCGATCTGCGCCTTGACCCAGTCGGGCATTTCGGAGGCCAATCCCTTGCCGCAGACATCGCCTTCGAAGGGAGCGCCCATCTCGACGATGTCGAAATCGACCGTGCCGGTCGCGATCGACTGCTGCAGGCGCGCATTGTAGTCGGCCTGGGCGAGATCGATCCAGTTGATCTTGGCGCCGGTATAAATCTCCCATGGCTTGAGGAAGCCGCGGAACAGGAGATTGTGCAGGTTCTGATTGTTGAGCCCCATGAAGGTCAGCTCGACGCCTTTGAACTCACCCTCCTTCACATTGGCCTTGGTCGCGCCCATGCACAATTCCCCGACCTTCTGCCAGTCCGCATCGGTGGGTGATCCCTTGCCGACGCCCGGAACCTGAAGGATCTCCTTGCGAAGGTCCGATTGCGCGAAAGCCTTAGGCGCAAGAGCGGTGAGGCCGCCGGTCGCGGCAAGCGCCGTCAGGGCGGCAGCCCCCTTCAGCGCATTGCGGCGATTGGCCTGGAGCGCCAGCAGTGTTTCGTATTGTTGCGGTCTCACGATACGTCCTCCCTTTACGATGCCTTGTTTGCTAACATGTTAGAATGTACGCGACGCCTGTCAATCGAAAGCGCAAAGGAGTGAGGACGAAAGCGCCCGCGCCCGTTACGCGCTCGTCTTGAGCAAAGCATCGACTTCCCGGCGGGTGGGCATGGAGGGCGCGGTTCCGGCACGGGTGACGGAAATGCCGGCGACCGCCGCGCCGAAGCGTGCGGCTTCGACGGCCGGGGCGCCTTCGGCGAGGGCTGCGGCCAGACCGCCATTGAACGCATCCCCGGCCCCTGTCGTCTCGACCACGGGCCCTGCCCTGAATGCCGGCACCAGCACCGATCGGCTCGCAGAATGGAGATAGGCGCCGGTCTCGCCCAGCGTGATCAGCGCCGCCCCGGCGCCTTTCCTGAGGAAGACGTCCCCGGCCTTGCGCGCATCTTCGGGGGTCTTGACGGTGACACCGGTCAGAAGCGTCGCTTCGCTTTCATTCGGTGTGACGTAGTCGCAAAGACCGTAAAGCGCATCGTCGAAGCGCTCCGCCGGTGCCGGATTGAAGATCGTGATGGCCCCCGCCGCCCGGGCGAGCTCGAGTCCGCGCCTGGCCGCCGCGACCGGCTGCTCGAGCTGGGTGACGAACACGGCCGCATCGCGGATCGCCTCGGCCGATGCCTCGACATCGGCGGCACCGATGGTGCCCGCCGCTCCCGCCACGACGATGATCGCATTGTCGCCGTTCGCCTCGTTCACATAGATGAAGGCTGCGCCCGTCGGCTGATCGGACGTTTCGACGACGCGCGGCGTGATCCCTTCCTTGTCCCAGGTAGCGAGCGCGATGGCGCCGAATTCGTCGCGGCCGATCTTCGAGATGAACGTCACTTGCGCCCCGGCGCGCGCGGCCGCGACCGCCTGGTTCGATCCCTTGCCGCCGGGTCCGACCTTGAAGCCCGTCCCTGCGATCGTCTCGCCGATGCCCGGCAGGCGAACGGCACGGAACGCCAGATCGGCGACGAAAATTCCGAGGACGGCGACGCCCTTGCGCCGGCTCATGATGTCCGCGCGGGCGTTCAGTTGAGCCTGAGACCGGTTTCCTTGTCGAAGAGATGAACGGACTGGGGATCAGGCGCCATGGGCAGATCCTCCCCCGGCCGCGTCGCGATGCGCTCGCGAAACACGCCAACGACCTTCTGCCCGCCGACCTTGGCGAAGACCTGTGTCTCCGACCCGGTCGGCTCGACCACCGAGACTTCCGCCCTGACGCTCTGGCCGCCGAGCGAGAAATGTTCAGGCCGGATTCCATAGATCGCCGGCCGGCCGTTCGAATCCCTGGGCGCTGCTGCGAGCGGAAGATCGACACCGTCATCGGTGACGAAGCTCGCCTTGCCGTTCATCTTGATCCTGCCCTCGAGAAGGTTCATCGCCGGCGAGCCGATGAAGCCCGCGACGAAGATGTTGGCCGGCCGGTCATAGAGGTCGAGCGGCGAGCCCGACTGCTCGACGATGCCGTCATGCATCACGACGATGCGGTCGGCCATGGTCATGGCCTCGACCTGGTCATGCGTCACGTAGACGGTCGTCGTCTTGAGGCGCTGATGCAGCTCCTTGATCTCGGCGCGCATCTGAACCCTGAGCTTGGCATCGAGATTGGACAGGGGCTCGTCGAAGAGGAACACCGCCGGATCGCGCACGATGGCGCGGCCCATGGCGACCCGCTGGCGCTGGCCGCCCGAAAGCTGGCGGGGATAGCGGTCGAGATAAGGCACGAGGTCCAGGATCTCGGCCGCCCGCTTCACGCGGGTCTCGATCTCGTTCTTGGGGGCGCGGCGCATCTTGAGCGCGAAACCCATGTTCTCGGCCACGGTCTTGTGCGGATAGAGCGCATAGGACTGGAACACCATCGCGATGTCGCGGTCCTTGGGCGGCAGATCGTTGACGACCTTCTCTCCGATCCGGATGTCGCCCGATGTGATGGGCTCCAGGCCGGCGATCATGCGCAGCAGGGTCGACTTGCCGCAGCCCGAAGGTCCGACCAGGATGACGAATTCACCGTCGGCGATGCCGATCGATACGCCGTGGATGACTTCCTGATTGCCATAGGCCTTGCGTACGTCAACAACATCAACCGAGGCCATGGAGCTCCTCCCACGCACATCTTCTTGGGCGCAGACGTTATTGCATCTTTTCCGGGTGGTCCAGCGCAGATAGCGGGCCTCGCAGGACCCAAGTGTCAACCGGCTCGCAAATCGCTAGACTGGCGAATCATGGCCGGCCCCGCCTCCAAGCGAATGATCATGCCGCCGACGCGCGCTTCCGCCGCCGCCGACGAGCTGCGGCGCCGGATTCTCGAAGGGGAATATCCGGCCGGAATGCCTTTGCGGCAGGCGGTTCTGGCGGAGGAGCTCGGCATAAGCCGCATCCCTTTCCGCGAGGCCCTTATCCTGCTCGAGGCCGAGGGCCTGGTGCAGACGGAGGCGCACAAGGGCGCGGTCGTAGCCGGCTTTTCGCCGGAAGAGGTCGAGGAGCTGTTCGCGTTCAGAGCGCTTCTCGAGCCGGCATTGCTCGAGAAATCGGCGCCGCATCTGACCGCGGCCGACTATGCCGGGCTCGAGGCGATCCTCACGGCTTACAGCGATGAGCTGAGAACGCAGAGCCCCGGCCGCTGGGGCGCGCTCAACACCGAGCTCCACACCCGCCTCTACAGCCGCGCCCGCCGCCCGCGCATGCTGGCGACCGTCGACCAGTTGCTCAGGAGCACCGACCGCTTCGCGCGCATGCAGCTCGCCTATACCGGCGGCCGGGAACGGGCCGAGCGCGAGCATCGCGAGATCGTGGCCGAATGCCGGGCCGGCAACGTGAAAAAGGCGTCGCGCCTCTTGCGCCGGCACATCCTCACGGCCGGAGATGCTCTGGTCGGCTTGCTGAAGGAGCGCCAGCCGGCAGCCGGCTGACCGAAGAGGTCCTTATCCGCTCCGCAGCGACCAGCGCGACTCGCGCGGCGACTCCCCGAAGCGGTCGCGATAGCGGGTCGAGAAGTGCGACTGGCTGGAGAAACCGCACCGGAAGGCGATCTGCTGCAGGCTGTGGCCGGTGCGATAGGCGATGAGGATCTGCCGGCGCGCTTCCTGCAGCCGCATCTCCATCAGCTCATGGCCGAAGGTCGTGCCGTGGAGCTTGAATATCTTGAACAGGTAGCGCAGCGAAATGCGATGCGCCTGGGCGACGCCGGCGGGCGAAAGCTCGCTGTCGTTCAGATGCTCTTTCATGTGCAGGCTCAGGCGCTTGAACATGACGTGGGCCAGCGAGCGGTCCTCGAATTCGGGCACGGCCGGGTCATGCGCCGTCTCCAGCATGAGGCAGATGAGGTCGAGAATGCTTCCCGACAGCTTGTCCGCGGCGTCCGGCGACCACGGCACGGCAGGCTTCATCAGCTTCGCCGCCATCTGCCCGATGGCTGCCGAAAGCGTCGGATTGGCGATGTTCTCGCGCGCGCACAGACTGTCGATGGTCGGCAGTCGCCCGCGCAGCATGGGACAGGGAATCTTGAGGGTCAGGTTCTCGAAGTCGTCCGAACAGGCGGCCTCGTAATACTCTCCGGAATTGAGCAGCGCCACGCCGCCCGGATCGACGAAGCCGGACCGGCCGCGCTGATCGAAATAGAGCTGCTTGTTCAAGGGGAAGATGAAGACGAAGTTCTCCGCGCCGTCCTCCTTGGCGGCCTCCGCATAGCGGAAGACCCGCTGCTGGCTCGACTTGTAGTTGGAAAGGCCGATCGGCCCCAGCACCGCTTCGCGAAGCTCGCCCCTGACCTCGTCGTCAAGGCGGGGCTTTATGTCGACGCAATAATAGACCTTGCTCATGAAGTCGCGCCGCGCCGCCAGCCTCGCTGCGGCCGGTACCTCGTCGGTGGAAAAGGCGCGCAAGACCAGCGACATGGTAAACCTCACCCCTGTACCCGCGGGAGATAGTGACGGACGTCCCCGGGCGAGTCCAGAGGCCGGCGGCTCCCGCGCAAGTACATCCTCAGGAAAAAGACTGTGCACTGGCACGAAAGACGCCATGGGCAAAGCTACTTATAGTCGGCAAGCCCACCGGGTCCCCGCGCGATCTTCCGCCGGCCCGGCGCGCCGAGGTGTTTGAAAACACCCGTCAACGATATCAGGAGGAGGACCCGGATGACCCGTCAATTGAGCCGCCGTCATGTCGTGGGCGGCATTGCCGCCGGCGCCGTCGCCATGCCCTTCGTGTCGCGGCGCGCAGCTCTCGCCGCAGACCCCATTCTCATCGGTCTGCCGACGGCCCAGACCGCCCAGGCGGGTGTCGCCGACCATCAGGATTATCTCAATGGCGCGACGCTCGCCATGGAAGAGATCAACGCGGCGGGCGGCGTTCTCGGCCGCGAGATCCAGTTCGTGGTGGTCGACGTCGATCCTCTCTCCCCGGAAAGCTGCCAGATCGCCATCAGCAAGCTGGTCGACGCCAAGGTGCATGCCATGGGCTGCGCCTTCACCCTGGTGCCGATCCCTACCGCCGACGCCTCCTCGAAATACAAATGCCCCTTCCTGTGGGGCGTGACCCAGCGCAACTACACCGAGGAGGTCGCCAAGGATCCGGAAAAATACGGCCACTGCTTCCAGACCGATCCGTCGGAAGTGCACTATGGCTACACTTTTCCGACCTTCCTGAAGGACATGCGCGATGCCGGCGTGTGGAAGCCCCTGAACAACGGCGTCCATATCGTTCAGGAGCAGATCGCCTATAACCAGACCATCTCCAAGGCACTGCAGGCAGCGCTCCCCAAGAGCGAATTCGTCCTCGCCAAGGTCACCGACATCCAATATCCGGTCCAGGATTGGGGTCCGGTGATCCAGGACATCAAGGCGACCGGCGCCGGGGCGGTCATGATCGATCACTGGGTGGCGGCCGAATATGCCGCTTTCGTCAAGCAATTCCAGGCCGATCCGCTGAAGGGCACCCTCGTCTACCTGCAATATGGACCGTCGCAGCCGGAATTCCTCGAACTTTCGGGAGCCGCTGCCGAAGGCTTCGTATGGAGCACCGTGCTCGGCGTTTACGCCGACAAGCAGGGCATGGAATTCCGCGAAAAGTACCAGAAGCGTTTCCCCGGCATCATGGGCCTTTGCTATACCGGCAATGCCTATGACACGGTCTACTTCCTGAAGAATGCCTGGGAAGCCGTGGGCGATCCCTCCAAGTTCAAGGAGGTCTGCGACTGGATCCGCGTCAATTCCTACCGCGGCGTGTGCGGCTTCATGAACATGAACAACAAGTATCAGGAATGCGCCCACTTCCCCGACAATGGCTATGAGGTGACGGCGACCGAGCTCGAAAAGGGCATGGGACAGCTCTTTTTCCAGGTCCAGGACGTGCAGCACAAGATCATCTATCCCGACGCCCTCAAGGAAGTCGCCTTGCGTCCGGCGCCCTGGTGGTCATGACGGCAGCACGAGCAACCGCCTCTGAGCCTCTCTTCGCCTGTGCCGACATAAGCCTCGATCTTGGAGGACGCGAGATCCTGCGGAATATCTCGCTCTCGGTGAGAGCGGGCGAGGTGCTCGGCATCATCGGGCCGAACGGCGCCGGCAAGACGAGCCTGTTCGAGGTCCTCTGCGGACGCATCCCGCCCAAATCCGGCACGGTGACCTTCAAGGGACGGGACGTCACCCGCCTGCCCCTCTATCAGCGCGCCCGCCTCGGCATCGGCCGCACCTATCAGACGCCGGTCGTGCCGGAAGACCTGACGGTCGGCGAGACGCTCAAGGCGGCGCGCCAGGCCTACCGGCCCTATCTCACCGGCGACCATGCCGAATGGGGTGCGGAGCTCGTTCGCTTCAGGATCGACCCTCACATGCCGGCGTCCCGTCTCGATACCCTCGAGCGCCGCAAGCTGCTGCTGACCTGCCTGCTGATGCGCCACCCGCCGCTCATCCTCATGGACGAGCCGGCGGCCGGCCTCATCAATTCCGAGGTCGACGAGTTCGACGATCTCATCCGCATCCTGTCCAAGGAGATGAACGTCGCCATCATCATCGTCGAGCATCGCATCGAGCTGCTGGCGACGATCGCCGACCGTGTGATGGTGATGGACGCGGGCGAGACCATCTCGGAAGGCGAGCTCGAGGCCGTTCTCAACGATCCCAAGGTCCACGCCGCCTATTTCGAGAATGTGATCGAAGGATCGCTCGAGGACGAGGCCGCCTGAGATGGACCACGCCGTCCCGAAGAAGGAAGTGCTGAACGTCAAGGGGCTGTCCGCCGGCTACGGTCCCATGCGGGTCATCCACGATCTCGACCTCATCGTCTATGCGGGCGAGCGCGTTGGGCTGGTCGGCCTCAACGGCCACGGCAAATCGACCCTGTTCCTGGGCATCGCCGGTCTCACCGGCTGGCAGCGCGGCTCGATCAAGCTGAACGGCGTCGAGGTCGGCCGCACCAGGAGCCAGGGCCCCGGCCGCTACACCCATCAGGTGGTCCGCCAGGGCTTGGCTCTGATCCCGCAGGGCGACGAGATCTTCACCGGCCTTTCCGTCGAGGAGCATCTCGACAGCGGCGCGTTCACGCCGCGGGCCTGGCGCGAGCGGGCCGAGCGCAAGGAGCGCGTGCTCAAGATCTTTCCACCCTTGCGCAAGCTCATGAAGACGGCGGTCGGCCGGCTTTCCGGCGGCGAGCGCCGCATGGTTTCGATCGGCCGCGGCCTGATGGCGGAAGCCTCTCTCTTCCTGGTCGATGAGCCCTCGCTCGGCCTGGCGCCCAAGATCGGCAAGGGCGTTCTCGACGCCCTGATGGGCGTCGAGCTCGGCCAGTCGGCGATGATCATCGCCGAACAGAATGTCGCCCTGCTCGAAGGCCGCGTCGACCGCGTCATCGGCATGCATGTCGGCAAACTGAAGGGCGAGGCCTCGGCGTCGCTCGCCTTCCAGACCAGGCGGGAGAACTAGCGCATGATCCGCGAAGCAAAGCCGTCGCGCTTCAGGGTGTTCATATGAACTGGAGCTTCGTCATCGCCAACGCGATCACGCTGGCTTGCATCTATGGCACGCTCGCCATCGGCCTGTCCATCACCTGGTCGAGCCTCGGCCTCGTCAACATGGCCTATGGCTTCATCTTCGCCTTGTCGGGCTATGGCGCCTGGCTGGCAGCCCAGCATCTCTCCGCCAACGGCATCGTGGTGATGGCGGCGGGCATCCTGACGGGCGCGGCGGGCGGTCTCCTGGTCTGCGCCCTGGCCTTCATTCCCATTCACGACAAGCCCAATTTCACCGTGCGCGGCATGATCGCCACCCTCGCCGTGAGCCTGGTCGGCAACCAGGCCCTGCTGTGGCATTTCGGCCCGCGCGCCAAGAGCCTGCCGCAGCTCTTCGGCTCGTGGCAGGTATCGATATTCGGCGTCGTCATGACCGCCGACAAGATCGGCGCCGTCGTCTCTTCCGTGCTCCTGCTTTCGGCGGTGCTCTTGTGGATGCGCTCGAGCCGGCGCGGACTCGAGATCCGCGCGATGATGATGAATCCGCACGCGGCATCGATCGTCGGCATCGGAGTCCGACGTACCGGCTTCTATGTCATGGCCTTGACCGGCGGCCTTGCCGGCCTCGCATCGGTGCTCCTGTCGCAGACTTACTATGTGGGGCCGTTCAGCGGCATCACGCCCATGGTCAAGGGATTGAGCGTCGCCTTGTGCGGCGGTCTCGGCAGCGTCTTCGGCGCGGTGATCGCCGCGATCCTGCTGGGCGTCAACGAGGCCCTGACCTCGGTCCTGTTCGGCGGCCAGTATGTGCTCATCACCCAGTTCGCCCTCATCATCCTCATCCTGCTGATCAGGCCGCGCGGCATTGCCGGCATCCTCGACAAGGCGCGCGAGGCCTGACGATGACGATAACCTGGAAGAACCCGATCTCCGCCTTCGATCCGGAAAAGCCGGTCGAGGAAGTCGTGACCAACGACTATCTGTCGCCGCAAAGCCAGTGGGATGCGACCCGCGCCTACAATGTGCCGACCTATCCGGTCGGCCGGCTGCGCTACTACCATAAATGGGGCGGCCATGGCGACAGGCTGTGGACACGCCTGCGCTACTGGCCGACGCGCCGCCGCGTCCTCGATATTTCCGGCGCCTACAACGCCAAGACCCTGCGGCGGCAGAAGACGATCGAGGACAAGCGCCCGATCTGGTGGCTCCTCAGCCTCGTGGCCCTCGCCATAGTCCCTCTCGTCATTCCCGACAGCCAGCAGAATTCCCTCCTCACCGCCGGCGCCGTCTTCGGCATCTATGCCGCCGTCAATCTGTGCTGGATGCTGATCATCGGCACGGCAGGCATCTATTCGCTGGCGACCTATGCGGTGGTGGGAGCGGCCGCCTACGGCTCGGCTTATTTTTCGATCCATATGGGCCTGCCCTGGTGGGCCATGCCGCTGGTGGGCAGCGTCGTGGGCCTGGTCTTCGGCGTCATCATCGCCATACCGGCGACCCGCCTCGAAGGATTCTACTACGCCCTCCTCACCCTGGGGCTTGTCGAGCTTTGCCGCGTCTATGTCATCCAGTCGCGCGAATTCGGCTCGGCCACCGGCGGCCTCTATGGCGCCGACAGCTACATCCCGCAGGACTGGCCGCAGCATGCGCAGCTCGTGCTCGGCTATTACGCCTCCCTGGCGCTGATGATCCTCGGCCTGTTCCTGTTCCGCTTCGTCAACGGCAAGCGTCTGGGCCGGGTGTTGCGCATGGCGCCGGAGAAGCGCGAGGCTTTCGCCGAGGCGACGGGCGTCAATTACCGCGCCGCCCGCATCCAGGTGTTCCTGATCTCCTCGCTGGCGCTCGGCTTCATCGGCGGATTTTACTCCGCGCATTTCCGCGGCGCGTCGCCGAACCTCTTCTCCTTCGACACGATGCTGCTGTCGCTCGCGATGCTGGTGATCGGCGGTCTCGGCCGTGCCGAAGGTGCGGTCCTCGGCACGCTCATCGTCGTCTTCATCGACCGTGTGCTGGTCGACTGGGGTCCGATCCGCTTCGTGCTCATCGGAACCCTCATGCTGGTGGTGGTGCTCTTCCTCCGCGGCGGCCTGTTCGGCATCAAGGAGCAGTTCCGCGCCTGGCGCGACAAGAAGAAGAGCGAGAACCGTTCCTCACGGGCGGAGAAAGGTGGAGAGATGCTACCCGAGGAAGCAACCGAGACTCCCGACAAGGACCTCATCTATTTCCGCCGTTTCGACAAGATGCAGCGCGACTTCCTGAAGAAGCTGATCACGCCCGAGATCATCGAGGAGCACCGCCGGCGGCCCCTGGGCCAGCACAGCGAGGCGCTGGAACGCGTGCTGACCTATTTCCGCCGCCAGCCGCAGACCGACAAATATGCGATCACGGTGATCGACCCCTTCAAATCCTATCGCATCGTCGCTCTGTCGGGAACGCGCGGCGTGGCGCCGCGGCTGGTCGAGGACAGGACCTATGGCAGTCCCGACGAAGCCTACCACGCGCTGTTCCTGCGCCGCGTGCAGGATCTGCTCGAATCCTGATCTCCCGACCGCACGTTACCGGAGTCCTCCATGGCGCAAATCAAAGTCTTTGGCTACACGGACAAGATCTCCGTGAAACCCGGCGACGAGATCACCTTCTTCGTGCATGCCGACGGCACGGATCGGGCGGCGGCGCAGCTCGTCCGGCTCATCCATGGCGACGAGCATCCGAGCGGTCCCGGCTTCATCGAGGAAGAGATCGCCTCGCCGCTGAACGGCGAATGGAGCCTGCGCAAGCAATATACCCAGGTCGGCGCCTTCCTGACCGCAACCGATCCCGACCGCAGGCTTGGCCGCGACGGCGACTTCACTCTCTGCGCCTTCATCTATCCGACGCTTCATGGCGATGGCGTGCGCCAGGCGCTGCTCGGTCGCTGGGACATCTACAGGAACGAGGGGTTTGCCCTGTGGATCAACCAGAAAGGCTTTCTCGAATTCGGCGTCGGCGACGGCGAGGAAGTCGACTATCTGCAGGCGGAGGCGCCGCTCGTCCGCAACATGTGGTATTTCGTGGCCGCCACCTACGACCGCAAGAGCGGCAAGGCGACGCTCTATCAGGAAGGCGTCGCCAACCGCTACAACAGCCTCCTCGGCAAGGTCGTGCCTTACGACTATCGCTCGCATGTGCGGGAAATCTTCCGTTTCAAGCCGAAGAACCCTGAAGATTTACCCTTCCTCGTGGCCGGCGCACGCGACTGGCACGAGCAGCGCGGTCATTTCGTCGCCCAGAATTTCAACGGCAAGATCGACCGTCACGGCATGTTCGACCGCGTGCTCGCGCGCGACGAGCTCGATGCCCTTCGCGATACCGGCAAGCCGCCGCAACAGGGCATCATCGCCTTCTGGGACACGACGGCGGGCTACAGCGACAGCGGCATTGGCGACGAGGTGCGGGACATCGGACCCCATGGCCTTCACTCGAAAGGCTATAACCGGCCGGTGCGGGCGCAGACCGGCTTCAACTGGAACGGCCGCAACGATTCATTCCGCCTCGCGCCTCAGGAATATGGCGGCATCGAGTTCCATAACGACGCCGTCGTCGATTGCAACTGGGAGCCGACCAGGAGCTGGACCGTGCCCGAGCTCAGGAGCGGCGCCTATGCGCTGCGTCTGCGTGCCGGCGACGGCAAGGGGCTGGGCGAGGAATATGTGGTCTTCTTCGTGCGTCCGAGCCGGCCCACCGGCCGCATCGCCTTCCTGGTGCCGACCGCGAGCTATCTCGCCTACGCCAATGAGCATCTGAGCTTCGACGCGCAGATGGTGCAGCCGATCAGCGGGCAGCCGCCGATCGTGTCCGAGATCGACATCGAGCTTTATCAGACGAAGGACTTCGGCCTCTCGACCTATGATCATCATGCCGACGGCGCGGGCGTCTGCTACAGCTCCTATCGCCGGCCGATCCTCAACATGCGGCCGCGCTGCAGGCTGTCGTCGATGGGCATCACCTGGCAGTTTCCCGCCGACCTGTCGATCATCGGCTGGCTCGAGCACCAGAAATACGATTACGAGGTCCTGACCGACGAGGATCTGCACCGCGACGGCCTCGCGGCGCTCGCACCCTACAACGTCGTCATCACCGGCTCGCATCCCGAGTATTATTCGGAAACCATGCTCGATGCGAGCGAGGATTATGTCGCTCAGGGCGGCCGTCTGATCTACATGGGCGGCAACGGCTATTACTGGAACGTCGCGTTCCGTGAGGACGAGCTCTGGTGCATGGAAGTGCGCAAGCTCGATTCCGGCATGCGGGCCTGGAACGCGCGGCCGGGCGAGCATTACCTCCAGACCACCGGGCAGAGAAGCGGCCTGTGGAAGAACCTCGGCCGTCCGCCGCAGAAGCTCACCGGCGTCGGCTTCATCTCGCAGGGCTTCGAATCGGCGCGCCCCTACCGCCGCATGCCGGACAGCTTCCACCGCCGCGCCTCCTGGGCCTTCGAGGGGATAGAAGGCGAGATCATCGGTGATTTCGGCCTCGCCCATGAAGGCGCTGCCGGCATCGAGATCGATCGCTATGACCTGAGCCTCGGCACGCCTCCGCATACGCTGATCCTCGCCTCTTCCGGCGGCCACAGCGACAATTACATGCTGGTCTGCGAGGAGATCCTCTATGCCTATCCGGGCATGACCGGCACGCACGACTACAGGATCCGCGCCGACATAACCTACTTCACCGCTCCCAATGACGGTGCCGTGGTGTCGACAGGCTCGATCGCCTTCGGCCAGTCGCTCCCCTTCAACAATTTCGACAACAACGTTTCGAGGCTGCTCAAGAACATCGTCGACGCGTTCGCCCGGAAGGGCAAGCTGCCCGGCTGGGCCTGGACGGCGGAGGAGAAGCAATGGCGCTAGAGTTCTTGCAGTTTGGAATTGCGCGCCGGGTTCGTTTACGTTATCGTAGCATTGTCTCGACGTGAGATTTGAACGGTGCAACGATGTATGCTCTGACACCGCCTTATTTTGACGACAGTCACAGGTCGCTCGTCTTCTATTATTGATATCTGCCGGCGCGATGGACCATTAGTCCGCGAGCGTGAGCTCCTGCCGGCGATCACGATAAGATAGCCTCTTCAATGATCGTCCAGCCGATCTTCCTACGTGGAAGAGCGGATGACCGTCAGTCGCGCGCTTTCCCGATTCTTCACGCAATTATCCAGAAACACAGGGAAACGCTCGCAATGACACGGACATTTCTGAAATCTTTCGCCTGGCCGTTGCTGCTGGTCATGCTGCTCACGACAACGACGGCGCTCGCCCGAGCCGAAGCGAAGAAGGCTTCCGACATACGGATCGTCTTCGTCACCCATGGCGAAGCCTCGGATACCTACTGGTCGGTCGTCAAGAATGGCGTGCTTGACGGTCAAAAGGCCATGGGCTCGAACGTCGAATATTTCGCGCCGGAAGTCTGGGACGTCGTGAAGATGGCCAAGCTCATAGATACCGCGATCGCCTCCAAGCCGGACGGTCTTGTCGTGACGATCCCCGACATGCAGGCGATCGGTTCGCGTGTGAAGAAGGCGGCCGATGCCGGAATCCCCGTGATCGTTATCGATACCGGCGAGGCCGAGGTGCCGAAGGTTGGGGCGAAATTCTATATTGGGCCAGGGCCTTATCTCGAATCTGGTCGCCAGGCCGCGAAGCACCTACGCGCCGAGGGCGTCACCCATGGCGTGTGCATCAATCATGAAGTCGGCAACGCCGGCAATGACGAGGCTTGCGCAGGTTTTGTGGAGGGCATGGAAGGAAAGGCCGATATTCTTGCCGTCACCATGGATCCGACGGAAGTCCAGACGCGGGTCGAGGCATATCTTTCGGCCAAGCCCGATACCAATGGCGCATTCGCCCTGGGTCCTTCCTCGGCGGTCCCAACGCTTGCGGCTCTGAAGAACCGCCGGCTGACCGGGAAGGTCAAATTCGGAACCTTCAATCTCACGCCGGAGATCCTGAAAGCCCTGATCAATGGCGAGATGTCCTTCGCCATCGACTTTCAGCAATATCTTCTAGGCTACTTGCCGGTCGTGTTCCTGACGATGAACAGCCTCTATCAGACGATGCCGACGGCCAACGTCTATACCGGCCCCTCCTTCGTCACGGGCAAGGAAGCCGCGCAGGTTCTCGAACTCAGCAAGGTAGGCATACGCTGAAAAATCAGACGCCGGAAGGCAAAAGCTTTCCGGCGCCATCCCTCACAATTGAAGGCAATTACTGTGACAGTCAGAATCGGCATCAACCCGAATACCTGGACGCTTGACGACATCCCGGAACTCAAGGACTTCTCAACTCTCGATCAATGCCTCCTCGAGACCAAGGCATCGCACTATTCCGGAATCGAAATGGGTGGGATCTTTCCCAGAACTGCGGACGGTCTCAAGCGGGCGCTCGGCAAATACGATCTCGATCTCATCTCCGGCTGGTATGCGGGTCATATATTGGAGAAGAGTCCAGAGGCGGAATTCGATGCCGTTCTTCCGCATTTGGCGACACTCAGGGAAATGGGCTGCGCCTGCGTCGTCTATGCCGACTGCAGTGGTGAGACATTCTCCGACGCAACGGTGCCTCTGGCAGGGCGTCCGAAACTCACCTCTGATGAATGGAAGAATTATGGCCGTAAGATCACAGAACTTGCGCAGATGATGGCCGAGTTCGGTGTGCCGATGTCTTTCCACCACCATATCGGTACGATCGTCGAGAGTGATGAGGACGTCGATGCGCTCATGGCCAATACCGATGCCGCCGTGGGCCTGCTCCTCGATACTGGACATTCGAGCCTGGCAGGGGGCGATCCGGTCCGTCTGGCCAAACGCCACGCCAGGCGCATCAATCATTTCCACGGCAAGGACGTCCGCATTGATGTCCTGCAAGAAGCGCGGCGGAGCAATTGGAGCTTCGTGGAAGCCGTGTTGGCTGGCGTCTATACGGTACCGGGCGACGGATCGACCGACTATCATGCCATACTATCGGCACTCCACGACGCGGGCTTTTCCGGCTGGCTGGTCGTCGAGGCGGAGCAGGATCTGCGTAAAGCGCACCCCCTCACTTACGCCAAGCTCGGCTTCACCAATCTTTCACGCCTCGCCATAGCGGCAGGCTTCATGACTGTCTCCTGAAAATCGGGAAATCACATGACCAAGGTCAAGATCGTCATCGCCGGCGGAGGACTCATCTCGCAGGTCGAGCATGTCCCCAATCTTCTCTTCCTACGCGACAAGTTCGAGCTTGTCGCTGTGGCGGACCCCTCGCCCACCATCCGTGAGCATATTACCAGGCAGTTCGGCGTTCGCGCAGTAGAGAGCGTGGATGAATTATGGGCCTGCGAGGCCGCAGCAATTGTCATCGGAGCGCCGGATTCCTATCATCACCAGATCGCGGCCGAAGCACTGGGCCGCGGACTGCATGTCTTGTGCGAGAAACCGGTGGCCCTCTCGGTTGCAGCTATCGACGACCTTATTGCAAGGCGCGATGCCGCCCGTCGCGTCTTGCAGGTCGGCTTCATGAAGCGCTGGGATCCGAGCTATGAGATGCTCGCCGCCGAGGTGGCAGATCTGGGCGATCGTCTCCGCTTCGTCTCCGTCGAGGTCAACGATCCCGATTCCTGGCCTTTCGTCGAGCATCAGGCTTTCATGGGTGCGGGCGACTTGCCGGAGAATCTCAAGATCGAGAATCGGCAGCGGCTGGTCGAGCAAACCGCCGACGCCATGGGGATCATGCTCGCCCCGGACGACATCCACGCCTATGTCGATTCATTCTCTTCCAGCATGATCCACGACCTCAATGCACTGAACGGCCTTTTCACGGCAATGGGCATTCGCAGCCGCCAAGCCCTCAGCGCCAACATCTTTGCCGGCGGGCGTGGGACCAGCGCCGTCATTGCGCTCAACGGCACCCAGGCGCTTTGCCAGTTATCGCATGTCGTCGTACCCCGGCTTGCCGACTACAACGAACGCCTCTCCCTTTTCTTCGACGACCGGCGGTACGAGTTGATCTTTCCCTCGCCTTATATGCATAATTTCCCGACCCGTCTCATCAGCTATACGTCGCAAGGCATGCGACTGGCCAAGACCGAGCACCGCAACGGTTTCGGCGAATCTTTCGTGCGTGAACTGGAAGGATTCTGGGCGGCAATCGTCAATAGAGCCGTCGTGCGCAACACGCCCGAGGAAGCGCGCTACGACATGGAGCTGGTTCGGGAATTCATGGCACTCGCGCTTGCCGGCCGCCAAGAGATCAGATTATGAGGTAGCCCCAATGTCAGCCCTTCCAGATTCAAACAAGCTCTCCATCAGGCCGAAGGGAGGCCGGTTCGATGAGCGGATCCGCAGCATTCCTCTTCTTTCACGCCTCGTCCAGAGGCCGGAGCTCGGCGCTGCTGCAGGAACGTTCCTTGTTCTCGTCTTCTTCATGGTCACCGCCGGCAAAAGCGGAATGTTCGGCAGTCAGGGCATTCTGAACTTCCTCGAGATCTCGGCCCAACTCGGTATCCTTGCCGTAGCTGTCTCCATCCTGATGATCGGGGGCGAGTTCGATCTTTCCGTCGGTTCGATGATTGCTTTCGCCGGTATCGTGATCGGACTGAGCGTAACCGTCTTCCATCTTCCGTTGTGGCTTGCCATCCTGGTGACCTTTGCCGCTGCAGCCGCGGTCGGATGGCTCAACGGCTATCTCATTATCCGTACCGGACTGCCGTCGTTCATCGTGACGCTGGCTTCCATGTATTTGCTGCGCGGCGCTTCGCTCGTATTGTCACGCAGCTTTACCGGCCGCACTCAGATCTCCAACATCACGGAGGGTGCTCAGGACAGCTTCACGGTCCAGCTCTTTGCCGGCCGCATCGGCCGCGACCTGTTCATCTGGCTCGCCCACAATGGCCTTATCGAGGCCGATGGCAACGGTCTGCCGATGGCCGAGGGCATTCCTATGTCGTTCATCTGGTGGCTCGTTCTCGGCAGTTTCGGCACCTGGCTCCTGCTGCGTTCGACATTCGGCAACTGGATATTCGCTGTCGGCGGCAGCGAGAGCGCTGCGCGCAATTCCGGCGTCCCGGTCAACCGGGTAAAGATCATCCTGTTCATCATTTCCGCCATGACTGCCACTCATCTCGCTACCATCCAGGTGCTGGAGGCAGGCTCCGCCGATACGCTACGCGGCCTGCAAAAGGAGTTTGAGGCGATCATCGCCTCGGTAATCGGCGGCAACCTGCTCACCGGCGGCTATGGTTCTGTTATCGGCGGCATGTTCGGATCGTTGATCTTCGGAACCGTATCGACCGGCATCTTCTATACAGGCGTCGACACGGATTGGTTCCGCATCTTCCTCGGCGCCATGATCGTCATCGCAGTGCTGTTCAACGATTTCATACGCCGTCGTGTCATCCGGAACAGATGAGCTAAGCCATGAATGATGCACCGCCTCTGCTTGAGCTGCGCGCCGTCAGCAAGTTTTTTGGCTCTACTGTCGCGCTCGACGATATCTCGCTTAAGATCAGCGCCGGCGAAGTCCATTGTCTCCTCGGCGACAACGGTGCCGGCAAATCGACGCTTATCAAGATCCTGTCCGGCGTTCACAGGCCCGACAGCGGTCAGATGCTCATGGAGGGTGAGGAGACGGTCTTCACTTCGCCGCGCGCCGCGCGCGAGCGCGGCATCGCGACGGTCTTCCAGGATCTCGCCATGGCGCCCCTGATGAGCATCAGCCGCAATTTCTTCCTCGGCCGTGAGCCGGTGAAGAAACGCTGGCCCTATCTCTCGTTCGATGTCGCTCATGCGGCCGACGTGACACGTCAGGAAATGATCCGCCTCGGCATCGACATACGCGATCCGAACCAGCTCGTCGGCACGCTCTCGGGAGGCGAGAGACAATGTGTGGCAATTGCCCGCGCGCTCTATTTTGGTGCCAAAGTGCTTATCCTTGATGAGCCCACTTCGGCGCTTGGCGTCCACCAGGCTGGAGAGGTCCTGCGCTTCATCACCCAAACCAAGTCGGGCGGTGTTGGCGTGATCTTCATTACCCACAACATCAATCATGCCTATCCGGTCGGCGATGTTTTCACCTTGCTCAACCGCGGGCGAAGTCTGGGAACCTTTCGGAAATCCGAGATCAGCCGGGAGGAGGTCCTGCGCGCGATGTCTGGGGGAGAGGCATTGGCCGACTTGCATGGCGGCCGCTGACATTCACCTGAAACCGATGACTAGACTAAGAAGCCGCTCTGCTGGTTTATCCAGCGCCGAGCAGGGCATTACCGCCGTTATCGGAATAGATCACGTCGCGCGAGAAGGCTTCGCAGTTCTCGAATGTCTTGGTTTGGCGTAGTCGGGGCGGCATTGTTCCTTGCGAGACGGCTTTCACTTTCTCTCGCAACCTGCTGAGAAGAATCCTGTTTCGGCCTCTTTCATAGGGACTTGATAATCCGCTTTCTGGACTTGACGTCGTCAAGGCTTGGGCTAACGTAGATGGTATGACAGGTATACCAGCTCGGGTCCGGCCTATCCGGCCGCAGAAGCTCTATGAGCAGGTGGCGGAGCGGCTCGAGGCGCGCATCATAGACAGGACCTACGAGGCCGGTGACCTGCTCCCGTCCGAACGGGATCTGATGCGCGAATTCGGCGTGGGTCGTCCTGCCATAAGGGAAGCCCTGGCCCATCTGCGCAACATGGGCCTTGTCGAATTGCGCTCCGGCGAGCGCGCCACCGTCATCCGGCCGACACCCGAAGTGGTGGTCGAGGCATTGTCCGGCGTCGCCAGGCACATGCTCGCCGCGCAGGATGGCGTTCGCAATTTCCAGAGCGCGCGTCTCTTCTTCGAAGTGGGTCTCGCACGCCATGCCGCCGCCCATGCGACACCGCAGGACATCGATCAGCTTCGCGCGGCCCTCGAGGTCAACCAGGCCGCGCTGAGCGACCTGGACCGTTTCGAGAAGACCGACGTCGCTTTCCACTATGTGCTGGCGGTGATCCCCCGCAATCCCATCTTCCCGGCGATCCATGCGGCCATCGCCGAATGGCTGGTGCAGCAGCGTCATATCACGCTCAACTGGCGCGGCCGCAAAGGTACCGCCGAGCAGGCCTACGAGGCGCACAGGGCCATTTTCGAGGCGGTCGCCGCGCGCGATCCCGAAAGGGCCGAGCAAGCGATGCGCGATCACCTCGCCCATGTGGCGAGCGTGTTCTGGGAAGCGATGGAGTCCGGTGCATGAGCGGCTATGTGATCCTGGTCGATTTTCTGCTGAAGCCGGGGAGCAAGGCGGAATTCCGCCGCGCCATCGACGCCAACGCCCGCGCCTCGTGCCGCGGCGAGCGCGGCTGCTCCCGTTTCGACGTGGTCGAGTCCCGCGAGGATGAGGATCGAATCCTGCTCTATGAGATCTATGACGACCGCGCCGCCTTCGAGGAGCACCTGAAGACGCCGCATCTCGCTGCCTTCGAGGCGGCCAGCAACCATCTGGTGATGAAGAAGACGGTGATCGCGGGCAATCTCGTCTGCGAAGGATCGAAAGACTGAGCGCATGTTCCCGGACCGGATCATGCGGCGACGGAGAACCTGGGAGGAATAGGTATGAGTGTTTCCGGCCTCAAAGCCATGGCGAAGACCAAATCCCCGAAATTCGGGCATTTCATCGTCGAATTTGCGACGCCCGGCATCGGCCATATCATGAAGTCGGCGGGCTGCGACTTCACCCTCTTCGATCTCGAGCATTCAGGCTTCGGCTTCGAGACGGTGAAGAGCGCCTTGCGCTATTTCGAGGCCGCCGACCTTCCGGCCATCGTGCGCGTGCCGTCGCGCGAATATCATCATATCGCGCGCGCCATGGACATGGGTGCGGAAGGTCTCATGCTGCCGATGGTCGGGAATGTCGATGAGGTGCGTCACATCGTGAATTCGATGAAGTATCATCCGCAGGGCAAGCGCGGCGTGGCCCTGCAGGTGGCGCATGACCGCTACCGGCCGGGTGCCGTCGCCGACAAGTTCACGGCCGCCAACGACCGCACCACCCTGTTCTGCCAGATCGAGACGGCGGAGGGCGTCGAGAACGCCGAGAAGATGGCGGCCATCGACGGCGTCGACTGCCTGTGGGTCGGCCATTTCGACCTGTCGGTGTCGCTCGGCATTCCCGGCCAGTTCGATCACAAGGACTTCAAGCGCGCCATCGAACGAACCATCGCCGCCACCAAGAAGCACAGGAAAGCGCTGGGCCGGCTCGTGCCCAATGTCGAGCTCGGCGTCAACATCTACAAGCAGGGCTTCGACTTCGTCTGCTATTCGGGCGACGTCTGGCTGCTGCACGCGGCTCTCGAGGACGGCATCGAGAGATTGCGCGCCGGCTGTGGGAAGAAGGAATAGGAGACGACGATGCCGGCCCCTTTTCGCGTTGCGCTATCCGGTGATTTCAAGAAGGCCGACGGCTCGCCGACCTATCCCGATTTCGACCTGACGCCGCTGAAGACTGCTCCGAACGTCGAGGTGGCTTTCCTCGATTCGCACAGCCCCCTGCGCGCCGAGCAGCTCGAGGACTTCGATGCGCTGATCCTGCTCGCCCACCGCTTCACCGCCGACAGCGTGCCGAAATCGGGACGGCTCGCGGCGATAGCGCGTTTCGGCGTCGGCTACGACACGGTGGACGTGCCGGCCTGCAGCAAGGCCGGCATTGCGCTCGTCATCACGCCCGATGGCGTGCGCCGTCCCGTCGCCGTCTCGATCATCACCCTCATGCTTGCCTTGACGGGCAAGCTCATGATCAAGGACAGGCTGGCGCGCGAGGCTGCGGCGGGCTTCGCCAGGCGCTCGGATCACATGGGCGTCGGACTTGTCGGCCGCACCCTCGGATCGGTCGGCATAGGCAATATCGGGGCCGAGATGTTCCGCATGGCGAAGCCTTTCGACATGAAGTTCATCGCCCATGATCCTTTCGCCGACAGGAAGGTCGCCGACGAGCTCGGCATCAGGCTCGTCGCGCTCGAGGACGTCTTCCGCGAGGCGGACGTCGTCTCGGTGAGCTGTCCGCTGACGGCGGAGACCCATCACCTCGTGAACGCCGAGCGGTTGCGCCTGATGAAGCCGACCGCCTATTTCATCAACACGGCAAGGGGGCCCATCGTCGACCAGAAGGCGCTGACCAGGGTGCTGCAGGAGGGAAAGATCGCCGGTGCCGGACTCGACGTGCTCGAGCAGGAGCCGCCCGAAGCCGACGACCCCATCCTCAAGCTCGATAATGTCATCCTGGCCCCGCATGCCCTGTGCTGGACCGATCAATGTTTCGCCGGCAACGGCGCCGCCGATGTCAAGGCGGTGCTCGACGTCCAGCATGGCCGCGAGCCGCGCGGCATCGTGAACCGGGACGTGCTGAAGCATCCCGACTGGCAGCGGCACCTAGCTGACTTCCGCAAGCGGTATGGAGATCAATAAGAAGAAGAGTCGTTTCAGGAAACTTATACCGGCCCAGCAGAAAGCCGGTTCGATCCAAGAGCAGACGTGCCGACGTACACTCAAACTGGGAGGAATGACGATCATGAACGACCGTGAGAAACGCGATTTCCAGGCCGGCCTCGACGCCGAGATCGATGCGTGGCTGAGAGGCGAGGACACGCGCCGCAGCTTCATCAGGAAGTTCGGCCTGATGACGGGACTTCTGGCCACGTCGGGCGGCGTGCTCGGTCCCTGGGCCGAGAACGCCCTGGCGCAGGCGGCCGTCGATCTCGCCGATCCTTCGACCCCTCTGGGCAAGGCGCAGGCCGCGGTGCTCAAGGCCTCGAGCGAAGGTCCTGCCGACGGCTCGGCCTATCGCGCCGTCGCCGCCGCCAAGCAATTCAGCGGCGTCACCCTCAACCTGACCTATGAGGCCGGCTTGCAGGCGCTCGATCCGCGCAATTTCTGCGGCCCCGTCTGGGAACAGCTCACCGGCATCAAGTCGAGTGTCGTCGAGCTTTCGAACCCGGACCTGTATTCGAAAGCCGTCGCGGAGCATATCGCCGGCTCCGGCGCCTATGACGTTCTCGACATTTCGCCGGCCTGGACGCCGTCTCTCGCCGATGGCGGCGTGATCGCGCCGCTCGACGACTATATCGCCAAATACATGAACCAGGCCGATCTCAACGACGTGCATCCGCTCTACAAGGCGCTGCCGACCTACAAGGGCAAGATCTGGGGCCTCTTCGATGACGGCGACATGTTCGCGCTCTATTACCGCAAGGACGTCTTCGAGGATTCAAAGCTGAAGGAGGCCTATCAAGCCAAGTTCGGCAAGGCGCTCGAAGTGCCGAAGACCTGGGAGGACTATGCCCAGGTCGCCCAGTTCATCACCGACAGCATGGCGCCCAATATCTATGGCGCGGGCCATTTCCGCAAGGCGGGAAGCCCGGGCAACCAGTTCGACTTCCTGCAGCAGTACCGGGCCAATGGCGGCGTGCTCTTCGATGACGACATGAAGGCCGGGCTCTCCTCGCAAGCCGGAATGAAGACTTTGCAGAACATGATCGCGGCGAACAAGGCTTCGATCCCGGGCAACAACGAGCTCGATGCCGTGTCGCTCTGGGCGGCGTTCCTGCAAGGCAAGGTGGCCATGATCTATTCCTGGCCGCCGACCGGGCGCATGGCGGCGAACTATTCGCAAAGCGCCAAGGCGATCAACTTCATTCCGCAATCCTCTATCGCGGGCAAGGTCGGCTACGCGGTGGTGCCGGGCAATCCCGAACATGCGACCGGCTTCAACAAGGCGCTCACGGCCGATTCGGCCAATGCCGAAGCGGCCTATCTCTTCATGCAATGGGTGACATCGCCGCCGACGTCGCTGGCCCGCGTGATGCTGCCCTACGCCTTGCGCGATCCGTATCGCCTGTCGCATTTCAAGTCGGAGCTCTATGGCGGCCTGTTCCCGAGCGCCGATGAGTATCTGCGCAACCTCAACAATTCGGCGAATGTCGGCCTGCTCGACATCATCATGCCGGGCGCCCAGGACTATTTCCTGAGCCTCGATCGCATGTGCACCTCGGTCTGGGCCGGCGCCGATCCCAAGGAAGCGCTGGCGACCGCGGCCGCCGAATGGGATCAGACCACCGAGCGCCTCGGCGTCGATTCCCAGAAGGCTTTCTATGCCGAGTTCATGAAGCTGCCGGGCTCCTCGGCCGACAATACGGTCGAGAAACTGGGGCTCGCGGTGAAGCTCTGATGCAGCCCTCGAGGCAAGCGGGTCTTGCTTCCCCTCCCCCTTGCGGGGAGGGGTCAAAGGTGGGGGCTCAACCCAGCCACCTCGATGCGCTCTCCGAATGGAGCGACCGCCACTTCAAATGGCTCCTGGTCGCGCCCGCGGTGCTGTTGATCCTGGCGCTTTCGGTCTATCCCCTGCTCTTTTCGGTCTGGGTATTGTTCGTCAACTACGACTTCACGGTGCCCGGCCACGGCTTCGTCGGCCTGCGCAACTTCACCCGCGTGCTCGCCGATCCGGTGGCACGCTGGTCGCTTTGGGTGACCGTGCTTCTTTCCGCCATAAATGTCACGATCGAGTTCCTCCTCGGCCTCGCTCTTGCCCTGGCGATGGTCAGGAATTTCCGCGGCCGCGGTGTCATCATGTCGCTTCTGATCATTCCGCTCTTCATCAGTCCGGTGATCGTCGGCCAGGCCTGGGCGCTCCTACTGCAGCGGCCCTTCGGTCCGACCAACTACATACTGAGCCGGATCGTCGGCCATGAGGTGACCATCGGCTGGCTTACCCAGGCGCCCTGGAACTTCATAGCCCTCGTCCTCGCCGACGTCTGGCAATGGACACCCTTCATGTTCGTGATCCTCCTGGCCGGGCTCACGGCCATCCCGCCCAATCTCTACGAGGCGGCCGAACTCGACGGCGTGGACGGCTGGCGCGCCTTCTGGTGGATCACCCTGCCTCTGCTCGGGCCGATGATCCTGCTCGCCTTCACCTTTCGCATCCTCGACGCGGTGCGGCTGTTCGACACGATCTTCGTCATGACCGGCGGCGGCCCCGGCACCAATACCTATTCGAGCTCTTTCTACCTCTATACTCTAGGCTTCACCCAGTTCCATCTGTCGGAGGCGACAGCCGGCGCCTGGATCTTCCTCATTCTCACCGCCGTCCTCATCACCTTCCTGGTGCGCCGCCTGCTCAAGGCGGAGCCGGCATGACCGGGAGCTCGTTCACCCGCGCCAATGTCGCGAGGACCCTGCTCCTGGCGGGTTTCCTGTTGTTCACTTTCGCGCCGCTCTATTGGATGTTCGTCACCTCGATCAAGCCGAGCGACGACTATCTGGCCGTGCCGCCGGTCTGGTTCCCGAGCCGGCCTACGTTCCTGCATTACACCGCGGCTCTCTTCGCCTATCGCGGCTTCGACGGGCTCATCAACAGCATCATCATCTCGCTCAGCGCCACCCTGCTTTCGACCGTGCTCGGCACTCTGATGGCCTACAGCCTCGCCCGTTTCAATACCGGCGGCCAGCATCTGTCCTTCTGGGTGCTGTCGCAGCGCTTCCTGCCGCCGATCGCGACGGTGCTGCCGATCTTCCTGATCTATCGCGCGGTCGGGCTGCACGATACGCATTTCGGCCTCATCATCGCCTACACGGTCTTCACCTTGCCGGTGACCGTATGGATGATGTTCGCCTACTTCCGCCAGATGCCGAAATCGCTCGAGGAAGCGGCCCTCGTCGATGGCTGCACCCGCTGGCAGTCGCTGTGGCGGGTCGCCATTCCGCTTGCCGCCCCCGGCATCGTCGCCGCCGCGGTCTTCGCCTTCATCGCGTGCTGGACGGAATTCTTCTTCGCCCTGATCCTGACGAGTCGCACCGCCTTCACTCTGCCCACGGTCTTCCGCGCGTTCCTGGGCTTCCAGGGAGCGCAATATGGCGAGGCGAGCGCGCTCGCCATGGTCTCGCTCATTCCCTCGATCATCCTCGGCATTCTGGCCCAGCGCCACCTGGTGCGCGGGCTGACACTCGGCGCCGTGCGCGGTTAGGACAAGGAAATGGCACACGTCACCATCAGGGGATTGCACAAGCACTTCGGCGCCGTCCATGTCGTGAAGGGTATCGATCTGGCCGTGGACGACGGCGAATTCGCAGTCCTGGTCGGCCCTTCCGGCTGTGGAAAATCGACCTTGCTGCGCACCATCGCCGGACTCGAGACGGCCAGCGAAGGCACGATCGAGATCGGCGGCCGGGTCGTCAACGACATGCGGCCGCGCGACCGCGACGTCGCCATGGTGTTCCAGGACTACGCGCTCTATCCGCATATGACTGTAGCGGAGAATATCGGCTTCGGTTTGCGTGCCCGGAATTTCCCCAGACCCGAGATCGAGACGCGGGTGAAGCGCGCCGCCAGGATGCTGAACATCGATCAGCTCCTCGACCGCCTCCCGCGCCAGCTATCGGGCGGCCAGCGCCAGCGTGTCGCGATCGGCCGCGCCATCGTGCGCAATCCGCAGATCTTCCTTTTCGACGAGCCGCTGTCCAATCTCGACGCCCAGTTGCGCGACGAGATGCGCAGCGAGATCAAGCGCCTGCATCAGGAGCTCGGCGCCACCATGATCTATGTCACCCATGACCAGATCGAGGCCATGACGCTCGCCGACCGCATCGTCCTCATGAATGGCGGTCTGATCGAGCAGTCGGGCACCCCGCTCGATCTCTATGAAAGACCACGGACGCGTTTCGTCGCGGGCTTCCTCGGCTCTCCCAGGATCAACTTCGTCGCGGCCACGCTCCGGGACTCTGACATAGTCTTCGCCGACGGCCAAACCTTGGACCTGCCGCCGAGCGCAGCCGCCCGTTACAAGGGGCATCGGGGCAAGGCGGTCGTCTTCGGGATAAGGCCGCAGCATATCGACCGCGCAGCCGCGGACAGGAAAGGCAGCATCACGAGCCGCATCGATCTCGTGCAGCCCACGGGCGCCCGCACCTATGTGACTTTTGGCATAGGCCGGGAGCCTGTGATGGCCGAGCTCGACGCGCATGATGCCGGCAAGCCGGGCGACAAAATCGAGGTGGCGCTGGATCTCGATCACTTCATCCTGATCGAGCCCGAAAGCGGCAATGTGCTGGGGAGTGAACCATGACCTCGCCCGGCTGTCTCCAGGATAGGGTTGCCGATCGCCCAGCGGTCAGGTTCGGACGCTGGAACTCGCCAAGCCTTTGAAAGCCCGGAGGGATCTGCCGATCACGTGGCCAACCCCGCGCATCGTATCTGCTCCAGGCTCTGAAGGTAACCTGCAGGGCAAGAACTCCTGTAAAAGGAATATTAGCTCAAAATCGTAGTTAACCATAAGTCAAGATTGTCTTTGTTTCGGTCAATAAATATTTAATAAATGTCCACAGCTTTCTGGTCGATCAGTTTGAGAACGACCGGTGGCGGTGACGTTAGTCCAGTGATCCGCGTCCAATTCTTCCTCTGACCTGGCCAGATGGCTCGGTAACATAGGAGGAATTGTCTATGTCTAAGCGAAAACGTAGTGCAGCGGCCCGCACCACAATGGTTCGGGTCAAGGATCAGACACGTTTCTGGAGAGCTGTATTCCTTGCCAGCACTCTGGTGACGTCCCCCAGCCTGGGCTTCAGCACGGCATATAGCTCGAGCCCGAAAACCCAATCCCTGAGCGAGTCTTCTTCGACGGCGTTAGGAGCTTTCCTCGACGAATCGAGCGGATTCGGCGCCGGCTCTTACCAGGTGGCTGAACGCGGCAACGGCGGCCACTCGAAAGGCAGCCGGGGAAAACGCGGCGGAGATGCCGGTAAAAAGTCGGACGGTAGCCAAAAGGCGGGCCGTTCGGGTGGCGATGGTGATGGCGACGGCGGAAAAGCCGGCCACGGCAAGAGCAGATCGGGCGGTCACTCGAACAAATCCGGCGGTGACGGAGATGGCGACGGCGACAAGGCCGGGCGCAGTCATGGATACGGCGACCAGGGAAAGTCGAAGGCAGGAAGCACTGGAAGCAAGTCCAAAGGCTCGGCCCAGAAAAGCAGCGGCAAAAAAGGTGCCGTAAACGCCGAATCCCGCAGTGGCGACGGTGATGGCGACGGTGACGGCGACGGAGACGGCGACGGAGATGGCGACGGCGACGGAGATGGCGACGGTGACGGCGACGGAGACGGCGACGGAGACGGAGACGGCGACGGAGACGGCGATGGCGACGGTGACGGCGACGGAGATGGTGACGGCGACGGCGACGGTGACGGAGACGGCGACGGAGACGGAGACGGCGACGGCGATGGCGACGGTGACGGCGACGGAGAGGGTGACGGCGACGGCGACGGTGACGGCGTCGGAGATGGCGTCGGCGAGGGGGAGGGCGTGGGGGGGGGCGAGGGCGTGGGGGTGGGGGGG
>JBFWVM010000005.1:0-346418 GCA_050246735.1 Parvibaculaceae bacterium | reverse complement strand
GGAGATCGCCCATGCGCTGGCTGTCATAGACGTTCATCTGACAGCCGTAGGATTTGATATGGACCTTCTTCAAAGCCTTCGTTCCGCGGCAAGACCGGCGCGTGGTCTAGACCATTTCACCCGGCCTGTCATGGCCTGGTGAAGGCCTCGATGAGGCCGCGGCGCACCGTCTCCTCGGCGCGCCGGGCGAGCGCCTTGCGGTCGCCGGCCTCGGCCAGCGTCAGGGGCTTGTGGCACACGACGTCGACCTCGATCGGTCCCAGCGCCAGGGCCTGCCAGAGATGGTTGCCCATGTCCATGTCGCCATACCAGGCATAGAAGGGCCGGCGGCGGCGCATCATCGGAATGCCCCAATGGCCGCGATAGGCGAGGGTCACCGGCTGGACCACCACCTCCGGCATCTCGGCGGCGGCGAAATAGGCGCTCTTGAAGGGCAGCACGCGCCAGCCGTCGCTCGAGGTGCCTTCCGCGAAGAGCACCAGGGTCTCGCCGGCCTTGAGGCGCTCCTGCATCTCGTCGCGCGACGATCCGGTGCTCTGGCGCCGGTCGCGGTCGATGAAGACGGTGCGCTGGAGGCGGGCGAGCGTGCCGAAGCCCGGCCAGGAATTGACCTCCTTCTTGGCGATGAAGGACAGGGGGGTGAGGGCGCTGAGCACGGTGATGTCGAGCCACGACACGTGGTTCGACACGATGAGGCAGGGACGGTCGCGGACCGGCTCGCCGATCACGTTGAGCCTGACGCCGAGCCAGCGGGTGACGACGCGGTGATAGAGATGGGGAAACCGCCGGGCACCCCTGGCCGACAGCGCGATCAGGGCCTGCTGCACCGGCAGGCCCGGCAAGGTCATGGCGACGAAGCCCGCGAGCTTCACGCCGGCGCGCAAAGCCGTCATGGAAGCGCCTTCATCATGACGATGGCGTCCTGGCGGGCACCTCCCGGCTTCTCGTAATAGGCCTTGCGCCGGCCGGTCACGGTGAAGCCCTCGCGCGCATAGAGGGCGCGGCCCGCCGCATTGTCGGCGGCGACTTCGATGAAGAGCTGTGCTTCCTTCGTCCGGCGCAGCTCCCGGGCGAGATGCGACATGAGGCGTCCGGCGATGCCGCGGCGGCGGGCGAAGGGCCGCGTGCCGATGGTCAGTATCTCGGCCTCGCCGCCCGCCCGGCGCGCCAGCAGGAAGGCCACCGGCTCGTCGCCGTCGCAGGCGAGATAGGTCGCGGCGCCCGGCATGGCCATTAGCCTGGCGAATTCCACCGCCGTCCAGGCATTGTCGAAGCACTCCGCGTGAAGGGCCGCGAGCACCGGCGCCTCGGCGACCGCGGCGCGGCGGATCGCCAAGGGCGCCGCCGGCGGCTGCCCCTGAGCCTGCGGCCTGGCGTCGGGAGGCCGCAGGTAAAGCGGCTCGGGCGGTCCTTCGGAAGGCGGCAGGGCGGCGCACAGAGGGGCGAAGCGCGCGGCATCCGGCAGGTCGCCCGCCGCGAGCCGGGCGAGCCGGCCCGGCGGCGCCGCGGCGACCAGCGCCTCGGCTCCGGTTCCCAGGACGAAGCTCTCGCCCCGCGGCAGCCGGTGGACCGCCTCTGCGAGCGGCAGGACGGCGGGCCCTTCCGGCGATCCCGCCATCGCGAAATAGACCTCGCCGCGCCGCGCATCGGCGGCGACCACCAGGGGCGTCCTGCCGCCTTCCGCATTGGCGGCGATGGCGGAGAGCGTGTCGATGCCGGCAATGGGGAGGTCGAGCGCCAGAGCGAGCCCCCTGGCCATGGCGATGCCGGTCCTGACCCCGGTGAAACTGCCCGGTCCCAGCGTGACGGCGAGGCGCGCGAGATCGGCGAAGGCGAGCCCGGCCTCGTCCATGACCTCCTTGATCATCGGCGCCAGGACATCGGCATGGCCGCGCTCCATGCGGGCGAAACGGGAGGCAATGAGCCGCGCGCGTCCCGCGTCATAGAGCGCCGCCGAGCAGGCGGACATGGCGGTGTCGAAAGCCAGAAGCATGCGGGCGATTTATCGCATGAGCCCCGAAAGGGGAACTGCATACCGCACGGCGAAGGTTTCGATTGGACGATCGGCCGCGGACGTGGCGGACCGTCCTTGTGAAAGTCATCATGGGATAGCGGGGGGAGTAGGGATCAGAAAGGTCTCCGCCGGCATTGATTTTATCCAACTGTACGGGTATTGTACGTACATGGAAAATATGGAGGCCGCCATGCCGGCAACCACAACAGTCCGCGAAGAGAGGATCGAGCTGCGGGCCACCAAAGACGAAAAGCGGCTACTGGCACAGGCCGCCGCCTATGAGCGGCTGGACGTGACCAGCTTCATCATGCGCAACGTGCTGCCCGCCGCCCGCGACGTGGTGGATCGCGCCGAACGCATCGTGCTCAGCGAACGCGATACCGTGCGTGTGCTGGAGCTTCTGGAGAATCCGCCCAAGCCGACCCCTGCCCTGATGGCCGCCGCACGCCGACGTGCGGTCCGGACCTGATTTCGCCAGTGGATTGGCGCGAAGAGCCTATCGGCCGGCAGCACGACCGCAAGCGCTTCGATTGTGGCGCGCCAGATTTGAACGAATATCTCAGCCGCTATGCCCGGCGGAACCACGAGTCCGGTGGTGCCAAGACCTTCGTCGCGGTATCGTCGGCGGAGCCCATGTGCGTGCTTGGCTTCTATTCGATCAGTCCAGGCTCCATCGAGTTCGCTCGCATACCGGCGAACCTGACCAGAAAGCTCGGCCGTTACGACGTGCCGGTCTTTCGGCTTGGGCGCTTGGCCGTCGATCGGTCCATGCAGGGCCAAGGGCTGGGTGGCGACCTGCTGCTGGCCAGCGGGGAGCGGGCACTCGCCGTCGCATCACAAGTGGGGGGCGTCGCGCTCGCCATCGACGCGAAGGACGACAGAGCGGCGCGCTGGTACGAGCGCTTCGGCGCTCTGCCTCTGCTGGACGACCCGCTCAAGCTCATCCTCCCGCTCAGCGTCGTTGCCGATGCGATCAGAACAGCCGGAAAGCGGCGAAAGTGAACAGAAATTTTTCCGAGTCGTCCGTGATCAGACCGGGCGGACCTCGGTCACTTCCGGAATGAAATGGCGCAGCAGGTTCTCGATGCCGTGCTTCAGGGTCGCCGTCGAGCTCGGACAGCCCGAGCAGGAGCCCTTCATGTTGAGGAAGACGACGCCGTCATGATAGCCGTGGAAGGTGATGTCGCCGCCGTCCTGGGCCACCGCCGGACGCACTCGGGTGTCGAGCAGCTCCTTGATGGTGGAGACGATCTCCTTGTCGGCTTCGTCGAAATCCTCCTCGCCCGGCAGGTCGCCCGCGGCGGGCTTCGTCAGCACCGGCGCATCGGCGAGGTAATGCTCCATGATCAGGCCGAGGATGGCGGGCTTCAGATGCTGCCATTCGCCCTCCTGCTTGGTGACGGTGACGAAATCCTGCCCCAGGAACACGCCGGACACGCCCTTGACCGAGAACAGGCGTTCGGCGAGCGGCGATTCGGCCGCCTCGCCGGCCGAGCGGTAGTCGCGGGTGCCGCCGGGCAGCACCGGCTTGCCGGGCAGGAATTTGAGCGTGGCCGGATTGGGAGTGGCTTCGGTCTGGATGAACATGGCTTATCCTTTCGGGTCCTGAAACCCACGCGCTCAGTTTAGAATGATTTTAAGCTGTGTCAAATCTCCTCAGGCCGACACGAAGCCCACGATCTCCTTTACCTTGCGATAGATCGGCTGGGCGATGGCGCGCGCCCTTACCGCTCCATCGGCGAGCACGCCATCAATATAGGAAGCGTCTTCCCCAAGCCTACGCTTTTCGGCGGCGATCGGGCTCAATTTTGCGACGGCGAGCTCGATCAGCGCCGGCTTGAAGGTCGAGAACTGCGATCCGCCGAATTCCTTCAGCACCTCTGCTGCCGACTTTCCGCTCAGCGCGGCATAGATGCCGACGAGGTTCTCCGCTTCCGGCCGGCCCTTCAGCCCAGCGACCTCGCTCGGCAGCGCGTCGGGATCGGTCTTGGCCTTCTTGAACTTCCTGGCGATGGTGTCGGCGTCGTCGACGAGGTTGATGCGGGACAGGTCGGAAGGGTCGGATTTCGACATCTTCTTGGTGCCGTCGCGCAGGCTCATGACCCGGGTCGCCGGCCCGGTGATGAAGGGCTCGGGCAAGGGGAAGAAGGTCTCGTTGTGGCCCGCCGCCGCGATCGCCTCGGCATAGTCGATATTGAACTTCTGCGCGATGTCGCGGGCGAGCTCCAGATGCTGCTTCTGATCGTCCCCCACCGGCACGTGGGTCGCGTGATAAAGCAGGATGTCGGCGGCCATGAGCACGGGATAGTCGTAGAGGCCGACGGAAGCGGCTTCCTTGTCCTTGCCGGCCTTCTCCTTGAACTGTGTCATGCGGTTGAGCCAGCCGAGCCGCGCCACGCAGTTCAGCACCCAGGCCAGCTCAGCATGCTCGCCGACCTGGCTCTGGTTGAAGATGATCGAGCGCTTGGGATCGAGGCCGCAGGCGAGATAGGCGGCGGTCACGTCGCGGATATGCCGCCTCAGGTCCCCGGGCTCCTGCCACAGCGTGATGGCATGCATGTCGACCACGCAGTAGATGCATTCATGCGTGTCCTGCATCCTGATCCAGTTGACCATGGCGCCGAGATAGTTGCCGAGATGCAGATTGTGCGTCGGCTGCATGCCGGAAAAGACGCGGAGTGTCGAAGCGGTCATTCTCGATTTCCTCAGATTGCGGGCCGCTTATGCCCGCAATCCGGCCGCAAGTGAAGGCCGCTGTTGCCCGCTTCCGCGAGGTTCGCGCCGGCGGCAAAATGCGCTCTTGCGCCCGCCCGATCGCCATCGTCTTGTCGGCATCGGCATAGACCCGTTCACCATGGAGCCGTCACCAGCCTTCTCCCTCAGGCCCGCCACGGAGGCCGACATCGCCGGCGTGCAGCGCATCTATGGCGACCACGTCGCCCATGGGCTCGCCTCCTTCGAGGAAGCAGCACCCGCCGTCTCGGAGATGCTGGCCCGCTATCGCGCCCTCGCGGAGCGCTCCTTTCCCTATATCGTCGCCGAGCGGAACGGCGAGATCCTCGGCTATGCCTATGCCGGTCCATACCGGACGCGCTCGGCCTACCGCTTCACCATCGAGAACTCGGTCTATGTGGCGCGCGCCGCCGCCGGCCGGGGCATCGGCCGCGCCCTCCTCGCCCGGCTCATCCGCGAGTGCGAGAAAGGCCCCTGGCGGCAGATGGTCGCCATCATCGGAGACAGCGGCAACGCCGCCTCGATCGCGCTCCACGAAAGCCTGGGCTTCCGCATGGTCGGCACGCTCCGCGACGTCGGCTTCAAGCACGGGCGCCGGGTCGATACGGTCCTGATGCAGCGCGCGCTCACGCCGGTCCGCGGCGCGTCATCTTCCTGAGCTCGCCCAATGTCATGGCGCCGAAGAGATGGGCGAGGAGGAAATAGCTGACGGCGCCCAGCGCGACGAGGCCGGCGAGCACCAGGGCCCTGAGCCACAGGGCATGTCCGTCGGCGAAGACGGGAGCGGCGAAATGGAAGCCGGCGAGGAGGATCGCGCCCATCGCGAGGCTCGCCGCGATGATGCGCGGCAGGCGGCGGCGCAGGCGCTGGTCGGCGGTGAAATGCCCGTAGCGGCCGAGCGTCACGCCGAGCAGCGTGGCGTTGACCCAGGCGGCGGCCGCGGTCGCCAGTGCGATGCCGACATGGCCGATGAAGCGCGACAGCACCAGGCTTCCCACCACGTTCACCGCGACGGAGGTGATGGCGAAGATCATCGGCCGCCGGGTGTCCTCGCGCGCGAAGAAGCCCGGCGAGAAGACCTTGTTGACGACGAAGGCCGGCAGCCCCGTGGCGAAGGCGGCGAGCGCATAGGCCGTCGCGATCGAATCGCTCCTGACGAAGACGCCGTGTTCGAAGCAGACATTGACGATGGCGAAGGGAATGGCGATGAGCGCCACGGTCGCCGGCAAGGTGAGGAAGAGAGCGAATTCGAGCGCCCGGTTTTGGCTCGCGAGCGCTCCCGCCTCGTCGCCGGCGCGCAGCTTGCGCGCCATCTCCGGCAGGAGCACGACGCCGATGGCGACGCCGACCACCCCCAGCGGCAGCTGATAGACGCGGTCGGCATAATAGAGATAGGAGACGGCGCGGTCGATGGTGGTCGCGATCATGGTGGCGATGAGGATGTTCACCTGCGTGATCCCGCCGGCGATGACGCCCGGTATGCCGAGCCGGATCAGCCGCCTGGCATCGGGCGTCAGCCTCGGCAGCCTGAGGCGCATGCGCATATTGGCGCGCGCGCAGGCGACGTAGAGCAGGAGGAACTGGGCGACGCCCGCGGCGCACACGCCCCAGACCATGGCATGGCCGGTCGCCTCGCTGTCGCCCCAGCCCATGAAGCGCACGAAGAGCAGGGTCGCGATCATGACCAAGTTGAGCAGGATCGGCGCCGAGGCCGCGGCCACGAAGCGGCGCAGGCTGTTGAGCACCCCCGACTGCAGCGCGGTCAGCGACATGAAGAGCAGATAGGGAAAAGCGATGCGGGTGAGCGCCACCGAGAGATCGAACTTGCCCTGATCGCCGGCGAAGCCCGGCGCGATCACATACATGAGGAGCGGCATGGCGATCTGCGCCGCGGCGGTGAACAGGAGCAGCCAGGCGAACATGACCGCGAAGATGTCCTCGGCGAAGCGCCGCGCCTCACTTTCCCCGCCGCCTTCTAGCTTTCTCGCGAACATCGGCACGAAGGCCGAATTGAAGGCGCCCTCGGCGAACAGCGTGCGGAACAGGTTGGGGAAGCGGAAGGCGACGACGAAGGCCTGGGCCACCGGCCCGGTGCCGAGCACGGAAGCCGTCAGCATGTCGCGGATGAACCCCGCCGCCCGGCTCACCAGGGTGAGCCCGCCCACGGTCGCGGCCGATTTGAGGAGGGTCATGGCCCAAGCTTCTATTTTGCCGGAAGGATTCCCACAAGCCTCTCCGGCGCCCCCGATCCTCAGCCGCCGGCAGGCTCGCGCTTGGCCAGCACGGCGAGAAGGCGGCGCTCGATCTCGGCGCGGCGGGCGGCGCCGACGATCTTGGCGCCGGTCAGGTCGGTCACGTAGAAGACGTCGATGACGCGCTCGCCATAGGTGGTGATATGAGCCGAGCCGATATTGAGATTGAGGTGATAGAGCGCCTCGGTCAGGTCGTAGAGGATGCCGACGCGGTCGAGGCCGTTCACCTCGATCACGGTGAAGAGGTTGGACGATTCATTGTCGATGATGACTCGCGGCGGAACGGTGAAGGCCTGGAGCCGCGATTCCGGATGCTGGACCCTGGCGATCAGGTCCTTGATCCTGACTTCGCCCTTGAGCACCTGGCGGACGAGGCCCGCCACGCGCTCGGCGCGGCGCCTTTCGTCGTCGCTGTCGGCGAACTGCCGCTGGATGAGGATGGTGTCGAGCGCCAGACCGTCGGCGGTGGTGAAGATCTGGGCGCCGACGATATTGGCGTTGGCGGCGGCGCAGGCGCCGGTGATCAGCGCCAGGAAGCGCGGATGGTCGGGCGCGTGGATGGTGAGCTCGGTGATGGCGGTGAACTCGTCGGTGCGCACCGCGGTCGCGACCGGCTCGCCTTCCCGCCGGGCGCGCGCCATCAGCTTCTCATGCGCCACCTGCCTCTCGGTGTCGACATTGAGCCAGTAGGCGTCGTAATGGCGCGCCGCATAGGCGTCCTTCTCGTCTCCCGTCCAGCCCGGATAGTGCGCGAAGAACTTCGCCTGCGCCTCGGCGACGCGCTCCTTGCGCGAGATGCTCGTATGCCCGCCCGACAGGATGGGCTCGGTCTCGAAATAGAGCGTGCGCAGGAGCTGGCCCTTCCAGCCGTTCCAGGCGGTCGGGCCGACGGCTCGGACGTCGGCGACGGTGAGGATGAGCAGGAGCTTGAGACGCTGCGGCGACTGCACGACGTTGGCGAAATCGAGGATGGTCTTGAAGTCGTTGAGATCGCGCATCTGGGCGGTCTCGCTCATCAGGAGATGATGGCGGACGAGCCAGGCCACGGTCTCGGTCTCCGGCGCCGACAGACCGAGACGCGGACAGAGCGTCTTCGCCACGCGCTCGCCGGCGGTCGAGTGGCTCTCCTTGCGGCCCTTGGCGATGTCGTGCAGGAGGACGGCGACATAGAGCGCGCGGCGGCTCGACAAGGTGGGGAAGATCTCGGTCGACAGCGGGTGGTCGGAGGAGAAGCGGCCGCGCTCGATGGCGGCCAGGATGCCGACCGCCCGGATCAGATGCTCGTCGACCGTGTAGTGATGATACATGTTGAACTGCATCATCGCGACGATCCGGCCGAATTCGGGGATGAAGCGGCCGAGCACGCCCGCCTCGTTCATGCGGCGCAGGGCGGTCTCGGGATCGCGCGCCTCGGTCAGCATGGCGAGAAACAGGGCATTGGCCTCGGGCTCGGCGCGCAGGTCCTTGTCGATGCGCGCGAGATTGCGCCGCACCGCCTTCAGGGCGTCGGGATGGATCTCGAGATCCTTCTCGGCCGCCAGCGCGAAGAGCCGGATGATGTTGACGGGCCTGCCGGTCAGCGCGTCCTCGCCGGCGATGGTCAGGCGGTTCGCCTCGATGCGGAAGTCGGGCGCGCCCTCGACCCGGCCGGAACGGCGCTGGGCGAAGCGGCCGAGTACCCGTCCCAGCACCGGCGTCGGCTTCATTTCCTGCGCCTCGAGCGATGCCGAGAAGATGCGGGTCAGGTCGCCGACGTCCTTGGCGACGAGGAAATAGTGCTTCATGAAGCGCTCGACATGCCTGAGGCCCGCATGCGCCTTGTAGCCCAGGCGCTCGGCGAGATCGGGCTGGCGGTCGAAGCTCAGCCGGTCCTCGGCGCGCCCGGCGAGGAAATGCAGGTGGCAGCGCACCGCCCACAGGAAGTCCTCGCTCTTCACGAACAGCGCCAGCTCCTCGCGCGTGAACACGCCCTTCTCGGCCAGCTCTTTCGTCGAATTGGCGCCCGACAGGAACTTGGCGATCCAGAACAGAGTGTGGAGGTCGCGCAAGCCCCCCTTGCCGTTCTTGACGTCGGGCTCGACCAGATAGCGGCTCTCGCCCGCCTTGAAATGCCGCTCGTCGCGCTCGGCGAGCTTGCTCGCGACGAAGGCCTTGGCGCCCTTGGCGGCGATTTCCTTGCGGAAGCGCCGGTTCAGGGTCTCGAACAGGGACGGCTCGCCGCAGATGAAGCGCGCCTCGAGAATGGCGGTGAGGATGGTCGAATCCGATTGCGCCAGCCTGATGCAGTCGTCGACGCTGCGGGTCGCATGGCCGACCTTGAGGCGCGTGTCCCACAGGGCATAGAGGATGAACTCGATGACGCTCTCGCTCCAGCCGGTCCGCTTGTAGGGCAGCAGAAACAGGAGATCGATGTCGGAGCCCGGCGCCAGCGTGCCCCGGCCGTAGCCGCCCACGGCGACGACGGTGAGCCGCTCGGCCTCGGACGGGTTGGGGGCGCGGTAGACCTTGCGCACGGCATGGTCGTAGAGCGCATGGATGATCTCGTCCTGCGCCGCGGCCAGCAGCATGGCGCATTGCGTGCCCTTGCCGTCCGCCGTCAGGCGGCGCTCGGCCTCGGCGCGCGCCGCCGTGATGGTCTCCTTGAGAACCGCGACGACGCGCCTGCGATGGTCGGGTCCGGTCTCGAGATCCGCCAGGCTGCGGCGCAACAGCGGGCCGTCGACCAGCGCCGGCGGCTTCTTCGCCGGGGTCATCGCGCCGGGCGCCCGGCGGCGAGCAATGCGCGCAGCTCGTAGAGAAGGGCGTGCGCCTCGCGCGGCGACAGGTCGTCGGGCGAGACGGCGGCCAGCCGCGTCTCGATCTCGCTCGGGCCGGACGGCGCGGACGGCGCGCCCTTCGGCCGGGCGGCGGAGAACAGCGGCAGATCGGCGAACAGCGAATCGGCGCCGGCGCCCGGCTCGTCCTTCTTCTCGAGCAGCGCCAGGACCTCGGAGGCGCGCGCGATCACCGTGGCGGGGAGCCCCGCGAGCCTCGCCACCTGGATGCCGTAGGAACGGTCGGCGACGCCGGCCGCCACCTCGTGCAGGAACACCACGTCGCCCTGCCATTCGCGCACCTTGACCGTCGCATTGGCGACGCCTGAAAGCCGGCCGGCGAGAGCGGTGAGCTCGTGGTAATGAGTGGCGAACAGGGCGCGGGCGCGATTGACCTCGTGCAGATGCTCGACCGCCGCCCAGGCGATGGACAGGCCGTCGAAGGTCGCGGTGCCGCGCCCGATCTCGTCCAGGATGACGAAGGAACGCTCGGTCGCCTGGTTGAGGATGGCCGCCGTCTCGACCATCTCGACCATGAAGGTCGAGCGCCCGCGCGCCAGGTCGTCGGCGGCGCCGACGCGGCTGAACAGGCGGTCGACGATGCCGAGATGGGCGGACCGCGCCGGCACGAAGGAGCCCATCTGCGCCATGACGACGATCAGCGCGTTCTGGCGCAGGAAGGTCGACTTGCCGGCCATGTTGGGCCCGGTCAGGAGCCAGATGCGCTTGTCGTCGCCCGAAAGGCGGCAGTCATTGGCGACGAAGGGCGTTTCGGCCTGCTGCGCCAGCATGGCCTCGACTACCGGATGGCGCCCCTGCTCTATGTCGATGCGCAAGGAGCGGTCGACGAGCGGGCGCACATAGTTGCGCCGCGCCGCGAGCTCGGCGAGCGCTGCCGCGACATCGACCGTCGCCACGGCTTCGGCCGTGGCGGAGAGCCTCGGCGATTCGGCCTTGGCGGCTGCGGCGAGCCGCTCGAAGATTTCGAGCTCGAGCGCCAGCGCGCGGCTGGCGGCCGATGCGATGCGCTCCTCGAGCGTCGAGAGCTCCTGGGTCACGAAACGCACGGCGCTCGCGATCGTCTGGCGGTGGAAGAACTTCGCATTGTGCGGCGGCGCCTGCAGCGGCGCCGCATTCTGCGCCGTCACCTCGATGAAGTAGCCCAGCACGTTGTTGTGCCTGATCTTCAGCGACCTGATGCCGGTGTCCGCGGCATAGTCGGCCTGCAGCTGCGCGATGACCTGCTTCGTCTCGTCGCGCAGCCGGCGATGGCCGTCGAGCTCCGCGCAATGGCCCTCCCTGACGAAGCCGCCGTCGCGCGCATTGAGCGGCAGGTCGTCGCCCAGTACCGAGTCCAGATCGGCAAGGAGCGCCGCCGGCTGGTCGGACAGCGCCGCTTGCGCGCGGGCGAGCTCGGCGGACAGGGCCTGGAAGCCCTGCGGCCGGGACAGTCGCTCGTTCAGCGCCCGCGCCGCGCCGAGGCCCGAGGCGAGCGCCGCCAGATCGCGCGGGCCGCCGCGTCCGAGCGCCAGGCGCGACAGGGCGCGCTCGATATCGGGGAACAGGCGCAGCTCCTTGCGGGTATCCTCGCGCAGGTCGCGCGCCTCGACGAAGAAGCTCACCGAATCGAGCCGGCCCGAGATCGCTTCGGGGTCGGTCAGGGGCGAAGCCAGCCGGCGCGCCAGGAGCCTGGCGCCCGCGGCGGTGACGGTGCGGTCGAGGATCGACGACAGGCTCGCTCCGCCGTCGCCGCCGAGGCTCCTGGTCAGCTCGAGGTTGGCGCGCGTCGCCTGGTCGATGATCATCCGGCCGGAGGGCTCTTCGCGTCTGGGCGCGCGCAGGACCGGCACGCGGCCGACCTGGGTCAGCAGCACATAATCGAGCAGCGTCCCGAGACTTGCGATCTCGGCGCGGCTGAAGGCGCCGAAGCCGTCGAGTGCCGCGACGCCGAAATGGTCCTTGAGGCGCTTCTCCGCCGCGGCGCTGTCGAAACGGCTGGCCGGCAGGGGGGTGAGCGCCGCGCCGGCGGCCTGGAGCTCGGCGGCGAAGCCGGGCTCCGCCGGCGCCTCGGGATAGATGATCTCGCCCGGCTCGAGCGCGGCGAGCTCGGCCGCGAGACGGCCGGGCGCGACCGGCATGGCGACGAACTCGCCGGACGAGATGTCGGCATAGGCCAGGGCCAGGCTGCCGTCGGCCCTGATGCGCGCCAGCGCCGCGATGAAATTGTTCCTGGCGCTCTTGAGCAGCGTGTCCTCGGTGAGGGTGCCGGGCGTGATGAGGCGGATGACGTCGCGGCGGACGACGGACTTGGCGCCGCGCTTCTTCGCTTCGGCCGGATCCTCGAGCTGCTCGCAGACCGCGACGCGGTGGCCGGCGCGGATGAGGCGCTCGAGATACTGGTCGGAGGAATGCACGGGCACGCCGCACATCGGGATCTCCTCGCCCTGGTGGCGGCCGCGCTTGGTCAGCGCGATGCCGAGCGCGCGCGATGCGGTCTCGGCGTCGGCGAAGAACAGTTCGTAGAAATCGCCCATGCGGTAGAACAGCAGGCAGCCCGGATGGGCGGCCTTGATCTCGAGATACTGGGCCATCATCGGGGTGGCGGCAGCATCGCGCGGGGCGTTCACGTCGTTCATCGCAGCCTTGATAGAACAAGTTGCGAGGGAATCAATGACCTTGAGATCGGCCATCGCAGCCTCTACTGTCGGGGCCGGAATATGGGGAAAGCATGAGCACTGAGAAACGGGCGGCCCGGCCGAGCTTCACCGAGCAGGAGGCGCTGCGCTTCCACCAGCGCGGCAAGCCGGGAAAACTGGAAATCAATCCGACCAAGCCGATGGCGACGCAGCGCGACCTGTCGCTGGCCTACAGCCCGGGCGTCGCCGTGCCGGTTCGCAAGATCGCCGAGGATCCCGATACGGCCTACGACTACACCGCCAAGGGCAATCTCGTCGCCGTCATCTCCAACGGCACCGCGATACTGGGTCTCGGCGATCTCGGCCCGCTCGCCTCGAAGCCGGTGATGGAGGGCAAGGCGGTGCTGTTCAAGCGCTTCGCCGACGTCGATTCCATCGATCTCGAGGTCGACACCAAGGACGTCGACGAGTTCATCGGCGCGGTGCGCTATCTCGGGCCCTCCTTCGGCGGCATCAATCTCGAGGACATCAAGGCGCCCGAATGCTTCATCATCGAGCAGCGGCTGCGCGAGCTGATGGACATCCCGGTCTTCCATGACGACCAGCACGGCACGGCGATCATCTCGACGGCCGGCCTCATCAACGCGCTCGCCATCACCAAGCGCGACATCAAGAGCTTCAAGCTCGTCTGCAACGGCGCCGGGGCGGCGGCGATCGCCTGCATCGAGCTCATCAAGTCGATGGGCGTGCCGCCGCAGAACGTCATCCTCGCGGATTCGAAAGGCGTCGTCTACAAGGGCCGCAGCGAAGGCATGAACCAATGGAAGTCGGCGCATGCGGTCGAGACCAGAGCGCGCACGCTGGCCGATGCGATGGAAGGCGCCGACGTGTTCTTCGGCCTCTCCGCCGCCGGCGCGCTCACGCCGCAGATGGTCAAGAGCATGGCGAAGAACCCGATCATCTTCGCCATGGCCAATCCCGATCCCGAGATCACGCCCGAGGACGTGGCGAAGGTCAGGAGCGACGCCATCATGGCGACGGGCCGTTCCGACTATCCCAACCAGGTCAACAACGTGCTGGGCTTCCCCTATATCTTCCGCGGCGCCCTCGACGTGCGCGCCCGCACCATCAACGACCAGATGAAGATCGCCGCCGCCGAGGCGCTGGCGGCGCTGGCGCGCGAGGACGTGCCCGACGAGGTCGCCGCCGCCTATCACGGCTCGCGGCTGCAATTCGGCCCCGGCTATCTCATCCCCGTGCCGTTCGACCCGCGCCTCATCTCGCGCATTCCGGTGGCGGTGGCGCGCGCCGCGATGGAATCGGGCGTGGCGCGCAGGCATATCGCCGATCTCGAGGAATATGGCGACGCGCTCCAGGCCAGGCTCAACCCGATCGCCGGCACGCTGCAGAACATCTTCGGGCAGGTCAGATCGAACCCGAAGCGCGTCGTCTTCGCCGAGGGCGAGGAGGATCGCATGATCCGCGCCGCCAACAGCTTCGCCAATGCCGGCCTCGGCAAGGCGATCCTCATCGGCCGCGAGGCCCATGTCGAGGAGGCGCTGAAGACCAGCGCCGTCGAATTGCACGAGAACGTCACGATCACCAATGCCAAGCTCTCCGGGCGCAACGTCGATTACGCCAACTATCTCTATGAACGGCTGCAGCGGCTGGGCTTCCTGTTCCGCGACTGCCAGCGCCTGGTCAACAACGACCGCAACGTCTTCGCCGCCTGCATGCTGGCGCTCAACGACGCCGACGCGGTGGTGACCGGGCTGACGCGCAATTTCTCGGTCGCCATCGACAATGTGCGCCGCGCCATCGACAACCGGCCGGGGCACAAGCCGATCGGCGTCTCCATGGCGCTGGTGCGCGGGCGCACCGTCTTCATCGCCGACACCTCGATCCACGAGCTGCCCTCGGCCGAGGAGCTTGCCGACATCGCGCAGGAGGCCGCCGGCGTCGCCCGCCGCTTCGGCTACGAGCCCAAGGTCGCCTTGCTGTCCTATTCCACCTTCGGCTATCCGCGCGGCGAGCGTTCCGAGTATGTGCGCAACGCGGTGACCATCCTCGACAAGCGCAATGTCGATTTCGAATATGACGGCGAGATGGGAGCGGATGTGGCCCTGTCGCGCGAGGCGATGGCGCTCTATCCGTTCTGCCGCCTGACCGGTCCGGCCAATGTGCTGGTCATGCCGGCGGCGCATTCGGCCTCGATCTCGACCAAGATGCTGCAGCAGCTGGGCGGCGTCACGGTGATAGGGCCCCTGCTCACCGGGCTCGACAAGCCGGTGCAGATCGCCTCGATGTCGGCGACCGCGACCGATATCGTCAACCTGGCGGCGATCGCGGCCTACGACATCAACCGCTGACGCGGAGCCGCTCCCGCTTCGTCACGACCGCCCTCTCTCACCGGCGCCCGTTCCCCCTCTCCCGCAATGCGCAGGGCTGTCCGGGGAAAGATTCGCGGAAGATCAAAAAGTCCAGAGAAACGAGAGCGTATACTGAACATCGCCATGCGAGACTCAGAAAGTGCGCCGCTCTCGCAGATTTTCCCCCTCTCCCGCGCGACAGCGTGGGAGAGGGTGCCCGACCTTGCTCCGCCGAAGCGAAGCCTCGGCTTCGCGAAGGCGAGAGGGCGGGTGAGGGCTCTTTGCGCGAGTGCGGGTGAGGGCTCTTTGCGCGAGTGTTGCAGGACCTTGGATCATGTGCTGCTGGCGAATGTGCATAATGTATCGTTTTTCGCCGACTTTGGACCGCCCGAAGAGCCCTCACCCGGCCTCTCGCCTTCGCGAAGCCGAGGCTTCGCTTCGGCGGAGCAAGGTCGGCCACCCTCTCCCATTGCTTCGCAACGGGCGAGGGGGAGAGTTGGAAAGATCTGGCAAGCTGCACCAATTTTCCCCGGACAGCCCTGCGCAATGCGGGCGAGGGGGGAAAGCCGTCAAGGCCGGCGCAGTTCGCGGCCGGTCAGGCGCCGGCGTTCTTCCGGTTGATGCGCGTGACCTTGCCGTCGCCGCTCTCCGGCTCGCTCAGCGCGGGCTTCTCGGGGTCGAAGAGTTTTTCCGGCTCGTTGCCCTCGAGGTCGCGCAGATGCGCCTCCTCGCGCGCGATCTGGACCTTGATCTGCTCGGCCACGCCGTCGTGCCGGCGATTGATCATCATCTTCATGTTCGCCGCGAAAGATTCGACGGCGTCAAGATCCTCGGTGCGGCCGTCTCTCAGCACGCTGAGAAGGTCGCGGAAATAATCGATGCTCGCCTGGTCCTTGGCGCGGTCGCGGTCGATCTCGACGCGCAGGGCTTCGGCGGCTTCGTTCTGAAGTCTGATGGAATTACGCGGCATGCAACTGACCTTTCTGGATTCGAAGATCCGAAACGCCGGCCCGCCCCGACAATTGCACAGCATACGGATGAATTCCACTCCGGGACTTGGTTAACGGCCCGGCGGCGGGGACTTTGGCCCGTTAACCTAAACGCGGGTGGCGGGCGGCGCTCACAGCTGGGCGAGCGGATCCTCGCCGGGCTGGCCGAAATAGGAGAAGTAGCGCGGATTGATCGCCGACACCGGCAGGATGATCAGGACGTCGATGGTGTTGAACTGGTGGTCGATCACCGCGCCGTCGCCGATATAGCAGCCGAGCCGCAAATAGCCCTTGATCAGGGGCGGAAGGATGCGCAAGGCGCGCTTGGCGTCGACCTCGGCGGAAGGGAGCAGGTTCATCTCGACCCGGCGTCCGGGCAATGCCGCCACCCGCCATTCGGGGGGCGCGGCGGAGTTCTGCGCCATGAAGCTCAGGGCCATGGCATGCGGGGCGGGGTCGGTGCCCTCGATGCTGGCGCAGCCCAGCATCACGTCGAGATCGTAGAGGCGCACATAGTTCCAGATGCCCTGCCACAGGAGCTCCACCACCGGCTTGGTGCGATAGGACTTGAGGACGCAGGAGCGTCCGAGCTCGAGGAACTTGAGCCCGCCGTGACGCTGGATCAGCGGCGCGATGTCGAATTCGTCCTGGGTATAGAAGCCGCCGGTGCGCTCGGCCACCGACTGACGCAGCAGCCGGTAGGTGCCGACGACCTCGCCGTCGTTGACGCGGATCTCGTCCGGTCCGAGGGCCGCGCCCTTGCGCACGACGAGAAGGTGATCGCAGATCGCATCGTAGCGGTCGGCGTCGCGCCGCGTCGCGAGCGCCTGCGCATCGGGCCTGGCCTCGAGCTCTTCATAGAAGACCCGGTAGCGCAGATGCTGGGCGGCATCGACATCGGCCGCGCCGTCGGCGAGCCTGACGGTGAGGTCGGCCCGCGTGCCGAGCACGAAGCCCGGGACAATGTCCTCCTGCTTTGCCCCACCGTGAGGGCGAGGTGCCAGAGAATAGACGGCCATCAAGCCCTGCCTCCGCAAACCGGCCCGTCGCCGGCTCTCGCACAGTGCCACAGACCGCCGGACAAGGAAAGTTCGGCCCCAGACCATCCCCTCCGGGCGAACAACCCCGAATCCGGGATCATGCCGGACCGGAGCGCATGTCCTTTGTCCGATCACGCGCTTGTGTCCCGGACCCCGCACGGCCCGTCACCCGGCGGCAGGCGTGCGCGCTCACGATCCTCACGCGGCCGGACGTTTGGCGCTGAGCGCGGCGATCGCCTCGTCGAGGTCCTGGCGGTCGAAGGGTTTCGCCATGTGTCCGCTCATGCCGGCGGCCAGGCATTCCGCCTCGTCGGCCGCGCTCGCATTGGCGGTCAGCGCCAGGATCGGGACGTCCGGCACGAGATCGCCCCGGCGCAGGCGGCGCGCCGTCTCGAGGCCGTCGAGCTCCGGCATCTGGACGTCCATGATGATGATATCGGGCCGTCCGCCGCCGGCAATGTAGTCCAGCACGGCCAGGCCGTTGGTCACATGGTGGACGGAATGGTCAGATTTCTCGAGCAGGGTGCGGGTCAGGAGCGCGTTGACCGGATTGTCCTCGGCGAGAAGGACGTTGAGGCGGGCCGCCTGCTTCTCGGCCGACGTCATGCGCCGCAGGTCCTTGACCGCGCTCGCGATCGTATGGTCGTCGGACTGCAGGAGCTGGCGCAGCAGGGTGGCGCGCCGCAGCGGCTTCAGCAGGTAGCCGGCGAAGGGCGCCGAGAGGAAGTCGCGCAAGGCACGGCGCTCTTCGGCCTGGAGCAGGATGAAGACGGGCTTGCCCGCCGGCCGCTTGCGCTCATGCGCCGCCCGCCAGACGCCGAGCGCCGCGGCGAAGCTCGAATCGCAGATGAGGCCGTTGGCGGAATGCGCCTTGCGCAGCGTCTGGCGCAAGGCGGCCTCGCTCGGCACGTGGCGCGTCTCGGCGCCGAGCGCCGCGAGCGTCGCTTCGAGGCTCGCATAGGTCGGCCCGGCCGGCACGGCGAGCTCGTAGACGCGGCCCTTCAGGGGCTCGCTGCGGCCCTCATGGCGCACGCACACGCAAGGGAGCGTCACCCGGAAGGCCGAACCCTTTCCCCGCGCGCTCTCGACCGTGATCGCGCCGTTCATGCCTTCCGCCAGCTTGCGCGAGATCGACAGGCCGAGGCCGGTGCCGCCGAAGCGCCGGGCGGTGTCGTCGCGGCCCTGCGCGAATTCCTCGAAGATGCGCGATTGCTCCTGCGCCGTCATGCCGATGCCGGTATCGGCGACCACGGCGGTGAAATCGACCTGCTCGGGATCGGCGGCGCAGGGGGTCGCGGACAAGGTGATCGCGACGCCGCCCGCTTCGGTGAACTTGATGGCGTTGCCGGCGAGATTGAGCAGGATCTGGCGCAGGCGCAATTCATCGACGAGGATGCGCTGCGGCAGGTCGGCCGAGGCCGAGCAGGTTATCTCGATGCCCTTGGCATGGGCGCGCGGCGCCAGAAGCTCGGTGACGCTCTCGGCGAGGACCAGGGGATCGATCCAGTCCGGCGTCAGGGCGACACGGCCCGATTCGATCTTCGAGATGTCGAGGATCTCGTCGATGATCGAGAGCAGCGAGCGCGCCGAAGCGTCGACGGCGCCGGCATAGTTGCGCTGCTCGGGATTGAGATCGGTGTCGAGAAGCAGCCCGTTCATGCCGATGATGCCGTTCATCGGCGTGCGGATCTCGTGGCTGGTCGCGGCGAGGAAGCGGCTCTTGGCGTGGTTCGCGGCCTCGGCTTCGGCGCGCGCCAGCTGCAGCATGTTGAGGACGGCCTCGACATTCTCGCGGCGCATGTCGGACGCGCGCCGGCCGAAATAGACGGCGAGCGCCACGACCGCGGTCAGGAACAGGCCGACCGGCGCCCATACGCGGGCGAGGCCGTCGGTGCCGAGCGTCACGGCGATGGAGATGGCGAGGCCCGCGGCCAGCAGCAATGTCCCGGCGGCGAACTGCCAGGGGCTGAAGCGGATGCCCGGACGCGCCAGTACGCGCAGGGCCGCGGTGACCGCAGCCGTCCGGTCCGCCGCTCCCTCCTGTCTGCCGTCTGCCGCCATGCCTGCCGCCTTGCTCCGACGCCCGTTAACCTTTCCCTTCGCACAGGGGCCCTTAGCAAAGGCCTACCGGCTGAAACGAGCGTCAACAAAGAGTAAATTTGCAACAGCCCGCCTCGTCAAGGTCACGCGAGCGTCAGAAATATCCGGGAGCGCGGCGCATGACCGGCGTCGACTGGATGATCGAGGTGTTGGTCTGCGCATGGGGGATGAGCCGGTCGATGAGCCGCTCGAGATCCCCGATGCGCGCGACGAAGACCTTGGCGATGAAGCAGTCGTCGCCGGTGATGCGGTCGCATTCGACGATCTCCGGCATGTCCCTGAGCAGGGCGGTGACGCGCGGCAGCTCGCCCATCGCCGGACGCACACGGATATAGGCGCCGACGGAGAGGCCGAGCGCCTCGGGATCGAGCCTTGCGGTGAAGCCCGAGATCACGCCCACATCCTCGAGCCGGCGCAGCCGGTCGGCAGCACTTTGCGGCGACATGCCCAGCATCCGGCCGAGATCGGCGAGCGAGATGCGGGCATTGCCGGTGATGGCGGCGAGGAGCTTGCGGTCCGTGGCGTCGAGGCTCGCTCCGTTCATTCTTCGGCTATTCTTCATATTAACCTCCGAATGGCCGGCATTTTAGCAGCTTTCCCTCCCGATGACAGTCCCAAGATCAGCCAGGCGGAGCATCCTGCCGGCATGAACCGGCCATCGGCATCGCTCCCGCCCACGGTCTATTTCCTGATCAGCGCGGTCTTTCACTATCTCGGCCCATCCTTCGCCGTGCTGCTGTTCGCCGAGATGTCGCCCTTGGGCGTCGCCTGGCTGCGCATCGCCTCGGCCGCCCTCGTCTTCGCGCTATGGCTGCCGCCCTGGCGCGCGATCGCACAGTCGAAGGCCCCGGCGCGCCGGCTGATCCTGCTGCTCGGCGCCATACTGGGCGCGATGAATATGAGCTTCTATCTGGCGATCGAGCGGCTGCCGCTGGCGACGGTCGCCGCCATCGAGTTCGCCGCCACCATCGCCGTGGCGCTCATCGGCCTGCGCAGCGCCCGCAACGTGCTGGCGCTGGGGCTCGCGGTCGCGGGCGTCATGCTGCTCGCCGGCGTCGAGCTTTCGGGCGGTTTCATCGACGCCGGCGTGCTTTCCGATCACCAAGGCCGGGCAAGCACGCTCGGCCTCGGCTTCGCTTTCGCCAACGCCCTCCTCTTCGCGCTCTATGTCGTCGTCGGCCATGCCGTCGCGCGGCAGGGCGGCGCCTCGGGCATCGCGCGGCTCGGAAGCGCCATGGCGGTCGCCTTCCTCTTCGCTTCGCCCTTCGGCCTTGCCGACGCGGCCAAGCTCGTCTCCCATCCGCTCCTCATCCTCGCCGGCATCGGCGTCGGCATCTCTTCCTCGGTCATCCCCTATGTCTGCGACCAGTTGGCGATGGCGCGCCTGCCGCGCGCGAGCTTCGCCCTCATGCTCACCTTGCTGCCGGCCATCGCGGCGGTGTCGGGCGCCCTCGTGCTCGGCCAGGTCCCCGGCCCCGCCGACCTCGCCGGCATCGCGCTGGTCGTCCTCGGCGTCGGCCTGCACCGGCCGGCGGAGATCGAAGGCCAGGGTTAGCTCTTGCGCCGGCTCCAGTAGTCGAAAGCGATGCCCTGCCGGCGCCTCACGAAGGCCAGCGCCGACTTGCCGGTCCACGGCCCCTCATAGCCCAGGCGGCGGACCTTCCCCACCCACCAGCCCTGGCCCGGCAGCCGGTCGGATTCGCGCACGACGAGTGCTGCAAGCTCGGGCTCTCCCGCGGCGCGGCCCTGATCGTCGATGGCGTCGAGGGTGCGGCAGAGGGCCCGCATGCGGGGGCGGGTGAAGCGGTGGCCGAGCTCCATCAGCAGTTCCGCATAGCTCAGCGCGCGCCGCTCCCTCGCCGCGGCGACCAGCAGCGCCCGCACCGCGGTCGCGTCGCCGACCGGCGTTCCGGGACGCTCGTCGAAGGAGGCGTGGCTGTCTCTCATCCGGCCCATGTTCAGAGACTAATCCAGCACCCGCAATCACAGAAGAGGCCGGAGCCGACAGCTGCATTCCAACCTCCTGTTGCGGGCTCCTGTCGCAACCCTCCTCCTCATGCAGTTGCGAGGTTACAACATGTCCTCCGCTTTCCTGATGGAAGGGAGGTATAGGCTGTGCCGAATCGGATCACGCCGCCTGGCGGAAGGCGGCGAGCTTCTGGCGGTAGCTCAGGGCCTCGACGACATGGAGGCGGCCGACGCGATCCTCGCCGTCGAGGTCGGCGAGCGTGCGCGCCACGCGCAGCACGCGGTGATAGCCGCGCGCCGAAAGCATCATCGCGTCGGACGCCTCGCGCAGGATGCGCAAGCCCGCATCGTCGGGCGTCGCGATCTCGTCGAGAAGCGTGCCGTCGGCCTCGGCATTGGCGGAAAGATGCGCGAGGCCCAGCCTCGCGAAGCGCTCGCGCTGCCTGAGGCGCGCTTCGGCGACGCGACGCGCGACCTCGGCGCTGCCTTCCGCCGGCACCGGCCGCGCCAGATCGGCGGCGCGCACCGCGCCGAGCTCGATCTGAATGTCGAGGCGGTCGAGCAGCGGGCCCGACAGCCGCGCCTGGTAGTCGCCCGCACAGCGAGCACCCTTGGCGCAGACATGGCCGGGCTCGCCCGCCATGCCGCATTTGCACGGATTCATCGCCGCCACCAGCTGGAAGCGCGCCGGATAGGTGATGTGGTAATTGGCGCGCGCCACCTGCGTCTCGCCGGTTTCGAGCGGCTGGCGCAGGGCTTCGAGCACCCGCGGCTGGAATTCCGGCAGCTCGTCGAGGAACAGCACGCCATTGTGGCTCAGCGAGATCTCGCCCGGCCTGGCGCGCGTGCCGCCGCCGACCAGAGCCGGCATGCTCGCCGAATGATGCGGCGAGCGGAACGGGCGCTTGCGGGTGACCTTGCCCTCGGGCAGGGCGCCGGCGAGCGAGGCGATCATGCTCGTCTCCAGCATCTCGCGCGCCTCCATGGGCGGCAGGATCGAGGGCAGGCGCTGCGCCAGCATCGACTTGCCGGCGCCGGGCGGACCCACCATCAGAAGATGATGCGCGCCGGCGGCCGCGACCTCGAGGGCGCGCTTCGCCGCCTCCTGGCCCTTGATGTCCCTGAGATCGGGAAGCCTGTCGCGCTCCTCGGCCATGCCGGGCTTGGGGCGCGACAGGATCTGCGCGCCCTTCACATGGTTGAGGATCTGGATGATGGTCGCGGGCGCCAGTATGTCGACCTCATCGCCGGCCCAGGCGGCTTCCGGGCCGCAGGGCCGCGGGCAGATGAGGCCGAGGTCCCTGGCATGGGCGGCGATCGCCGCGGGCAGCGCCCCGGTGACGGCGCCGAGCGCGCCGTCGAGGCCCAGCTCGCCCAGGACCAGATAGCGGTTGAGGAAGTCCTGGGGCAGGACGCCCAGGGCCGCCAGCACGGCGAGCGCGATCGGCAGGTCGTAATGGCTGCCTTCCTTGGGGAGGTCGGCGGGCGAGAGATTGACGGCGAGCCTTTTTCCCGGCAGCGCCAGGCCCACGGCGAAGAGCGCCGCCCTCACCCGCTCGCGGCTTTCCACCACCGCCTTGTCGGCCAGGCCCACGATGTTGAATTGCACCTGGCCCGAGAGGAACTGGGCCTGCACATCGACCGGCACGGCCTCGATGCCCTGGAAGGCGACCGTCGTTGCATGCGCCGTCATGAATGCCCCCCTGAAGCTTTCACAGCGTAAATCGGTTCTCGCAGGTCGTCAAGAACATTCAGTGAACAATCGGACAAATCGTTTACTTGAGAAATTGTGAGCTTCGTACTACATATTTCCTCAATCTGTAGCATGAAGATGGCAAATGCCTACACCGCACAACCCTCCTGCCGCAGTGCGGCGTGCCCTGCGCAAGCTCGGCGCGGACATCCGCGACGCCCGCAGGCGCCGCCGGCTGCCGATGGCGGTCGTGGCGGAGCGCGCCTTCACGTCCCGCTCCACGCTGCAGAGGGTCGAGGCTGGAGATACCGGTGTCAGCATCGGCATCTATGCGGGCGTCCTCCAGGCGCTCGGCCTGCTCGACGGCCTGAGCCGGATCGCCGATATCGGCAACGATCCAGTCGGACAGGCGCTGGCCAGCGCCGGCCTGCCCAAGCATATCCATCTCAAACGGCCGGCGGGATCATCCCGCGATGGCTGACTTCGAGGTGCATATCGATCTCGACGGCCGCACGCGTCCGATCGGATTGGCGAGGAGCAACCGCGCCCGGGGCACGGAGACCATCCTTTTCGAATATGACGACACATGGCTCAGGGATCGGGACCGGTTCTCGCTGGAGCCTGTCCTTCCCCTGACCCGCGGCGCCTTCGCACCTCCTGCCGGTCTCGCGACTTTCGGTTTCATCGGCAGGATCGCAGCAGACTCTCCGGCAATTTGCAATATCGCTTGCAATATCATTCATAGGTCCCTATCATGTCCCCGTGAGGCTGATCCTCGACACCGCGACTGTGGTCGCCGCCATGCGCAGCGACGCGGGAGCATCCCGCCGCCTGCTGGTCGCGGCGCTGGAACGGCGCTTCACGCTGCTGGCCTCGGTGCCCCTAATGATCGAATACGAGGCGGTCATGACGCGGCCCGAGCATCTGGAGGCATCCGGGCTGTCGGCGGACGATGTAAATGTGCTGCTGGATGCCGCGGCGGCGGTGGGCGAGCCGGTGCGGCTGGCATTCCTGTGGCGACCGGCGGTGCGCGATCCGGACGACGATATGGTGCTGGAGACAGCTGTGAACGGCAGGGCCGACGCCATCGTGACGTTCAATATCCGCGACTTCCGGGAAGCCGCGGGGCATTTCGGGGTCAAGGTTTTCGCACCCGGCGAGGCATGGAAAGCATTGGAGGCGAAGAGATGAGGAAGAGCAATTTCGCGCTGAGGCTTCAGCCCTCTCTGATGGACGAGGCGCGCAAGGTGGCCGAAACCGAAGGCGTGGCGCTCAACCAGTTCATCAACGTGGCGGTGGCCGAAAAGCTCTCGGCCCTGCGGACGGAAAGCTATTTCACGGAACGCGCGGCGCGCGCCGACATTCCCAGGGCGCTCGACATCCTTTCCCGCGCCGGCAAGGGCAAGGCCCCGGTCAAGGGTGACGAGCTGCCCGACTGATCTCACGTCCGGGCTTCGCCGTCCGGCCCGTCGCCGGTTTCGGCGCGTTGTCGTCGACGGCGTCCAATAAGGCGCGCAGGCAGGAGAACGACATCGTCGGCCTTGCGCGGCGCCTCCGGATTGGAGTCAGCCGGCGTCATGGACGATCGCCTTTCCACCGGAAGTGCTTTCCGGCAAGAGAAAGATCATCGCCAAGGCCGGACGGACACCGCGGCGCTGCCCGCAAGGGAACCTGAAGCGAAGCATGACGACCTGGGAAGGAGCCGCTTGGGATTTGTCACGCCCTGACCGCCTCGCCCGGCGTCCTGTAGTGCACATCGCCATTGGCGACGCCGGTGATCAGGTGGATGGAGGCCTCAAGCCCGCGCCGCGCCATCAGGCGGCCGACCTCACGGGCGCCGCCGCGGTGGTCCATCGGGATGATCGAGCACAGCTCCGCCCCGGCGTCGGTCAGCTTCAGCAGCGGCAGGTTGAAATAGACCTTCGTCCTGAGCTCGCCGCGCAGCAGCAGGCGCCCGAAGCGCACCCAGATCTGGGCGCCGGGCTCGGCCTTGCCGGTCGAGATCGCGAAGTCGCCGCCCACCTCCTGGACGAGGCCCAGAGCCTCGAGCTTGAGCATCTGGTGCAGGAACTGGCCTCTCAGGTCCTCGGGCTTGAGCAAAGCGGACGGTACCGCCTCCTTCGCGTCCATGGAGAAGGCGCGCGCCGCCATGCGCTGGAAGAGCGCCGCCGAGCCCGGATCGAGCTCGGACACGATCCGCAAGGTGGAGAGCGAGAAGGACCCGGGCCGCCTGATCTCGCCGCTCAGGACATGGCCGAAGGTCTGTCTCAGGGCGGCGCCGGACGCCTTGTCCGCATAGGCCGCGAAGTAGTTCAGCCAGTCGTCGCCGACGGGACCGCCGGCGCCGCGCGGACCGTCCGCCGGCACCCGCCCCGGCTGCGCCAGCTCCTTCAGCGCATGGGCGACGACGGCTTGCCGATTCCGATGCAGGGCGAACATCTCGCGATAGCGCGCCGCGATGATCGCCGCGGCCGTCGCCCGGCGATCGGGCCCGATGGATCCGACCGCCGCCTCCGCCATCGCGGCGGTCGCCGCGGCGTCCGGACAATATCCCCCGTCACCCCCGCCGTCGGGCGCCCGCAGGAAATCGACGGCGTCGCCGAGCAATCTCGCGATCGCCGTGAGCGCTCTCTTGTTGAGGCTGCCGGTGATGCCTCTCCTGGCGAGCTCGTCCGATACCGAAGTGGTGCTGCCCAGCGGATCGCCGGCCGTCATTGCCGCTTCCGCTCGATCGCATCCCAGATCAGGCCGGCGATGTCGGCGCCGCCGAAGCGCTTCACCTCGCGGATGCCGGTCGGCGAGGTCACGTTGATCTCGGTCAGATAGTCGCCGATCACGTCGATGCCGACGAAGATGAGGCCGCGCTTCCTGAAGTCGGGCCCTAGCCGCTCGCAGATCTCGCGCTCGCGCGGCGTGAGCCCGGCCGGCTCGGGCCGGCCGCCGACATGCATGTTGGAGCGGTTCTCGTCCGCGGCCGGCACGCGGTTGACGGCGCCGGCGAACTCGCCGTCGACGAGGATGATGCGCTTGTCGCCTTTGCGCACCTGCGGAAGATAGCGCTGCGCGATGAACGGCTCGCGGAAGCTCTGGGTGAAGAGCTCGACCAGCGAGCCGAAATTCTGGTCCTCGCCGGCGAGGCGGAAGACGCCGGCGCCGCCATTGCCGTAAAGCGGCTTCAGGATGATCTCGCCATGCGCCTTGCGGAAGTCGAGCAGCTCTCGCGGATCGCGGGTGATGATCGTCGGCGGCATCAGGTCGGCGAATTCCATCACATAGAGCTTCTCGGGCGCGTTCCTCACCTCCCTGGGATCGTTCACCACCAGGGTCTTCGGATGGATATGCTCGAGCATGTGGGTGATGGTGATGTAGTTCATGTCGAAGGGCGGATCCTGGCGCATGTGGAGCACGTCGAAGGCGCCGAGATCGACGCGCTCCTCCCGGCCGAGGGTGAAGTGATCGCCCGTCTCGTCGCGCAGGCTCAGCGCATGGCCGGTGGCGAAGAGCCTGCGGCCTTCGAGAGCTAGCGCCTTCGGCTGGTAATAGAAAAGCGCATGCCCGCGCGCCTGCGCTTCGAGCATGATGGCGAAGGTCGAATCGCCCGCGATGTTGATGCTCTCGATCGGATCCATCTGCACGGCGACATTGAGCTTCATGACCTGTCCTGATCTTCCACGGTGAACGCGTTGGGGATGTGGCGCGGCCACTGGTAGGGGGAGACCGCGACGATGTCAAAACGGCAGACGCCGAGCGCCGCTTTGGGATCGCGCGCCATCCAGATGCGCGCCGCGGCGGCGATGCGGCGCGACTGATGGCGGGTCACGGCCTCGACCGCGAGATCGGCCGTCGGCCGCACCTTCACCTCGACGAAGGCGGTCACCTCGCCCCGGCGCATGACGAGATCGACCTCGCCCGGCCCCGACTTGAAGCGGCGCGCCAGCAGCCGGTAGCCCTTCAGCCTGAGGCTCGCCAGCGCCAGGCTCTCGGCCCAGCGGCCGCGCCGCTCATGGCGCCTTTTTGTCTTTGAGGACGAGGAGGCGGTCATAGAGCTCCTTCCTGGGCATGCCGAAACGCTGGGCGACGCCGGCCGCGGCCTTGCCCGCCGGCTGGGCTTCGGCGGCTTCCAGCAGCGCCGCGTCGATCGCTTCCGCCGATGGCCGCGCCGCATCGCCCGGCGGCGCCACGACCAGCGTGATCTCGCCCTTGATCGCCGCGCGCCCGGCGAGGTCCGCCAGCACGTCGGAAGGGGGTCCGCGCACGGCCTCCTCATGGAGCTTGGTCAGCTCGCGCGTCACCGCCACCGGGCGCTCGCCCAGGATGGCCGCGATATCGGCAAGGGCGGCCGCGATGCGATGCGGGCTCTCGAAGAAGATCAGCGTCGCCGGCACGGAAGCGAGCTCGGCGATGAGCCGCCGGCGCTCGCTCTGCTTCTCGGGCAGGAAGCCCGCGAACATGAAGCGGTCGGAAGGCAGGCCCGACAGCGTCAGGGCGGCAAGCGGCGCCGAGGCGCCCGGAACGACATGAAGGGGCAGGCCCGCCGCGATGACGTCCCGGGCCAGCTTGAAGCCCGGATCGGAGACGAGCGGGGTGCCGGCGTCGCTCACCAGGACGAGCGCCCTGCCCGCCCGCAGCCCGTCAAGGATGCGGGGCCGCAGTTTCGCCGCATTGTGATCATGATAGGGGACGAGCCTGGTGCTAATGCCGTAGCGTTGGAGCAATTTTCCCGTGACCCGCGTGTCTTCGCACAGTATCTCGTCCGCTGCGGCAAGGGCGTTAACCGCCCTTAACGAAATATCGGCAAGATGACCGATCGGCGTCGACGTGACGTGAAGGCCGGGCGCCAGGCTTTCGGCCTCGAAGACAACCCCTTTTATGCTATAGCGGCGGCTGGCTGCGGGCGTGGCGGACATGGGTGGAGTTGGGGACATTGAACGGACAGATCGGATCTATAGCGCCTCGTGACGGCTTGTGGCAGTGGCGCTTCGTGCTCGTCGGGCTGTTTTCGCTGCTGCTCGCCGCCTGCACGAACTCCAAGATGGCCGACATGTTCAACGATGCCGGGGTCAAGGGCCAGCAGCTGACCCGGCAGGCGGCCGCCGGGCGCAAGGTGGCGCTCCTCCTGCCGCTCTCGGCCTCGGGCGAGACCGGGCGCATCGCCAAGGCGATGAAGCAGGCGGCCGAGCTCGCCCTGACCGATACGGGCGGCGGCATCACGCTCATCACCCGGGATTCGGGCGGGTCGGCGGGCGCTGCGCAGGCCGCTGCGCAGGCCGCTCTCGACGAAGGGGCCGAGATCATCCTAGGCCCGCTTCTCGCCCCCCAGGTCCAGGCGGTCAAAGGCATCGCCCGGGGACGCGCCAATGTCATCGCCTTCTCCTCGGCGAGCAGCGTCGCCGGCCAGGGCGCCTATCTCATGAGCTTCCTGCCGGAGGAGGAAGTGGCCAATGTGGTGCGCTATGCCGCCAAGCAGGGCAAGCACAGCGTGGCGCTGCTCTATCCGCAGACGCAATATGGCAGCAATGTCCAGCAGGCGCTCAACCGCCAGGCGGGCGCCAGCGGCATGGTGATCGCCGCGGCCCAGCCCTATGCGCGCGGCCAGGCCGGCAATGCGGCCGCCCAGCACATCGCCCAGGCCATCAACGATCCGCGCCGCTCGATCGACGCGCTTCTCATCCCGGAAGGCGGCGACGCGCTCAGATCCCTGAGTGCGGCGCTCGAGCAGAACGGCGTCACGCCGGACAGGGTGACGATCCTCGGCACCGGCCTGTGGGACGACAGCGTCACGCGCGCGACGCCGATCGCGCAAGGCGGTTGGTATGCCGGCGTGTCGCCCGAGCTCGTCGACAGCTTCAACAGCAAATATACGGGCGCCTATGGCACGAAGCCGCCGCGCATCGCGAGCCTCGCCTATGACGCGGTGAGCCTCGCCGCCGGCCTCGCCCGCAAGGGAGACTTCTCGTCGGCGGCGATCACCGACGCGGGCGGCTTCCAGGGCCAGAACGGCCTCTTCCGCTTCCGCTCCGACGGCCTCATCGAGCGCGGCCTCGCCATCCTCGAAATGACCGCTGCCGGCCCGCAGGTGCTGGCGCAGGCGCCGAGCCGCTTCGGGGCCGGCTTCTGACCGCCGCTTCCGCCATGGGAGTGAATAAAATCTTGACTTTACGCAAAAATGGTGGTATTTGGGAAATTCCAGGATCGGATGATGTGCGCCCGCCAGCCAAGCTCGCGGGCGCTTGTCGTTCAAGGGCGGATTTTTTCATTGGTGAAAAAATCCGCGAAGCGCCCGCCTCCGGCCGGGTTCGGCGTTTCCAAATGGAAAAATTCAAGAAAACTCCAGCGATCGCAGAGGCTTGGCCGATCCACGGTCATGGCCTGAGGAAAATCAGAAATTCCCTGATATTCCCTGTTTTCGAAGTAGGTCCCTGGTCCCTCGGCAGCAGGCCGTTCAGGCGGCGAGCTGCGAGATGACGGCATTGAGCACCCGCCGCCCGGCATGGGTCGCCATGAGCCTGCCGCCCCGCAGGCTGACGAGCCCCATCTCGGTGAGCTCGGGCAGATGGGCCGGCGGGCGTCCGGACAGCGCCTCGTAGCGGGTGAGATCGATGCCCTCGGCGATGCGCAGTCCCATCAGCAGGTATTCGGCCGCCTGGTCGGATGTCCCGATCACCGTCTCCTCGGTCACGCCGTGGCCCCGGGCCAGAACCTCGGCGCGCCAGGTCTCGGGGTGGCGCTCGGTCGCGAGCGCCAGCCGCCGCCCGCCGCTGGTGAGACGGCTGTGGGCGCCGGGGCCTGCGCCCACATAGTCGCCATAGCGCCAGTAGACGAGATTGTGGCGCGATTCATGGCCGGGCAGGGCGTGGTTGGACACTTCATAGGCCTGAAGGCCGGCTTTGGCGGTCAGCTCCTGGGTGACGTCATAGAGCTCGGCGGCCACCTCCTCGCCGGGCACGGCGAGCTTGCCGGCGCGATGGAGATCGGCATAGCGGGTGCCCTCCTCGATGGTGAGCTGATAGAGCGACATGTGGCCCTGCTGCTCGGCGAGCGCCCGGGCGAGCTCGTCCCGCCATTGCGCCACGCTCTGCCCCGGGCGGGCATAGATGAGATCGAAGGAGACGCGCGGAAAGGTCCGCGCCGCCAGCCTGAAGGCTGAGAGCGCCTCGGCGGCCGAATGCCGGCGTCCCAGTGCCTTAAGATCGGCGTCGGCGAGCGCCTGCACGCCCACCGAGACCCGGTTGACGCCGGCGGCGCGATAGCCGGCGAAGTTCCGCGCCTCGACGCTCGTCGGATTGGCCTCGAGCGTCACCTCGGCGTCGGCGGCGACCGTCCACAGCCGGGCGATGCGATCGAGCACATGGCCCACCGCCTCGGGCGGCATCAGCGAAGGCGTGCCGCCGCCGAAGAAGACGCTGTCGACCTTGCGCCCCGCGGTCCTCGTGCCGAACCAGGCGAGCTCGCGCGCCAGCGCGCCGGCGAAGGCCATGGCGTCGACCGGCTCGTGGCGCACATGCGAATTGAAATCGCAATAGGGACATTTGGCCTTGCAGAAGGGCCAATGCACATAGATGCCGAAGCCCGGATCAGAAGAGCGCATCGACCAGCTTCCGGAAGGCGGCGCCACGGTGCGAGATCCCGTGCTTGGCGGCAGGATCCATCTCGCCGAAGGTCTCGCTCCCGCCGTCGGGCAGGAACATCGGATCATAGCCGAAGCCCCGCGTGCCGCGCGGCGGCCAGACCAGCGTGCCGTGCACCTTGCCTTCGAAGTTCTCGACATGGCCGTCGGGCCAGGCGAGCGACAGCACGCTGACGAAATGCGCGCGCCGCCGGCCGGGCGCCGTGGCGCCCAGCGCCAGCAACCTCAGCTCGACCCTCTGCATGGCGAGCGCGAAGTCCTTGGCGGGCCCGGCCCAGCGCGCCGAATAGATGCCGGGATCGCCGGCGAGCGCGTCGACGCAGAGGCCCGAATCGTCGGCGAGCGCGACGAGGCCCGAGCCTTGCGCGGCGGCCTGCGATTTGAGCATGGCATTGGCCTCGAAGGTCGAGCCGGTCTCCTCGGGCTCGGGCAGGCCGAGGCTCGCGGCGGAGACCGCCGCGACGCCATAGGGGCCGAGGAGCTCGGCGATCTCCCTCACCTTGCCGGGATTGTGCGAGGCGACGACGAGCTTCCGATCGCGCAAGGAGCGGCTTTTTTGGCGCGCTTCCTTGTCGCCGAAGTCGAGCAACTTTGGCGGGAAGCGCTCGTGCAGCCCCCAGATGCGCGGCTCGGCGAATTCGACCGAATTGCCGGCAGGATCGCGGCAATAGATCGAGCGCCCGCCGCCCGGCCATTCGAAATCGGCTTCGATGGCGACCCCATGGCCCTCGAGATGCCGGCGCCAGACGTCGAGCTCCTCGGCCAGGGCCGCGAAGCAGACATGGCCCGGGCCGTGCGCGCCATGCGGCGGCGCCGAGGTGAGGGACTTCGGCTTCGCTTCCGATTTCAGCGGATTGAAGACCAGGAGCATGCTCTCGCCGCACTGCAGGAAGACGAACTGCCCTGCGAGCTCGCGGTGCACCTCGAGCCCGAGGACCGTCTCGTAGAAACGGCGGAGCGCCGCGATGTCCTCGCCATAGACGATGGTCTCGAGAATGGCTTTCGCCTTCATCGCACCGCCTGTCCCTGCAGGATCACCAGTTCGCCGATGCCCTGCCGGGCGAGCGCCATCAGCTCGAGGAAGCGTTCCTGCGAGAACGGCTCGCCTTCCGCCGTGCCCTGCACCTCGACGATGCCGCCCTTGCCGGTCATCACGAAGTTGGCGTCGGTCTCGGCGCCCGAATCCTCATCGTAATCGAGGTCGAGCACCACCTCGCCATTGTGGATGCCGCAGGAGACGGCGGCGACGTGGTCGCGCAACGGATCCTTCGTGAACATGCTCCGCGCGGCCATCCATTTCAACGCGTCGTGAAGGGCGATCCAGCTTCCGGTGATGGCGGCGGTGCGGGTGCCGCCATCGGCCTGGATGACGTCGCAATCGAGCGTGATCTGGCGCTCGCCCAGGGCCACGAGATCGACCACCGCCCTGAGCGAGCGGCCGATGAGGCGCTGGATCTCCTGGGTGCGGCCGGACTGCCTGCCCTGCGCCGCCTCGCGCCGCATGCGATCGCCGGTGGCGCGCGGCAGCATGCCGTATTCGGCGGTGACCCAGCCCTTGCCGGCGCCCTTGAGCCAGGGCGGCACCCTCTCCTCGACGGTCGCCAGGCACATCACATGGGTGTCGCCGAAGCGCACGAGGCAGGAGCCCTCCGCATGTCTGGAAATGCCGCGCTCGAAACTCACCTTGCGCAATTCTTGGGGCTTCCGCCCGGACGGCCGCATGCTCTCTCCTCTGTCCGCTTGAACGGGGGAGGTTCTAGCCCAGGAGTCCTCCCGGAGAAACCCGTTTTCGCCCAAACCCGATGCTCTGTTGACCGCCGCCGGGCCGGTTCCTAGATTCGTCTCCCATGAGCATGCATCCGCAGAAGCCCCTCATCGACGAGCGCTTGGCCGGCCTCGCCCAGCTCGACCAGCGCTCGCGCGACATCTTCAGGCGCCTGGTCGAGACCTATCTCGATACCGGCGAGCCGGTCGGCTCGCGCACCATCTCGCGCATCCTGCCGTCGAACCTGTCGCCGGCCTCGGTGCGCAACGTGATGATGGATCTCGAGGATTCGGGCCTCATCTATTCGCCGCATACCAGCGCCGGCCGGGTGCCCACCAATGCCGGCCTGCGCTTCTTCGTCGATGCGCTGCTCGAGCTGGGCTCGATATCGCCCGAGGAGCGCTCGCGCATCGATGCGCAGATGTCGGGCAGCAACCGCTCGCGCCGGGTCGAGGAAGTGCTGGCCGAGGCGACGACCCTGCTGTCGGGCCTTTCCCATTGCGCCGGGCTCGTGGTGGCGCCCAAATCCAATGCGCGGCTGAAACACATCGAATTCGTGAGCCTGGCGCCGAGCCGCGGCCTCGTCATCCTCGTCGCCGAGGACGGCACCGTCGAGAACCGCACCATCGATCTTCCCGCCGGCCTGCCGCCCTCGGCGCTGGTCAGGGCGTCGAACTATCTCTCGGCGCGCATGCAGGGCAAGACGATCGGCGAGGCGCAGCGCCTGATGCAGGAGGAGATCGCGACCCTCAGGACCGAGCTCGACGAGCTCACCGCCAAGGTCGTCGCCGACGGCGTCGCCACCTGGTCGGGCAATCCCGGCGAGGACGACCGCACGCTCATCGTCAAGGGCCAGGGCAACCTCATCGAGAACCTCACGGCGCTCGAGGACCTCGAGCGCATTCGCCAGCTCTTCGACGACCTCGAGAGCAAGAAGGGCCTGATCCAGCTGCTCGGCCTCGCCGAGACGGGCGAAGGGGTGCGCATCTTCATCGGGGCGGAGAACAAGCTGTTCTCCATGTCGGGCTCCTCGCTCATCGTGGCGCCCTATCGCAACAGCGAGGAGAAGATCGTGGGCGCCCTCGGCATCATCGGCCCGACGCGGATGAACTATGCGCGCATCATCCCGATGGTCGACTATACCGCGCGCATCATCGGGCGGCTGATCACCTAGCAGGCATTGTTTCCTCGCGGGGCGGCGGACGCCCCGACCCCAGCTCCGCCGGACTTGATTTTTTTCTCCCGAGACCTGATATCCCGGCGCGAAACCCGTTCCATCGACCGAGAGCTCAGGGATCGTTATGATTGAAGACGCGACCAAAGAAACCGTGGCCGACGAGGCGAAAGGACCCGAGGTTCCCGAAGCGGATCCGGTGACGCTGCCCGAAGACGGGATCGATCCGGGCGAAAGCGAGATTTCGGCCCTCAGGGAGGAAGCGGGCAAGCTCAAGGACCAGCTCCTGCGCACGCTCGCCGAGATGGACAACCTGCGCAAGCGCACCGAGCGCGAGAAGGCGGAAGCCACCCTTTACGCCGCGACCAACTTCGCCCGCGACATATTGAGCGTCAGCGACAATATGGACCGGGCGCTGGCGACGGCCGAAGCCGACCACCTCAAGGAGGCGACCGAGCCGGTCAAGAACCTGGTGGCCGGCGTCGAGATGACCCGGCGCGAGCTGCTCAACGTCTTCGAGCGCCACGGCATCAGGCGCATCGATCCGATGGGCGAGAAATTCGATCCGCATTTCCACCAGGCGATGTTCGAAGTGCCGACCGACGAGCAGCCACCCGGCACGGTGGTCCAGGTGATGCAGCCCGGCTTCAAGATCGGCGAGCGCGTGATGCGCCCGGCGATGGTCGGCGTCGCCAAGGCGGCGGGGTAGTCCCGGCCTCGCAGCGGTTCACGCATGCAGCGACAGATCGGTGATCGTCGCGTTGCGGCCATTGAGCGGATTGTCGGGAGTCCAGGGAAGTGCGGTGACATAGGTGCGCGCGGCGAGCGCGTCATACATGAACAGCCTGCCTGCGAGGCTCTCGCCGATCCCCAGGACCTCCTTCATCACCTCCATCGCCTGGATCGAGCCGATGATGCCGGTGAGCGCGCCCAGGATGCCCGCCGCCTCGCAGGCCGGCATGAGGCCCTCGGGCGGCGCCTCGGCATGGAGGCAGCGATAGGTCGGAAAGGGCACGCCCCGCGCGTCCTTCAGATGCGGCTTGAAGGTCGAGAGCTGGCCGTCGAACTGGCCGACGGCGGCGGCGACCAGGGTCTTCTTCGCCAGGTAGCAGGCGTCGCTGACCAGGAAGCGGGTGGGGAAATTGTCCGAGCCGTCGGCGACGACGTCATATCGGCCGATGATGTCGAGCGCGTTGGCCGCCGTGAGGCGCGTCTCGTGCGCCACGACGTTCACATGCGGATTGAGATCGTTGAGCGTCTGCCGGGCGCTGGCGGTCTTGGGCCTGCCGATGCGGGACGAGCCATGGATGATCTGGCGCTGCAGATTGGAGAGCGAGACCATATCGTCATCGACGACGCCCAGGGTCCCCACACCGGCAGCGGCGAGATAGAGCAGCACCGGGGCGCCGAGGCCGCCCGCGCCGATGACCAGGACCTTCGCCGCCTTGAGCCTGGCCTGGCCCGGCCCTCCCACATCCGGCAGCACGATGTGCCGGGCATAGCGCTCCAGCTCCTCGCCCGAAAGCTTCATCAGCTGCGGCCCGTCGAGCCGAAGCCGCCGGCGCCGCGCGGGGTTGCGGAAAGCTCGGCGCTCTCCTTGAGCACCACCCGCGTCACCGGCGCCACGACCAGTTGCGCGATGCGTTCGCCGCGCCTGACCGCGAAGGCGGCCTCGCCATGATTGATCAGGATCACCTTGATCTCGCCGCGATAGTCGGCATCGATCGTGCCCGGCGCATTGAGCAGGGTCACGCCATGCCTGGCGGCGAGCCCCGAGCGCGGCCTGACCTGCGCCTCGAAGCCTTCGGGAAGCGCGATGGCGAAGCCCGTCGCCACCAGAGCCCGCCCGCCCGGCGGCAGGATCGCGTCCTCGGCGGCCCTGAGATCCATGCCGGCGGCATGCTCGGTCTCATAGGCGGGAAGCGCCAGGCCCTTGCCATGGGCCAGGCGGCGGATGGCGATCTCGGTCATGCCTTGGCTCCCAGGCGGCGGGCGAAATCCTCCATCAGCCGGCGCGCCACCTCCCGCTTGTCGAGCTCGGGCCAGCTCTCCACCCCCGCGGCGGAGACGACATGCACGCTGTTGCGCTCGCCGCCCATGACGCCCTTGTCGGCGCTGACGTCATTGGCGACGATGACATCGCATCCCTTCCTGGCGAGCTTGGCCCTGGCGTTCTCGACGACGTTCTGCGTCTCGGCGGCGAAGCCCACCACCAGCTTCGGCCGTCTGCTCTTGGCGTTCGCCACGGTCTTGAGGATGTCGGGGTTCTCGGCGAGCTTGAGATCGGGCAGGCTGCCGGCGCCCTTCTTGAGCTTGTGGCCAGACACCGAAGCGACGCGCCAGTCGGCGACGGCGGCGGCGAAGACCGCGATATCGGCGGGAAGCTCGGCCTCGACCGTCTTCAGCATCTCGGACGCCGTCTCGACCGGCATCATCTGGGCGCCGGGCGGTATGGGCAGATTGACCGGACCCGACACCAGGATCGTCTCGGCGCCGAGCGCCACCGCCGCTTCCGCCAGCGCATAGCCCTGGCGGCCGGAGGACCGGTTGGCGATGTAGCGGACGGGATCGATCGGCTCGTGGGTGGGGCCGGCGGTGATCAGCACCTTGCGGCCGGCGAGCGGCCGCGCGCCCGCCAGGGGCAGCGCGCCGCCGGCGAAATAGGCCTCGATCGCGGCCAGGATCTCGGCGGGCTCGGCCATGCGCCCGGGTCCATATTCGCCGCAGGCCATCTCGCCGTCATTGGGGCCGACGCTCAGGACGCCGTCCGCCCTGAGGGTCGCGATATTGCGCATGGTCGCCGGATGCTGCCACATGCGCACATTCATCGCGGGCGCGATCAGGATCTTCTTGTCGGTGGCGAGCAGGGTGGTGGAGGCGAGGTCGTTGGCGAACCCTTGCGCCATCTTGGCCATGAGATCGGCGCTGGCCGGCGCCACCACCAGGAGATCGGCCGAGCGCGACAGCTCGATGTGGCCCATCTCGACCTCGTCGGTGAGGCTGAAGAGATCGGTATAGACCTTCTCGCCCGTGAGGCTTGCGACCGAGAGCCGGGTCACGAACTGCTCCGCCGCCGCGGTCATGATCGCGGTGACCTTGGCCTGGCGCTGCCTGAGCAGCCGGATGAGCTCGAGGCTCTTATAGGCGGCGATGCCGCCGCCGACGATGAGAAGAACGCTTCTTCCCGAAAGGGTGGTCATCATGGGACTATCCTACCCGGTTCAAAAGATCAGGCTCAAGGCGATGGCAATCAAGGCGGCCGCGCCTGCGATCAGCGCATAGCGGCCGGCGCGCGAATGCCGGGCCTGGGCGGCGGCCAGGGCTTCCGTCGTCTCACGGTCGAGCCTGATGCCCCCGGCATTCGCCATGTCGGCCAGCATATGGGTGGCGGCCTGCGCTTCGGTCAGCATTTCGGGCAAAGTGGTGAAGAGCCGGCCGAGCGAAGCCGCCCCGACCGCGGCGCCCTCGATCTGGCCGAGGGGCCCGAGCTTCTTCTCGATCCATTCGCGCAGCACCGGCTCCGACGAACTCCACATGTTGAAACGCGGATTGAGCATGCGCGCGACGCCTTCGACCACGACCATCGTCTTCTGCAGGAGCAGCAGCTGCGGCTGGGTCGCCATGTCGAACTGGCCGGTCACCTCGAAGAGCTGGGTAAGGAGCCGCGCCATCGAGATCTCATGCGCCGGGCGGTCCATGATCGGCTCGCCGATGGCGCGCAGGGCCTGGGCGAAGACGGCCGGATCCTGATGCGCCGGCACGTAGCCGGCATCGAAATGCACTTGCGCCACCCGGGCATAGTCGCGGCGGATGAAGCCATAGAGAATCTCGGCGAGGAACAGGCGCTCCTTGGGCGTGAGCCTGCCCATGATGCCGAAATCGACGGCGACGAGATTGCCGGCCGGGTCGGCGAAAAGGTTGCCCTGATGCATGTCGGCATGGAAGAAGCCGTCGCGAACGGCATGGCGCAGGAAGCTCTGGATGACCGTGTCGGCAAGACGGTCGAGATCGAGGCCGCGCGCTTCGAGCGCCGCCATGTCGGAGAGCGGCGTGCCCTCGATCCAGTCGGTGGTGAGCACCTGCCGGGCGGTCAGGGCCCATTCGACCCTGGGCACGCGGAAGCCCGGATCGTCCGCGATATTGCCCGCCATCTCGCGGATGGCCGCGGCCTCCATGCGCAGATCCATCTCGATCCTGACCGATTGCGCCAGGGTCTCGGTCGCATCCACCGGGCGCAGGCGCCTGGCGGGCGCGCTCACGCGCTCGATCAGGCGGGCGGCGAAGAAGAAATCGGAAAGGTCGCGCGCGAAACGCTGCTCGATCCGGGGCCTCAGGATCTTCACCGCCACGTCGCGGCCGTCGCGGGTCACGGCGCGGTGCACCTGGGCGATCGAGGCCGCGGCGACCGGCGGACCGAAGGACGCGAAGAGCTCGTCCACGTCGCGGCCGAGATTGAGCCTGATCATCTGCCGCGCGACGGCCTGGTCGAAAGGCGGCAGGCGGTCCTGCAGACGGCGCAACTCCTCGGCCCGCGCCGCGCCGACGATGTCGGGCCGCGTCGCCAGGAACTGGCCGAGCTTCACATAGCTGGGACCGAGCTCCGCCAGGGCGCCGCTCAATCGGCCGTTGCCCTGCGAGCGCGCCGCCAGGAGCCTCGCCAGGCCGAGGCCGCGGCGCGCCGGCCAGGGCAAGAGGGCGGCGTCCTCGCGCGGCGGCAACGCGTCGTGGCGCGCCATCACCCAGCCGACGCGAGCGAGGCGGAAGACGTGACCCAAAAACCCCATCAGATGCGCCATCCCCAATGGATGGCGACGATGCCGCCCGAGAGGCTGCGATGGCCGGCGCGGCCGAAGCCCGCGTCGCGGATCATCGCTTCGAACCTCTCGCGGTCCGGGAAGGTACGGATGCTCTCGACGAGATAGCGGTAGGGCGCGCCGTCGCCCGTCACCACCTTGCCGATCGCCGGGATGGCGGTGAAGGAATAGGCATCGTAGAGCGCCGCGAGGCCCGGCACGTCGACATGGGAGAATTCCAGGCACTGGAACTTGCCGCCCGGCTTCAGCACCCGGTGCGCCTCTTTCAGGGCACGGTCGATATGAGTGACGTTCCTGATGCCGAAGGCGATCGTATAGGCGTCGAAGCTCCGGTCGGGGAAGGCCAGCGCCTCGGCATTGCCGACGGTGAAATGGCATTGCCCGGCAAGGCCTTCCACGGTGGCGCGCCTGGCGCCTTCCGCCACCATCTCGGGCGAGATGTCGGCGATGGTGATACGGGTGCCGGAGCCCGCCGCACGGGCGATGCGCAAGGCGATGTCGCCGGTGCCGCCCGCCACGTCGATGACCCGGAAATCGCGGCCCGTGCGCGGCGGCGACAGCAGGGTGACGAAATCGTCCTTCCACAGGCGGTGAAGGCCCCCCGACATCAGGTCGTTCATCTGGTCGTAGCGCCGGGCGACCTTGGAGAAGACCTCGTTGACGAGGCCCTGCTTCTCTTCTTCCGCGACGGTGCGGAAGCCGAAAGGGGCGGTTTCCTCAGGGGCGTCTGTCATGGCGGCGAACCATAGAACAGGAAAGCCCCCGGCGCCATGGCAACCCTCGCCCCGCAAGCGCAGCGCAGCGGGCGGGGGTAAGGTCCTCCTGACGCTTTCCGTCGCGGACACCTCGTAACGAAGGACTTATGCCGTCCATCAAATTGGTTTAACAACCGCTCATGCCGGAACTCCCTGAAGTCGAAACCGTGATGCGCGGCCTCGAGGCCGTGCTCGCCGGGCGGCGCATCAAGAGGGTGAGGCTCATGCGCGGCGACCTGCGCTTTCCCTTTCCGCCGGACTTCGCCAGGCGCATCGAAGGGCGCACCGTGCTCGGCCTCAGGCGCCGCGCGAAATACATTCTCGCCTTCCTTGAGGGCGGCGAGGTGCTGATCCTCCATCTCGGCATGTCGGGCCGCTTCACCGTCATCGACGGCGAGGGCCGCATGACGGGGCTCGGCGAATTCTACGACGAGACGGCCGCCGCCGATGAAGGCTCGGGCCCGCACGACCATGTCGTCTTCACCCGCGACGACGGCTTGCGCGTCGTCTACACCGACCCGCGCCGCTTCGGCCTCATGGACCTCGTCGGGGAGCCGGGACTCGCGAGCCACAAGCTCCTGGCCGCCATCGGCATCGAGCCCCTGGGCAACGAATTCGACGCCGCCTATCTGGCGCAGGCCTTCCGCGGCAGGAAGGCGCCGCTCAAGGCCGCCCTGCTCGACCAGCGGCTCATCGCCGGCCTCGGCAACATCTATGTGTGCGAGGCGCTCCATCGCGCCCGCCTGTCGCCGAAGCGCAAGGCGGGAAGCCTGGCCGGGAAGAAGGGCCGCGATCCGCGTCTCGAGGAGCTGGCGCGCCATATCCGCGCCGTGCTCACCGAAGCGATCGCCGCCAGCGGGTCGACCCTGCGCGACTTCATCCAGCCGACCGGCGATCAGGGATCGTTCCAGCAGGTCTTCGCCGTCTATGACCGCGAGGGGCAGAAATGCCGCCGGCGCGGCTGCGGCGGCACCGTCAGGCGCATCGTGCAATCGGGACGCTCGACCTTCTATTGTCCGAAGTGCCAGAAATAGCCTATCTGTCGCCCCGACACGCGCGTTCGACCCAGCGAGACACATGCCATGACCTTCGAGACCATCCTTGTCGAAACCCATGACGCCGTCGGCCTCATCCGCCTCAACCGGCCGCAGGCGCTCAATGCGCTCAATGCGGCGCTGATCGGCGAGCTCGGACAGGCGCTCGCCGATTTCGACAGGGATCCGAAGATCGGCGCCATCGTCATCACCGGCAACGAGAAGGCCTTCGCCGCCGGCGCCGACATCAAGGAAATGGCCTCCAAATCGTTCATTGAAGCCTATCTCGGCGATTTCCTCGCCAGCTGGGACCGGGTGGCGCAGCAGCGCAAGCCGGTGATCGCGGCGGTGGCGGGCTTCGCGCTCGGCGGCGGCTGCGAGCTGGCGCTCATGTGCGATTTCATCATCGCCGCCGAGACCGCGAAATTCGGCCAGCCGGAGATCCAGCTCGGCATCATGCCGGGCGCCGGCGGCACCCAGAGGCTCGCCCGCTCCATCGGCAAATCGAAAGCGATGGACCTCGTCCTCACCGCGCGCATGATGGATGCGGCGGAGGCCGAGCGCTCGGGGCTCGTGGCGCGCGTGGTCGCCGCGGACAAGCTCGTCGAGGAAGCGCTCGCCGCGGCGAAGAAGATCGCCTCCTTCTCGCAGCCCATCGCGATGATGGCGAAGGAATCGGTCAACCGGGCCTTCGAGACGACGCTCGCCGAGGGCGTGCGCTTCGAGCGCCGGCTGTTCCACGCGATGTTCGCCACCGAGGACCAGAAGGAAGGCATGGCGGCCTTCGTCGCCAAGCGCAAGCCCGCCTTCAAGGACAAGTAGGCTAGCCGAGAAGGCCCTGCACGATCAGCAGCCCGCCGCCCAGGATCACCACCGCATCGAGAATCGTGGTGTGCGCCCTGAGCGACAGGCGATGCGCCACGCGCCTGGCGATGAAGGCGCCGGGAATGGCCGCGACGCCCACGACCGCCGCCATGATCCAGGCGGCGAGCGGCAGGGCGCCGGCGCTCTGGAACATGAGCGTCTTGGCGACGCCGAGCATCAGCGAGATCCCGGCGTCGGTGGCGATGACCACCGGACCCTGCAGGCCGGCCGCGAGCAGGATCGACAGCAGCACGACCCCGGACCCGGTGGTGCCGCCGACCAGGAGGCCATAGGCCGCGCCGGCCGCCGCCACGCCCTTGTTCGGCAGATGGCCGCGCCGGCGAAGGAGGATGCGGCGCACGGGCACCAGCAGAATCAGCACGGCGCCGATGAGGACCGCGACATGGGGACCGGACAGCCGCGTATAGAGATAGGCGCCCAGAAGGCAGGAAGGCAGCGCCGCGGCGGTGACGATGACGGCGCGCGGCGCGTCGAAATAGGTGCGGAAGGCGATGAGCCGGCTGCCGTTGGTCATGAGCGCCGAGACGGCGATCACCGGCACCACGGCCTCGGCCCCGATGATCGGCACCAGCACCGGCGGCAGCAGAAGCCCGGTGCCGTAACCGGCGACGCCGCCCACGATCGCGGCCACGAAGGAGGCCAGCGCCACCAGAGCATAGGCGAAGAGGCTCACATCCTGGCCAAGCATCAATGGCGCACCGCCCAGGTTTCCGGATCCGGCGCGCGCCCGATGAGGGCGAGACCATGGGCGATCGATTCGAACTGGTCGCCGGTGACGAGCCGCGCCGCGCCGAAACGCTCGCCGAAGACCCGCCAGATCGCCGGGATGAAGGAGGACCCGCCGGTCAGGAACACCTTGTCGATCTCATGCGCGCCGAGCCCCGCCGCCGCGAGGGCCTGATCCACCGTCGCCGCGATGCGCGCGACGTCCTCGGCGATCCAGCCTTCGAAGTCCGCCCGGGCGATCGTCTCCTCGATCGCAAGCTTGCCGGCGGCGAAGCTGAACTCGGCGCTCTCGGCCGAGGACAGAGTCGTCTTGGCGGCAGCGACGGCACGGTAGAGCGCGAAGCCGAGATCGTTGTCGATGATGTCGACGAGGCCGGCCAGGGGTGCCGGGTCGACCGCGGCGCGCTGCAGTTCGACGAGCTCCTTCAGATCGCCATTCGTCTTCATCATCGTCAACTGGTTCCAGCGCGCGAAATTGGCATAATAGCCGTTGGGGATAGTAAGCGTCTTGCCGAAGGAGCGATAGCTCGCCCCCTTGCCGAGACGCGGCGAGACGACATTGTCGATGATGCGGTAGTCGAAAGCATCGCCGGCGATGCCGATGCCGCTGTGACCCAGCGGGTGCGCCGTCATGCGCCCGTGCCGCTGCTCGAAGCGCATGACCGAGAAGTCGCTGGTGCCGCCGCCGAAATCGGCCACCAGGATCGTCGCCTCCCGGCGGAGCCGGCGGGCATAGAAGAAGGCGGCGCCCACGGGCTCGTAGACATAGTGGCCGTGACCGACGCCGAGCCGCTCGAAGGCCTGGCGGTAGCGCCGCATCGCCAAGGCGTCGTCGGGAGAGCTGCCGGCAAAGCGCACCGGCCGGCCGATCACGACCCTGGGGGCGGCGAGCGAGAAGGTGCTGCCGGCATGGCGCAGGAGGCTGCGCAGGAAGGCCTGGAGGAGGTCCTCGAAGCGGAAGTGCTGGCGGAAGATGCGCGTCTTCACGAAGGACGTGCTGGCGGCGAAGGTCTTGAACGACTGGATGAAACGGTGAGCGGCGGTGCCCTCGACGAACTGCTCGACCGCCCAGGGGCCGCCTTCCATGCGCAGATGGGCGCTGTCGCCCTGATGCTCCTCCCAGAAGCACAGGGCCGACTGATAGGTGCGGTGCGCGATGCCGTTCCGGGTGAACCGGACGGCCTCGGCCGCGCCGTCGGGGCCGGCTATGGCGATCACGGTATTGGTCGTGCCGAAATCGATGCCGATCGAAATGTCCTGCGCGCCAGCCATCGAAAGTCCGTTCTGCCGAAACGGTCATCCGGCAGCGAACGAAGCCGGCTCCGCTCGCTTTCACATCTTGGATGACCCTGGATCGGGCGCGTAGATAGCACGCGCGGGCCCGGGCGCAATGGCGGGGCGCGCACCATCGCCGCGGGCACGCTCGACACGCTGGCGCAAGGGCAGAGCTTCACCACCGATCAGCTCATCGCCCTGAGCGCCGCGCGGCGGCTGAGGGATCGCCGACGGCGCGACCGACCCCGCGCTCGGATCCGTCCTGGCGGCGGCTTTCGCGGACGGTCGCGAAGCCATGATTGACGCGCCGGTCCGGGGCGACTATAAGGCCGGCAACCGATAAGGGGAAATGAGCCGCATGCTCGACACCGAGCCGGCGGCATTTTTGCATAGAACCGATATCGACCGGTTTCAACTTTCAGGATGCTACTTCATGGCGAACACCAGTTCGGCGAAAAAGGCGACACGCGTTTCGGCCCGCCGCGCCGTCATCAACAAGAACCGTATCAGCCGGGTGCGCTCGTCGGTGCGCAAGGTCGAGGAGGCGCTGGCCTCCGGAAACAAGGCCGCCGCGGAAGCCGCTCTCAGGGCTGCCGAGCCCGAACTGATGCGCGGCGCGCAAAAAGGCGTGGTCCACAGGAACGCCGCATCCCGCAAGGTGTCGCGGCTCGCCAAACGCGTAAAGGCGATCAAGTAACGTTCTGAAATATAGCCGATTTTCCGGTCATCCACAGACGGCGCGCGGGGCCACCCCCGCAGCGCCGTTTTTCTTGTTCAGTTAGCTGACAGTTTGGCGCAAAAATTTTCAATATTTTTCATCGCGTTAGCGGAGTGAGATAAGGCGGTTGGGCAAAGGACGGGAAAAACGCGCGGAACAAAACCGACGATTCCAAAAATTGTGGCAAGTGTGGCTTTCCGGCATCGCTTCCCGCCGGCCGATTGAATCTTACATGCGAGTCAACTACTTGCTCCCGTCCGTTGCGGCGCCGATGGCAATCGCCGCACCGCCGAATCGGAATTCCGTATACGGAGAAGCCCTTGAGCTCAGTTGTAACCGGGCCGGGCTTGTGGGTATGGTCTTTGGGCGCTGCCGAGGGGCCGCGGCAAGTGAAATGGTCAGTCAGTTAGAGGTCACCACCGGGGCTATGAAGTGACCAGGTTTTCTAAATTTAGTTCGCCTTAGGTTCAACCGGACCGGAAAGGAGTGTGCTTGCGGAGAGTCTGCTCCGCAAGATGGGAGTTTGCGTGCCGAAAGCGCGGCTAATCGCATGAGTACAAGAAACTTAAAGGGGTTTAGGTGTGATGACAGATGTGGCGGGGATCGCGCTCAAGCAGAGCTGGGACAGGATAGCCCAACGGCTCAAGGCCGAGCTCGGCGACGATCTCTATACGAGCTGGTTCGCGCGGATGGAGCCGGAGGAATGCGCCGGCGGCCGGCTCGCGGTCTCCGTCCCCACCCGCTTCCTGCGGAACTGGATCGAGACGCATTACGCCCAGAAGCTTCTGAAGGCGAGCGAAGCGGAGCTCGGCCATCTCGACAATGTGCATGTCAAGGTCCGCACCAGGGGCGTGCCGCAGCGTCCGCAGGACGTCGCCGAGCGGCGCAGCCTGCGCGAAGACCAGCCGGACCCCGCCGGCCGGGCGATCTCGCCCGCGGCGCCGATGCCCCTCCAGCCGTCAGGCGAGCGCGGCTCGCCCCTCGATCCGAGCCAGACTTTCCAGAGCTTCATCACCGGGGGCTCGAACCGTCTCGCCCATGCGGCGGCGCAGCGCATCTCGGAATCGCAGCCGGGCCTGCCGGTCAGCTTCAATCCGCTGTTCATCCACTCGGCCGCCGGCCTCGGCAAGACGCATCTCCTCAATGCCATCGCCTGGCGGGTGCGCGAGCGTCATCCCGAACGCAAGGTGCTGTTCATCACCGCCGAGCGCTTCATGTACCATTTCATCGGCGCGCTGCGCTCGCGCGACACGATCGGCTTCAAGGATTTCTTCCAGTCGATCGACGTATTGCTCATCGACGACTTCCAGTTCCTGCAGGGCAAGTCGATGACCCAGGAGTTCTATCACACCTTCAACTCGCTGGTGGACGCCAAGCGCCAGATCGTGATCGCCGCCGACGCTCCGCCGGCACAGCTCGACGCCATCGACCAGCGCATGCGCTCGCGCCTGATGGGCGGCCTCGTGGTCGACATCGAGCTGCCCGAGCTCGACCTGAGGCGCGAGATCCTCGCCCGGCGCCTGGCCGAGGTGGCGGCGCGCGATCCGATGATCCGCGTCGATCCGGACGTCGTCGAATTCATCGCCAACAAGGTGCAGGGCGGCGGCCGCGAGCTCGAAGGAGCGCTCAACCGGGTCATCGCGCACCAGCAGTTCTCGCACGCGCCGCTTTCGGTCGATCTCGCCGCCATGGTGCTGCGCGACATGTCGGCCAATCCCGATCAGTGCCGGGTGCGCATCGACGACATACTGAAAGTCGTCGGCCGCCACTACAATGTGGCGCGCGCCGACCTCCTGTCGCCGCGCCGGGCGCGCTCAGTCGTCGTGCCGCGCCAGGTCGGCATGTATCTCGCCAAGAAGCTGACCCCGCGCTCGCTGCCCGAGATCGGCCGCCGCTTCGGCGGCCGCGACCATTCGACCGTCCTCCATGCCGTGCGCAAGATCGAGGAACTGATGAAGAGCGACGACCGGCTGGCCCGCGAAGTCGCCCTCCTGATCCGGCTGATCGAACAGCAGTAACGCTTGCCAGCCGGGGCCAAAGGCGTCAATGTCTGCGGCCCGGGCGGCAAGACAGGATTGCAAGAATATGCGGGTGACTATCGAAAGATCGGCCTTCCTCAAGGCCCTCAACCATGTGCAGAGCGTGGTCGAACGGCGCAATACCATCCCGATCCTGTCCAACGTCCTGGTCCAGGCGAAGGGCGACAGCGTCAAGCTCACCGCCACCGATCTCGACATCGAGATCGTCGAGACCGTCCCCGCCGAAGTCGCCCAGGACGGCGCGGTGACGGTCGCGGCCCATATGCTCTACGACATCGTGCGCAAGCTCCCCGACGGCGCCCAGCTCGAGCTCGATCAGGGCCCCGATCCCGGCCGCGTCGGCATCAAGGCCGGCCGCTCGCGCTTCGCCCTCCAGGCGCTGCCGCCCGAGGACTTCCCCGACCTCAATGCCGGCGAGCTCACCAACCGCTTCACCCTGTCGGCCGCCGATCTCAAGGGACTGGTCGAGAAGACGCGCTTCGCCATCTCGACCGAGGAGACCCGCTACTATCTGAACGGCATCTATCTGCACGAGGTCGCGGCCAGCGCGGCGCTGCGCGCCGTCGCCACCGACGGCCACCGCCTGGCGCGCGCGCAAGTGGCGCTGCCCGCGGGTGCTGCGGGCATGCCCGGCATCATCGTGCCGCGCAAGACCGTGCTCGAGCTGGTCAAGCTCATCGAGAGCGACGAGGGCGAGATCGAAGTGGCGCTCTCCGCCTCGAAGATCCGCTTCTCCTTCGACGGCCTCACCCTCACCTCCAAGCTCATCGACGGCACCTTCCCGGACTATGAGCGGGTCATTCCGCGCAACAACGACAAGACGCTCGACGTCGACACCAAGCTGTTCTCGAGCGCCGTCGACCGGGTGTCGACGATCTCCTTCGAGAAGGGCCGGGCGGTGAAGCTCAATGTCGGCGGCGGGCGCGTGGTGCTCACCGTCAACAATCCCGATTCGGGATCGGCGGAAGAGGAGATCGCCGCGAGCTACGAGGCGGAGCCCATCGATATAGGCTTCAATTCGCGCTACCTGCTCGACATCGCCTCCCAGATCAAGAGCGACACGGCCAGGTTCCAGCTCGCCGATGCCGGCTCGCCCACCATCGTTCTCGATCCTTCGGACGACCAGGCGCTCTACGTGCTGATGCCCATGCGGGTGTGAGGCATTTCGCCCTCGCCGCGGGCACGGCGCGAGGGTAATGAGACGCCATGCCCTGCGCCTTCATCCTGACCCGGCTGACGCTCAGCGACTTCCGCAATTACCCGTCCCTGCGTCTCGATCCGGGTCCGGGCCTCGTGGCGCTCACCGGGCCCAACGGCGCCGGCAAGACCAATCTCATCGAGGCCGTCTCGCTGCTCGGCGCCGGGCGGGGGCTGCGCGGCGCGCTGTTCGAGGATCTCACCCGCCAGGGGGCCGAACGCGGCTGGGCCGTCGCCGCCCATGTCGCCTCGCCCGACGGCGAGACCCGGCTCGGCACGCAATGGACGCCCGAGGCCGAGGCCCAGAACCAGACCCGGCAGGTGGTCGTCGACGGCGTCGCACAGAAAAGCCCGGGGATCCTCGCCCATCACCTGCGGATCATCTGGCTCACCCCGGCGATGGACCGGCTGTTCGCCGGACCGGCGTCCGACCGGCGCCGCTTCCTCGACCGGCTGGTCACCGCCAACGACCCCGAGCATGCCTCCCGCGTGCTGGTCTTCGAGAAGCTCATGCGCGAGCGCAACCTCCTGCTCGAGGAGCAGCGCCCCGATGCCGCCTGGCTTTCCGGCCTCGAGGCCCAGATGGCGGAAGCCGCCGCGGCCATCGCGGCAGCCCGCCTGCACGCCGTCCAGGCCTTGCAAAACCACATAAAATTCCTACTTAAGGGAGGCGTTTTCCCCGCCAGCATCCTGGGCCTTCAGGGCGACCTCGAGGACCGTCTCAAGAACATGCCGGCCGTGCAGGCGGAGGACGAATATCGTAAGCTCCTCGCCGAATCGCGTGGCCAGGACAAAGCGGCCGGACGCACCCTCTCGGGCCCGCACAGGAGCGATCTTCTGGTGACTCACGAACCCAAGTCCATGGCCGCCGCCCTGTGCTCGACCGGCGAGCAGAAGGCGCTCCTCATCGGGCTCGTCCTGGCGCAGGCGGCTTCGGTGGCCGAGGAATCGGGCTCGGCTCCCGTCCTTCTTCTCGACGAAGTCGCCGCCCATCTCGACGGCAGGAGGCGGCTCGGCCTGTTCGAGACGCTGACGGCGCTCGGGGCCCAGAGCTTCATGACCGGCACCGACCGGGCGCTCTTCGACGGGCTTGGCAAGCAGGCGGATTTCCTCCATGTGGAGGGTGGAATCGTGACGAGGCAGTAATGGCTGATCCCATCAAGAAACAGGCCGAGGACTACGGCGCCGACGCCATCAAGGTGCTCAAGGGCCTCGATGCGGTGCGCAAGCGCCCGGGGATGTATATCGGCGACACCGATGACGGATCGGGCCTCCATCACATGATCTACGAGGTGGTGGACAACGCCATCGACGAGGCGCTCGCGGGCTATTGCGACCGCGTCACCGTCGCCCTCAACGCCGACGGCTCCTGCACCGTTTCCGACAACGGCCGCGGCGTCCCGACCGACATCCATCCGAGCGAAGGCGTGTCGGCGGCCGAGGTCATCATGACCCAGCTCCATGCCGGCGGCAAATTCGACCAGAATTCCTACAAGGTGTCGGGCGGCCTGCACGGGGTGGGCGTGTCGGTGGTCAACGCGCTGTCGATCTGGCTCAAATTGCGCATCTGGCGCGGCGGCAAGGAACACGCCATGAGCTTCACCAACGGCGTCGCCGATGCGCCGCTGGCCGTGGTGCGCGACAGCCACGACAAGCGCGGCACCGAGGTCACCTTCCTGCCCTCGCCCGAGATCTTCACCAGGACCGATTTCGACTATGCCACGATCGAGCATCGCCTGCGCGAGCTGGCCTTCCTCAATTCCGGCGTGCGCATCGTGCTGATCGACCGGCGCGGCGTCGAGCCCAAGGAGGTCGAACTCTATTATGAAGGCGGCATCCAGGCTTTCGTGCGCTATCTCGACCGCACCAAGCAGGCGCTCGTCCCGGAGCCGATCATGATCGGGGGCGAGAAGGACGGCATCGCCGTCGAATGCGCCCTGTGGTGGAACGACAGCTATCACGAGAACGTGCTGTGCTTCACCAACAACATCCCCCAGCGGGACGGCGGCACCCATCTCGCGGGCTTTCGCGGCGCGCTTACCCGCGTCATCAACAACTATGCCACCGCGAGCGGCCTCGCCAAGAAGGAGAAGGTGGCGCTCACCGGCGACGACGCGCGCGAGGGTCTCACCTGCGTGCTCTCGGTCAAAGTGCCCGATCCCAAATTCTCGTCGCAGACGAAGGACAAGCTGGTGTCCTCGGAAGTGCGCCCGGTGGTGGAAGGGCTGATCGGCGAGGAGCTCTCGGCCTGGTTCGAGGAGCACCCGCAGGAGGCCAAGCAGATCGTCGGCAAGGCGGTCGAGGCCGCCGCCGCCCGCGAGGCGGCGCGCAAGGCGCGCGAGCTCACCCGGCGCAAGGGCGCGCTCGACGTATCCTCGCTGCCCGGCAAGCTCGCCGACTGCCAGGAGCGCGATCCGGCCAAGTCGGAACTGTTCATCGTCGAGGGCGATTCGGCCGGCGGCTCGGCCAAGCAGGCGCGCAACCGCGAGAACCAGGCGGTGCTGCCCCTGCGCGGCAAGATCCTCAATGTCGAGCGCGCCCGCTTCGACAAGATGCTGTCGTCGGCCGAGATCGGGACCCTCATCACCGCGCTCGGCACCGGCATCGGGCGCGAGGAGTTCAATCCCGACAAGCTCAGATACCACAAGATCATCATCATGACGGACGCCGATGTCGACGGCGCCCATATCCGCACGCTGCTGCTCACCTTTTTCTACCGGCAGATGCCGGAGATCATCGAACGCGGCCATCTCTTCATCGCCCAGCCGCCGCTCTACAAGGTGAAGCGCGGCTCCTCGGAGCAGTACCTCAAGGACGGAAAGGCGCTGGAAAATTACCTCATCGACACCGGCCTCGAGGGCTCGAGCCTGGCGCTCGCCTCGGGGGCCGAGCGCGCCGGCGCCGACCTGCGCGAGATCGTCGAGGAAGCGCTCTCGGTCAGGGCCGCGCTCGATGCCCTGCATTCGCGCTATTCGCGCACCGTCATCGAGCAGGCGGCCATCGCCGGCGTCCTAAATCCGGAAGTGCTCTCCAACGTCGAGAACGCGACCGCCGCCGCCGGCTATATCGCCAGGCGCCTCGACGCGATCGCCGAAGAGACCGAGCGCGGCTGGAGCGGGGCACCCTCCGCCGACGGCGGCCTCGTCTTCGCGCGCGAGGTGCGCGGCGTGAAGGAAAGCTGGACCATCGACGCCAAGCTCATCGGCTCGGCCGACGCGATCCGCCTCGACAAGAAGGCGGCGCATCTCCAGGAGATCTATGCCAAGCCGGCGAGACTGCGCCGCAAGGACTCCGACAAGACGATCCATGGTCCGATCGACCTTCTCGAGGCGGTCTTCGCGGCCGGCCGCAAGGGCATCACCATGCAGCGCTACAAGGGACTCGGCGAAATGAATCCCGAGCAGCTGTGGGAGACGACGCTCGACGCCAATGTGCGCTCGCTGCTCAGGGTGAAGGTGAGCGAGCTCGACGAGGCCGACGACATCTTCACCAAGCTCATGGGCGACGTGGTCGAGCCGCGCCGCGACTTCATCCGCGAGAACGCGCTGTCGGTGGCCAATCTGGACGTGTGATCGCCCGCCTTGCGGCAGTCGCGCTATCTGCCGTGTCGCAGAGGCAGCAACCGCATCCGCGTACGCCCGGGCTCGATCGTAAGCAGCGCTCCTCCGATCAGTTCAGCCACCATCTGGCACAGAGCCCTGACGACAGCGCCGCCGATCGCACCGGGACTGGTGTCATCGGCACGGATCTGTATCACGCTGGGCCCGTCACCACCCGTGGCGGCCAGGATCGAGCCGAAGTCCAGGTCATGGGTAATCACGACATGCCCATTCGTTCTGGCGTAGGCCATTATTTCCCTGTCGGAGGCATCCGCGGCGCCTACCGTCGACCAATGATGGGCTTCGAAATCCGCGCAGGTCAGCACGGCCACCCAGTCCGGCGACAAATTCATGTCGATGAGCAGTTTCACGGGCCGGCCAGAACGACTTCCCGTTCTTCAGCCAATCTCGCAGCATAGCGCAAGGCCTGCAAAATATCTTCCCGCTCCAGATAAGGATAGCCGGCGAGAAGATCATCGACGGTCCGGCCAGCACCAATTTGGCCGACAATCATGCCCACTGTCACCCGCATGCCGCGGATGCACGCTTTGCCGCCCATCACACCGGGATCAAGGGTTATGCGATCGAACTCTCCCATCAAAGCCTTCCTCGTGAGGACGGACCAAAACCGGCTCGTCCATGGAGCGAAAATAACAGAAAAGACCGCTTCTGGCAGCAACTACCTAGACAATGCCTATTTCACCCTCTGGGCCATCTTCGCGGCCGGCCGCAAGGGCATCACCATGCAGCGCTACAAGGGACCCGGCGAAATGAACCCCCGAGCAGCTGTGAGAGACGACGCTCGACGCCAATGTGCGCTCGCTGCTCAGGGCGAAGGTGAGCGAGCTCGACGAGGCCGACGACATCTTCACCAAGCTCATGGGCGACGTGGTCGAGCCGCGCCGCGACTTCATCCGCGAGAACGCGCTGTCGGTGGCCAATCTCGACGTGTGATCGCCCGCCTTGCGGCAGTCGCGCTATCTGCCGTGTCGCAGAGGCGGCAGCCGCATCTGGCGCAGAGCCCCGACGACGCCGCCGATCGCAACGGGTCCGGTGTCACGGGCACGGGATCATTCGTTTTGTAGGCCATTATTCCCGTGGCGGAGGCGTTCGCGGCGCCTACCGTCGACCGACAGGCCAATGCCGGTTTCTGGCACCGGGCAAGACAGCTTGCCCAGAGACCCTCAATTCGCTATAGACCCGCCGTCCAGGCCGCCCGCCTCTGGCGGGCGTGTTCACGGGGTGCCGACGGCCGAGCCTCAGGCGCCCCCCTATTGTTTCCGGATCATACTCGCGCCTGCGCCTGGGTGGCCTTGTTTGAGCCGGAAACGACGTGGTTCGCCCGCCTGGCGCCTATTTGGTGACGGCGCCTTGCGGGAGGTCCTGCGGACATTACCGTGGGCCAGCCTCGATATCTCAGGAAACCCGAACACATGGCAAAAACTGCCGAAACGCTCAATCCGACCCGCGCCGATTTCGAAGCCCTCCTCGCCGAAAGCTTCGGCACCTCGACCTCGGCCGAAGGCTCGGTCGTCAAGGGCCGCGTCGTCGCCGTCGAGAACGACTTCGCCATCATCGACGTGGGTCTCAAGACCGAGGGCCGCATAGCCCTCAAGGAATTCTCCCAGCCCGGCAAAGACGCCGCTCTGCAGCCCGGCGACGAAGTCGAGGTCTATCTCGAGCGCATCGAGAACGCGCTCGGCGAAGCCGTGCTGTCGCGCGACAAGGCCCGCCGCGAGGAAGCATGGACCCGCCTCGAGCAGTCCTCCGCCAACAACGAGCGTGTCGACGGCGTGATCTTCGGCCGCGTCAAGGGCGGCTTCACCGTCGATCTCGGCGGCGCGGTGGCCTTCCTGCCCGGCAGCCAGGTCGACATCCGCCCGATCCGTGACGTCGGCGCGCTGATGAACGTGACCCAGCCCTTCCAGATCCTCAAGATGGACCGCCGCCGCGGCAATATCGTCGTGTCGCGCCGCGCCATCATGGAGGAGACCCGCGCCGAGCAGCGCTCCGAGCTGGTCCAGAACCTCACCGAGGGCCAGGTGGTCGACGGCGTGGTCAAGAACATCACCGATTACGGCGCCTTCGTCGATCTCGGCGGCATCGACGGCCTGCTGCATGTGACCGACATAGCCTGGAAGCGCGTCAACCATCCCTCCGACGTGCTCTCGGTCGGCCAGACGGTCAAGGTGCAGATCATCCGCATCAACCCCGAGACCCAGCGCATCTCGCTCGGCATGAAGCAGCTCGACAAGGACCCGTGGGAAGGTGTTGCGGCGAAGTATCCGATCGGCGCCAAGGTCAGGGGCCGCGTCACCAACATCACCGACTACGGCGCGTTCGTCGAGCTCGAGGACGGCATCGAAGGCCTCGTCCACGTCTCGGAAATGAGCTGGACCAAGAAGAACGTGCATCCGGGCAAGATCCTGTCCACCTCGGAAGAGATCCAGGTGCAGGTCCTCGAAGTCGATCCCGCCAAGCGGCGCATCTCGCTCGGCCTCAAGCAGGTCCAGCAGAATCCGTGGGAGAGCTTCTCCGAGAGGCATCCGACCGGCTCGACCGTCGAAGGCGAGATCAAGAACATCACCGAGTTCGGCCTGTTCGTCGGCCTCGACGGCGACGTCGACGGCATGGTGCACCTCTCGGACCTCGACTGGAAGCGGTCGGGCGAGGATGCGATCAAGGACTACAAGAAGGGCGACCATGTGCGCGCCCAGGTGCTCGACGTCGACATCGACAAGGAGCGCATCTCGCTCGGCATCAAGCAGGTGGGCGGCGATCCGATGGAGAGCCTGGCCGGCGTCAAGAAGGGCGACACGGTCACCTGCGAAGTCGTCGGCGTCGAGGACAACGGCCTCAACGTGAAGATCGCGGGATCCGAGATGACCGCCTTCATCAAGCGCGCCGACCTGGCGCGCGACCGCTCCGAGCAGCGCCCCGAGCGCTTCGCCGTGGGCGAGAAGGTCGATGCCAAGGTCACCCAGATCGACAGCAAGGCGCGCAGGATCACCGTCTCGATCAAGGCGCTCGAAATCGCCGACGAGAAGGCGGCGGTGGCGCAGTATGGCTCCTCCGATTCGGGCGCTTCGCTCGGCGACATTCTCGGCGCCGCGCTGAACAAGGCGAAGAAGGACGCCGAATCCAAGAACTGACCCTCATGGGGCCGGGCGGCGGCGCCCGGCCCCTTTCCTTACCTTTGCGCCACACCGGCGCCGTCCTTCCCGACGCCATAATTTCCACATCCGGCCGGTCCAAGAGTGCCGCCGGCCGCCGGAACCGCTCCGGCGCCTATGTCCTTGTTTGCGCATCCGATTATCCGAAACCGCTTCGCAGTCTTCGGCCCGATGCTGTAGAAGGGGCGTGCCCGATCATTCGAGGAACCCTGCATGGCGAGCGAAGCTGAACTGATCATCGACCGGCGGCGGCTCAAGCGCCGCCTCACCTTCTGGCGCGTGGCCGCCATCCTGCTCTTCATCGGCGGGCTGCTGGCGCTCGCCGCGGCCTGGGGCGGCTTCGATCTCGGCAAGCAGGGCGACCACATCGCGCGCGTGAGGATCACCGGGCTCATCACCGGCGACCAGAAGACCCTCGATCTCCTGGACGACATCGCCAAGGCCGACCGCGTGAAGGGCCTGATCCTGCGCATCGACAGCCCCGGCGGCACCACCGCGGGCTCGGAAGCCATCTACGAAGCGGTGCGCAAGATCGCCAAGGACAAGCCGGTCGCCGCCGTGATGGACACGATCGCGGCCTCGGGCGGCTACATCACCGCCATCGCCGCCGACCACATCGTCGCCCGCGGCAACACCATCACCGGCTCCATCGGCGTCATCTTCCAATGGGCCGAAGTCTCGAAGCTGCTCGAGACGATCGGGGTCCAGATGCAGGAAATCAAGTCGGGCGACCTCAAGGCCGAGCCCTCGCCCTTCAAGCCGCTGTCGGAGAAGGCCCGGGAAGTGTCCAACCAGATGGTGCAGGACAGCTTCGCCTGGTTCACCGGCCTGGTCGCCGAAAGGCGGAAGCTGCCGCTCGACAGGGTGAAGGTCCTGTCCGACGGCCGCGTCTATACCGGCCGCCAGGCGGTGGCCGAGAAGCTCATCGACGAGATCGGCGGCGAGGACAAGGCGGTCGACTGGATCAAGAAGCAAAAGCAGCTCGCCGACGACATCGCGGTGCGCGACTGGAAGGTCGAGAGCGACGATGACGGGCTTCTGGGCCTCGGCCTCAAGATCACCTCCGGCGCCCTCACCGCCCTGGGCCTGCCCGACCTCGCCGAACAGGCGAAATTGCAGAAACTTGACGGTCTCCTCTCGGTTTGGCACCCTTCGCTTCAGTAAAGCCAGGCGAGCGGGGCCTCCCATGATCAAATCGGAACTGATCCAGAAGATCGCCGAGAAGAACCCCCATCTCTATCACCGGGATGTGGAGCGCATCATCAATACGATCTTCGACCAGATCATCAACGCCATGAGGGGCGGTGATAGGGTCGAATTGCGGGGCTTCGGGGCCTTTTCGGTGAAATCGCGCCAGGGCCGGCAAGGCCGCAATCCGCGCACCGGCGAGCCGGTGACGGTCGAGCCCAAGCACGTCCCCTTCTTCAAGACCGGCAAGGAATTGCGCGAGCAGCTCAACCGCCGCGAACCGTGACCTTCCGCCGAATCATCAACTGGGTGATCGGCCTGCCGATCGCCGTCATCGTCATCGCCTTCTGCGTGGCCAACCGGCAATGGATCGAGATCTCCTTCGATCCGTTTTCGCGCGCGAGCCCCTTCGCCACCATGTACATGCCGCTCTGGGCCTTGTTCTTCATCGGCATCTTCTTCGGCATGATCGCCGGGTGGATCGCCTGCTGGTTCGGCCAGGGCAAATGGCGCCGGGCCACGCGCGAGGCGCGCAGCGACCTGCAGCGCGCCCAGGACGAAGCCCAGCGCCTCAGGCGCGAGCATCAGGACCGCCTCAGCCTCACCGACAGCCAGACGTCATGAAGATCATCTCCGCCGCCCGACTGGCCGAAGCCACCCCCTACCGCGACATCGTCGAGGCCCTGCGCCAGGGCTTTCGCGACGACATCGAAACGCCGGTGCGCCATCAGCATCGGATCTCCGAGGTGGCCGTCCTGCTGCTGATGCCGGCCTGGTCGAAGGCCTTCACGGGCCTCAAGACGGTCGTATTCAAGAGCGACAACCCGGTTCAGGGCCTGCCGACGATCACCGCCAACTACCTCCTGATCGACAACCGCACCGGCGCGACCGTCGCCATGATGGACGGCACCGAGCTCACGCGGCGGCGCACCGCCGCGGCGAGCGCGCTCGCCGCCGACTATCTCGCCCGCAAGGACGCCTCGACCATGCTCATGGTCGGCACCGGCGCGCTGGCTGCGCATTTCGTGCGCGCCCATGCCGCCATGCGCCCGATCAGGACGGTGCTCCTCTATAATCGCTCGCCCGGGAAGGCCCGGGCCCTCGCGGCCGAGCTCGCCAAGGACGGGTTCGACGCCGCCGTCGCCGACGATCTCGAAAAGGCAATGGGTGCGGCCGACATCATCTCCTGCGCCACGACGTCGACCGCGCCCATCCTGCGGGGCAAGTGGCTGAAGCCCGGCACCCATGTCGACCTCGCCGGCGCCTTCACGCCCGAGATGCGCGAGACCGACGGCGAGGCCGTCGCCCGCGCCCGGGTCTATGTCGACACGCGCGAAGGGGCCGAGGCCGAGGCGGGCGACCTTCTCCAGGCCGTGCAGGAAGGCAAGTTCCGGCTGGAGAACGTCCAGGGCGACCTCTTCGGCCTGTGCCGCGGCAAGACCGCGGGACGGCGCAACAGCGACGAGATCACCCTGTTCAAATCCTGCGGCACCGCGATCGAAGATCTCGCCGCCGCGACGCTAGTCTATTCGAGAAGCTGACGCGTCAGGCGGCGCGGGTCAGGCGCTCGACCCTGATGCGTCCCACCTTCTTCATGGCTTGCGCGAGCTCATAAGCGGCTTGCAGCCTGAACCACGCATCGGCGCCGCCGCCAAAGGCCTTGTCGAGCCTGATGGCCATTTCGGGCGAGATTCCCGCGTGACCGTTCAGCAGATCCGACAGCTGCTTGCGGCTGACGCCAAGCCCTCTTGCGGCCTCGGTAACGCTGAGACCGAGCGGCTCAAGACAATCATGCCGCACCGACAGGCCTGGATGGGGTGGGCTCTTCATCGGCATATCGCGTTCTCCTAATGATAGTCCATCATGTCCACATCGCAGGCATTGGCTCCATCGAAGCGAAAAACGATGCGCCAATTGCCGGAGATGCTGACCGACCAGAAACCGGCAAGATCTCCCTTCAAAGGATGCAGGCGAAATCCTGGAAGGTCCATGTTCCCGGGAACGATTGCTGCGTCGAGACGGGCCAGCACGCGTTCGACCTTGTCGGCATGTGCCGCCGCTATTCGCCGCCTGTCACCTTTTTCGTAAAGAAGCTTCAGACCTTTGTGGCGGAAGCTGGTGATCATGATCTACTGTAACGTGTCACTGCTCACCTTACAAGGACTCTCTCGTTTGCACCTCACCCGCTTTCGGGGTAAGGGGGCCGCGCCATGACCCGCAACCCCATCTGCGTCGCCCTCGACACGCCCGACGTGGCGCGTGCCGCGGCACTCGCCCGCAGCCTCAAGCCCCATGTCGGCTTCGCCAAGCTCGGCATGGAGTTCTTCTATGCCGCGGGTCCCCAAGGCTACGAGGCGGTGGCGAAAGAAGGCCTGCCGGTCTTCCTCGATCTCAAGCTGCACGATATCCCCAATACCGTGGCGGCGGGCTTGCGCTCGCTGATGCGCCTCGAGCCCAGGCCGGCGATCATCAATGTGCATGCGACGGGCGGCGGCGACATGATGCGGCGGGCGGCGGAGGCCGTCGATGGCCGCTCGCTCCTCATCGCCGTCACCATCCTGACGAGCCTCGCCGATGCCGATATCCACGAAGCGGGATTTTCCGCCGACCGGACCGGGCGCGACCATGCGGCCGGCTTGGCCCGTCTCGCGCGAGAGGCGGGCCTTGCCGGCGTCGTCTGCAGCCCGCAGGACGTGCGGGCCGTGAGAGCCGCGACTTCGCGCGAGTTCCTGACCGTCGTTCCCGGCATCCGCCCCGCCGACACGGCGGTCCAGGACCAGAAGCGCATCGCCACGCCGCGCGCCGCTCGCGACGACGGCGCCGACATCCTGGTCATCGGGCGCCCGATCACCGGTGCGGCCGATCCCGCCGCCGCGGCACGCGCCATCGCGGCAACGCTCGAGCCGAGCCATGCCGGTTGACGTCAAGATCTGCGGCCTGTCGACGCCCGAAACAGTAGTCGCGGCGCTCGATGCGGGCGCCGATCTCGTCGGCTTCAATTTCTATCCCAAGAGTCCGCGCTACGTGCCTCCGCCGAAGGCCGGAGAGCTGGCGAAATTTGCCCGGGGCCGCGCCCGCATCGTGGCGCTCGTCGTCGATGCCGAGGACAGTTTGATCGATGAAATCGCGCGAGCCGTCGATCCCGATTTTTTCCAGGTGCAAGGCGGCGAGACGCCCGAGCGTGTCGCCGAGATCCGGCAGCGAAGCGGCAAGCCGGTGATCAAGGTGATCAAGGTCAGGACTCTGGACGATGTGACGCAGGCTCACGCCTATGACGACATAGCCGCCCTTATCCTCTATGACGCGAAGACGCCCGAAACGCTGAAAGGCGCTTTACCGGGCGGCAACGGCATCGCCTTCGACTGGAGGCTTCTGGAGCCAGGCAAGGTCGTTCCGCGCTTCCTCCTGGCTGGCGGCCTCAACCCCGGCAATGTGGCCGAGGCGATAAGGGTCACCGGCGCCCCTATCGTGGACGTCTCCTCAGGCGTCGAAAAGTCTCCTGGAATCAAGGATATAACCTTGATCCGGGAATTCATTGCAGCGGCCAAGGGGCCTCGCTAGATAAGGTCCATGAACAAGATCGAGCCCAACTCCTATCGCACCGGCCCCGACGAGAAGGGATTGTTCGGCATCTATGGCGGCCGCTTCGTCGCCGAGACCCTCATGCCGCTCATCCTCGATCTCGAGAAGGCCTATGAGGACGCCAAGGCCGATCCCGCCTTCCAGGCCGAGCTCGACCAGTTCCTCGAGCATTATGTCGGGCGGCCGAGCCCGCTCTATTTCGCCGAAAGGCTCACCCGCCATCTCGGCGGGGCGAAGATCTATTTCAAGCGCGAGGAGCTCAACCACACCGGCGCGCACAAGATCAACAATGTGATGGGCCAGATCCTGCTCGCCCGGCGCATGGGCAAGACGCGCATCATCGCCGAGACCGGCGCCGGCCAGCACGGCGTCGCGACCGCGACCGCCTGCGCGCGCTTCGGCCTCGAATGCATCGTCTATATGGGCGAGGTCGACATCGAGCGGCAGAAGCCGAACGTGTTCCGCATGAAGCTGCTCGGCGCCGAGGTCGTGCCGGCACTTTCCGGATCGCGCACGCTGAAGGACGCGCTGAACGAGGCCCTGCGCGACTGGGTCGCCAATGTCGAGGACACGTTCTATTGCATCGGCACGGTGGCGGGACCGCATCCCTATCCCGAGATGGTGCGCGACTTCCAATGCGTCATCGGCAACGAGACCAGGAAGCAGATGCTTCAGCGCGAGGGCCGCCTGCCCTCATCGCTCGTCGCCGCGATCGGCGGCGGCTCCAATGCCATGGGCCTGTTCCATCCCTTCCTCGACGACAAGGACATCGAGATCTATGGCGTCGAGGCGGCGGGCGGCGGCCTTGCCTCAGGCAAGCATGCGGCATCGATCACCGGCGGCAAGCCCGGCGTGCTGCACGGCAACCGCACCTACATATTGATGGACGAGGACGGGCAGATCAACGAGGCGCACTCGATCTCGGCCGGCCTCGACTATCCGGGCATCGGCCCCGAGCATGCCTGGCTCAACGACACCGGGCGCGTCGCCTATGTGTCGGCGACCGACGCCGAAGCGCTCGAAGCCTTCCAGCTGTGCTGCCGGCTCGAAGGCATCATCCCGGCGCTCGAGCCCGCGCATGCGCTCGCTTATGCGATGAAGATCGCACCGGGAAAGCCCAAGGACCATCTGATGGTCATCTGCATGTCGGGCCGCGGCGACAAGGACATATTCACCGTCGCCGACCACCTCGGGGTGAAGCTGTGACGACGCGCATCGACAGCCGTTTCGCCGGCCTCAGGCGCGAAGGCCGCGCCGCCCTCGTCACCTTCGTGACGGCGGGCGATCCCGATTACGCGACCTCGCTCGAGATCATCAAGGGGCTACCCCGGGCCGGCGCCGACATCATCGAATTCGGGATGCCGTTCACCGATCCCATGGCCGACGGGCCGGCCATCCAGGAAGCCGGTCTCAGGGCATTGAAATCCGGGCAGACGCTGGCCAGGACGCTCGCCATGGTGCGCGACTTCCGCGCCGGTGACGATGCGACCCCGATCGTCCTCATGGGCTATTACAACCCGATCTATATCTATGGCGTCGAGCGCTTCCTGAAGGACGCCAAGGCAGCGGGCATCGACGGCCTGATCGTCGTCGACCTGCCGCCCGAAGAGGATGACGAATTGTGCCTGCCCACCATCAGGGCCGGGCTCAATTTCATCCGCCTCGCCACGCCGACGACCGACGACAAAAGGGCGCCGACGGTGCTGCGCAACACCTCGGGCTTCGTCTATTACGTCTCGGTGCTCGGCATCACCGGCACCAGGGCGCCCGATCTCGCGAGCGTCGAACGCAACGTCGTCCGGCTCAAGAGCCATACCGAGCTGCCGATCGCCGTCGGCTTCGGGGTCAAGACCGCCGAGCAGGCGCGCAGCATCGCCAGGAGCGCCGATGGCGTGGTGGTGGGCTCGGCCCTGGTCAATGCGGTCAAGTCCAGCCTGGACGATGCCGGCAAGCCGACGCGCGAGACCGTGAAGGCCGTGCACAGCCTGGTGAGCGAGATCGCCCGGGGCGTGCGGAGCTGACCGGATGAACTGGATCAAGAATTTCGTCCGCCCCAAGATCCGCGGCCTGCTCGGCGCCAAGCGCGAGACGCCGGAGAATATGTGGGTCAAGTGCCCCGAGACGGGGCAGATGGTCTTCTATCGCGATCTCGAGAACAACCAGTTCGTCATCCCCGGATCGGGCTATCACATGCGCATGGCGCCGGATATCCGGCTCAAGGCCATGTTCGACGGCGGCGCCTATGAGACCATCGAGCTGCCGCAGGCGCCTCTCGATCCGCTCAAATTCCGCGACGAGCGGCGCTATACCGATCGTCTCAAGGAGGCCAAGCAGAAGACGGGCGCGGAGGATGCGATCCTCACCGGCTCCGGCACGCTCGACGGTCTGCCCGTCGTCATGACGGTGCAGGACTTCGCCTTCATGGGCGGGTCCCTCGGCATGGCGGCGGGCGAGGGCCTCATCACCTCGATGCGCCTCGCGCTCGAGAACAAGAGCCCTTACGTGCTCTTCGCCTCGTCGGGAGGTGCGCGCATGCAGGAAGGCATCCTCTCGCTCATGCAGCTGCCGCGCACGACCATCGCGGTGAGAGAGCTGCGCGAGGAGAAGCTGCCCTATATCGTCGTATTGACCCATCCGACGACCGGCGGCGTCACGGCCTCCTATGCCATGCTGGGCGATGTCCATATCGCCGAGCCCGGAGCCCTCATCGGCTTCGCGGGTCCCCGCGTCATAGAGCAGACGATCCGCGAGAAGCTGCCGGAAGGATTCCAGCGCGCCGAATATCTGCAGAATCACGGCATGGTCGACATGGTCGTGCATCGCCACCAGCTGCGCGACACGGTGAGCCGCGTCGTGCGCCTCCTCACCAAGGCGCCGCCCTTCCTCAAGAACAGCAGCGACGGTGAAAGCGGCGGCGATGAGGGCGGCGAGGCGCTCGTTCCGGCCGACGCATGACCGGCGCACGCGGCCGCCGGTCTTGCGCCGGGATCATGCGCAAACAAAAGGGTCGAGGGCAACGGCGGCTTCCCGTGAAGCGCTCGCGCCTCGGCTGAGCTCATGGCCGTCAGCGACACCATCCTGCAGCGCCTCCTGTCGCTTCATCCGAAGATCATCGATCTCAGCCTCGATCGGATGTGGCGCATCCTGAAACGGCTCGGCGATCCGCAAGAGAACCTGCCGCCCGTCATCCATGTCGCCGGCACCAACGGCAAGGGCTCGACCGTCGCCTATCTGCGCGCCGCAATGGAGGAAGCGGGCCTTTCCGTTCATTGCTACACCTCGCCGCATCTGGTCAGATTCCACGAGCGCATCAGGCTCGGCCGGCCCGGCGGCGGCGTCCTCATCGGCGAGGACAAGCTCAACGCCCTGCTCGAGGAATGCGAGCGGGCGAACGGGAGCGCGCCCATCACCTTCTTCGAGATCACCACCGCGGCCGCCTTCCTCGCCTTCGCACGCTCGCCGGCGGACTGTCTCGTGCTCGAGGTCGGGCTCGGCGGCAGGCTCGACGCCACCAATGTCGTCGCGAAACCCGTGGTCAGCGTCATCACCGCGGTCGACTACGACCACCAGCAGTATCTCGGCGGCACGCTGACCGAGATCGCCCGCGAGAAGGCCGGCATATTGAAGCCTTTCGTGCCGGCGATCATCGCTCCCCAGCCCGACGAGGCGCGCGCCGAGATCGAGCGCTGCGCCGAAGCCCGGCGCACGCCGCTCTTCATCGCCAACCAGGACTGGCAGGCCTATGAGCAGCATGGACGGCTCGTCTACCAGGACGAGAGCGGGCTTCTCGACCTGCCCTTGCCGCAACTGCCCGGGCGCCACCAGATCGACAATGCCGGCACCGCCGTCGCGGCGCTGCGCGGCCTGAACGACACCCGCATCGGGGAAAGCCATATCGCGCAAGGGCTCAGAACCGCCACCTGGCCGGCGCGCATGCAGAGGCTGGGCCCCGGCGAATTGTGGTCCTTCATCCCCAGGGATTCCGAACTGTGGCTCGATGGCGGACACAATCCTTCGGCCGGCCGCGCCCTGGCGCGCGCCTTCTCCGAGCTCAACGAGCGCGTCTCGCGCCCGCTCGTGCTCGTCTGGGGCATGCTCAACAGCAAGGCGGCGGGCGATTTCATCGCCCCCTTCGCCGGCATCGTCCACCGCGTCGTGGCCCTCACCATTCCCGACGAGGAGAACGCGCTCGCCGCACGCGACCTCGCCGAAACGGCGCGGCGCCATCAGATGAGCGCCGAAACCGCCGACAGCCTGGAAGACGCCCTCAAACAGGCCGGCCAGATCACGCCCGCCCCGCGCATCCTGATCGCGGGCTCGCTCTATCTCGCGGGCCGCGTGCTCGCCCGCCATTCGGGCGAAGCAATGTCCCAGGTGTCGGGCGCCGGACGGCGGTGATCAGGAAGCAAAAGGCTGCCCCGACGGTCGTCGGGACAGCCTGAAATTTCGCTCGTCCGGAGAGATCAGGCGATCGACTGCTCGATCCAGGACTGGAGCTGGCCCTTGGGGGCCGCACCCACCTTGGTCGAGGCGACCTTGCCGCCCTTGAACAGCATCAGGGTCGGAATGCCGCGCACGCCATATTGCGAGGGGGTGCGCGGATTGTCGTCGATGTTGATCTTGACGACCTTGACCTTCTGACCGAGCTCCCTGGCGATCTCCTCGAGCGCCGGGCCGATCATCTTGCACGGCCCGCACCACTCGGCCCAGAAATCGACAACCACCGGACCATCCGCTTTCAGGACGTCGGCGTCGAAGGAAGAGTCGGAAACCGCATGCGTTGCCATGGAAACCTCGTGGGGAAAACGGGAATCGGTTGATCGAAAGGTAGGGACCGGGCCCGCGAGGGTCAAGGCCGGTCAACCTACATGGCAGGCATGACCGGCAAGCGTGCAGGTCCGATCGGCCATCCGCCGGTCCCTCCGGAAGCTCCTGAAATCCTTGTACTATCCGTTGCCCAGCGCTTCATGGCGCGCCAGGAGATCGGCCGGTATGACCATCAGCTGCGGGATCTCGGTCCACAGAAGGGCCGCCGTCACCGTCTTTCCAGGGAACATGCGGGCCAGCGCCGAACGGTAGGCGCCGAGCTGGGCGAGATAAGCGGGCGGCACGGCGCCTGCATCCCTAGGCGGCGTACGGTCGCTCTTGTAGTCGAGAACCAGAACCTCCTTCTCGGTCACGACGATGCGGTCGACCTGGCCGGCGAGCAGGCCTTTCTCGCCCAGATCCGCGACCAAGGGGATTTCCGCCAAACCCGTTTCTCCGAAATAGGCGGCATGGGCCTCGTCCTCGATAATGGCGATCACGCGCTCGGCGAGCGCCTTCGCCTTGCTGCCGGTGATGTTGCGCCGCTCCAGGAGCTGAAGTGCCGCCTGGCGCCGCCGCGCCGCCGGCACGTCCGGCAGGAGCTGGAACAGCCGATGCAGCGCGCGCCCCTGCTCGAGCGCCGCGGCGGAGGCCGTCCCTCTCTTGCGCAGCAGCCGCGAGGGATTGACCCAGTCGCCGCCGGCCAATTCGCGCGGCGGCTTCTGGGCGATCCAGGCCGGGGCGCTTTCAATTTCCCTACGCCTGTCCGGGCCTTCGGAGGCGACCGCGAGCGGTGCCGTCTGCTCGCCCGCACGCCGCAGGCAGCCTTGCGCGTCGCGCGGACCTTCGAGGCCCGCATCGATCAGCGCATACCAGCTCTGGGGCTTCGGGGCCTCGTCGGTGGTGTAGCCGCAAATATAGAGCTCGTCGCGCGCCCGGGTCAGCGCCACATAGAGCTGGCGACGATATTCCTCCATGCGCTGCTCGCGCAGGAGATCGCGCAGGGCCGTCACCTGCGGCGCCTCGACGCCGCCGCCGAACCGCCAGAAGGGAACGAGCTTGCCTTCCGGCGCGGGGATCATCAGCGGCCGCACCTCGTTGCGGTCGTCGGGCAGGGAACAGGTGTCGGGCAGGAAGACGATGGGCGCCTCGAGACCCTTGGCCCCGTGCACGGTCATGATACGCACCACGTCGCCGCTCTGATCCATGTCGCGGCGGATCTCGGTGTCGGCCGAGGTGAACCAGTGCAGGAACCCCTGCAGGCTCGGCGTCTCGCGCTGCTCGTAATCGAGCGCCAGGTTGAGGAAGGCATCTATGAGGTCGACAGCCTCAGGCCCCAGGCGCGCCAGCATGTTCTGGCGGACACTCGGCATGTCCTCGCCGAGCACCCGGGCGTAGAAGCCGAAGGGCGATTCCCGCGCGCCGATCGCCATCCACCGGCGCAATCCGGCGCAGACGGGCGCCAGCGCCTCGCTGCCCTCGAGCCGCCGCCACAGGCTGCGGCGGCCGCGGTCATGCGCCAGCGCGAAGAGATCGTCGTCGCTGAACGGCCGGCCGTCGGGATGCGAGATCAACGGCGACTTGAGCAGGCAGGCCAGCGCATGGTCGTCCTCGGGCAGCACGATGAACCGGCCGAGCGCCAGAAGATCCTGGATGGCGATGTGATCGTTGAGCGTCACCCGATCCGCGCCCGCCACCGGCACGCGCAGGCGATTGAGCTCGCGCAGCATGCTGGAGAAGAAATCGTTGCGGCTCCTGACCAGGATCAGTATGTCGCCGGGCCGGACCGGCCGGCCGAGCGCCGGAATGCGTCTTTCGTCCCTGAGCCACCCGGCGATGGTCTCGGCGATCCGGCGCGCCAGCTTGCGGGCCGGATGGTTGCGGTCGATCCTGTCGACAGGCACGAGCCAGGGATCATAGGCGGGCTTCTCGTCCTTGAGCGTCGCCGGCCACAATTCGACAAGGCCGGCATGGCCCTTGCGCACCGCCTGATGAAGGATGTCCTCATCGCCGCCCGCGCCGAGGCCGCGTCGCGCCGGCGCGCTGCCGAAGACCGCATCGACCGCCGCGAGCACGGTCTCGGTCGAGCGATAGGAGATGCTGAGCGCGACATTGTCGAGGCCGCCATCATCCGCGCTGATGCGGGATTCGAAATAGAGCCGCGCTTCCTCGAACGCGGCGGGATCGGCGCCCTGGAACGAAAAAATCGACTGCTTGCGGTCGCCGACGACGAAAATAGTGCGCAGCATCTCGCTGCGCGCGCCGGAACCCGCGAAGAACTCCTCCGCCAGTGCCTTGACGATCTGCCACTGCGCCGGACTCGTATCCTGAGCCTCGTCGACGAGGATGTGGTCGATGCCGCCGTCGAGCTTGTAGAGGACCCAGGTCGAAGACACCTGCTCGACCAGGAGGCGCCGTGTCCGCAGGATCAGGTCCTCGAAATCATAGCGGCCATAGAGACGTTTCAGCCTCTCATATTCGGTGATGATGCGCGCGCCGAGGGTGACGAGCGCCGCCGTCGCTTCCATCATCTCGAGGGCGGCGCGCTTGCCGAGAAGGGCCAGGATCCGCCCCGTCTCGCTTTCGACCGCATCCGTGATCCAGGGTTCGGCCGTCCGCAGCCGCTTGCCGACGATCGAGCCCAAAGCCTTGGGCTTGAGGCCCTTGGTGAGGAACAGTTCCTCGACGGCCTCGGTCTCTCCCGCCTTGATGCGGCGCAAGGCGCGCGCCGATTTCTGATCCGTGGCGCCGGCGGAATGCCCGAGCGCCGCGATCATGCGGTCATAAAGAACGCCATCGATGGCGGAAAGCCCGGCTTCGATGCCCGCCGCCGTATCGGCCGGCCCGAGGCCGAGCTTGCCGCGCAGGTAATCGAGATCGACGGAGAGATCGGAGCGCTTGGCGAGAATGGTGCGCAGAAGCTCGTCGAAGGCTTCGGCCTGAGCGCGCGCCGCGATGCGTCTGAGGGCCGGATCATCCTTCGTCTCGGCTTCGGCAATGACGGCCCGGCGAGCCTGGTCGAGGAGCTCGGCGGAGCTCCTCTCGTCCATCACCTCGAAACCCGGCACGACGCCCGCCTCCACGGGAAAAAGCTGCAGCAGTCTCTCGCAGAAGGCGTGGATGGTCTGGATCTTCAGGCCGCCCGGCGTTTCCAGCGCCAGAGTGAAGAGCTCGCGCGCTCTTTTCAGCGTGTCGGCGTTGATCTCGTGATGACCCAGGGCCTCGATGTGACGGGCGAGCTCGGCGTCATCGAGCGCCACCCATGCACCCAGGCGTGCGTGGAGCCGGCTGGCCATCTCGGCCGCCGCCGCCTTGGTGAAGGTGATGCACAGGATCTTGTCGGGCATGGTGCCCGAGAGCATCAGCCGGATGACGCGGTCGACCAGGACATGGGTCTTGCCGGACCCGGCATTGGCGGCGACCCAGACCGATCTCGCAGGGTCGGAGGCACGCTGCTGGTCCCAGCTGGCGGTATTGGCGCGCAGCCTCACGGCTCCTCCTCGGCCAGCGACCATTCGCGCCAGCGCGAGAGATGGTCGAAAGGCGATGTGTCCTGCTCCTTCTCCATCACGGCGCGCGGTATGTAGCCCTGAGTCTCGTCGTCATAGGCCAGCATCAGCGCCTTGAACTTCCCGAGATGCTCCTGCGCCTTGGCCATGACGTCGATGTCGGCGACCGGCAGGACGAGGCCCGGCGGCTCGCCGCCCGAGAGCTTGATATAGAGAAGCTCGGCCGTGTCGACGGGTGCCACGCCCTCGAAGCCGCCTTCGGCCAGCAAGGCCGCCTCCAGCGTCAATTGCGGGGCGAGGCCGGATTTGACCTGAGGGCTCGTCGGTATGCGGCCGGTCTTGTAGTCGACAAGCCGGGCCTTGCCCGAATTCAGCATGTCGATCCGATCGGCGCGGCCGGTCAGGGTGAAGCCGTCGAAACGGTAAAGGGCGGAGACCTCGGCATGAGTCCGGGCGAGGCCTTCCCGCAACTGGCGTTCCTCGGCGACGAACCAGGGCACGATGCGCTCGAAGCGCGGCCACCAGAAGCCCGATACGTCGGCATCGGCGAAATAGGGCGCGAAGACCTCGCGTCCAATGCGCATGAGCTGCGCTTCGGCATCTTCGGGCAGAACGGCAGGATAGGCATTGGCGAAGAGATTGAACGCCGTGTGGACGAGATTGCCCTTGAGGCCCGGATCGGCGACGGCGCCGATGGGCGCCAGGGGCTGAAGCTTCAGCACCTTCTCGACATAGATGCGATAGGGATCGCGCATCAGCTTCTCGACCTGGGTGATCGAGAGGCTGCGCGGCCGCGCCGCGACGGGCGGCCGGGGGCGCGGCATCGCTACGCGGCGGCTGCCCCGGGCTTCGTCAAAGCCTCGCGCCCAGGAGAGCCATCGCTCGCCCGTGTCATGCGGGACATCCGCTGCCGCCAGGATCATCTTGAGCCGCAGAATCCAGCGCGAAGCGACGGCCGGCTGATCCTTGACGCGCCGCGACCAGGTGAGGACGACCTCGCCGACGCCGAAGCCTTGGGCAAAATCATGCGCGGTGAGGCCGATGCTGCGCTCCGGTTGCGCGAGTTCGAGCATCGCGCGCATCGGCCGGTTGATCCACGGACCGGGATCGGGCTGCGCCGGCCAGCTTCCCTCGGTGAGGCCGCCCATGACCACCAGATCGGGATCGATCAGGCGCGCTTCGAGCAGTCCCAATATGGTGAGGCGCGGATGATGCAGCAGCAGACGCACCGGCAGGCGGCGCAGCCAGCTCGCCAGGAACATCAAGGCGCGCTGCCGGTCGCAGGCGGGCAGGAAGCGTTCCGCCGCCTCCATCGACTGGACGAGCTGGTCCAGGGCTTCCGCCGCATCGGGATCGGCCGCCGCATCGGCCACGGCGGCGAGCACCTTCATCAACTGGCCGACATGCCGGCCCAGGGGTTGCCGGCCGGTCTCGCCACCCGCCAGGCCGGCGAGCGCCGCATCGATCCTCAACGCATAGGCACGCGCCAGATCCCAGTCCTTGTCGCCGAGGCGTTTCAGCGTCAGATGGGTATGCACATTCGTCTGCGCCTCACGGCGCGCGCGCTCCAACGCCTGTGCGATCGTGCCGGGCGGCAAGCGGTCGCGCCCGTCGCGCAGCAAAGCCAGATCGATGATGGATCGCGCCTTTTGCGCCTTGTTCGCGGCCCAGCCGAACTGCGCCAGCGGATGATGCAGAAGCTTGGCGAATTCATGGATGGCGAATTGAGTGAGGATGCAATCGATCAAAGCGGCGACCACCGAGCCGAGCGGCCGGCGGATCAGGGGCTCGCCCGCCGAATCGTCGATCTCCACCCCCCAGCGTTTGAGCGTACTGACGACGCGGCGCGCCAAGTCCCGGTCGGGCGTCACCAGGGCGGCGGTCTTCTTCCGATCCTCCAGGACCTCGCGCAGAACCAGCGCTATGACCTGGGCTTCCTCGTGATGGTCGCGGGCCTCGACCAGGCTGACCTTCTCCATGCCGCGGACGATCTGCGCGCGGCCGGCGAGCAGCGCCCCGCGCCAGGCCGACGCCGCGGGCGTCGGACGCATGATCTCGGATGTCAGCCAGACCCGTGCTCCGTTGCGCCGTTCCGCATCAAGCCCCGGCAGAAGCTCCACGTCCCCGCGCCTCACATGCCAGCCGTCGAGAAGACGCTTCAGGCCGAATTGCGGATGCTGGGGTCCCACATGACGCCAGCTCTCCTCGCTCATCACCTGGTCGAGTCCGGGCAGGACGACCGCGCCCTGCGGAAGAGAGGCGATCGTCCTGAGGAGCTCGGCGGCCGCCGGTATCGAGCCCGTCGATCCGGCGGCGATGATCGGTCCCGGAGCTTGCGTCTCGGCGAGGCGATGCGCTTCGAGCCTGAGCAGCCGGCTTCTTCTCTCCATCGGCCCGAGGCGGCCCAGCATGAACAACTCGACCGGCAGCTTCTCGAGGATGATCGCCAGAAAGCTCAGGATCGAGTTGCGGTGCTCGGCGAGATCGGCGGTGAAGAGCTCCGGCAGGCGCTCGAGATCGACCTCCTCGGTCTCGAACGTGTCGAGAAGCTCGGCGAGGCTCTTCGCCAGCGCAATGGCCTGCGACGGGGAGCCCGCGATCTCGAAAGCGAGCCGCTCCCCGGGATGCGCCGCGGCCCATTCATCGATCAGACGGATGAGCAAAGCCTCGCGTTCGAGGGTCGATATCGCCGGCGGCAGATGCTCGTCGTGCCGGGAGCCGCCCGGCATATCGGAATCGAGAAGATCCTCATCGACGTCGCCGATGGGGCGGATGCGCGGCAGGAGCATCGCCGCACGCCCTGCCGTGGCGAGGAAGCTGCGCCCGAGACCGCGCGCGGCCCGGCGCGTCGGCAACAGGATCGTCCAGCGCGGCAGGTCCTCGACGCGCGGCGGCGCCGCCGGCGCGGGCAGATCGCCCGACAGGATGGCGCGCGTCAATGCCGGGAGGAACGCGACGTCGGCGGGGATCGTGAACAGGCGCAGCCTCACGCTCCACTCCCGGGATTCCGGCAGATATCAGCCGCCAAGCGCGCGCTCGGCCAAGGGTATGGCCTCGGGCGTGCCGACATGCAGCCACCGGCCCTCATGCTCGATCCCGTAAAGGCGCTTTTCCGCAACAGCCCTGTCCCACAAGAGGTTCATGGAGAATTTCGACAAGCGAACATTGGCGAAAAGCCGCGGATGCACGAGGTAGGCGCCGATATAGGCGAGACCGGTCTCGTCCCGCCCGGGCCTGCCGATGATCCGGCCCCCGGCATCGGTGAGAAAATCGCCATGGCCATCATAGCCGATCGTCCGCCGCGGATGACAGAGCAAAAGCAGGCAGTCCATCCGCGCGTCATCCCAGCGCGCGATGAGGCGCGCGAGCGCGGGCCGGCCGCTGTCGATCCAGATCGAATCGCTGTTGACCACGAAGAAGGGCTCGTTCCCGAGGAGCGGCAGGGCCTTGACGATGCCGCCGCCGGTATCGAGCAATTCCCGACGCTCATCCGAAATGACGATGCGCGGCGAGGCCTTGCGCCGAGCCCAGGCTTCGATCTGCTCGGGCAGGTAATGCACGTTGACGACCGCCAGATCGCAGCCCGCCTGGTCGAGGCGCCCCAGGCCATATTCGATGAGCGGAACACCCGCGACCTCCACAAGGGGCTTGGGCGTGCCGTTGGTCAAAGGGCGCATGCGCTGGCCGAGGCCTGCCGCCATGATCATGGCGCGACGTCCGATGTGGGTCATTGCGGCAGCGATTCCCTCAAGGATTGCGGCAGATGGCGGTCGTACCACTGCCGCAGGCCGGCAAGCCGCGGATGGCCGAGATTGCGCTCGAGATAGCGCGAGACCCGCGGCATGTGGCGCAGATAGCCGCGCTTGCCGTCGCGCTTGGCGAGCCGGGCGAAGATGCCCAGGATCTTTGTCGCCCGCTGTGCGCCGAAGAAGGCATAGGCCGAGCGGAACGCCGCCTCGTCGAAGCCGGGCGCGCCCCTGCGCAGCGCGCAATAGCCGTCGAGCAGCCGGTCGGCCAGGGCGAAATCCATATCGACCCGGGCATCCTGGAGAAGCGAGGCCAGGTCGAAGGCGGGATGGCCCAGAACGCAGTCCTGGGTGTCGATGAGGCCGACCCGTTTGAGCCCGCGGCGCTTCGGCAGCCACATGAGATTCGGCGAATGGAAATCGCGCAGGATCCATACCGGCGGGTCGTGATCGGCGAGCGGGAAAAGATCGGACCAGAGCGCCAGGAAGTCGGCGCGGTCCCTGGCGGATGGCAGCGAGGCCTTGGCGAAGGGCCAGAACCAGTCGAGCACCAGCTCGACCTCGATGGTCATGGCCTCCCGGTCATAGGCCGGGATATGGTGCCAGCCCCTGTCCGGAACGGCAACCTTCCGCGGCCAGGCCTTGCCGGCCATGTCGGCGAGGAGGCGCACCGCTTCCTCGAGGGGCTCGGTCATGTCGTCGCCGCGCAGCATCTTGCGGCCATAGCCGTCCGAGCCCAGATCCTCGATGACGGCGAGGCCGTGTCCGGCATCGGCGGCGAATATCCTCGGCGCGCTGTAGCCCTGCCCGGCCAGGCAGCTGTTCACCGCCAGCACCGCGTCGATGTTCTCGGCCAGATGCGCAATGGCGCTGTAGGGCTTGCCGTTCTTCACGACGGGACCGTCGGGGCGTTCCGGCATGTCCATCAGCACCGCCGTCTTCGCGCCCATGAACAGACGCTCATAGCGGCGGAAGGAGGCATCGCCTTCGAGGAACACGCGGGTCGCCCCGGCCCAGTCCGTGGTGTTCAGGAAATCGATGATGAGAGCTTGCCGCTTCAGCGCCAGGGACCAGGCGCCGCGACCGTCGAGCTCGGCCTTTCGTCCCTTGCCGTCGGTCACGAGCCTGACGTCGAGCCGGTCGGCGGCGAAATCACGGCCCAGCCGCTCCGGCCACTCCACGACGAGCTGGTGAGTGAGCAGAAGCTCGTCGAGGCCGAGTTCGTCCAGTTCCCCGGACGAGCCCAGACGATAGAGATCGACATGGGCGACCGGCACCCTGGTCGTGTCATAGGTCTGCAGCAGCGCGAATGTGGGCGAAGGAACCTCGACCTCCTCGCCCGCCAGGGCCCGGATGAAGCTTCGGGCGAGCGTCGTCTTGCCGGTCCCCAGATCGCCATGAAGGCAGATGACGCTTCCGGCCCTGGCCATCAGCGCCAGCTCGGCGCCCAGAGCGGCCGTCGCTTCGGTGTCTTTCAGCTGTCGTGGAAGAGATGTCATGCTGTCCGGGTCGATCACGCGGCGACGGTGCCGCGCCTGTGCTGCTCGTGAGAGCCGCGATCCTGCGCGTGGGGGCCACGCATCGGGAAGCGGCAGATGACGGTCGTGCCCTTGTTGACCTGCGAGCGCAAGGACACGCGCCCGCCATGTAATTCCACGAAGCTCTTGACGATGGCAAGCCCCAGGCCGGGGCCGCGATGGCCGCCCGGCATGGGCTTCGACTGGAAGCGGTCGAAGACCCGCTTCTGGAACTCGGGGTCGATGCCGCGGCCGGTATCGGCGACCCACAGGAGGATGTCGTCGCCGTCATGCGCCGCGCCCATGCGGATGATGCCGCCTTCCGAGGAGAAGCCTATGGCATTGGCCAGGAGATTGTGCAGGATCTGCTGCACGCGCTTGGGATCGCCGACAAAGCTCGCGGCGTCCTCGGCGACCTCGATATTCAAGGTCAGATCGCGTTTGGTCATCCACTGGCCCAGCCCCTCGCCCACCTGCTGCATGAGATCGACGACATCGATCGGGGCCGGCCTGAGCTCCATGGCGCCGGCATCGATCGTCGTCAGGTCGAGTATGGCATCGATGATGACGAGGAGGTCCTGCGAGGACTCCTGTATGTCGTTCAGATATTCCTGCTGCTTGGGCCTGAGCTCGCCGGCGATGCCGAGCGACAGGCTCTCGGCGAAGCCCAGTATGTTGGTGAGCGGGGTGCGCAGCTCATAGGAGACGTTCGACATGAAGCCGGTCTTGAGGCGGTCGGCCGCCTCGAGCGCCTCGGCGCGCTCGCGCAAGGCGTTCTCGATGCGCGAAGAGTCGGTCACGTCGACATAGGTCAGAAGCGTGTTGCCGTCCGGCAGAGGAACGAAGGCATATTCGAGCGCCAGGCCGTCCGGCCGGTTGAGCCGGCCCTTCAGCGGCTTGCGGCCGGTGTCGAGGCTGGTCATGCCGTATTTGAGCTCGTCCCAGACCATGTCGTCGGCAAGCAGCTTGCGGCACTGGTCGACGACCGTGTCGACATGCGGCTGGCGGTCGAGGAAGGCGGGGTCGAGCGACCAGAAGCGGGCGAAGGCGGGATTGTGCAGCTTGAGGCGGCCGTCGGTGCCGAACAGCGCCACCGCCTCATGCAGGTTGTCGAGAGTCTCGCGCTGGACGCCGATCAGCTCGTTGTAGCGGCTCTCGAGCTGGATCTCCTTGGTGACGTTCTCATAGAGATAGGTGGTGCCGCCGAACGGATGCTGCTCGCAGATCACGCGCAGGGAGCGTCCGTCCGGCAGGTACCACCAGCTTTCGCGCGTCTCGAGCGTCTGATAGGCCTGCAGCTGCTTGGCCTTCCAGTCGCGGTAGTTGGCCTGCTCGGGAAGGCGGCGCAGCTCGCGCAGGCGGTCGAGGATCTCGCCGTCGCTCGGGCTCAGGGCCAGCCAGTCGGGATCGAGCGACCAGAGCTCGGCATAGGCGGAATTGTGGAAGAGCAGCCGCTGGTCGGGACCGAAGATGGCTATCGCCGTGTCGAGCTTGTCGAGCGTATTGGCATGGCCCTGGATGTGGCGCTTCAATTCCTTGCGGGCATTCTCGATGGCGGTGACGTCGATGGCGAAGCGGGCAAAGCCGTCGGCGAGCCTGATCTCATGGACGTCGAGGGCGCATTTGGTGCCGGCGATCACCGCATGGCTGCGGCCCTTGAGGCTCGCCGAGCGGCCGCCTTCCGGCGGCTCGATCTTCGCGTCATCCACGATCTCGATCCCGTCCGCGATGACGGCATCGACGTCGGCGGCCTCGACCGCCTTGATATAGCTGTCATTGACCCAGATCGTCTCGCCGCCGGCGTCCTTGAGCCAGATCGGAAAGGGCGCGGCGTCGAGCACGGCGCTCAGCCGCTCGACCTGCTTGCCGAGACGGCGGGCGTCATAAGCCATTTCCGTCACCTGGCGACGCTCGCCAGCCAACGGCCTCAGCCGCAAGGTGGTGAAGCCTCCCGCCGTGCGCCCGTCGGCTTCGAGAAGCTCGTCGTCGAGCGTGCGGATGCCGATATTGAACGGCGCGCCCTGGTCGCGCATGAGGGCGACCGCGTCATGGAGCGCCGCGGCCGATTCCGGATCGAGCCAGGATGGGAAATCGAGAAGCGCGCCCCTGTCGGCGGGGACCTTGACCACGCCGCGCATGTCGCCGGAGATCCGGCCGGGCCGCCCCTCGCGGCCGTGCCAGATGACGATGACGGTCGGCTCGGCCGTCAGTATCGCCTCGCTCTCATTGAGCGCGGTCTCGAGATCGCGGGCACGCCGCTCGGCGGCCTGCTCTTCGCGAATGAGCTTGCGGATGACGAAAAAGGCCCACAGGAAAATGGCGGCGGACGCGAAAAGCGCCGAGAAGGCCAGCGGATCGTCGGCAAAGCGCGCCGCGATGCTGCTGCCCCAGCCGTCCTCGGCGGCCGCAGGCCCGCCAAGCACCACTATGACGGAAAGAGATGCGCCGAGCCTCGCCGTCCAGCCGCCGACAAATGTGCGTATGAAGGCACAATCTCCGCGCATGCCTACCGAATATCCCTTATGGGGACCGCCCCGATCCCAACCCTCATGCGACGCAAGCTCGACTGACCAGCGCGCCTCCCGGCGAAGTGGGGTCGCTTCGCCGAAAGGATTCGCGCCAAAAATATTGGAGCAAATCCCTGTCCACCGAGAGGCAGGCCTCCGGCGCGATTTGCTCCAGGCGCATGCCTCGGCCGGCTGGCCGAATCACCCGCCTTGCGCTGATCCGCAGATATACAAGCAAACTCCGGCCGCCGGAATCCTGCGCCGCACCTTATCCTGGGACCGGATCAGTAGCGATAGTAATCGGGCTTGTAAGGGCCATCCTTGGTGACGCCGATATAGGCCGCCTGATCGTCCTTGAGCGTGGTCAGCGTGACGCCGAGCTTGGCGAGATGAAGGCGGGCCACCTTTTCGTCCAGCGTCTTGGGCAGGACATAGACCTCGTTGCGGTACTTGCCATTGCCGGCATTGGAAAAGAGCTCGACCTGGGCCAGAGTCTGGTTGGTGAAGGAGGCCGACATCACGAAGCTCGGATGTCCGGTGGCATTGCCGAGATTGACCAGACGGCCCTGCGACAGGAGGACGATGCGGTTCCCTTTGGGGAAATGGATCATGTCGACCTGCGGCTTGATGTTCGTCCACTGGAAGTTCTTGAGATCGGACACCTGGATCTCGTTGTCGAAATGGCCGATGTTGCAGACGATCGCCATGTCCTTCATCCGGCGCATGTGATCGACGGTGATCACGTCCTTGTTGCCGGTCGCGGTCACGAAAATATCGGCGGTCGGCAACGCGTCATCGATGGTCATGACGGCAAAACCGTCCATCGCCGCCTGCAGCGCGCAGATGGGGTCGATCTCGGTGATGATGACGCGGGCGCCGGCACCTTTCAGCGACTGCGCCGAGCCCTTGCCGACGTCGCCATAGCCGCAGACCACGGCGACCTTGCCCGCCATCATCACATCGGTGCCGCGCCGGATCGCGTCGACGAGCGATTCGCGGCAGCCATATTTGTTGTCGAACTTCGACTTGGTGACGCTGTCATTGACATTGATCGCCGGAAAGGGAAGCTCGCCCTTCTTCTGAAGATCATAGAGACGATGCACGCCGGTCGTCGTCTCCTCGGAAACGCCCTTGATCGAGGCCCTGATCCTGGAGAACCAGCCCGGGCTCGCGTCGAGACGCCTTCCGATCTCGGCAAAGAGGCATTCCTCCTCCTCGTTCTTCGGATTGGCGATGAGGGAAGGATCCTTCTCGGCCTTGGCGCCGAGGAGAATGAACAGCGTGGCGTCGCCGCCGTCGTCGAGGATCATGTTGGCGGGTTCTCCCGGCCAGTCGAAGATGCGGCCGGTGAAGCGCCAGTATTCCTCGAGGCTCTCGCCCTTGAAGGCGAAGACCGGGATGCCGCGCTCGGCGATGGCGGCGGCGGCATGATCCTGGGTCGAGAAGATGTTGCAGGAAGCCCAGCGCACCTCGGCGCCCAGCGCCACCAGGGTCTCGATCAGGACCGCGGTCTGGATGGTCATGTGGAGCGAGCCCGCGATGCGCGCGCCCTTGAGCGGCTGCTTAGGTCCCAGCTCCTCGCGGATCGCCATCAGGCCCGGCATCTCGACCTCGGCCATCTCGATCTCCTTGCGGCCCCAGCCGGCCAGGCCGATATCGGCAACGTGAAAATCCTTGGAGCTCGCCATGACTGAAATCCCGCTTCGGTTGACGGCCCTCCTGCACTGAAGCTTCGAAGGGCGATGGTGAAATCCTGCGAAGCGCGCCGGCGCGGAGCAGGACGGAACGGCGCCCGCTATAGCAGCCCGGCCCGCGGCTGTCCACAAAGACATAAAGATTTCTTTATATCATCCTCCTACGCTAAAGCTTCGGAGGACAGGTCCTACAATCCTCCTACGCCAAGGCTTCGGAGGACGGGTCCCACAATCCTCCTGCGCCAAGGCTTCGGAGGACGGGTCCTGCGAAGCGCATGGGCGCGCAGCAGGATCAATCCTCGCCGAACTTGCCGGCGACGAGCGCCCCCAGCGCGTCGAGGGCGGCGATGGCCTGAGGGCCCGCCGCCGTCACCTGGATCGAGGAGCCCGGCGTGGCGGCGAGCATCATCAGGCCCATGATCGAGGTGCCGGGGACCGTCTGGCTGTCGCGGCTGACCAGGATCTCGGCGTCGAACTGCTCGGCGCATTTCACGAATTTGGCCGAGGCCCGGGCATGGAGACCGCGGCTGTTGACGATGATGAAATGTCGCGTATGGGGGTCCGCCATCAGCCGCTCAGGATCTGGCTCGCGATATTGATGTATTTGCGCCCCGCCTCCTGGGCCTTGACGACGGCGGTCTCGAGCGAGGAATCGCCGCGGATGCGGGCGAGCTTGACCAGCATGGGCAGGTTCATGCCGGCCAGGACCTCGACGCGACCGTTCTCGAGCAGCGAAATGGCGAGATTGCACGGCGTGCCGCCGAACATGTCGGTCAATATGATGACGCCCTGCCCCGTATCCGCCGCCTGGATCGCCGCCATGATGTCGGCGCGGCGCTTCTCCAGCTCGTCATCCGGCCCGATCGAGACCGTCACCAGATTCTGCTGCGGGCCGACGACATGCTCCAATGCAGACCGGAATTCTTCCGCCAGCCGTCCATGGGTGACCAGAACGAGTCCGATCATGAAATCAAATGCTCCACCGGAACAAACCTGTGTGGCCGGTGCGCGATCGGGGAAGGCTGACACCGGCGTTCCGTCCGATCACGCGCCGAATTGACATATAAGAGCAAATCCCTGGCACCAAAGTCATAGGGTCTTGGCGGGATTTGCCCCAGGGGTCGCGAATGTGCCGGGAAGTTCCGCCATATGCAATATCAAGCCTCTCCTTGCCGAATTTGCCGCAGTTCGTGGCGCGGCACCGCGGTAAGGGCGGCCCGGATGCGGGCGCCCGCCGTCACCTTCGACGGATCGATGGCGATCTCGGGCAGTGCCACACCGGCGATCCGGCTGATTCCGGCATTGTCGGGCAGACGCTCGATCTCGGCCGCCGGCACCAGCCTGACAACCAGGCTGAGCCGTGCCTGCGGCACATGGTCGACGGCCACGATCCCCTGCCCCCTGATCTCGAGGAGGCCCGCGATCGCCGGCGGGCTCGAGGCATAGAGAGCCTCGCCGCGTCGCTCGATGACGGTCTGATCGTCGGCGACGAGGCGGGCGCCTATCAGTTCCTGCCCGGTGCCGCGGCCCGGCGCGTCGATGAGCCTCAGGACGAGATCGGATTTGCCGGCCCCCGGCGGGCCCAGGATCAGGATACCGTCATCGCCCAGCGTCACGCAGCTCGCATGCAAGGTGATGCGCGAGGCGGGAGGGTCAGCCATCTTCGGCGGCCACCCAGTCTTGCGGAATGGCGGGAACACGGACGACGAAGCGCGCGCCCAGGATCGGCCGCTCGCCGCCCGCCGGCGCCTTTCCATAGCGATTCTCGGCCCAGATGCGGCCCTTATGGGCCTCGACGATCTGGCGCGAGATCGAGAGGCCGAGCCCCGAATTCTTGCCGAAGGAGCCCTCGGGACGGTCGGTGTAGAAGCGCTCGAAGATGCGCTCGAGATTTTCCGGCGGGATGCCCGGTCCCTCGTCCTCGACCCGGAACTCGACATAATATTGCAGGCGGCGCACCCGCACCCGGATGGTCGACCGCGCGGGCGCGAAAGAGCGCGCATTGTCGATGAGATTGCGCACCACCTGGCCGAGCCGCGTATCGTGCCCCAGGATGACGAAGGCCTTGTCGCGCGGGACGGCGGCCGGCGGCGGCTGGATTTCCAGCGCGATGGCTGCCTGATCGTCCTTGCGCGTCTCGTTGGCGAAGGAAACCAGCGTGTCGAGCACTTCCGCGACATTGAGCGGACTGGCCTCGGCGCGCGCCAGTTCGGCGTCGAGACGCGAGGCGCCGGAAATATCCGTGATCAGGCGGTCGAGCCGGCGCACGTCGTCCTTCACCACCTCGACCAGGCGGTTGCGCTGCTCGTCGGTCTTGGCGAAAGGCAACGTCTCGACGGCGCTGCGCAGGGAGGTGAGCGGGTTCTTGAGCTCATGCGAGACGTCGGCGGCAAAGGCCTCGATCGCCTCCATCCGGTTGTAGAGCGCCGTCGTCATGTCGCGCAGCGCACCCGACAGATGGCCGATCTCGTCGCGCCTCTGGGTGAAATCGGGGATCTCGACGCGCTTGTTGACGCCGCGCCGCACCCGCTCGGCGGCGCTGGCGAGGCGCCGGATCGGCTCGGCGATGGTGCCGGCGAGGAACACCGAGAGCAGGATGGTGACCAGCGCCACGAAACCGAAGGTGAAGAGCACGATCTTGCGCTCGGCGAGAAGGACATTGTCGATCTCACCCCCCGTGGTCGAGAGAATGAGCGCGCCCAGGACGGCCCGGAAACGCTGGATGGGAACCGCCACCGACACGATGATCTCATTCTGGTCGTTGATCCGCACGATCGAGACCGAGGCGCCGTTCAGGGCCGCGAGCACCTCGGGAAATTCCTTGCCGTTGTCGACGCCATAATCCTTCTGATGCGGATAGTCGTTGGTGAAGAGCCAGTCGTTGAGACGCTTCCACCAGCGCATCCACAGCGTGTCCGTCTTGACGTCGAAAGGCGGCAATTCGCGCTGCGTGATCTCGCCGCGGCCGTAGAGGTAGCGGCTGTCGACGACGAGATTGCCGTCGGTATCGATGATGCGGGCGCGGATCGGGGTCGAGGCGAGAAGCCGGCGCAGGATGGGGCCGGCATTTTCCGGATTGATCGGAAAATCGAGATCGCGCAGCTGCTCCGCGTCGGCGGCGGCATCGTCCTGCGAGTTGATGAGCGCGTCGGGATCGATGACGATCGAGCCGGTGTCGACGCTGGCCGAGCCCGCCACCGCCGCGGCGATGATGTTGGCCTGCGGCATCAGGCTCTGCACCCGGGCGTCGATCAGGCCCTGTCGGAACTGGTTGAAGTAGAGAATGCCGAGGACGAGGACGATCAGACCGGCGATGTTGAGAAGGACGATGCGGCTGGTCAGGCTCGCCGGCGCCAGGCGGTGAATCCACCAGGCCAGGCTGCGCTCGCGCTCGGCGACCGCATCGGATGCGTTTGCCTCCTCGATCTCGATCCGGTCGGGTGTCTCGACGCCCGTCACCATTCCCAGTCCAACCTGTCCCGCGTCACAGCACGATCGTTTCGGACCGATCCGGCCCGAAACGATCGCCGTCAAATCCTATATCAGTGCCGGATCGGAGGGAAACCGATGACGGCTTCCCGATCAGGCGCCCATAGTGCTGAACGCGAAGTCCCCGCCGTCGAGCCGCGTGCCTGTTCAGGACCTCGCATCCAGGAGCACGCCGGAAACACCAGCAGCCGCGGCCCACGGATGCAAAGCTCGCATCCGGGCCGCTCGCGATCAGGCCTCCTTGAACCGGTAGCCGACGCCGTAAAGCGTCTCGATGCCGTCGAAATCGTCGTCGACGAGCTTGAACTTCTTGCGCAGCCGCTTGATGTGGCTGTCGATCGTGCGGTCGTCGACATAGACCTGATCGTCATAAGCGGCATCCATCAGGGCATCACGGCTCTTGACGATGCCGGGGCGCTGGGCGAGCGACTGCAGGATCAGGAATTCGGTCACCGTCAATGTCACCGGCTTCGAATCCCAGGTGCAGGAATGACGGTCGGGGTCCATGGACAGCTTGCCGCGATCGATGGTCTTGGCGGCTTCCTGGGGCGGCGCGCTGCCGTCGCGCGGCGTCGCCCGGCGCAGCACCGCCTTGACGCGCTCGACCAGCAGGCGCTGCGAGAATGGCTTCTTGATGAAGTCGTCGGCCCCCATCTTGAGGCCGAACAGCTCGTCGATCTCGTCGTCCTTGGACGTCAGGAAGATGATCGGCAGATCGGACTTCTGGCGGATGCGGCGCAGAAGCTCCATACCGTCCATGCGCGGCATCTTGATATCGAAGATGGCCATGTCGGGGGGAGTGTCCTGCAGGCCCTGCAGCGCTGCGGCACCGTCCGAATATTTCTGGACCTGGTAGCCTTCGGCCTCGAGGGTGATCCCGACGGAAGTCAGAATGTTGCGGTCGTCATCGACAAGAGCGATCGTCGGCATGTGGTCCTATGGTCCGTTGTTGACGCTAACGCGGCTGTAACCTTGGAACTGGCGCAAAATGTGGCGCTCCTGTATCGGGTCCAGCTCTCGGATCGTCATTCTAATAGGGAAACAGCCTCTCCATGACAACTCCCACCGGCCGCAGCTTCACCGGAGAGGAGGCGCGCCTCCTCCTCAGACGTGCCCGCACCGCCTCGCTCGGAACCAGCAATCGCGAGCCAAAGGGACCCTATGTCTCGCTCGCCAATCTCGCCACCGACGGACCGGGCCACCCCGTCATCTTCATCTCCCGCCTCGCCTGGCATGCGCGCAATATCGAGGCCCGGCCCGAGGGAAGCGTGATGGTGAGCGAGATCCCGGTTGAAGGCGATGCCCTGACCGGCGCCAGGGTCACCGTCATGGGCCGGTTCGAACGGCTCGAAACGGCGGAGATCGCGCCGCGCTACGCCCATCACCATCCGCCCGCCCGGACCTATCTCGATTTTCCGGATTTCTCCTTCTGGCGCTTGAAACCCGAGAAAATCCACGCGGTGGCGGGCTTCGGGCGCATCGAAACGATGGAGCCGGCTGAGGTGTTTCTGCCAGAAAGCGCAGCAGCGGCCGTCATGGCGGGCGCCGAAGCGGCCATAAGCCATATGAACGCCGATCACGCCGATGCCGTCGCGCTCTATGCCGTGAAGCTTCTCGGCGCCACACCCGGAAACTGGCGCGTCACCGCCGTCGATCCGGACGGCGCCCATCTCGAGCGCGACGGCAAGGTGCTGAGGCTCGCTTTCGACAAGCCGGTGGAAACAGCGGGGGGCCTGCGCCAGGCTTTCGTCGCCTTGGCCCAGAAGGCTCGAAATATGATGTAGATTCATCAATTTTCTGATGCTCGATACCGCAGTATCCCTGAGTTAAAGCCATCTTTCTGACTTGTTTCCGCCTATCCGCCCGCCTACTTTCCTCGCTCGCGGAAATTCAGGGAGGACCCAGCTTTGCATCAATCAGGCCGCTTCAACACCCATATCCCCTTGATCGTCCCGCAGCCGCGCTCGGCCGCCTTCAATTCGGGCGTGCCCCAGCTCTACGAGGAAGCCCTGCGCCGGGGCGAGGGACGGGCGGCCGATGGCGGCGCGCTGGTGGTCTCGACCGGCAGCCATACCGGCCGCTCGCCGAACGACAAGTTCATCCGCCGCGACCAGGAAAGCGAAGCGTCGGTCTGCTGGGACAGCAGCAAGGCCATATCGCCGGAGAATTTCGCCACCCTCAAGCGCGACATGCTCGCCCACGCCAGGGACAAGCATCTCTATGTGCAGGATCTCTATGGCGGCGCCGATCCGCAGCACCGGCTCGCGGTGCGCGTCATCTGCGAATATGCCTGGCATGCGCTGTTCATCCGCCATCTCCTGATCCGGCCCGAGCCCAGCGATCTCGACACTTTCGCGCCCGGACTCACCATCATCGATCTGCCGAGCTTCAAGGCCGATCCTGCGCGTCACGGCGTGCGCTCGGAGACGGTGATCGCCTGCGACCTCGTTCACGGCCTCGTGCTGATCGGCGGCACCCAATATGCCGGCGAGATGAAGAAATCCGTGTTCACCGCGCTCAACTACCTGCTGCCCGAGAAGGGCGTCATGCCCATGCATTGCTCGGCCAATGTCGATGCCAAAGGACGAAGCGCCGTGTTCTTCGGCCTGTCGGGCACCGGCAAGACGACGCTCTCGGCCGATCCCTCGCGCACCCTCATCGGCGACGACGAGCATGGCTGGTCGGATGACGGCCTCTTCAACTTCGAAGGCGGCTGCTATGCCAAGGTGATCCGCCTGTCGCCCGAGGCCGAACCCGACATCCATGCGACGACGCAGCGCTGGGGCACGGTGCTCGAGAACGTCGTCATGGACCAGGAGACCCGCAAGCTCGATCTCGACGACGGCTCGCTGACCGAGAACACGCGCTCGGCCTATCCGCTGAGCTACATCCCCAATGCCTCGACCACCGGCCGCGCGGCCGTGCCGCAGACGATCGTGATGCTCACCGCCGACGCCTTCGGCGTGATGCCGCCGATCGCGCGGCTGACGCCGGCGCAGGCCATGTATCACTTCCTGTCGGGCTACACCGCCAAGGTCGCCGGCACCGAGCGCGGCGTGGTCGAGCCGCAGGCGACCTTCTCGGCCTGCTTCGGCGCACCTTTCATCCCACGCCATCCGAGCGTCTATGGCGCGCTCCTGCGCGACCTCATCGCGCGTCATAAGGTCGGATGCTGGCTGGTCAATACCGGCTGGACCGGCGGGCCCTATGGAACCGGCAAGCGCATGCCGATCGCCGTCACCCGCGCCCTCCTCGATGCCGCGCTCTCGGGCGAGCTCGACAACCAGGCGATGCGCAAGGACCCGCATTTCGGCTTCGAGGTGCCGATCGCCGTCCAGGGCGTCGACGCCAGGCTCCTCAATCCGCGCAACACCTGGGCCGATCCCGGGGCCTATGACGTCCAGGCGCACAGGCTGGTGCAGATGTTCATCAAGAACTTCGCCAAGTTCGAGACCTATGTCGGCGAAGACGTGCGCGCCTGCGCGCCGGCGACGAGCGCCGCCGCCTGATGCCCTGACCTGAGCTGCAGGGATTCCGCCGCGCCGCCCTGATGATGCTTCGAGTCCGCGGTCGACGGGCTTCGGCGCCGCACCTGCGACACGCCTTCCGAAGCCCGGATCTACGGCCTGTTCCATCGGCATCAGGCCATCATGACGACATGATTGAACGCCAAGGCTATTCACGGTTCTTCGCTTGGGGTCGACGTGAAAATCGCTTGATCTTCCGTCACTCCCACCCGGGCCGCGCAGCGTTCAGACAGGGTTAACCACTCTTCTCGATGCTTTCGACCCGGATTACCTAAGGCAATGTCGCATGGGGTTCAACGGCAGGGGTAAGAGGCCGCGCGGCCGAGGACAGGAGCGCCGCGAGCCTTCCCTGTTCGGCAGCAGCGGCGGCAACCGTGGCGGCGGGCGCAGCCCCGGCGCCGCGTCCAGCCGGCTGCCACGCCGCCGGCGCCGGTTCGGATGGCGCATCTTCACCTTCTTTCTCACCCTCGCCTTCTGGGGCGTCTTCGCCGGAGCCCTCGGCTTCGGCTACCTGTGGATGACCCTCGACCAGAAAGGCCTGTTCCAGATTCCGGCGCGCGAGCCCGGCATCATGATCCTCGCCGCGGACGGCACCGTCCTCGCCGAGCGCGGCGCCTTCTTCGGCGACGACGTCCGCATCGCCGATCTGCCGACTTACGTTCCGCAAGCGATCATCGCCATAGAGGACCGCCGGTTCCGCTCGCATTTCGGCGTCGATCCCTGGGGCCTCATCCGCGCCATGGTGGAAAACCTGCGCGCCGGACACATCGTCCAGGGCGGATCGACGCTCACGCAGCAGCTCGCCAAGAACCTCTTCCTCAAGCCGGAACGGACGATGGCGCGCAAGGCGCAGGAAGCGGTGCTCGCCATCTGGCTCGAGACGCAATTCACCAAGGACGAGATCCTCCAGCTCTACATGAACCGCGTCTATTTCGGCGGCGGCGCCATCGGCATCGAGAAGGCGGCGCAGAAATATTTCGGCAAGTCGGCACGCGACGTGACGCTGGCGGAGGCCGCCATCCTCGCCGCGGTCCTCAAGGCGCCCACCACCTACAATCCGATCAACAATCCGGAAGGCGCCAACAAGCGGGCGCGAGAAGTCCTGAACGACATGGTGGAGGCCGGCTTCATCGACAGCGGCGAGGCGCAGATGGCGCTGATCGCACCATCAACGGTCGCACCGTCCAGCTATGTGCCGGCGACGAACTACATCGTCGACCATGTAGGCGAGATCCTGCCGCAGCTGGTGCGCAACTATGACCAGTCGATCGTCGTGGAGACCACGATCAACCCCGAGATCCAGCAGAACGCCGAACGTTCCCTGCGGCGCAGGCTCGATCAGGACGGCCGCAAATACAACGTCTCCCAGGCCTCCTTCGTCATGCTCGACCCGACGGGCGCCATCATCGCCATGGTCGGCGGCAAGTCCTATGTCAAAAGCCAGTTCAACCGCGCGACCAAGGCGAAGCGCCAGCCGGGCTCGGCCTTCAAGCCCTTCGTCTATCTCACCGCCATCGAACAGGGCTACGGGCCGGATTCGGTCGAGATCGACGAGCCGGTGCGCTTGGGCGATTGGGAACCCGAGAACTACGAGCACAAGTATCTCGGCCCGGTGACGCTCACCAAGGCGCTCGCGCTCTCGATCAATACGATCGCCGCCAAGCTCGCCTTCAACGTGTCGCCCAGCGCCGTCGTCGCCACCGCGCACCGGCTCGGCATCACCTCGGACCTCGCCGACAACGCCTCGATCGCGCTCGGCACCTCGGAAGTCAGCCTGCTCGAGCTCGTCTCCGCCTTCACGCCTTTCGCCAATGGCGGCGCTCCGGTGCAGCCCTATATCGTGACGCGCATCTCGACGCGCGACGGCACCCTCCTCTACGAGCGCCACGGCGACGGTCTCGGCCAGGTCGTATCGAACTACGATCTCGGCGCCATGAACCGGATGATGCGGGCGGTGATGACGCAAGGCACCGGACGCAGCGCCCAGTTCGGCGACTTCGAGATCGGCGGCAAGACGGGCACCAGCCAGGATTACCGCGACGCCTGGTTCATCGGCTATACCGCGCACTACATCGCCGGCGTGTGGGCCGGAAACGACGACAATTCGCCGACCAAGAGAATGACCGGCAGTTCGATACCGGCCGCCATCTGGAAGGACGTGATGGAGCCCGCTCATGCCGGCCTCTCCAACCTGCCGCTGCCCGGTGAAACCGATCCTTACGACGATGGATCGGACGCGGTCGCCTCCTATTCCGAGATCGTTCCCGAAGCCTATGCCGAAGAGGAATATGCGCCGCGCAAGCGCCGCCGCGGCTTCTTCGAGAGACTGTTCGGATCTTCCGACGAGGAGGAGAGCGACGTCGAGACGGCGCCCCGGCGCAGGAACGACAATGACGGCCAGTCGGCCGCCGGCCGGCTGCGGGAACGCGGCAACAACCGCTGAGAGCCACTAAATCCAGCCGCTGGCGGCATAGGCGTGGAGCGCGGCGCCGTTGAGCTTGAGCCAGCTCTTGGCGCGCCCAGCATGCGGGCAGTGGGCGAGAACCAGGCGCCAGAATCCGCGGCCATGATTCATGTGCCTCAGATGCGCCACCTCATGCGCCGCGACATAGTCGAGGACATAGGGTGGCGCCAGGACCAGCCGCCAGGAATAGGACAGGGTGCCGTCGGAGGAGCATGAGCCCCAGCGGCTTTTCTGATCGCGCACCGAAAGGCGATGGAAGCTGGCACCCATGGCGGCGGCATAGAATTCGCTCGCCTTGACGAGATCGCGCTTCGCCTCCGCCTTCAGCCAGTCCGCCAGGCGCCGGGGAAGATGCGCCTCGTCGCCCGAGACGATGACGGCCGCATCGGTCAGCGCCACGGTGCCGCGCCTCGATCCCGAATGCAGGATGCGCCGGCGCTCGCCGCGAATGAGAATCTCTCCTCCCGCCCGCAACGGCCGGTCCGCCGGCTCGGACTTGAGCCTGGCGCTGATCCAGCCCGCGGATTTCCGGGCGAAGTCGAGCGCTTCGCCGCGGCCGACGCGCGGCGGCAAGGTGACGACGACGCCGGTCCGGTCGCGCGCGAGACGCAGGACCAGGCGCCGGGCCCTGGCGTTGCGCCTGAAGCTGACGGTGATGGAGCGGCCGTCAACGGCGATGAGCGCCGGCTCGATGATCGTCGGGCGCCGCACCAGCCCCAGGTCCTCCAGCCACCGGCTCACGGCGCCTCACCCATGCTTGCGCATGAAGTCGACGATGCGCGGCACGGCATCGGCGCGGAAGCGCGAGCCGTTGAACACGCCGTAGTGGCCGACACCCTTCTGCAGCAGATGCAGCTTCTTGCCGGGCGCGAGGCCGGAGCAGAGATCATGCGCGGCCTCGGTCTGGCCCACGCCCGATATGTCGTCGCGCTCGCCCTCGATGGTCATGAGCGCCGTGGCGGTGATGGCGGACGGATCGACCTTCTCGGCACGATGATGGAACAGGCCGCGCGGCAGCTCGTGCCTGACGAAGACCTTCTCGACCGTCTGCAGGTAGAACTCGGCGGTGAGATCCATGACCGAGAGATACTCGTCATAGAATTCGGTGTGTTTCTCGGCCGCATCGCCGTCGCCCTCGACCAGATGCCAGAACAGCTCGCGATGCGCGTCCATGTGGCGGTCGAGATTCATCGTCATGAAGCCGGTGAGCTGCAGGAAGCCCGGATAGACGTCGCGCATGCAGCCCGGATGCGGAAAGGGCACCTGGACCACGGCGTTCTTGCGAAACCAGTCGACGCCGCGCGCCACCGCCAGGCGGTTGACGACCGTCGGATTACGCCGCGTATCGACAGGCCCGCCCATGAGGATCATGGACCTGGGCCGGCTGGCATTGCCGCGCTGGGCCATCAGCGACACGGCGGCAAGCACCGGCACGGAAGGCTGGCAGACCGCCATCGCATGGACATCGGGTCCCAGAAGCTCGAGCATTTCGACGACGTAGTCGATATAGTCGTCGAGATCGAAACCGCCGAGACGCAGCGGAACCTGGCGGGCGTCGACCCAGTCGGTGATATAGACGTCGGCATGAGGCAGCAGGGCGGCGACCGTGCCGCGCAACAGCGTCGCATAGTGACCCGACATCGGCGCGACGATGAGGAGCTTCGGATGCCCGACCGGCGTGGATTTCTCCGGCCAGCGCTTGGCGAAATGCAGAAGGGTGCAGAAGGTCTTGTGCAGCATGCGCTCTTCGGCGATAGAGACCTCGACACCGTCGACGACGGTCTCGGTGATGCCGAAAGACGGCTTGCCGTAACGGCGCGTGACCCGCTCGAAAAGCTCGAGCGAAGCCGCCATCGACCGGCCCATATAGGTCTGGGCGATCGGATTGACGGGACTTTTCCAGAAGAGTTTTGCTGCATCCGCCGCCGCACGCCAGGGCGCCATGGCGGCGTGGTTCATCTCATAAAGATAATAGAGCAATTCCCTTGTTCCTTGAGGGTTAGGGTGCGCCGCAACATGTCACTTACTTAACAATGCGCGCTGCGTCGCACAACCCGGCCATGGACCTAGGGCCATGCAAAAACCGGGCAACGGACTGGGCCCCGACAAAACACTTAACCCACTGAAATATTTACTTTATGGCCTCGCGCAACCCGTCGGCCAGGCCCTGCGCCTCGGTGCCATAGGTGAAATGCTTCACGAATTTGCCGTCCGGACCCATCAGATAGAGGATGGTGGAATGGTCCATCAGATAGTCGGTCTCGCTCTCGCTTCCCTTCGCCTTCGCGTAATAGACCCGATAGGCCTTGGCCACCCGGGCGATGTCCTCGGGCGACCCGGTGAGCCCGATCAGGCGCGGATGGAAATTGGCCACATAGAGCTTCATCGCCTCGGGCGTGTCACGGGCGGGATCGATGGTGATGAAGATCGGCTGGATCTCGTCGGCCGCGGGCCCCAGTTTGTCGAGCGCGGCCGACATCACCTGCAATTCGCTGGGGCAGACGTCCGGGCAATAGGTGAAACCGAAGAAGATCAGCATGTACTTGCCGCGGAAATCCTGATCGGTCACCCGCTTGCCATTGTGGTCGGTCAAGGTGAACGGCCCGCCGACGAGTGCTGTGCCCGATCCGATAGGACCTTCGGGCAAGCCACGGGTCAGCCACAAAGCACCCCCTCCCGTGATCGCGGCGATCACCAGGACGACAAGGGCGAAAACCAGTCTTTGGCGTGACGGCATGAAGATCAGTTAGGGACAGTTGCCACCATGCGCCAGAGGGCAATTCGCCCCTTGCCGGACCGTCATGTCAGACCTGATCGGGCGGAATGACGCCTTTCTTGAAAGCGAAGCAGCCATAGAAGCGGCGCTCGCCGGTCTGGATCACGCAATAGGCCTTGCGCGCCAGATCATAGAAGGCGAAGCGCTCGACCGAGCCCATCGGCCAGGACCTGCCTTCCGCGCGGTCGATCTCGGACTGCACCTCCGCCTGGACCGGCGGGATCTCCTCCGGCTTGCCCACGATCTCCATCCTGAGTGCCGGATGCTCGACGAAACCGTCGAGCGGCATGACCGAGAGGACGGCACGCGCCGCGCGGGCCGCCGTCACATTGTCGATACGCAGCAACCTGCCCAGGACCGTCCGGCGCGCCACCGAATCGGCCGGGAAGTTCGTGTCGCAAATGACGATATCGTCGCCATGGCCCATGGCGCGCAGGGCAAAGAGCACGTCGGCATTGAGCGCCGGGTCGATCGATTTCAGCATGAGGCTCTCCGTTTCCTATTCGCCATAAGGTATCCACACGTTCTTCACCTGCGTCGCATGGCGCAGGAGAACGGGTCCTTCCGCCTGCGCGGGGTCGAGCCAGTCCGTGAGAAGGCCGTGATCGACCAGCGTGCGCTTGAGGTTGGCGGCGGAAAGCCGCTCGGCATCGGCTGACGCCTTCTGCGATCCGAAGACCCACAGAGCATCGACATCGTCATGCTCGGCCAGCGTCTTCACCAGAAGATGGCGATCGCCGGTGACGATATTGACGACGCCCGCCGGCACGTCGGAGGTCTCGATCACCGAATAGAAATCCGTGGCCGCGAGCGGATGGCGCTCGCTCGGCACGGCGACGACGCGGTTGCCCATGGCGATGAGCGGAGCGAGAAGACTCACAAAGGCGAGAAGCGGGGCTTCGTCGGGACAAACGACGCCGGCGACGCCGACCGGCTCCTTGAGGGCCAGCGCCAGGCCGCGCAGAGGCGGGGCGTGGATGTCGCCCTCATATTTGTCGGCCCAGGCACCATAAGTGAAGAACCGCCTGACCGCGGCATCGATCTCGGCCGACGCCACAGCGCGCCTGGCCCCGGTCATCGCGGCGATGCGGCCGGCAAATTCCTCGCGCCGGGCGCTCAGATTCTCGGCGATATAATAGAGCACCTGGGCGCGATTGTGCGCGCTCGCCCTGGACCAGGCTTCCGCTCCCCGCGCTGCCGCCACGGCATTGCGAATGTCCTTGCGGCTGCCTTCGCCGACCTCACCCAGAAGCTCGCCCCTCGGCGAGAGGACCGGGCGCGAGTAATTGCCATCGGGCCTCGCCTGCTTGCCGCCGATGAAAAGTTTTGCCGTGCGGTCGATCGCGGGAAGGCCGGCGGCCGTCCTGGCCTTAAGTACCGGCAACGGTTTCGCCGGCGCCCTCGGCTTGCGCCCGGCCCAGGCCCTGGGCTTCAGGTACTCATAAACGCCCTCGCGCCCGCCTTCGCGGCCGAAACCCGATTCGCGATAGCCGCCGAAGCCGGCCCCGGCGTCGAAAAGATTGGTGGAATTCACCCACACCACGCCGGCCTGCAATCTGGGCGCGATATCGAGGGCCAGGCCGATGGTCTCGCTCCACACGCTTGCCGCGAGGCCATAGCGGGTGTTGTTGGCGAGCATCACCGCCTCGTCCGGCGTGCGGAAGGTCATCGCCACCAGAACGGGACCGAAGATCTCGTCCCGCGCCACCGTGGAGGCCGGATGCACATTGGTGAGGAGAGTGGGCGGATAAAAAAAGCCCCCGGGCGGGCCGCCCGGCGACTGATGGCAGACCGCGCCTTCGGCGACACCCTGCTTCACCAGGTCCTCGATGCGCTCGAGCTGTACCTTGTCGACGATGGCCCCCATGTCCATCGTCTTGTCGAGCGGGTGACCGACACGCAGCTTCGCCATGCGCGCCTTGAGCCGGACGATGAAACTCTCCGCTATGCCCTCCTGGACCAGGAGGCGCGAGCCCGCGCAGCAGACCTGGCCCTGGTTGAACCAGATCGCATCGACGAGACCTTCGATGGCGCCGTCGATATCCGCATCCTCGAAGACGATGTAAGGCGACTTGCCGCCGAGCTCGAGAGTGAGCGACTTGCCGGTGCCGGCCGTCTCCCTGCGGATGATGCGGCCGACCTCGGTCGAGCCCGTGAAGGCGATCTTGTCGACATCCTTGTGGCGGACGAGCGCAGCGCCGGTCTCGCCGTCGCCGGTCACGATATTGAGGGCGCCCGCCGGCAGGCCCGCCCGCTCCGCCAGTTCGGCGAAGAGCAGCGCCGAGAGCGAGGTGAACTCGGCGGGCTTCAGCACCACCGTGTTGCCGAGCGCGAGCGCCGGGGCCACTTTCCAGGCGAGCATCAGAAGCGGGAAGTTCCACGGAATGACCTGGCCCACCACGCCGATGGGCTGGTGGTCCGCGAACTCCCTCTCCTGGAGCTCGGCCCAGCCGGCATGATGATAGAAATGGCGCGCCGCGAGCGGCACGTCGAGATCGCGCGTCTCGCGCAGCGTCTTGCCGTTGTCGAGGCTCTCGATCACGGCGAAGAGCCGGGCATGGCGCTGGATCATGCGGGCCAGCGCATAGAGATGGCGCGCCCGTCCATAGCCGCCGAGCCGGGCCCAGCCCGGCTGCGCCTTGCGCGCCGCCCTCACGGCGCGGTCGACATCGGCCGCCGAGCCCTGGGCGAGCCTCGCCAGCACCTTGCCGGTGGCGGGCTCGAGCGTGTCGAAATGCGTCTTGCCGCCGACCCAGCCGCCGCCGATGAAATGGCGGAAGCCCTTGCCGTGCCGGGCAAGCCAGGCGCGCGCTTCGGCGTCGCTCTCGGGAGCGGGGCCGTAATCCATCGTGTCGAAATAATGGGCGACGCTCATCGTCTATCCGGCCGCATGGCGGTTGAAGGCCGAATACCGGCCGGTAACGTGATGCTCGATCTGGCGCTCGATATCGGCGAGCAGCGATGACGCGCCGATGCGGAAGAGATCGGGCTCGAGCCATTCGCGGCCGAGCTCTTCCTTCATGAGGATCTGGTAGTTGAGGATATCCTTGGCCGTCGAGATGCCGCCGGCCGGCTTGAAGCCGACCTTGAAGCCGGTCGCCTCCCGATAGGCCCGGATCATGCGCAGCATCGCGAGCGCCACCAGGAGCGTCGCATTCACCGTCTCCTTGCCCGTCGACGTCTTGACGAAGTCGGCTCCCGCCATCATGCAGACCATCGCCGCCCCGGCGACGTTGCGCAAGGTCTTGAGGTCGCCGGTGGCGAGGATCGCCTTGACATGGGCGTCGCCGCAGGCGGCGCGGAAGTCGCGCATCTCGTCATAAAGGGCGCGCCAGTTCCGGGTGAGCGCATGTTCGCGGGTGATGACGATGTCGATCTCGCGCGCGCCGTCGGCAACCGAGGCCGCGATCTCCCTGAGCTTGACGTCATGCGGCACGAGGCCGGCGGGGAAGCCGGTCGAGACGGCGGCGACCGGGATGCCCGAGCCGGCGAGCGCCTCGACGGCGGTTGCAACGAACCGGTGATAGACGCAGACGGCGCCGGTGGTGATGCGCCGGTCGGCCATGCCGAGCGCCTCCAGCAGATCGGGACGCAGCGGACTCATCGCCTTGGCGCAGAGACGGCGCACGCGCGCCGCCGTGTCGTCGCCCGAAAGCGTGGTGAGGTCGATGCAGGTGACGGCCTTGAGCAGCCAGGCGGCCTGGGCATCCTTCTTGACCGTGCGGCGCCCGGGAAGTGCGGCGATGCGCCGCTCGGCGGCGGAGAGGTTCAGGCGGATGCCGTCGATGAGATCGAAGGTGAGCGGCATGCCCTCGTTGCGGGGCATGGCATTGTGCCCCGGCTTGTTCCACGGCAGGATCGCGACGCCGGACATGAAAGCTCCTTCACACACGAATGCTAGAGCAAATCCCGCCAAAGTTGAAGACTTCGGCGACAAGGATTTGCTCCCAAGATACTGATTTGACACGAATCCTTTCGACGAAGTGATCCCACTTCGCCGGGATGCGCGCTAGTGAGCCGCGCTGTCCGGCGCAACTAGCCCCTGAGCCGCGCCGTGGCGGCGGCAAGCTTCGCTATGGCCTTCCAATCCTTGGCGGCGATCAGGGATCTGGGCGCCATCCAGGAGCCGCCCACGGTGACGACATTGGCGAGCCTCAGATAGGAAGGCGCGATCTCGGCCGTGATGCCGCCGGTCGGGCAGAACCTCACCTGGGGCAAGGGCGAGGCCAATGCCGAAAGATAGGCCGCACCGCCCGACGGCTCGGCCGGGAAGAACTTCTGGAAGCGGTAGCCGTGCTCGAGCAGGACCATTGCCTCGCTGGGCGAGCGCGACGCCGGCAGGAGCGGGATGCTCGCCTTTTCCGCGGCCGCGATCAGCGCCGGCGTGGCGCCGGGCGAGACGGCAAAGGCGCAGCCGAGCTCAACGCTGAGCGACAGCCCCTCCTCGTCGAGAACGGTGCCCGATCCGACGACCGCCCGCCTCACCTGCGCCTTGATGGCGTGGATGCATCGGGGTGCCGCCGCGGTGCGCAGCGTGATCTCGAGGACGGTAAGCCCGCCCTCGACCAGCGCCGCCGCCAGCGGCACCGCGTCGTCGGCATCGTCGATGATCAGCACCGGCACGACCGGTACCCGCGTCAACAGGGCTTCCAGCCCTTTTTGCCGTTCGATCGTCATGGTCGCAGCGTGCAGAGAATGGCTGCCTCCCTGTCACGGGGACCAATAAAGGACGAGAGGCTCGCGCGCGCGCAGGAAGGCGCGAATCGGCATGTCCTTCACCGGTCCAGGCTTCTCGGCTTCGGCCAACGCCTTCTTCTTGTCCTCGCCTTCGATGTGAAGGGCGACGAAATGGCTGTCGAGCAGGATCGGCAAGGTGAAGGTCAGCCGCTTCTCCGGCGCGCCCGGCGCCGTCATCGTCACGATCCGCTTCGTCGTCACGACGTCGAGCGCTTCGGCGAGATTGTCGCCCTGCGGGAAGAAAGAAGCGGTATGGCCGTCGGTGCCCATGCCGAGCACGACCACGTCGAAAGGCCCGAGGTCCTCCGGACGGCCATGGCCGCCATAGAGCTGGACGAACTTCGCCGATGCGGCCTTCAGCCGCAAGAGATGCTCGCGCACCAGCCTGGCATTGGAGCGCTCGTCGGTGACGGGGACACAGCGCTCGTCGACCAATGTGATGGTGACACGCGACCAGTCGATCCTGACATGCGCGAGCTCATGGAAGAAGAGCTTGGGCGTGGTGCCGCCCGACACGGCGAGCTGCGCGTGGCCGCGATCGGTGATGGCGTTCGAGAGGCTTGCCGCCACATCCGACGCCAAGGCAGCGGCCAGCTCCTGCCTGCTCGTGAACAGCTTGCGTTCGGCAATCAACTCGCATCATCCTCGTGCCAGGTGCGGCCGTCGCGCTCGATCAGCGCCACCGCCGCGGCAGGCCCCCAGGTCCCCGCCGTATAGGGCTTGGGCAAATCGCCCGATTCCTCCCATTCGTCAAGGATGGGACCTATCCAGCTCCATGCCGCCTCGACCTCGTCGCGGCGCATGAACAGGGTCTGGTTGCCGCGCACCACATCGAGGATGAGGCGCTCATAGGCATCCGGATTGCGCACGCCGAAGGCCTCGGCGAAGCTCATGTCGAGCGGCACGTGCTGAAGCCGCATGCCTCCGGGCCCCGGGTCCTTGATCATCAGCCAGAGCTTCACGCCTTCGTCGGGCTGAAGGCGGATGACCAGCCGATTTGTGTCGATCGGACCGGCGCTCTCGTCGAATACCGAATGAGGTATCGGCTTGTAGGCAACGACGATCTCGGAGACACGTTCCGGCAGACGCTTGCCGGTGCGCAGATAGAAGGGCACGCTGTTCCACCGCCAGCTGCCGATCTCGACCTTGAGGGCCACGAAGGTCTCCGTCCGGCTCGCCGGCGAGCCGAGCTCGTCGAGATAGCCGGGCACGGCGCCGCCCGCCGAAGCGCCGGCGCGATACTGGCCGCGCACCGTCGCATTGGCGCCGTTATAGGCGACGATCGGACGCAGCGACTTCAGCACTTTCAGCTTCTCGTCGCGCACCGCGTCGGCCTCGATGGAGGTCGGCGGCTCCATCGCCACCAGGCAGAGAAGCTGCAGCATGTGGTTCTGGACCATGTCGCGCAGCGCGCCGGCGGTGTCGTAGTAGCCGGCACGGCCTTCGACGCCCAGGGTCTCGGCCACGGTGATCTGCACATGATCGATATGGCCGGCATTCCACAGGGGCTCGAAGAGCGCATTGGCGAAACGCAGCGCCATGAGGTTCTGGACGGTTTCCTTGCCGAGATAATGATCGATGCGATAGATGCGGTTCTCCGGGAACACCGCGCCGACCGCGTCATTGACGGCACGCGCCGATTCGAGATCGCGGCCGATCGGCTTCTCCACCACCACCCGGGCCCTGGGCGTCACCAGTTCGTTCCGGCCGATCCTCCCGCAGATCGGGCCGAAGAGATCGGGCGAGGTCGCGAGATAGAAGACGCGGATGCGCTCCGCGCCGGGCTTCAGCGCTTTGGCCAAGCCCTCCCAACCCTTGTCCTGCGTGGCGTCGAGCGTCACATAGGAGAGGCGCTTCAGGAACGTATCGATCCCGGCGGGGCTGCGCTCCTTTTCGGGAACATATTTTTCGAGCGCGGTTCTGGCGAATGCCTGGTATTCGGCATCGCTCATGGCACGGCGCGACACCCCGATGATTCGCGCCCCTTGGGGGATCTGTCCCGCCTGGCCGCGATGATAGAGGGCCGGCAAAAGCTTGCGCTGGGCGAGATCGCCGGTCGCGCCGAAGACGACGAGATCGAAGACCTCGACAGGGATGATACGCGTGGTCATTTTTTGTGCGGTGCAATAGAAGAGGCCGTTTGTATTAGACTCTGCGGTCGCCGCAGACAACAGGAAAGCAGGAGTGCTCTTCGAAAAGGTTGGTGGCCGGAAGCATGAGAGTTTCCCATCACGTTGATCGTTTCTGCTCGACCCTTCTGACGTGCGCTACTTGACGAAACCGCCGTGAGCCTGTTTGACCCGCCCCATGTCCGACCTGCCGATCACGCCGATCCTGCCGAGGCTCGCCGGAGCCTTGGCGGAGCACACGAATGTCGTCCTGGTGGCGGAACCCGGTGCGGGCAAGACGACGCGCGTGCCCCTGGCCCTTATCGAGGAGACATGGCTCGAGGGCCGCAAGATCGTCATGCTGGAGCCGCGGCGGCTCGCCGCGCGCGCCGCCGCCTCGCGCATGGCGCAGAGCCTCGGCCAGGCCGTCGGCCAAACCGTGGGCTATGCGGTGCGGCTCGACCGCAAGATCTCCGCGGCCACACGGATCGAAGTGGTGACGGAAGGCATCCTGACGCGCCGCCTCCAGGCCGATCCGGCCCTCGGCGATGTCGGCCTGCTCATCTTCGACGAATTCCACGAGCGCAGCCTCGACGGCGATCTCGGCCTCGCTCTGGCGCTCGATGCGCAAGCGGGCCTGCGCGAGGATCTCAGGATCCTGGTGATGTCGGCGACGCTCGACGAGGCCAGGCTGGCGCGCCATCTGGGCGATGCGCCGGTCATATCGGCGCCGGGCCGCAGCTTCCCGGTCGAGACGCGCTATGGGGAGCGGCCGGAACGGACGACGCTGGCGCGCGACATGGCGCGCGCCATCCGCAACTCTCTCGACGAGGCGCGGGGCGGCATCCTCGCCTTCCTGCCGGGCGAAGCCGAAATCCGTCGGAGCGAAGAGGCCTTGCGCGCATCGCCCCTGCCCGCCGACGTCGCGGTCATGCCGCTCCACGGCGCCATGACGCCGGCCGACCAGGACGCCGTCATCCGGCCGGCGGCGGGCGGCCGCCGCAAGATCGTGCTCGCCACGACCATCGCCGAAACCAGCCTCACCATCGACGGCATCGACGTGGTGATCGATTCCGGCCTCAAGCGGTCGCCGCGTTTCGATCCCGCCACGGGCATGACGGCGCTGGCGACGGTCAGGGTCTCGCAAGCCTCCGCCGACCAGCGGCGCGGCCGCGCCGGACGGCAGGGCCCCGGCCTCTGCCTCAGGCTGTGGCCCGAGCAGGAGATGCGCGCTCTCAAGGCCCATGACGAGCCCGAGATCCTGATCGCCGATCTGGCGCCCCTGGCCCTCGAGCTCGCCAACTGGGGCGTCGGCGACCGCAACGCCCTGCGCTTCCTCGACCCGCCGCCCGAGGCCGCCTTCGTCCAGGCGCGCGCGCTTCTCGGCGAGCTCGACGCGCTCGACGGAAAGGGAGCGATCACCGGCATGGGCAAGCTCATGGCGAAGCTGCCGCTCCATCCGCGCCTCGCCCATATGATCGCCAGGGCGAAAGACCTCGGAGCCGGCGCGCTCGCGGCGGACCTCGCAGCGCTTTTGTCGGAGCGCGACCTCCTCGGACGCGACGCCGGCGCCGATATCGCCGACCGGCTGGCGGCGCTCCGCCGCGGCACCGTGAACAAGCCGCTGCGCGATCGGATCAGAGCGGGAGCGCAGCAGATCCGCGGCCTCGCCGGCATCGGCAGGGAGGATCGCGGCGGCATCCTTCCGGGCGTGCTCGTCGCCTTCGCCTGGCCCGACCGCATCGCTCAGGCGCGTGGCGGGCATGGCCGGTTCCGCCTTGCGGGCGGCGGCGGCGGCGTCCTGCCGGAGCACGACGCCCTGGCGCGCGAGGAATTCCTCGCCGTGGCGACGACCGACGGCGCGTCCGGCGACCAGCGCATCTTCCTCGCCGCGGCGCTCTCGCGCGCCGATATCGAAACCCATTTCGCCGGTCACATCGAAGAGGCCGACATCGTCCGATGGGACGGCCGCGCCCAGATCGTGGCCGCCAGCCGGCAGCGCCGCCTCGGCGCTCTCGTTCTCGAAGACCGCGGGCTCGCCACGCCCGACCCGGAAGCGATCGCCCGGGCGATGACGAAGGGCGTCGCCGACATGGGCATCGCCGCCTTGCCGTGGAGCGCTGCGGCGCAGACGCTGCGGGCCCGGCTGCGATTCCTGCGGCGCATCTTTCCGGACGAAGGCTGGCCGGATCTTTCCGACAATGCGCTCGCCGAAAGCCTGGACGACTGGCTCAAGCCCTATCTCGCCGGCATGACGCGGCGGTCGCATCTCGACCGGCTCGACCTTGCGGCCATCATCTCTGCCCTCGTCCCGCCGGAGCTGAAGCGGCGCCTCGACCGGCTGGCGCCGCGGCATGCCGCCATCCCGTCGGGAGCCGACATCGCCATCGACTATGAGAATGACGGCGACCCGGTCTTGCGTGCCCGCCTGCAGGAGATGTTCGGCCTTGAGGAGACGCCGCGCATCGCCGACGGCCGCGCCGCCTTGCGCATCGAGCTCCTGTCGCCGGCCCGGCGGCCTCTGGCCGTAACGCAGGATCTCAGGAGCTTCTGGGTCAATGCCTATCCGCAAGTGCGCGCCGAGATGCGCGGGCGCTATCCCAAGCACCAATGGCCCGAAGATCCCCTGAGCGCGCCGGCGGTCAGGCCGAACCGTGTTCGATAGAGCCCAGACGTTCCGACAGGATCGGAACGGACGCCCCATCTCTTTGATTTGGTGATTATGCCCTTGACGACCCCCACTGAGACTATCTCAGCAATGTCGGTCCTCCATGATCTTCGTTTCGCATCCGACGGCGTTCCAAACGGGCCACGCCTAACATGCCGCTTAGGTGGGTGATCAGTTGGTTGACGCCGACCTGGAAAACATCCCGCGGCGTGGCGTCAGCGGGAGCCTTCATCATCATGGAAAACTCATGCCATTTGAGCGAGAGACACCATCCTCGAATTGGTTCCATGTCAAACGCTGCCTCAAGTTGGTGCGCAAACTTGTTACGGATTTTGCCAACAGCGCGGAGATCGTCACGCACCGTTTTGCAGATTAGGCCGAGACAGTAGGATGTAGTTATGCGACTCGAGAACGTTCCTAACGGACGGTCCATACCAACCAGCTTCATGGATTCCTTCTCATCGTCCACCATAAAGTTGAGTAGCATATGTTCTAGGATGTTATCGAGAAATGTTGCACCCACTATTGCGATAGCACGCTCGTCTATCGTCTCCCGTTCATTGAACAAACTATGAAACGCCAATAGCGCATCGTGATGTTGCCAGTATCGTTCCAGGTCTTTCCCGGCAATTACAGTCATGGTCAGCCTATTTTGTGTGCGCCTTCTTACTTGCCGATTTTAGCCTAGCCTGCCGACATTTGGCGCACTCATAGAGGTCAGCTCCAGATTTTCTTTTTCTGGTTTCGGCGTCACTTTGTAAAATGCATCCTTGATCTGCGTTGCCGTAACAGACACAAACCGAGTCGTGCGGCCAACGGAGTTTATCAAAATATTCCTTTGTCGCCTCTTCGATGGAAAAACGCCGCGCGATCTGGATTACGGCAAGATCGCCTTGGAGGTTATCGCTGGAGAGTATTTCTGAACGTTTGCCATTTTCGGCAAAATATCGGAAAAATTTGGTATCGTGAAGTGCATAATCGTCTTGATTTTCTGCGTCGGCATGCCCGAAATCGCACACGCTTTTCGGGCCGATGCTCTGAAGCGCTCCTTGCTTCCTACCGCCACGCCCCTATGCTGGCCTCCGAAAGGGAAATGCCATGCCAGTGCCGTATCGGGAGCGTGGCCTGCATGCGATCCGCGCCGCCGCAGCGGAGGCTCCTGGACCCGTTTCCGGCACCCGCCTTTCGCGCCGCGGCTTCATCTCCGGCTGCGGCCTGGCGGCCTTGCTTGGCGATCCTGCCGTTTCCGCGCGCTTGACTCGTGCAAGCCCGGCGCGGCCGGCGCAGGCTCCGCATATGCTCGGGATGAGCGGCAAGGCGGAACTCATCGTCCTGGGAGAACATCCGCTCGTGGCGGAGACGCCGGCGCACCTGCTCGACGGCGACATCACGCCCACCGCGGCGTTCTTCATCCGCAACAACGGCCGGCCGCCCGGGCCGGTCTCCGATCCCGACAGCTGGACATTGACCGTGGACGGTGAAGTGCACAGGCCGCTGTCGATCCGGCTCGGCGACATCAAGGAGCGCTTCAGGAAGGTCGACTACGCGCTGCAGCTCGAATGCGGGGGCAACGGCCGCTCGGCTTTCGATCCGCCGGCGCGCGGCAACCAGTGGACTGTCGGCGGTGTCGGCTGTGCCCGTTGGGGCGGAGTACCGCTCTGCGATGTGCTGGACGCGGCAGGATTGAAGTCCTCCGCCAGATATACCGCGCATTATGGTTCGGACATGCCGGTCGAGAGCAGGCCGGCACCCGTGCTGTCGCGCGGCGTGCGCCTGGAAAAGGCGATGGAGCGGCACACGCTGCTGGCCTACGAGATGAACGGCAAGCCGTTACCCGGCATCCATGGCGGGCCGCTGCGGCTGATCGTGCCCGGCTGGCCGGCGTCCGCCTCCCACAAGTGGCTGACGCGCATCTGGATCCGCGACAGGGAGCACGACGGCCGGGGCATGACCGGCACGAGCTACCGGGTGCCGGCAGTGCCCGGGATGCCGGGCGATCCCCATTTCGAGACCGACGGCATGCGCATTCTCGAATCGATGCCGGTGCGCTCCATCATCACCAATATCCGCGACGGCCAGAGGCTTCCCGCAGGAACGCGCGAACTGGACCTGCGTGGCCATGCCTGGGCCGGCGAAGACACAGTGGCGGCGGTGCATGTCAGCGCAGACCTCGGCCAGACCTGGATCCAGGCCGAGGTCGGCGCGGCCGTCAACCGCTATGCCTGGCAGCGCTGGACGGCAAGGCTCCGTCTGCCGACCCACGGCTATCACGCGCTGTGCGTGCGCGCCACCGACAGCAACGGCAGAACCCAGCCGCCGGAAGCGGCATTGTGGAATCCACAAGGCTATGGCGCCAACGCCTGGCACCGGGTGCGCGTGGTGGTCGCGGCATGAGCACGCCCGGACGCGACGCTTCCCCAGGGGCACACGGAACATTCGCCAAAGCGCGCGCAACCGTTTAAAAGGTCACGCCGCGATCCCGCCGTCATTCCAACGAAGCCGTCCCGACCGCCGACATGCCCTCCATCGTCTCCATCATCGACGTTTCGAAGACCTATGCGACCGGCTTCCAGGCGCTGAAGAGCATCTCGCTCGAGATCCGGAAGGGGGAGATCTTCGCCCTCCTCGGCCCCAACGGCGCCGGCAAGACCACGCTGATCAACATCATCTGCGGCATCGTCACGCCAAGCACGGGCCGCGTCGTGGCCGACGGCCATGACATCGTCAGCGAGTACCGGCAGGCGCGCTTCAAGATCGGCCTGGTGCCGCAGGAGCTCACGACCGACGCCTTCGAGACCGTCTGGGCGACGGTCACCCACAGCCGCGGCCTGTTCGGGCGCGGCCACAAGCCCGCCCATATCGAAAAGGTGCTGAAGGACCTGTCGCTGTGGGACAAGAAGGACAGCAAGATCATGACGCTTTCCGGCGGCATGAAGCGGCGGGTGATGATCGCCAAGGCGCTGAGCCACGAGCCGACGATCCTGTTCCTCGACGAGCCGTCGGCCGGCGTCGACGTCGAGCTCAGGCGCGACATGTGGAACCTGGTGCGCTCCCTGCGCGACAGCGGCGTCACCATCATCCTCACCACCCACTATATCGAGGAGGCCGAGGAGATGGCCGACCGGGTCGGCGTCATCAACAAGGGCGAGATCATCCTGGTCGAGGAGAAGAAGGCCCTGATGCGCAAGCTCGGCAAGAAGCAGGTCACGCTCGAGCTGTCCGAGCCTCTCGACGAGGTGCCGGACCGGCTGGCGCAATACCAGCTCGAGCTCTCCGCCGATGGTCATGAGCTCACCTACAGCTACGACACGCAGGCCGCCCGCACCGGCATCACCGCGCTGCTGCACGACCTCGGTGAGGCCGGCATCCGCTTCCGCGACCTCAACACCCGGCAGAGCTCGCTCGAAGACATCTTCGTCAATCTGGTGAAGGATCGGTCATGAACCCCTATGCCGTCCGCGCCATCTACAAGTTCGAGATGGCCCGCACCTTTCGCACGCTGCTGCAGAGCGTGGTCTCGCCCGTGGTCTCGACCTCGCTCTATTTCGTGGTCTTCGGCGGCGCCATCGGCTCGCGCATCGCCGAGATCGACGGGGTGACCTACGGCGCCTATATCGTGCCGGGCCTCATCATGTTCTCGCTCCTGACCCAGAGCATCTCGAACGCCTCCTTCGGCATCTATTTCCCGAAGTTCATCGGCACGATCTACGAGGTCCTGTCGGCGCCGATCTCCTCGATGGAGATCGTCACCGGCTATGTGGGCGCCGCCGCGACCAAGTCGATCATGCTCGGCCTCATCACGCTGGCGACGGCGGCGGTGTTCGTCCCGCTCCATATCGAGCATCCGGTGTGGATGGTGGCCTTCCTGGTGCTCACCGCCGTGACCTTCAGCCTGTTCGGCTTCATCATCGGCATCTGGGCGAGTAATTTCGAGCAGTTGCAGCTCATACCCCTCCTGATCGTGACTCCGCTGGCTTTCCTTGGCGGCACCTTCTATTCGATCGAGATGCTGCCGCCTCTCTGGCGCAGCGTGTCGCTCGCCAATCCGGTGGTCTATCTGGTGAGCGGCTTCCGCTGGAGCTTCTTCGGCACCGCCGACGTCAGGATCGAGGTCAGCCTCGCGATCACCCTCCTGTTCCTGGTCGTGTGTCTGGCCGTCATCACCTGGATCTTCAGGACGGGATACCGGCTGAAGAACTGACGCAGCCAGGGGCATCGGCAAAAGGCAGGATCAGAGCCAGGACTTCCCGTAGGCGAGCGGTGCGATTCCCAGATGCCTTGCGATCGTCTGGCCGATGTCGGCGAAGCCGGCGCGCCGGCCGAAGCTTCCGGCGGCGGTGCCGGGCGAGAAGCTCAGGATCGGCACGCATTCGCGCGTGTGATCGCTGCCGCGCCAGGTCGGATCGCACCCATGGTCGGCGGTGACGATCAGGAGGTCGCCCGGCTTCAGGCGCTCGAGCGCCCGCGGGAGCATGGCATCGAAAGCCTCGAGCGCCGCGCCATAGCCCCGAGGATCGCGGCGATGGCCGTAAAGCATGTCGAAATCGACGAAGTTGGTGAGAAGGAGGCCGCCTTCCGCGAGATCGGGCATGGCCGCCAGCGTCGCCTCGAAGAGCGCCTCGTTGCCGACCGCCTTGAGCTCCGTCCCGGTGCCCGAATGCGCGAAGATATCGCCGATCTTGCCGATGGACACGACCGCGTGCCCGGCCGTGGTCAGCCGGTCGAGCAGGGTCGGCGACGGCGGCGGGATCGCATAATCCTTGCGGTTGCCGGTGCGGGTGAAATCGCGGGCATCGGCGCCGACGAAGGGCCTCGCGATGACACGTCCGATATTGAGCTCATAGGAGAGCTCGCGCGCGGCCTTGCAGACCTCGTAGAGGCGGCCGAGGCCGAAGGTCTCCTCATGGGCGGCGATCTGGATCACCGAATCGGCCGAGGTGTAGATGATCGGCTTGCCCGTCTCCATATGCGCCTCGCCGAGTTCGGCGATGATGTCGGTGCCCGAAGCATGCCTGTTGCCGAGAAGGCCCGGCAGCTCGGCGTTGGCGACGATCGCATCGGTGAGGGCGCGCGGAAAGCAGGGAACCGTCTTCGGAAAATAGCCCCAGTCGAAAGTCACCGGCACGCAGGCGATCTCCCAATGACCCGATGGCGTGTCCTTGCCGTTCGACACTTCGACGCCATAGCCCCATTGGCCCTCGATCGGCATGCGGTCGTCGAAGCCTTTCGGCCATGCGCCGCTTGCCGCTTTGGCGGCCCGGCCGAGACCGAGCGCTGCGAGATTCGGCAGGGACAATGCCGCGGCCGCAGCGACGTGGCCCAGCGTATTGGCGCCCCTGTCGCCGAAGCGCTCGGCATCGGGCGCGCCGCCGATGCCGAGCGAATCGAGAATGAACAAGAAAGCGCGACTCATGACGTTCCAGCTCCTATGCGATCGAGCACCGGCGGCAGGGGGGCCGGTGCATTGCCGAGACGATAGGCTCGACGCACTGCCGCGGCGGCGCGCTCGCAGGAAGCTTCGTCACGCGCATGGACCATGGCGAGCGGCCGGTCGCGTCCGACCCCGGCCGAGAGGCCGGCGAGGCCGGTCAGGCCCACCGCCGGATCGATCCTGTCGCTCGCGACGTGCCGGCCGCCGCCCAGCTCGATCACCGCGATGCCCAAGGCGTGCGTATCGATAAGGGCGACGACGCCATCATGCGTCGCCATGACCGGACGGACGACCGGGGCCCTGGGCAGAAGGCGTGCATGGTTCTCGAGGAGATCCCGCGGTCCCCCCAGGGCCGAGACCATGGCCTGGAAGCGCTCGGCGGCGGCGCCCGAGGTCAGCGTGCGCTCCAGCGCCGCGGCACCTTCGACGGACGTCCCGGCGAGGCCGGCCAGCATCAGGAGCTCGGCGCCCAAAGCCAGCGTCACCTGATGCAGCCGCCGGTCGCGCGCCACACCCGTCAGGTAGCCGATGGCATTGGCCACCTCGACGGCATTGCCGGCAGCGCTCGCCAGAGGCTCGTTCATATCGGTGATCAGCGCCGAAGTCCTGAGGCCGGCGCCATTGGCGACGGCGACCAGGCTCCCGGTCAGCTCGCGCGCTTCGGCGGGCGTCGCCATGAAGGCGCCGTTGCCGATCTTCACGTCGAGCACCAGCTGCCCGATCCCGGCGGCGAGCTTCTTCGACAGGATGGAAGCGGTGATGAGCGGCACCGATTCGACCGTCCCCGTCACGTCGCGAATGGCATAGAGCCGCCTGTCGGCGGGCGCCAGATCGGCGGTCTGGCCAATGATGGCGCAACCCGTCTCCTTCACCGCCTTGCGGAAACGCGCGATATCTGGTTGCGACACATAGCCCGGAATGGAATCGAGCTTGTCGAGCGTGCCGCCGGTATGGCCGAGGCCCCGGCCCGAGATCATCGGCACCGCGGCGCCCGCGGCGGCGAGCATCGGCGCCAGCATGAGCGAGACATTGTCGCCCACGCCGCCGGTCGAATGCTTGTCGACGATCGGCCGGTCGATGCCGGGCCAGGCGAGGACGGTGCCCGAATCGCGCATCGCGCGCGTCAGCGCCACGGTCTCCGCCCGCGTCATGCCGCGCAGGACGACCGCCATGGCGAAGGCGGCCGCCTGGCCCTCCGACACGCCACCCCGGACGAGACCCAGGATGAACTCGCCAATGTCGCTTGCGGCCAGTTCCTTGCCGTCGCGCTTGCGGCGGATGAGTTCCTGCGCCAGCATCAGGCCGCCTCCGCGCAGAAGCGCGACAACAGCTTCGTCATGTCGCCTACGGCCTTCACGCCCTCGCTCTTGGTCTCCTCATGGCTCGGGCTTGCGCCTTCGATGCCGGCGCCGAGATTGGTGATGACGGAAAGGCCCGCCACCGCGAGGCCGAAACGGCGCGCCAATATCACCTCGGGCACGGTCGACATGCCGACGGCGTCAGCGCCCCAGGACCGCACCATGCGGATCTCGGCCGGCGTCTCGAAGCTCGGACCCGAGAACCAGACATAGACGCCCTCGTGGAGCGCGACCTTCTCGGCCCGGGCGGCGCGCCGGAAAGCCTCGGCGAGGCTCGGATCATAGGCGCCGGTCATGGGCACGAAGCCCTTGTCGCCGTCCTCGCCGATCAGCGGATTCATGCCCGAGAAATTGATGTGATCAGTGATGAGCATGATGCTGCCGGGGCGCATCGCGGCGTTCAGCGAGCCCGCGGCATTGGTGACGACGAGCTTCGCTATGCCGAGGAGATGGAGGGCTTCGATCACCGGCCGCATCACCGCGGCGTCGCCCTTTTCATAAGGATGGCCGCGCCCGCGCAGCACCAGGACGGGCTTGCCGCCGAGACGGCCGGCGACTACCTCGCCCGAATGGCCGGAGATGCCGGGCACCGGAAAGCCCGGCAGGTCGCGATAGGCAATGCGCAGCGGCCCCGCCACGGCGTCGGCCACCGCCCCGAGGCTCGAGCCGAGGACGATCGCGGTCTGGGGGCGAAGCGCGCCGAGGCGCTCGCGCAATATGTCGGCGGCCCTGGTCACGGCGCCAGATTCTCCGGTCCGAAGGACTGAGGCAGAAGCTCTTCCAGCGTGAAGTTGCGGCGGATCCGGCCGGTCTCGTCGCAGACATGGATCACGAGACCGGGGGCGCCGAACTCACGCAACTTCTGGCGGCAGCCGCCGCACGGCGTCACCGGGACATCGCCCGCGCCCGCTACCGCCGCCTCGGTGATCCGCCGGCCGCCGCCCATGATCATGGCGGCGATGGCACCGGCCTCCGCGCATGTGCCTTCCGGATAGGCGGCATTCTCGACATTGCAGCCGGCATGGACAGCGCCATGCTCGTCCTTCACCGCCGCCCCGACCAGGAAGCGCGAATAGGGCGCGTAGGCCTTCGACCGCGCCGCGACCGCGGCGGCGATGACAGACATGTGCGTCATCATTTTTCCTTCACATAGGGCATGCCGCCCGCCTTGGGCGCCACGGCATGGCCGATGAAGCCCGCAAGCAGGACGACGGTCAGAATATAGGGCACGGCCTGCATCAGCTGCACCGGCACGGTGCCGATGCCGGCAACAGGCACGCCCTGCAGGCGGATGGAGGTCGCGTCGAGCGCGCCGAACAGGAGGCAGGCCCCCATTGCGGGGATCGGCCGCCATTTGGCGAAGATCAGGGCGGCGAGCGCGATGAAGCCCTTGCCAGCCGTCATGTGCTCGATGAAGCCGGCGCTCTGGGCGATCGAGAGATAGGCGCCGGCGAAGCCGCAGAGCACGCCGCAGCAGACGACCGCGGCATAGCGCATGGCCTCGACCGATATGCCGGCAGTGTCGACGGCGGCGGGATTCTCGCCGACCGCCCGAAGCCGCAGGCCGAAACGGGTGCGGTAGAGCAGCCACCAGGTCAAGGGCACGGTGAGGAAGGCGGCATAGACCAGGATATTGTGACCGGAGAGGATCTGCGAATAGACCTGGCCGACGACGGGAACGTCGCGCAAGGCGTCGGCAAGAGGCCAGGCGAGGCTCATGAAACGCTCGTCGTTGGTGAGCTGAGGCGTCTGCCCGCCGAGCTTGAACCAGGTCTCGCCCAATTGCGCGGTGAGGCCGGCGGCGATGAAGTTGATCGCGACGCCGGACACGATCTGGTTGCCGCGATGGGTGATCGAGGCGAAGCCGTGAATCAGCGAGAAGACCACCGAGGCCAGTACCGCCGCGAGAAGGCCGATCCAGGCCGAGCCGGTGAGCGCGGCGACGGTTCCGGCGGTGAAGGCGCCGACGAGCATCTTGCCTTCGAGCCCGATATCGAAGACGCCGGCGCGCTCTGAATAGAGCCCGGCGAGGCAGGCGAAGAGCAGCGGCACCGAAAGGCGGATCGCCGATCCCGACACCTGCGCGATGAGATCGAGCCACGCCACCACTTCACGCCTCCTTCGCCTTCAGCCGCCCGCCGGAGAAGAGCCGCGCGATCTGCGGCCGGAACATATGCTCGAGCGCGCCGGCGAACAGGATGACGAGCCCCTGGACGACGACGATCATGTCGCGGGTGATGGCGGGCTTCTCGAAGGAAAGATCGGCGCCGCCCTGGTAGAGCGCCCCGAACAGGACGGCGGCGAGCACGATGCCGAAAGGATGCGAGCGTCCCATCAGCGCGACCGCGATGCCGACGAAGCCGTAGCCCGAGGTGAATTCGAGCAGCAGCCGGTTCTGCGAACCCATGATCTCGTTGAGCGCCAGGAAGCCGGACAGGCCGCCCGAGATCAGCATGGCGACGACGATCAGGCGCCCGGGCTTCATGCCGGCATAGGCGGCGGCGGCGGGATTGGCGCCCAGCACGCGAAGCTGGTAGCCGAGCGTCGTGTGCCACAGAAGCAGCCATACCGCGACCGCGCAGATCAGCGCCCAGAAGAAGGCGAGATTGAGCGGCGAGCGCGCGATGGCGACGCCGAGCGCCGCCAGGACATCGTGCATGAGAGGCAGATGCGCATTGGGATCGAAGGTGCGCGTCTCGGGGTTCATCGAGCCCGGCGGCGACAGCACGTTGACGAGCAGATAGATCATGAGCGCCGAGGCGATGAAATTGAACATGATCGTGGTGATGACGACGTGGCTGCCGCGCCTGGCCTGGAGACAGGCCGGAATGAAGGCCCAGCCGGCGCCGAACAGCGCCGCGCCCAGGATGGCGAGCGGGATGACGATCACCATCGGCAGGAAGCCGAGCGGCAGGCAGACGAGGGTGACGCCGAGGCCGCCGAGATAGGCCTGGCCCTCGGCGCCGATATTGAACAGCCCGGCATGGAACGCCACGGCGAAGGCCAGGCCGGTGAAGATGAAGTTGGTCGTGTAGAACAGCGTGTAGCCGAGACCCGTGCCATAGCCGAAGGCGCCGTTGAGCATGATCGCCAGGCTCTCGAGAGGCGACTCGCCGATCGCCACGAAGACCAGACCGGTGATGACGAAGGCGGCCAGGAGATTGAGCAGCGGGATGAGGCCGATATCGACCCAGCGCGGCAGCTCTCGCGAGGGCCCGCTCATGCCGCCGCGCCAGCCATCATGAGGCCGATCTGCTTCTCGGACGTCTCCGGCGCGCATTCGCCGGTGATGCGGCCGCCGCACATGACCAGCACGCGGTCGGCGAGCCCCCTGATCTCGTCGAGCTCGACCGAGACCAGGAGCACCGCCTTGCCGCGATCGCGCATGGCGATCAGCCGCCTGTGGATGAATTCGACGGCGCCGATATCGACGCCGCGCGTCGGCTGCCCGACGATCAGGAGATCGGGGTCCCGCTCGATCTCGCGCGCCAGCACGATCTTCTGCTGGTTGCCGCCCGAAAACAGGCCGAGACGCAGATGCGGATCCTGCGGCCGGACGTCGAAATCCCGCATCTTCCTCGCGGTGTCGGCGAGAATGGCGCCGCGGTCCTGGAGGATGCAGTTCTGATAGAGCTCGTCGCCGTGATAGCCGAGAATGACGTTCTCGCAGGCATCGAAGGAGGTGACGATGCCGAGACGATGCCGATCCTCCGGCACATGGGCGAGCTTCCGGGCGCGGGCTTCCGCCGCATCGCAGGGCAAGGGCTTGCCGTTCAGCAGGATCTCGCCCGACACCCTTTCCCTTATGCCGGTGATCGCTTCCAGAAGCTCGCTCTGGCCGTTGCCCGCGACGCCGGCGATGCCGACGATCTCGCCGGCGCGCACGCCGAAGGAGACGTCGTCGACCTTGACCGTGCCGGAGGAATCCTCGACCACGAGATTTCTCACCTCGAGCACCGTGCGCCCGGGCGGGCGGGCGGACTTGACCACGCGCAGCAGCACGCGCCTGCCGACCATGAGCTCGGCGAGCCGTTCGGGCGAGGTGGACTTCGTCTCGACGGTCGCCACCATCTCGCCGCGGCGCATCACCGAGACACGATCGGTGACGGCCATGATCTCCTTGAGCTTGTGGGTGATGAGGACGATGGTCTTGCCCTGGGCCTTGAGCTGCTTGAGGATGCGGAACAGATGCTCCGCCTCGCTCGGCGTCAGCACGCCCGTCGGCTCGTCGAGAATGAGGACCTCGGCGCCGCGATAAAGGGCCTTCAGGATCTCGACGCGCTGCTGAAGTCCCACCGGCAGATCGTCGATGAGCGCCGCGGGATCGACTTGCAGACCGTAGTCCCTTTCCAGCCGCTCCAATTCGCGCCGCGCCCTGCCGAGTCCGCGATTGAGGACGAAGCCGCCTTCGGCGCCCAGCACGACATTCTCGAGCACGGTGAACTTGCCCACCAGCATGAAATGCTGGTGCACCATGCCGATGCCGGCCTTGATCGCGTCGGTCGGGCTTTCGATGCGCGTCACCCTGCCGTCGACGCTGATCTCGCCCGAATCGGCCTGATAGAAGCCGAACAGGATCGACATCAGGGTCGACTTGCCGGCGCCGTTCTCGCCGACGATGCCGTGGATGGTGCCCTTCTCGACGGCGAGGGAGATATCCTTGTTGGCGTGAACCGGGCCGAAGCGCTTGTCGATATGAGCAAGCGCGATGGCGGGAGGTGCCGCCATCGCCGTCCTGTCGCTCATGATCAGGGCCGGATCAATAGGGGCAGGCGGAATCCGACATATAGTCGTGGACCTGGAGGGTGCCGGCCTTGATGTCGGCCTCCGCCTTGTCGACCGCCGCCTTCATCTCCGGCGTGATCAGCGCCTTGTTGTTGTCGTCGAGCGCCCAGCCGACGCCGCCCTCGGCGAGACCGAGCACGGTGACCCCGGCCTTGAAGCTGCCGTCCTGGCCGGCCTTGAAGACATTGTAGGTCGCGACGTCGACGCGCTTCAGCATCGAAGTCAGCACATGGCCGGGATGCAGCCCGTTCTGGTTCGAATCGACACCGATGCCGAGCTTGCCGGCGTCGGCCGCCGCCTGGAGCACGCCGATACCGGTGCCGCCGGCCGCGTGATAGACGACGTCGGCGCCGCGATCGAATTGCGACTTGGCGAGCTCGCCGCCCTTGACCGGATCGGTCCAGGCCGCGCCCGTGGTACCGGTCATGTTCTGGAAGACTTCGGCATCCTTCCTGGTGGCCTTGACGCCGCCGACATAGCCGCAGGCGAAGCGCCGGATCAGCGGAACGTCCATGCCGCCGACAAAGCCGACCTTGCCGGTCTTTGAGGCGAGAGCGGCGAGCACGCCGACCAGGTAGCTGCCCTCATGCTCCTTGAACACGATCGAGGCGACGTTCGGCGCTTCAACCACCATGTCGACGATGGCGAAATGCGTGTCGGGGAATTCGGCGGCGACCTTCTTCACCGCCTCGGCCTGGCTGAAGCCGATGGCGACCACCGGCGAGAAGCCGCGCTCGGCGAACTTGCGCAGGGCCTGCTCGCGCTGGCTGTCATTCTGGGTCTCGAAATCCTGATAGGCAATCCCGGTGTCGGCCTTGAATTTCTCCGCACCGTTGAAGGCGCCTTCGTTGAAGGATTTATCATTGCGGCCGCCAAGGTCGTAAACCACCGCCGGCTTGACATCGGCCGCCAGGCTGGCGCCCGCCATCAACGCCGTCATCGCCGCGGCCGCAAACAACTTCCTGATCATGAAAACCTCCCTGTCGGCTTTTTCGTTGCCTCACCCTCAGAGCCCTTAGAGCAAGTCCCGTCGAAGTTGAAGACTTCGGCCATCCGGATTTGCTCAACTCGTTGACCTCAGGCGGCTCATACCCCTTCCCGTCACCTCTCAGTTGACGCCAGTCCGCCCGCATTTGCAAGGCACCGAAACGACAATCGGCGGTTACGCGCTTCCGCTTGAAATGCCGGCCCCGGCTCAACATATTAGGGAAGCATCCGGCGCCTCCCGGGCCGGTGGAATGAGCTGCTTTCCGAAGGGCCATCATGACTCGCGTTTCGCTGTTTTCCAGCCCCTATCTGCTCGGATTCGACGACTTCGAGCGCATTCTGGACCGGGCCGCCAAGTCGGCGAATGACGGCTATCCGCCCTACAATATCGAGCGGGTCGCGCGGGCCGAAAACGCCCCGGAAAAATTCCGGATCACGCTTGCCGTCGCCGGATTCTCCCGCGACGAGCTTGAAATCACCCTCGAGGAAAACCAACTCATGGTCAGGGGCCGTCAGGTCGATGACGGATCCCGCGCCTATCTTCACCGCGGCATCGCCGCGCGCCAGTTCCAGCGGGCCTTCGTCCTGGCGGACGGAGTCGAGGTGAAGGAGGCGCAACTCCAAAACGGCCTGCTCGCCATCGATCTCGAGAGGCCCGAACCACAAAGGATCGTGCGCAAGGTCGAGATAAAAGGAGTCTGAGCCATGACCGGACCCGAAACCGAAAAGAAACTCTCAATCGCCACGGAAGAGCTGGCCATGCTGGGCAATGGCGCCCTCGGCTACATCCGCGAGATCGAGCCGGGCCACGCCGCCAAGCTGCTGGGACCGCAGATCAACGTGCCGGGAGACATCAGGCTCTATTGCCTCTATGGCGCCGACGGCACGCCGATGTCGATCTCGGCCAGCTTCGAGGCCGCTTTCGCCGCCGCCCGCGAACATGAGCTGACGCCGGTCACCGTCCATTGAAAGATTTCGTCCCAAATCGACAATGAACGAGGCCCGCTCCGCAGCCGCGGAACGGCCTTCCACTTTCAGCCGATCATCATGCCGCGTGCGGCGTGGCGGCGGGCTCGGTGAGAATCGCATAGAGTCCCTCCGCCGTGTCGGTGCCGCGCAGCTTCGCCACCACGTCGTGGTCGCGCAGCAACCGGGAAATCCGGGCCAGCGCCTTCAGATGGTCGGCCCCGGCATGCTCCGGCGCCAGCAGCAGGAAGACGAGATCGACCGGCTCATTGTCCACGGCATCGAATTCGACCGGTGCCGCGAGACGGGCGAACAGGCCATAGACGCGTGTCAGAGTAGGGATCTTGCCGTGCGGAATGGCGATGCCATGGCCGAGGCCGGTGGAGCCGAGCTTCTCGCGCTGCAGCAGCGTCTCGAAGATCACCCGATGGTCGATCGCCGTGAGCTTGCCCGCGGCATGCGCCACCTCCTGCAGAAGCTGCTTTTTGTTCTGCACCTTGAGGCTCGGCAGGATGGATTGAGAATCGATGATCTCGGCGAGGTTCATGATGTCGGTATTTCCTTGTTGCGCGCGTGCGGCTCAGGGTGCCGCGCCGAGATGAGGATCGATCCAGCCGATATTCCCGTCGGGCCGGCGGTAGACGACATTGAGGCCGCCGTCACGCGCGTTGCGGAACAGCAGGAAGTGGCCGGTCGAGATGTCGAGCTGCATCACCGCCTCGCCCACCGAAAGCTCCGGCACGTCGGCGGAACTTTCCGCGATGATGACGGGATTGAGGTCGTCCGGCTCCTCGGCATCGTGCTCTCCTGCGCTCGCAATGACGTAATCCGCGGCAGCGCGCCGACGCACAGGTTCGACGCGGCTGTCATTGTGATCCTTGAGCCGGCGCTTATAGCGCCTGAGCTGCTTCTCGAGATGTGAGGCCGCCTTGTCATAGGACAGCATGGCTCCGGAACCCCCACCATGAGCCTGGAGAACGAGACCGGTCGCGAGATGCAGCGTGCAGTCAGCCGTGAACTGGGAGCGTTGCTTCTCGAGCGTGACATGAGCCGAGACGGTGCCGTTGAAATATTTCTCGGCGATATCGAAAATCCGATTCTCGATATGCGCCCGCAAGGCTGCGCCAATGTCCAGATTTTTGCCAGTGATCTTGACCTGCATTTTACCTGACAGTTTTTATCGACTTGGCCCATCCAATGTGGGCGGTGCGGCGTCCAACGTCAACTGCCGAAAAGTTTCATGATCCACTTTCGGCTTCCGCGATGTCAAAGAGAGGACCAGCCCCTCTCCAAAACGGCGCGGAAACTAGTCGCGGGCCTGCGCGAAGTCAACTTTATTCGGCGTCGGCCGGAACGCCTCAGGACCCGAAGGCGTTCTTTTCCCGGCGGCGCTGCACCGATGATGGAATCCGTAAGGATTCCCGGTATTTAGCGACGGTGCGGCGAGCGATGTCGACGCCCTCCGCCTTGAGCATCTCGACCAGCGTGTCGTCGGAGAGGATGTTGGCAGCGTTCTCGCGCTCGATCATCTCGCGCAGGCGATGGCGGACAGATTCGGCCGAATGCGCCTCGCCGCCCGACGCCCCGCCGATGGCGGTGGTGAAGAAATACTTGAGCTCGAAGATGCCGCGCGGCGTGGCCATATACTTGTTCGAGGTGACGCGACTCACCGTCGATTCATGCATCTCGATCGCTTCCGCCACCGTCTTGAGATTGAGCGGGCGCAGATGCTGAACCCCATGAACCAGAAACGCATCCTGCTGGCGCACGATCTCGCGCGCCACCTTCAGGATGGTCTTGGCGCGCTGGTCGAGGCTCCGCACCAGCCAGGTGGCATTGGCATGGCATTCCGAGAGGTAGGTCTTGTCCTTATCGCGCATGGCCCCGCGCGTCACCTGCGCCATATAGCGGTTGTTCACCAGCACGCGCGGCAGCGTGTCGTTGTTGAGCTCGACCAGCCAGGTGCCGTCGGGTGCCGGCCTGACCGAGACGTCGGGCACCACCGGCTGCACCGGCTCGGAGCCGAAGACGTGGCCGGGCTTCGGATTTAGACGGCGCAGTTCCGCAACCATGTCGCGAACGTCCTCGGCATCGACCTCGCACAACGATCTGAGCCCGGCGAAATCCCGCCTGGCGACCATGTCGAGATGCCCGACCAGAATCTGCATGGCGGGATCGAGACGGTCCAGCTCCCTGAGCTGGAGCATGAGGCATTCCTTGAGATCGCGGGCGAAGACGCCGGCGGGATCGAAGCCCCGGAGAACGGCGAGAACGCGCTCGACATGGACGATATCGGTGCCCAGCATCTCCGCCACTTGCGCCGGATCGCTGGTGAGATAGCCCGCCTCGTTCACCATGCCGATCAGATTCTGACCGATCAGCCGGTCGGCCGGATCGGTGATCGCCAGCGTCAACTGTTCGGTCAGGTGCTCGGCCAGCGTCTTCTCCCGGCTGAGGGTGGCGCCGATATCGAGCCCGTCCTGATCGAGCGACACCGCGCGCGAGGGCTTGATCGACGCCCAGCCGGAATCCGCCGGGGCCGCCGCGGCGCCGCGATTGGCGGCATCGGCGCGGCTCTCGCCCTGATAGACATTGTCGAGATCGGTGTCGAGCGCGGCAAACCGCTCCTCGGCGCTGGCGCCATCCTTCAGGGCGCTTGCGACATCGCGCTCCTGCGTTTCGCCGGCAGGCATCGGCGCCTCCCGCCTCTCATCGCGCTCGAGCAAGGGATTTTTCTCGAGCTCGCTCTCGACAAAGGCCTGGAGCTCGAGATTGGACATCTGCAGAAGCTTGATCGCCTGCTGCAGTTGCGGCGTCATGACCAGGGCCTGGCCCTGCTTCAGCTCCAGTCGCGGCGACAACGCCACCTGAGCGGCTCCTTCCCTGTCTTGAACCCTTGCGCATGATCGTGAAAACCGGTTGCCGGCTTCCCGGCCGCCATGCACGCTCACGCCCCCGGGGCGTAGCACATGTGGGCTTAAAATGCACTAAAGCCGCGAGACGTCAGGCCGGATTGCAGGACAGGCCGATACCGGTCAGAGACTGAAACCTTCGCCGAGATAGAAGCGGCGCACGTCGGCATTATTGACGATTTCCTGCGGCGTGCCCTCGGTCAGGACCTCGCCCTCATGGATGATGAGCGCGCGGTCGATGAGCTCGAGAGTTTCACGGACGTTGTGATCCGTAATAAGCACCCCGATTCCCCGAGCGGTAAGCTGTCGCACCAGCTGGCGTATATCACCGATCGCAATTGGATCAATTCCGGCGAAGGGCTCGTCGAGGAGCATGAATTGCGGATGGGTGGCAAGGGCGCGGGCGATCTCCACGCGGCGACGCTCACCGCCAGACAGCGCCACAGCCGGCGAATGCCGCAGATGCGAGACGGAAAACTCATCGAGCAACTCACGCAACTCACTTTCACGCCGCTTGCGGTTGGGCTCGGTGAGCTCAAGCACGGCACGAATGTTGTCCTCCACCGTGAGACCGCGAAAGATCGAGCTTTCCTGGGGCAGATATCCGATACCGAGCCTGGCCCGCTGATACATGGGCAAAGTGGTGATATCCGTCCCGTCGAGGCTGATCGTGCCCTGGTCGGCGGCGATGAGGCCGGTGATCATGTAGAACACCGTCGTCTTGCCGGCGCCATTGGGTCCAAGCAGCCCCACGGCCTCGCCACGCCGCACGGAAAGGTTGACCCCCCCGACCACCGGCCGGCGCCCGAAGCTCTTGCGGAGCCCTGTGGCGACCAGTCCGTCGTCCGGCGGCAGGTCGCGCGGGCGGGGCCGAGGCGCCCGCGCCGCGATCCGCTGGCCGTGCCCTGAAGCCTTATCCGACTTGCGGGGCCGCGCGGCCGTCATTGCCTCACCGTTCTGCGTCACCTGATTACCGCCCATTTAGATTAATATTGGGTGAAACAGCCATCCGTCACTGTCCCGGCACGAAGCTGCCCTTGACGCGGCCGCCGGTCATCTCGCTCTTGTTGGTGTTGAGATCGACGAAGAGCTGCTGGCCGTTCATCACCGTCCTGCCTTGCACCACCTTGGCGCCGCCCTTCACCCACAGCTTGTTGGCCTTGACATCCATATGGGCGGTCTTGCCGGTGACGGTCTGGCGCTGCGTGACGATGACCACATTGCCCTCGGCGTCGAGGAAGGTGACTTCGGTCTTCTTGTCACCGTCCTGACCGGCGGCCGGCGTGCCGCCGGCGGCCGTCGCCTGGGCGCCGCTTTGCTGCTTGCCGGCCGGAGCGGCGGCAGTTTCGGTGTATGACACGACCAGCGTGTCGCATTTGAGGGTCACATTCCCGCGCTTGGCGTTCACATTGCCCTTGAAGATCGCTTTCTTCTCCCGGTCGAGGATCTCCATCGAGTCGGCCTCGATGTCGACATTGCGGGGAGTCTTGGAATCCTTTGCGGATTCGGCGGCGTCGACCGCCTGTGCCAGGCTGGCCGGCGGGGAGAGAGCGAGGCCGGCAAGCACGGACACGATGGCGAGGCTGGCACGACGATTCATGGTGTGCTGTCTCCTGATTTGGTGTTCGTGAAATGGGCCTTAACCCCGTTCAGGAACAGAATATTGTTGCCGTCATTGGTAATTTCCACCCCATTGGCGTCGATTGTGCCCGAGGCGAGCTCGACGGTGACCGGGCTGTCGCTGGTCAGCCGCTTCTGGCCGACGATCACATGCGCCTTGTCCATGCGCGCGGTGAACCGGCCGGCCGACTTGACCACCACGTCGGTATCGAGGTCCAGCGTCTTGACGTCCGAATTGTAGAGCCCGTTGCGCGAGGAAAAGGTGATGACCTCGCCATTGGTGCGGTTGGTGGCGCCCGAGACGTCTTCGAGCGCTATGAAATTGGGCTTGTCCTTGTCCTGGACGGCGCTCGTGGCCGAGATCGAATAGGGCTGGTTCTGGCGGTCGAGGCCGGTGATGGTGGAATCGGTGACCGTCACCTGGTCGGCCGGCAGCCGGGCCTCTTCCACAGGCTTGGGGGGAGCGGGCGAGAAGGTCCCCGTCTGATAGAGGAAGACCAGGAACAGCAGCACCACCACGCCGGCGAAAGCGCCCGATACATAGGGCGCAAGCCGGGCGCGTGCGGCAGCCCTGGCGGTGCGGCCGCGCGGCACGCGATGCATGGCGTCAATGCGCAAAGACATCGTCTTCCGTCCAGCCCAGGAGATCGAGCTGCGCCCGCACCGGCACGAAATCGAAACAGGCACGGGCGAGAGCCTTGCGCCCTTCGCGTTCAAGCATCTGGTCGAGCCTGGATTTCAGCTCATGCAGATAGAGGACGTCCTGGGCCGCATACTGCTTCTGCGCATCGCTCAGGACGTGAGCGCCCCAGTCGGAGCTCTGCTGCTGCTTGTTGAGCTCGACGCCCAGCAGCTCCTTCACCAGGTCCTTGAGGCCATGCCGGTCGGTATAGGTGCGCGAGAGCTTGGAAGCGATCTTGGTGCAGTAGAGGGGACCCGTCTCGACTCCCAGATAGTGCTTGAGCGCGGCGACGTCGAAACGCGCGAAGTGGAAGATCTTGAGCACCTGGCGGTTCTCGAGCAGCGCCCTGAGGCGCGGTGCTTCGTAAGTCGAGCGGTCGAGCTGGACGAGATGGGCGTTGCCGTCGCCGGAAGACAGCTGCACGACGCACAGCTTGTCGCGCAACGGGTTGAGACCGAGCGTTTCGGTGTCGATCGCGATCTCCGGTCCGAGGTCAAGGCCCGTCGGCAAGTCGCCCTTGTAGGTTTTTATCGCCATCCGTCAATCGATCGCCGCACTCACCACCGGTCACGCGGCTGCCCTGCTCCAGTATCGTTTCTGTCAGATAGAGGGCTCGCCGGGCCGAGGCTCGGGGAGTGCAGTTTGGTGCCCAGAAGAGGACTCGAACCTCCACGCCTCTCAGCGCTAGTACCTGAAACTAGTGCGTCTACCAATTCCGCCATCTGGGCATCGCGGGGGTTCATAAATGACCCTATGCGTCAGTGTCAACTCATGCGATGGAGGGTTTCCCGCCAAAGTTGTCCGGCTTCGGCGCGTCGGGAACACTCCAAATCCAGCCTTTCGGGCCTTTGCACGTTTCGACCGGATCGAGCCGTTCCGGCCGCAACGACCAGGTTCTATGCCGGGCGATTTGGGCTTTGCAAAGGCGGCGACCCCCCGTTAAAAGGCCGAATCCTGTCAACTTGATGGATTTGACGGCGTGACCCTTGTCCCTTCCGAGACCCTGATCACCCTCATCGGCGGCTCCGGCTTCCTCGGCCGGCATATGGTGCGCAGCCTCGCGAAAAGGGGATACCGCATCAGGGTCGCGTGCCGCCGGCCCGATCTCGCCGGCCATGTGCAACCCCTGGGGTTCCCCGGACAGATCATGCCGGTGCAGGCCAATGTGCGCTATCCGGACTCGCTCGCCGCCGTGTCGGAAGGCGCTCATGCGGTCGTCAACCTGACCGGCGTGCTTTACAGCGCCGGAGCGCAAAGCTTTGACGCCATCCATGTCTTCGGTGCCGAGGCGGCGGCCCGCGCCGCCAGGGCGGCGAAGGCGAAAATGTTCATCCAGATATCGGCGCTGGGTGCCGATTCCGGCTCCGCCAGCGCCTATGCCAAGTCCAAGGCGGAAGGCGAGGTCCGGGCGCGCGCTTCCTTTCCCGGCGCCGTCGTGCTCAGGCCCTCGATCGTCTTCGGCCCGGAGGACGATTTCTTCAACCGCTTCGCGGCCATGGCCCGATTCTCGCCCGCGCTGCCGCTCATCGGCGGCGGCGTCACCAGGTTCCAGCCGGTCTTCGTCGGCGACGTCGCCCAGGCGGCGACGCGGCTCATCGATGCCGGACTCGCATCGGGAAAGACCTATGAGCTCGGCGGCCCCGAGGTGTCGAGCTTCCGCGAGCTCATCGAGTTCACGCTGCGGACGGTCGGCCGCAAGCGGCTCCTGGTGCCGCTCCCGTGGTCCGTGGCACGGGTCCAGGCGATGATCCTGGAGCTCCTGCCCAAGCCGCTCCTCACCACCGATCAGGTTGAATTGCTCAGGCGCGACAATGTCGTGAGCGAGGAAGCCGCGGCCGAGGGCCGCACGCTCCAGGGGCTCGGCATCATGCCGCGCGGCATCGAAGCGATCGTGCCGGCCTATCTCTACCGCTACCGCAAGGCGGGCGAGTTCTCCGCACCCGCCTTCTGAGCGGTCTCACTGCACCGCGCCGAAGGTGAAGCCGGAATAGACCATCGCCAGGAGAACGACGCCGAGCGCCACCCGATAGACGGCGAAGGGCAGGAAGCTCGTCACCTTCACCAGCTTCATCAGCACCGCGATGGTGGCGAGCGCCACGAGGAAGGTGAAGAAGGCGGTGAGCAGCTGATCGCCGGAAACCATGTGGCCTTCGCCGATGGCGGTGCCGAGCTTGAGAATGCCGGCACCGGCGATGGCCGGAATCCCCAGGAGGAACGAGAAGCGGGCCGCCTCGGCGCGCTCGAAGCCCAAGGCGCGGCCGGCCGTCATGGTGATGCCGGAACGGCTGGTGCCGGGAATGATGGCGATCGCCTGGGCGACGCCGATGATCACCGCCTGGCCGAGGGTCATGTCCTCCATGCGCTTCAGCCACAGTCCGTAGCGGTCGCACAGGTAGAGCAAGACGCCGAAGACGATCGCGTTCCAGGCGACGAGCTCGGGCATGGAGCGGGCCGCGTCCATGAAACCGATATTGTCGAGGATGGGACCCACGATGACGGCCGGTATGGTGGCGGCGATGATGAACAGGGCCAACCCGCCCCATACGGTCATGCGACCGCGCAGGAGATCGAAAGTGCCGGCGATCAGCTTGAGGATGTCGCGCCAGAAATAGGCGACGACGGCCAGGAACGAGCCCATGTGCACCATGACATCGGTCATGAGGCCCTGGTCCGGCCAGCCGGTCAGAAGCGGCACGAGCAAAAGGTGCCCGGATGACGAGATCGGCAGGAATTCGGTGATGCCCTGGATCAGGGCAAGGACAAGAATTTGCTCAATTGGCATGGAATACCCGTCCGATCGACGCCCCGAGAATCGCTTGCCGCCCGTGTCACGGGGTTCTATATGCCGATTGACGGCACGGCAATGGCGGCGCGGTATTTGGCCGCTGTCTTTACGAAAGTCTTGTCAAGGGTCCTGATGCCTCGTCTCCACCATTTCACGCTCGATCCCTATTCCCGCCGCATGCGCCTCGCCCTGAACGAATACGGCACGGCGTTCGAGGTGCGCGACGAGGAGCCGTGGGCGCCTTCGGCCGATCTCTTCAGGCTCAATCCGGCGGGCACGCTGCCGGTCCTGGTCGAGGACGACGGCAGCGCCGTCAACGGCGTCGAGGCGCTCGGCGAATATCTCGAAGAGACGCGCAACGGATCGACCTCGCTCATACACGGCGATGCCCGGGGGCGGGCGGAAGTGCGCCGGCTGGTCGGCTGGTTCGACACCAAATTCTATGCCGAGGTCACCGAGCCGGTGCTGACCGAAAAGGTCGTCCGCCGCTTCATGCCGCGCGATCTGGGCGGCGGATCGCCCGAGATGACGCGGGTGCGCAAGGGACTCGACCTGCTCAAGGCCCATCTCGACTATATCGGCCGCCTCGCCGACGGGCGCAACTGGCTCGCCGGCGACAACCTCTCGCTCGCCGACCTCGCCGCCGCCGCCCATCTCTCGGCGCTCGACTATATCGGCGATGTTCCGTGGGCTGATTTTCCCTCGGCGACGGCCTGGTTCCAGCGCCTGAAATCGCGGCCTTCCTTCCGCCCGCTGCTCACCGACGGCGTGCGCGGCCTGCCGGCGTCGAAATCCTATACCGATCTCGACTTCTGAGGCGGGGCCCGCGGCACTGCCCGCGATGAGCATGGACGAAAAGCGGCTATAGTCGGGACATGACAGCGCTCGAAGACAGGTTGCGCCGCAAGGCGCATGAGCACGGCTTCGCCGCCCTGCGCATCTGCGATCCGGCCGCCGCCGCACCGGCCGGCGCGCGGCTCGCGGAATTCCTGTCCTTCGGGCGCGAGGGCGACATGGCCTGGCTCAGGGACACCGCGGCGCGGCGTGCCAATCCTCTCGCGCTCTGGCCCGAAGCGCGCTCCGCCGTCATGCTTGCGATGAGCTATGCCCAGGGGATCGACCCGTGGGGGAGGCTCGCCGCCAGGGATACCGGCGTCATCTCCGTCTATGCGCTGGGGCGCGACTATCACGACGTGATCAAGGGCAAGCTCAAGCACCTGGCGCAGTGGCTGGCGCGCGAGACCGGGCAGGGCGTCAAGGTCTTCGTCGACACCGCCCCCCTGATGGAAAAGCCGCTCGCCCAGGCCGCCGGCGTCGGCTGGCAGGGCCGGCATACCAACCTCGTCTCGCGCGAGCTCGGCTCCTGGTTCTTCCTAGGCGCCATATTGAGCGCCGCCGAGCTCGCCCGCGACGCGCCCGAAAGCGACCATTGCGGCTCATGCCGCGCCTGCCTCGACGTCTGCCCGACCGGCGCCTTCCCCGCGCCCTACCAGCTCGACGCGCGCCGCTGCATCTCCTATCTCACGATCGAGCACAAGGGCCATATCGAGCGCGAGCTCCGCGCCGGTATCGGCAACCGCGTCTATGGCTGCGACGACTGCCTGGCCGTCTGCCCGTGGAACAAATTCGCGCAAGCCGCGCGCGAGGCGAAGCTCGACGCCCGCGCGGAGCTCGTCGCGCCGAGGCTTGCCGAGCTCGCCCGCCTCGACGACCGGGCGTTCCGCGCCCTGTTCTCGGGCTCGCCGGTCAAGCGTTCGGGCCGCGACCGCTTCATCCGCAATGTGCTCATCGCCATCGGCAATTCCGGCGACCGCGGGCTCGCGGGCGAAGCGGAAAGGCTGCTCGGCGACCGCTCCCCTCTGGTGCGCGCCATGGCGGTCTGGGCGCTCTCGCGCCTGCTGTCCGAGCGCGATTTCACCGCATTGCGCGACAAGCATGCCGCACAGGAAACAGATGACGCGGTCGGCGCCGAATGGCAGAAGGCCTGAATGCCCCATCTCTTCTGCTTCGGTCTCGGCTTTTCGGCGCAAGCCCTGGCGCGGCGCCTCAGACCGCAAGGCTGGACCGTCACCGGCACCAGCCGCGCCGGCGACCATGGCAGCCTCGCCTTCGACGGCACCCGGCCGCTCGCGCCATCGGCCTTCACCGGCATCACCCACCTGCTGATCTCGGTGCCGCCTGGCGAGACGGGAGATCGCGTGCTCGCCTGCCATCGCGACGACCTCGTCCGGCTCGCGGCCTCCGTGCGCTGGGCGGGCTATCTCTCGACCACCGGCGTCTATGGCGACCGGGGCGGCGACTGGGTGGATGAATCGTCCCCGCTCGCTCCCACGACGGCACGCGGCGAACGCCGCCTCGCCGCCGAGACCGCATGGCGCGCCGTGGGCCTGCCGCTGCACATCTTCCGCCTGGCCGGCATCTATGGCCCCGGCCGCAACCAGCTCATCTCGCTGCTCGACGGCACGGCGAAGCGCATCGTGAAAGCGGGCCAGGTCTTCAGCCGCGTCCATGTCGACGACATTGCGGGCATCCTCGCCGCGTCGATCGACCGGCCGGAGCCCGGCCAAGCCTACAATGTCTGCGATGACGAGCCCTCTCCGCCGCAAGACGTCGTCGCCTTCGCCGCCAGGCTTCTGGGCATTCCGGCACCGCCCGAAATCCCTTTCGACGAGGCCGATCTCTCGCCCATGGCGAAGAGCTTCTATGCGGACTCGAAGCGCGTTTCGAACCGGCGGATCAAGGAGGATCTCGGCTACAGATTGATCCATCCGACCTATCGCGAAGGTCTCACCGCATTGCTGGCGACGCTCGCCCGGTAAGCGGCGGCCAGCTCCTCGGCGGCGCGCCCGATAGCGAGAATGTCCTGATCACGCGACAGGCGATGATCACCCTCCTTGATGAGGATGAACTGCGCATCGGGCGAGCGGATCGCATCGAACGTCCTCAGGCCATGCTGCCACGGCACGTCGGCATCGCGGTCGCCATGCAGGATGCGCAAGGGACAGGCGAGATCGAGCCCCTGCTTCAGCAGGAGGTGCTTGCGCCCGTCCGTGATGAGACCGCGCGTGATCGGATAGGGCTCGCCATAAGGGCTCGGCCGCAGCCATACGCCGGTTGCGGCGATGGCGGCGCGGGCTTGCGCATCGGCCGCGATCTCGGGCTCCATGAGCGCCGCGGTCATGTCGATGGCGGGCGCCGCCAGGACGAGGCCTGCGAGGGACGCGATCCCTTCTCTCGCCAGCAGCAACGCCAGATAGCCGCCCATGCTCGAGCCGATGAGGATCATCGGCCGATCCCCGGCCAGCGCCAGGACGGAGGCCGCCTCGGCGAGCCATAGCGATACCGTCCCGTCCTCGAAGCGGCCTTCCGACAGGCCGTGGCCGGAATAGTCGAACCGCACGAAGAAGCGGCCGGCGGCCACGGCCTCTTTCCTCAGTCTCGTCGCTTTCGCGCCGGTCATGTCGGATCTGAAACCGCCCAGCCACAGAAAGCCGGGCTCGCGCGCATCGCAATGGTGCGGCTCATGCCGGTCGACGGCGATCCGGACGCCGGGGCGGACCTCCATCATCTCGAATTGCGGCATCCTCTTCTCTCTCCTTGACTTGCCCCCTATCTTCACGGTCTATACAGGGTTCGCAACAGCGCCCGCGGGCTTTGGGATGCCCCGGCGCCAGCCAGGAGACGACGACCACTTGAGCATAGCACCCCGCCGGCCAGTCAGCCGCTCGGCTCAGCCCCAGCCGAACAAGGAAGAGGGCCACAAGATAAACAACCGCATCGAGGCGCGCGAAGTCCGCCTCATCGACGCCCAAGGCCAGAACCACGGCGTCGTTCCCACCCGCCAGGCGCTCATGATGGCCGAAGAAGCCGGCCTCGACCTGGTCGAGGTGTCGCCCGACGCGAAGCCGCCCGTCGCCAAGATCCTCGATTACGGCAAGTTCAAATATCAGGAGCAGAAGAAGGCCAACGAAGCCCGCAAGAAGCAGAAGATCATCGAGATCAAGGAGATCAAGATGCGTCCGATGATCGACGATCACGACTACGACGTGAAGATGAAGGCGGTGAAGCGCTTCTTCGAAGAAGGCGACAAGGTCAAGGTCACGCTGCGCTTCCGCGGCCGCGAGATGGCGCATCAGGAACTCGGCCGGCAATTGCTCGACCGGGTCAAGGGCGACACGGTCGAGATCGCCAAGGTCGAATCGGAGCCGCGGTTCGAAGGCCGGCAGATCGTCATGGTGCTGGCGCCGAAATAGGCCGTCTGTTATCTGCAAGGGGAGACGTGGACCGCTCCATCGTCCCGATGGGGCGGTCTTCATTTGGAGCTCCCCCCGATGTCCGATGACAAGGATGCGCAGCGCCGCCGGCTCTTCGGCGTCGCATTCATGTGCGTAGGGGTCCTCGCCTTCACCTTCCAGGATCTCATCATCAAAGGCATCTCCTCCACCTATCCCGCGCACGAGATCGTCTTCATCAGAAGCCTTCTCGCCCTGCCGTTCACCTTGCTGATCGCCCGGTTCGAGACCGGCCTCCACCGCCTCAATACGCCGCGCATCGGCGCCCATGTGCTGCGCGGCACAGTCTTCTTCCTGGCCTATACGACCTATTATCTCGGGATCGCAGCCCTGCCGCTGGCCATGGCGGTGGCGATCTCCTTCGCCGCGCCCCTGTTCATCACGGCGCTCGCCGGGCCGCTGCTCGGCGAGAAGGTCGGCAGGATCCGCTGGCTCGCCGTCATCCTCGGTTTCGTCGGCGTCCTCATCGTGATGAAGGATGGCCTCGGCATGCTCGAATGGGCCGTGGCGCTGCCGGTGCTGTCGGCCTTCTGCTATGCGCTGGCCCAGTTGCACGGCCGCCACATAGGCGCCACCGAGTCGGCATCGACCATGTCGGTCTATGTGAATGCCGTGTTCCTCCTCCTGTCGGGCCTTGCCGGCCTCGTCATCGGCGGCGGCGAGTTCGCGCAGTGGAGCCATCCGAGCCTCACCTTCCTGCTCAGGGCCTGGGCCTGGCCGACCGGGCACGATCTCCTTCTCATGCTGGGCTGCGGCGCGGCCGCCACGGTGGGCATCTATTGCCTGGGCCAGGGCTACCGCATGGCGGAAGCCAATCTCGCGGCGATCTTCGAATATACAGCACTCCCCTGGGCGATCCTCTGGGGCTTCCTGTTCTTCAGCCAGTTGCCCGGAATTTCCACCCTGGCGGGCGTCGGGCTCGTCGTCTGCGCCGGCATCGTCATCGCTGTCCGCGAAAGGCCGCGGCGGGCGGCGCTGCGCGGGAACGAGACGTGATCCGGCGCGCAGCCATCCGCGTCAGAACTTCTCCACCCACGGCCTGAGCTCGATCTCCCAGGTCCAGGCGCTGCGCGGCTGCATCATGACATCGAGATAGGTCCGGGCGATCGCATCGGGATCTAGCATGCTGTCCGGCCGGTCCGGCGGTTCCTCGCGCCCGGGGTTGCGGATGCCGCCGTCGATGACGAAATGGGCCACATGGATGCCCTGCGGACCGAGTTCGCGGGCCATGCTCTGGGCGAGCCCGCGCAGGGCGAACTTGCCCATCGCAAAGGGTGCGGAGTGGGCATAGCCCTTGACGCCGGCGGTGGCGCCGGTGAACAGGATCGCGCCATGACGGCGCTTCAGCATGCGCCTGGCCGCCTGCTGTGCTGCAAGAAAGCCGCCGAAGGCCGAGACCGCGATCGCCTGCTCGACGGCCGCGGGATCGAGGTCGGTGATGGCGCCCCGCAGGCGGCCGGAGGCGTTGTAGATGACGACATCGGGCTCGCCGATCGCCTTGTCCGCCTCGTTGAAGAGCGTCTCGACCTGGCCGGGATCGGCAGCGTCGCAGGCGAAGGTCGCGGCCCGGGTCTCGGCGGCCAGGCCCGCGAGCTTCCGGACGTTGCGGGCGGCGAGGCCGAGCTTGAGGCCCTGGCTCGCCAGGAGCCTGGCCAACGAGGCGCTGAGGCCCGAGCCCGAGCCGATGATCAAGGCGGAGGTATAGCGGAGCTTGGACATCGGGCCTCGCGGAATGACGGATCTTGTCCGAGTGTGGGGCCTGGCGCACCCGGCAATCAAGCCGTGCCGCAGCGTCATCGAACGCCTCGAGGGCCAGGCAGCCACTTGCATTTTCCCGGCCTTTCCGCCATAACCCGCGCCGTTCGAGCCGCCTGGCCTGTAAAGGGCATGCCAGGGCGGTCTTTTAGTGCACCGAAAGGACAGCGAAATGCCCAAGCTGAAGACGAAATCGTCGGCCAAGAAGCGATTCAAGGTCACGGCGTCCGGCCGCGTCAAGGCCGGGCAATCCGGCAAGCGCCACGGCATGATCAAGCGCAGCAACAAGCATATCCGCAACCAGCGGGGCACCATGATTCTGGCCGAGGGCGATGAGCGCCTGGTCAAGATCCACATGCCCTATGCCCGCTGAGCCGCTGCAAGGAGTCTGAGACATGTCCCGTGTCAAGCGTGGTGTGACGGCCAGAGCCGCCCACAAGAAAGTCATCAAGAGCGCGTCGGGTTATTTCAACCGGCGCAAGAACATCTTCCGCGTCGCCGTCCAGGCGGTGGAGAAGGCCCAGCAGTATCAATACCGCGACCGGCGCACCAAGAAGCGCAACTTCCGCGCCCTGTGGATCCAGCGCATCAACGCGGCGAGCCGCGAGCTCGGCCTCACCTATGGCCGATTTATCAACGGGCTCGGCAAGGCCGGTATCGAGATCGACCGCAAGGTTCTGGCCGATCTCGCCGTGCGCGAGCCTCAGGCCTTCGCCGCTCTCGTCGAAAAGGCGAAAGCGGCTCTCTGAGCCTCGCACGTCTCCATCGGTTCAGGCCGGGTCCCGGTTGACGCTCGCAAAGGCGTCAGCGGCCCGGCCTTTTCGTTGAAAGTTCGAAAAATGAGCCTGCAGACCCTGGAACAATCGCTGATCGACGGCATCACGACCGCGGCCGACGAGACCGAGCTCGAATCCCTGCGCGTCTCGGCGCTCGGCAAGAAGGGCGCCATCTCCGAGCGCATGAGAGCGCTCGCCGACATGACGCCGGAGGAGCGCCGGACCGCCGGGGCCGAGCTCAACGCCCTCAAGGACAAGATCGCCGAGGCCATCGGCGCGCGCAAAGCCGCCCTTCAGGCCAAGACGCTCGAAGCCAGGCTCGCCACCGAGAAGATCGACGTGACGCTGCCGGCCAGGCCCGAAACGCAAGGCACCATCCATCCGGTGAGCCAGGTGTGGGAAGAGATCGTGCAGATCTGGGGCGATCTCGGCTTCGCCGTTGCCGAAGGCCCCCATATCGAGAACGATTTCTACAACTTCACCGCGCTCAACATGCCGCCCGAGCATCCCGCCCGCCAGGAGCACGACACCTTCTACTTCCATCCCAAGGCCGACGGCACGCGCATGCTGCTGCGCACCCATACCTCGCCGGTGCAGATCCGCACCATGCTGGAGCAGAAGCCGCCGATCCGCATCATAGCGCCGGGGCGCACCTTCCGCTCGGACTCGGACCAGACCCATACCCCGATGTTCCACCAGATCGAGGGCCTCGTCGTCGACGAGGAGACGCATCTCGGCCATCTCAAATGGGCGCTCGCCGAATTCTGCAAAGCGTTCTTCGAGATCGACGACGTCAAGATGCGCTTCCGCGCCTCGCATTTCCCCTTCACCGAGCCATCGATGGAAGTCGACATCAACTGCTCATGGGAGGGCGGCCAGGTGAAGATCGGACAGGGCACGTCGTGGCTCGAAATCCTCGGCAGCGGCATGGTGCACCCCAATGTGATCAAGGCCGGCGGGCTCGATCCCGAGCGCTATCAGGGCTTCGCCTTCGGCATGGGCCTCGACCGCATCGCCATGCTCAAATACGGCATCCCCGACCTGCGCGCCTTCTTCGAGGCGGACCTGCGCTGGCTCAGGCACTATGGTTTCCGCGCCCTGGCCGTACCGACGCTCGCCGGAGGGCTCTCGTCATGAAATTCACCCTCGCCTGGCTCAAGGACTATCTCGACACGCAGGCCGGCCTCGACCAGATCGTCGAGGGACTCTACGGCATCGGCCTCGAGGTCGAGGCGGTCGACGACAAGAGCAAGCCGCTTCTGCCCTTCACCGTCGCCTATGTGAAGGAAGCGCGCAAGCATCCCGACGCCGACCGCCTGCAGGTCTGCGATGTCGTCACCCGCTCCGGCCTCGTGCAGGTCGTCTGCGGCGCGCCCAATGCCAGGACCGGCATGAAGGCGATCTTCGCGCCGCCCGGCTCCTTCATTCCCGGCACCAACATGACGCTCGGCAAGGGCGTCATCCGTGGCGTCGAATCGAACGGCATGCTGGTCTCCGAGCGCGAGCTCATGATCTCCGACGAGCATGACGGCATCATCGAGCTCGACAAGTCGGTGCCGATCGGCACGCCGGCGGCGCAGGCGCTCGGCCTCGGCGATCCGATGATCTATATCAAGGTCACGCCGAACCGGCCGGATGCGCTCGGCATCTACGGCATCGCACGCGACCTCGCCGCCAAGGGGCTGGGCAAGCTCAAGCCGCTCAAGACGCCCGCCATCCAGGGGCGCTTCCGCTCGCCGGTCGGGGTGTCGCTCCTCTTCGACGGCGGCGACGAGACGCCCTGCCCCTTGTTCGTCGGCCGCTATTTCAAGGGTGTGAAGAACGGCCCCTCGCCCAAATGGCTGCAGACTCGGCTCACGGCGATCGGCCTGCGGCCGATCTCGGCCCTGGTCGATGTCACCAACTACATCACCTTCGCCTATAACCGCCCGCTGCACGTCTTCGACGCCGACAAGATCAAGGGCTCGATCCATGCGCGTCTCGCGCGCCGCGGCGAGTATCTGAAGGCCCTCGACGGCAGGACCTACTGGCTCGATGCGAGCATGACGGTCATTGCCGACGAGCGCGCCCCGGAAGCGCTGGGCGGCATCATCGGCGGGGCGGACAGCGGCTGCTCGGAGGCGACCGTCAATGTCTTCCTCGAGGCTGCCTATTTCGATCCCGTCCGCACCGCGGCGACCGGGCGCAAGCTCGGCATCCAGTCGGATGCGCGCTACCGCTTCGAACGCGGCGTCGATCCCGCTTTCACCCAGCACGGCATCGAGCTCGGCTCGCAGATGATCCTCGATCTGTGCGGCGGCGAGCCCTCCGAGCTGGTGATCGCCGGACGCGTTCCCGACACGTCGCGCAGCTATCTCCTGCGCCGCGGCCGCGTCGCCGGCCTCGGCGGGGTCGAGGTCTCGGAACCGCGGCAGAAGGAAATCCTCACAGCGCTGGGCTTCGACGCCGCCGACAAGCCGGACGGCCTCCTGTGCGCGGTGCCGTCCTGGCGCCCGGACGTTCAGGGCGAGGCCGACCTCGTCGAGGAGGTCTGCCGCATCTACGGCCTCGACAATGTGCCCTTCGCCGAGATGCCGAGGCTCTCGGCCGTCGCGAGACCGGTGCTCACCCCCCTGCAGCGGCGGATGATCCAGGCGCGGCGCACCCTCGCCGCACGCGGCCTCAACGAAGCCGTGACCTGGTCGTTCCTGCCCGAGGCGCAGGCGCGGCTCTTCGGCAACGGCCAGCGCAACCGGGCCCTGGTGCTCGCCAATCCGATCTCGTCCGAGCTCTCCGACATGCGGCCTTCCCTGTTGCCCAATCTCATCGCGGCCGCCGCGCGCAACATGGCGCGCGGCTTCCTCGACCTCGGGCTGTTCGAGGTGGGCCAGGCCTATGCCGGCGACCGGCCGGAGGACGAGACGCTGAGAGCCGCCGGCATCCGCCGCGGCAACGAGGTGCCGCGCAACTGGCTCAAGGGCGAGCGCGCGGTCGACGTGTTCACCGCCAAGGCCGATGCCCTCGCCGTGCTCGACGCGGCGGGCGCTCCGGTCGCGACGATGCAGATCGCGGCGGAAGCGCCTTCCTGGTATCATCCGGGGCGCTCGGGCACGATCCAGATGGGACCCCAGAACAAGCTCGCGACTTTCGGCGAGATCCATCCGCGCGTGCTGGCCGAGTTCGACGTGAAGGGCCCCCTCGTCGCCTTCGAGGCGATACTGAGCGCGATCCCTCAGCCCAAGGGCAGGGGCAACACGCGGCCGGCCCTCAACGCCTCCGACCTCATGGCGGTGAAGCGCGATTTCGCCTTCGTGCTCGATCAGGCCATCGAGGCCGACAAGCTCGTGAAAGCCGCCAGGGGCGCCGACCGGCAGCTCATCGCCGACGTCGTCGTCTTCGACCGCTTCGCCGGCGGCTCGCTCGACGAGGGCAAGATGTCGCTTGCCATCGAAGTGACCATCCAGCCGCGCGAGAAGACGCTGACGGAAGAAGAGATCGAAGAGCTGTCGAAGAAGGTCGTGGCGCAGGTCCACAAGGCGACCGGGGGGGTACTGAGGAGCTGACGGTTCAGTCGTGCACGCCAATTTTCTTTGACCGCCGCGATACATGAAGCGCGAAGACACGCAGGGAGCAGGAACATGGATCAGCCGTCACCAATCCTGGAAAAGCTCGAGGGCCTTGCCGCCGCCTTCAATGCCCATGACATCGACCGGATCATGAGCTTTTTCGCAAGCGAGTGCAGCCTCGACATGCCGCGTGGCTCGGAGCCGCATGGAAAGCGGTTTGCGGGAAAACAGGCCGTTCGCGAGGCGCTTCTCGGACGGCTGCAAGGGATTCCCGACGTTCACTATGGTGATCTCGAGCATCATGTGAGCGGCAAGTGTGGAATGTCCAAATGGCTGCTGACCGGCACCAGGACGGACGGGACAGAAGTGAGCGTTCGCGGCTGCGACTTCTACTCCTTCGAAAAAGGCATGGTGATCCGCAAGGACTCCTACTGGAAGATCATCGAATGAAAACCGCCCGGCGAATGAACGCTCTCGGGATCGTGCCTGATCCGGCTAAGCGCTGCCTATGAAGATGCCGGTCAGGAACACCAGGGCGCCCCCCGCCGCCACCTGGAAGGCGGCGCGCAGGAAGGGCGTGTCCATATACTTCCAGCGGACCCAGGAAATCGCCCACAGCTCGAAGAAGACGACGATCATGGCGGTGACGGTCGCGGTCCAGAAATCGGGAACGAGATAAGGCAGCGCGTGGCCGAGACCGCCCAAGGCGGTCATGATGCCGGAAGCGAGGCCGCGGATCAGGGGACGGCCGCGACCGGTGAGCTTGCCGTCGTCGGACAGGGCCTCGGCCAGGCCCATCGAAATGCCGGCGCCGAGCGAGGCGGCGAGGCCGACGAGGAAGGTCTGCCAGGTGTCGTGCGTGGCGAAGGCCGCAGCGAAGAGCGGCGCCAGGGTCGAGACCGAGCCGTCCATCAGGCCGACAAGGCCGGGCTGGATCACCTGCAACAGAAAGAGCTTCCTCTGCGCCTCGGCCTCTTCGAGTCGCGCATCCGGCGTCAGATGCTTGAGCCCCAGGCGGTCGGCGAGCGAGATGTGACCTTTCTCGGCTTCCGCAAGCTCGCGCAGGAGCCGGGCTGTCGCGGGATCCGCCGCCTGCTCGGCCGCCTTGCGGTAGAAGCGCATGTTCTCGAGCTCCAGCAGCTCGGCGCGCTGGCGCATGGCGTCGAGCGTCATGTGCTTCGCCAGCCAGACCGGACGGTGCCTGACGAAGCCCCTGACGTCGCCGCGCCGGATCAGGGGAATGAAATCGCCGAACTTGCCGCGATAGGCGTCGGTCAGGCTCGCCTTGTGCGCCTGCTCCTCCTCGGCCATCTCGACGAAGACCCTGGCGGAGGCCGGGAACTTGTCCATGAGGTCATGGGCGAAGGCGAGATAGGTGCGCGAATCGTCCTCCTCGCTCGCTATGGCGAGGGCCAGGATCTCCTGTTCGGTGAGGTCCGCGAAGGCTTTCACAAGCTCTATTTAGAATAATTCTAAGTTAAATTCCAGCCCTCGAATGACGAGATTTTTCCAGCGCTTGACGGGGCGGGACGCCCCTGCCATCAAGCCCCCTTCAAAGCGCACGTGATTGAATGACCGATCTCCGCCACATCCGCAATTTCTCCATCATCGCCCATATCGACCATGGCAAGTCGACGCTCGCCGACCGGCTCATCCAGCTGTGCGGGGCGGTCAGCGACCGCGAGATGGTCGACCAGATCCTCGATTCCATGGAGATCGAGCGCGAGCGCGGCATCACCATCAAGGCCAATACGGTGCGTCTCGACTACATTGCGAAATCGGGCGAGAAATACGTGCTGAACCTGATCGACACGCCGGGCCATGTCGACTTCGCCTATGAAGTGTCGCGCTCGCTCGCCGCCTGCGAGGGCTCGCTCCTTGTCGTCGATGCGAGCCAGGGCGTCGAGGCCCAGACGCTCGCCAATGTCTATCAGGCGATCAACAACGATCACGAGATCATCCCCGTCCTCAACAAGGTCGACCTGCCGGCGGCGGAGCCCGACCGCATCCGCCAGCAGATCGAGGATGTGATCGGGCTCGACGCCTCGGACGCCGTCGAGATCTCGGCCAAGACCGGGCTCGGCGTGCCGGACGTGCTGGAAGCGATCGTCGACCGGCTGCCGCCGCCCAAGGGCGACCGCGACGCGCCGCTGAAGGCGCTTCTCGTCGACAGCTGGTACGATCCCTATCTCGGCGTCGTCGTGCTCTTGCGCATCGTCGACGGCGAGATCCGCAAGGGCCAGAAGATCAAGCTGATGTCGACCGGCGCTTCCTACCAGGTCGAGCGCCTCGGCATATCGCGGCCCAAGCGCGAGATGGTCGACAGGCTCGGCCCCGGCGAGATCGGCTTCTTCACCGCCGCCATCAAGCAGGTGGCCGACACGCGCGTCGGCGACACGGTGACGGACGACAGGAATCCCGCGGCCCAGCCCTTGCCCGGCTTCAAGCCGGCCCAGCCCGTGGTTTTCGCCGGCTTCTTCCCGGTCGATGCGGCGCGCTTCGAGGACCTGCGCGACGCGATGGGCAAGCTCAGGCTCAACGATGCGAGCTTCTCCTTCGAGATGGAGACCTCGGCGGCGCTCGGCTTCGGCTTCCGCTGCGGATTCCTGGGCCTCCTCCATCTCGAGATCATCCGCGAGCGCATCGAGCGCGAGTTCAACGTCGACGTGATCACCACCGCGCCCTCGGTCATCTACAAGGTCAACCTCAACGACGGCAGCCAGATCGAACTGCACAACCCGGTCGACCTGCCGGAGCCCAACCATATCTTCTCGATCGAGGAGCCATGGATCGAGGCGACCATCCTGGTGCCGGACGAGTACCTGGGCTCGATCCTGAAGCTGTGCGAGGACCGGCGCGGACGCCAGAAGCAGCTGACCTATGCCGGCACGCGCGCCATGGTCGTCTACGACCTGCCGCTCAACGAGGTGGTTTTCGACTTCTACGACCGTCTCAAGTCGGTGAGCCGCGGCTATGCGAGCTTCGACTACAAGATGATCGGCTATGAGAAGGGCGACCTGGTGCGCATGGGGATACTGGTCAATGCCGAGCCGGTCGACGCCCTGGCGATGATCGTGCATCGCGGCCGCGCCGAGCAGCGCGGACGGGTGATGTGCGAGAAGCTCAAGGAGCTGATCCCGCGCCATATGTTCCAGATCCCGATCCAGGCGGCCATCGGCGGCAAGATCGTCGCGCGCGAGACGCTGTCGGCCCTGCGCAAGGACGTGACCTCCAAATGCTACGGCGGCGACATCACCCGCAAGCGCAAGCTTCTCGACAAGCAGAAGGAGGGTAAGAAGAAGATGCGCCAGTTCGGCAAGGTCGAGATCCCGCAGGAGGCTTTCATCGCGGCGCTCAAGATGGACGAGAATTGAATGTTTCGTGCGATTCGTCACGGCCGGGTCGAAGTGCGGCCAATGGAGGCTGGCCATCCAGCCTCTCCATGCAACGGCTGAGCAGCATCGAGCCTGGATGGCCGGCGACTTCCCCACCTCGTCATGGCCGCCCCTGAGGCGGCCATCCAGCCCTTCCATCCAACAGCTCAGTGACGTCGAGCCTGGATGGCCTAGTCGAGGCCCGGCCATGACGAGATATAAAGGATAGCCGGTTCGGTCCGTCGTAATTTCGAGCCAATCCCGTGCTGCGATGAAACGAAGGTTCCGTTCGCGACAGGTCGAGTGACAGGGCAGATGCAGCACGCATTGTATGTGATAGCCATAGGAGTGAGTTTCCTCCACGCCGCCGGAGCGGCCTCGGCGCGCCCGCCATTGGAGGAGCTCGTCAGCGGCGAGGCTCTTTTTCAGCGAATCGGCAAGGCCGAGGCGCTGCGCAACGACATCCCCTTCGCCATCGTCGATGCGGTGATGCGGGTCGAAAGCGGCTACGACCCCAAGGCCCGCGGCGATGTCGGCGAGGTCGGCCTGATGCAGATCCTGCCCGCGACCGCCGGCATGATGGGCTTCAAGGGCCCGCTCTCGGCGCTCGCGGAACCCGCGACCAACATCGCCTATGGCACGCAATACCTGGCCGAGGCCTGGCGCCTCGCGGACCGGGATATCTGCACCACGGTGATGAAGTATCGCGCCGGCCATGCCGAGACGCGCTTCTCGGTCAGGTCGGTCGAATATTGCAAGCGGGTGCGCAGGCATCTGGCGAGCGTCGGCTTTCCGGTGACCGGCGAGGTGCCGAAGCCCACTTTCGGCTTCAAGGAAGGCGGCGGGGGCGGGTCGGTCCGCGTCAAGGGACGCGTGCGGGTCAGGCTCGGCGGCAGCAAGTGCTTCGCCCGGGTGGTGCAGCCGGGGCGCAGATTCGGCAGCTGCATCTCGCGCGCCCTTCTGAAACAGAAGGGTTTGCTCAAATAGACCGCTCTCACTCCGGCTTGCGGCGCAGGACCGCCTGCAGCACGTCACGCACGCCGATGGCCCCGACGAAGCGCTCGCTTTCGTCGAAGAGCGCGACCGGCGCCGTCTCGGCGCGGTGCATGGCGAGCATCACGGTGCGCAGCGACGTGCCCGGCGTCGCCCAGTAGACCGGGCGGGCGCCCGGAGCCACGGGTTTCTCGGCCTCGGAGCAGGCGGCCCAGGTCGCCTTCTGCCGGTCGCGCTCGGCATCGACGACCTTGCGGTCGGGACCGATCCTGAAGCGCGTGGTGCGCCGGCGGTCGAGCCACACCCAGCCCTCGCCCGCCTCCTCGAGGTCGCGCGCGTCGCGCATGACGTTGTAGGCGGTGAGCACGCTCAGGGGATTCACGTTGGCGATGAACTCGCGCACATAGTCGTTGGCGGGCCGCAGCACGATGTCCTCGGGCCGCCCGGTCTGCACGATGCGCCCGCCCTCCAGGATCGATATGTGATTGCCGAGCTTGAGCGCCTCCTCGAGATCGTGGCTGACGAAGACGATGGTCTTCTTCAACGTCTTCTGCAGAGACAGCAATTCGTCCTGGAGCTTGGTGCGGATCAGGGGGTCGAGCGCCGAGAAGGGCTCGTCCATCAGGAGGATCGGCGCCTCGGTCGCGAAGGCGCGGGCGAGGCCGACGCGCTGCTGCATGCCGCCCGACAGCTCATGGCCGTATTTCTTCGACCACTGGTCGAGGCCGACGAGCTCGAGCTGCTTGTCGACGCGCGCCTGGCGCTCATGGTCCGGCATGCCGGCGAGCTCGAGGCCGAAACCGACATTCTCGGCGACGGTGCGCCAGGGCAGGAGACCGAATTGCTGGAACACCATGGCGACGCGATGCTGGCGCAGCCGGCGCAGGGTCTCGGGACTGCAGGTCACGACGTCGACCGGCTTGCCCTCGTCATTGACCAGCACCTCGCCGCGCGAGACCTTGTTCAGCCCGTTGACGGCGCGCAGCAGGGTCGACTTGCCCGAGCCCGAGAGCCCCATGAGCACGCTGATCTCGCCCTCCTTCACGGCAAGGCTGGCGCCGGCACAGCCCAGCACCGCGCCGGTCTTCTCGAGGATCTCGGAGCGCGTGGCGCCCTGGTCGAGGAGCTTCAGCCCTTCGGCCGCACGCTCGCCGAAGACGATGTCGACCTTCCTGAACTCGACCGCGGCGGTCATGCGGCCTTCCTTTCGCCGACGCGGCAGACACGGTCGAGGATGATGGCGAGCACCACGATGGCGATGCCGGCCTCGAGCCCCAAGGGAATGTTGACCGAGTTCAGGGCGCGCACCACCGGCTTGCCGAGGCCGTTGGCGCCGACCAGTGCCGCGATGACCACCATGGAGAGCGAGAGCATGATGCACTGGGTGAGGCCCGCCATGATGGTGGGCAGCGCCGCCGGCAACTCGACCTTCCACAGCAATTGCCGCCTGGTGGCGCCGAAGGCCTCGCCCGCCTCGATGAGCTGCCTCGGCACCGAGGTGATGCCGAGATGAGTGAGGCGGACGGGTGCCGGAATGGCGAAGATCACCGTGGCGATGAGGCCGGGGGCGAGGCCAAGGCCGAACAGGACCAGCACCGGGATCAGGTAGACGAAGGTCGGCATGGTCTGCATGAGATCGAGGATGGGCCGCAGGATGCGGAACAGCCAGGGACGGTGCGCGGCGGCGATGCCGAGCGGCACGCCGATCAGCATCGACACGCCGGCCGACGCGATGACCAGCGCCAGCGTCTCGATCGTCTCCTTCCAGAAGCCGAGATTGATGATGAACAGGAGGCCGACCGCGGTGGCGACGGCGAGCCTGACGGAGCGCTGCAGATACCAGGCGAGGAAAGCGGCAAGGACGACGACGACGACCGGCGGCAGCATCAGGACGAGGCCGATGACGCCTTCGAGCACATAGGTGAAGCCGCGCGCGATGCCGTCGAAGAACCATTCGAAATTCGTGGTCAGGAAGCCGAAGAAGGCCTTGCCCCAGGCCCCGATCGGGATCTTCCATGCGGTGATGAGTTGTGTCAGCGGATCCACCCTCGGCCCCTTCTTCTGCGGTCTTTTTCCAAAGCGTAACAAAAAGGCGACCCGCCGTCACGGGTCGCCTCCTGTTTCCGGCCGGCCGGTCGGCTCAGCCGCCGAGCTTGGCCTTGACGGCCGCCGCCGCGTCACCGCCGTCGAAGGTGGTGACGCCCTCGAGCCAGGGCGTCACGGTGTCGGGATTGGCCTTGAGCCATTCGGCCGCCGCCGCCTTGGCGTCCTTGCCGTCATTGAGGATGCCGCCCATGATCTCGTTTTCCATCTTGAGCGTGAATTTGAGATTGCCGACGAACTTGCCGGCATTGGGGCATTCCCCGACATAGCCCTTGCGCACATTGGTGTGCACAGTGGCGCCGCCGAAATCGGGCCCGAACACGTCGTCGCCGCCCGACAGATAGGCCATCTCGAAATTGGCGTTCATCGGATGCGGCTCCCAGCCGAGGAAGACGATATCGGTCTTCTTCGGCACCGACTTGGCGACCTGCGCCAGCATGCCCTGCTCGGAGCTCTCGACCAGCTCGAAGCCCTTGAGGCCGAACTTGTCGTTGGCGATCATGTCGAGGATCAGGCGGTTGCCGTCATTGCCGGCCTCGATGCCGTAGATCTTGTTGTCGAGCTTGTCCTTGAACTTGACGATGTCGGCGAAGTCCCTGAGGCCCTCCTCATAGGTGTATTTCGGGACGGCGAGCGTATATTTGGCGCCCTCGAGATTGACGCCGAGCGTCTCCACCGAGCCGTCCTCGCGATAGGGCTTGATGTCGTTTTCCATGGTCGGCATCCAGTTGCCGAGGAAGACGTCGATGTCCTTGCTCTTGAGCGAGCTGTAGGTGACGGGGACCGACAGGACCTGAATCTCGGGCTCGTAGCCCAGCGCCTCGAGCAGCAGGCTCGCCGTCGCGGTGGTGGCGGTGATGTCGGTCCAGCCGACATCCGAGAAGCGCACCTTCTTGCAGGCCTCGGCATCGCCCGCCGCCGCCGCGCCAGCCATGGCCGTCAGGCTGGCGCCGAGCGCCAGCAGGCCGAGCAAGGCTTTGAGCTTCATGGTCATCTCATCCTCCCTATGGATATCTTTGGAAGAAAGACTACTCTCCTTTGCCGGGGGATCGTCAAGCTTTTTATTGGACGGACGTCCAATGAACGAATAGGTTGGCGAGCCATTGTCGCGAGGGGCCGATGCCCAAGAGGGGAATGAAGCCGATCCGCCGCCAGCAGCTCATCGATGCGGCGATCGCGTCCATACACGAGCACGGTTTCTCGAGCGCAACGGTCGCCCGCATCGCCCGCAAGGCCGGGGTGTCGACCGGCATCGTGCATCACTATTTCACCGACAAGACCGACCTGCTCGCGTCCACCATGCGATCGCTGCTCGAGGCCCTGCGCCACGAGGCGGTGCTGCGGCTCAGAGCCGCAAGGACTCCGCGTGAGCGCATCCATGCGATCATCCATGCCTCCTATGGCGACGAGCAGTTCTCCGAGGAGGTGTTCAGCGCCTGGCTCGCGCTCTACGGCAATGCGCGCGATTCCGACAAGCTGCAGCGCATCCTGCGCATCTATCACCGGCGGCTGCACAGCAATCTTCTCTACAATCTCGTGCCGCTCATCGGACGCGAGCGCGCTCGTGACGTGGCGATCGGCATCGGCGCCCTCATCGACGGCCTGTGGCTGCGCTATGCGCTGACCGGCCGGCCCGACGACGCGGAAGTGCCGCGCGCGCTGACCCGCGCCTATGCCGACGCGATGATCGCAGGCGATTACCAGCGAGGGAGCAGGACATGAAGAAGCCGGTCAAATGGGGCATCGTCTCGACCGCCAATATCGGCATGGCCAAGGTCATACCGGGCATGCTGAAGAGCAAGGCGCTCGAGGTCGCGGCGATCTCCTCGCGCGACAGGAAGACGGCCGAGGCCGCGGCGAAGAAGCTCGGCATCAAGCGGGCCTACGGCTCCTATGAGGAGATGCTGGCCGACCCCGAGATCGAGGCGGTCTACAATCCCCTGCCCAACCACCTGCACGTGCCGCTGACCCTCGCCGCCGCCCGGGCCGGCAAGCACGTGCTGTGCGAGAAGCCCATCGCCATCACCGCCAAGGAGGCCAAGAAGCTCAAGAAGGTGCCGAAGGGCATCCATGTGGCGGAAGCCTTCATGGTGCGCCATGCTCTGCAGTGGCGGGCGGTGCGCGAGCGGGTGGCGAAGGGCGAGATCGGCACGCTTCGCCTCATCCAGGTGTTCTTCTCCTATTATCTCGACGACCCGAAGAACGTGCGCAACATCGCCGGGATCGGCGGCGGCGGTCTGCTCGACATCGGCTGCTATCCGATCACGGTCGCGCGCTACATCTTCGACGCCGAGCCCAAGGCGGTGACGGCGGTCTTCGACCGCGACCCCGTCTTCAGGACCGACCGCACCGCGAGCGGGCTCGCCGATTTCGGCAAGGGCCGGCAGCTGTCCTTCGCCATCTCGACCCAGGCGGCGCCCTTCCAGCGCGTGCAGATCGCCGGCACCAAGGGGCGCATCGAGGTCGAGATCCCGTTCAACGCGCCGCCCGACCGGAAGAACCGCTATTTCGTGCAGGGCATGGCGATGAACGAGGGCAGGACCTACGAGCTCCCGGTGAGCGACCAGTACCAGCTGCAGGCGGAAGCCTTCGGCCGCATCATCCGCAAGGAGGAGAAAGGAGCCTACGGCATCAAGGACGCGGTGCAGAACATGAAGATCATCGACGCCTTCTTCCGCTCGGAGAAGAGCCGCAAGTGGGAGAAGGTGTAGATCCTCGCCCGGCCAACCGGCAGAAAGCCGGGGGCTCACCCGACAATCCGGCGCGGCCGCGCTCACGGGAGCTTCGGGCGGAATTTTCACCTGGAGCAGTCTTTCTATGATTCCGGGAACTAGTCTGGTAAAAAGTCTCATCGCTGCGCATGCGCGAAGAAAGACGCAAGTCCGGTCGACTGAAATGCCACGCTGGGGGGCGAACCTGCACATCAATCTCGGTTTGAGACCAATCCTGGCGCTCAGCCTCCTGGCGCTCGTCACGCTCTTCGGCAATCCTGCCGGGGCGCAGGACACGGCGGCGGCCCCAGGCGCGGGCGAAATCCGCCTCGGCATGTCGGCGGACTTTTCGGCGAGCGCGCGCGCGCTCAGCATCGAGCTCTATCGCGGCGCCATGGCCTATCTCAATCCGCTCAACGAGGCGGGCGGCATCGACGGCAGGCGCGTCGGGATCACCGCCTATGACGACAGGTACGAGCCCGACCTCGCGGTCCGCAACACGCTGCGGCTGATGGAAGACGACGTCTTCGCGCTCTTCTCCTATGTCGGCACGCCGACCATGAACCGCACACTGCCGCTGCTGCGGATGCGCCAGGCCGAGCACTTCATCCTGTTCTTCCCCTTCACCGGAGCCGACACCGACCGGATCGCGCCCTATGACAGGTTCGCCTTCAACCTGCGCGCCTCATACGACCAGGAGACCAGAGGCCTCGTCGATCACTTCGTCGCCGCGAACCGGACCCGCATCGCGGTGTTCTATCAGGCGGACGCCTATGGCCGGGCGGGATGGGCGGGGGTGCGCGCGGCATTGGCCAGGCACGGGCTGGAGATCGCCGGCGAAGCCACCTACCGGCGCGGTTCGCCCTTCGACCAGAGCTACGATTCCCAGGTGGCGGTCATGGAGCGCCTCGCGCCCGACGCCGTCGTCTGCGTCGGCACCTCTCCGGCCTGCGCCGGATTCGTCCGCGACATGCGCGACAGGAATGTCGGCTGTCCGGTCGCGACGATCTCCTTCGTCGCCGCCGACGTCATGCTCGGACTGCTTGCCGATGCCGGGCGAAAGTCCGGCAAGGACTACACCATGGGGCTGGTGAGCTCCCAGGTCGTGCCGAGCTATCAGGAGGATTCGCTGCCGGCCGTGCATGAATATCGCCAGGCGATGGACCGCTACCGCGACGCCCTCATGCCGCCGGACTCCCTGATCTATCCGGACGGCAAGACGGCGGAATCGGAATATGCGCCGCTTCCTTACAGCTCGGTGAGCCTCGAAGGCTATCTGAACGCCAAGCTCATCGTCGCGATCCTGCGGCGGATGGGCGCCGAACCCGGCCGCGCCGGCCTGGCGCAGGCGGCGCTCGGCATGGGCGACTTCGATCTGGGCCTCGGACAGCCGCTTTCCTTCGGCGGCGCCCAGGGCCGGCGCCAGGCCTCGGACCAGGTCTACTATACCGTGGTCCGGGGCAGCCAATTCGTGCCCTTGCACGACGGTGAGTGGGAGGCTTGGCTGAAACGATGAAGATCGCCCGGTTCTATCAGAAGACGCTGTTCGGCGTGTTCGCCATCATGGGGCTCATCCTGGTGTCGACTTCGATCATCTATGTCCGCACCGTCGACCGCCAGCTGACCGGCTATTTCCTCACCAGCAGCCGGGCGATCGCGCGCGCCATCGCCAATTCGGACAGCGACCTCATCGTCAACCAGAACTATTCGGCCCTCCAGTCGGTCATCGACCAGTATCTCGAGATCCCCGGCGTCTCCTATGTCTTCGTCGTGGACGGAAAGGGCACCATCATCGCCCATACCTTCGTGCCCGGCGTGCCGGAGGAGATCGCCGCCGACTACAAGGACGGGAAGGAGGTCTATGAGCGCTCGCTCGCCGGCCTCGGAAACTTTTCGGAGGTGACGGCGGACATCATCGCCGGCCAGGCCGGGCGCGTGCATGTCGGCATGGACAAGGGCTACTTCGCCCTGCAGGTCCAGACGGCCATCGGCAGGGTCGTCTACCTTCTCACCATCATCCTCGTCATCAGCGTGCTCGCGTGCTACGCGCTGATGTACCAGGTGTCGCGGCCGCTCCATCACCTGGGCAGCTATGCGTGGCATTCCCTGTCCGGCGAGACGCACTCGCCGCCGCCGCCCTCGCAGCTCGAGCGCCTCTTCATGCGCATCGACGAGGTCGGCGAGCTCGGCAGGCTGATCCGCAAGGCGTCCGGCAAGGGGACCTAGGCATGGGCGCGCCGCAACGCGCGCCCAGCCGCTGGCTGGTCGCCGCAGCCTGCACGGTCCTGCAGCTCTGTCTCGGCACCGTCTATGCCTGGAGCTATTTCCAGCCGCTTCTGGTGGAGCAGTTCCGCTGGAGCAACACCGACACCTCATGGGCGTTCAGCCTGAACATCGGCTGTCTCGGCCTGTCGGCGGCGTGGGGCGGGATCAATCTCGCCCGGATCGGGCCGCGCAAGCTGGCCGTCGGCGGCAGCCTGCTGTTCGCGGCGGGCTACGCCCTGGCGGCGCTCGCGCTTGCGGTGGAAAGCCTGCCGCTGTTCTACCTGGGCTACGGCGCCGTCAGCGGCATCGGCATCGGGCTCGGCTATGTGACGCCGATGGCGACCGTCATCAAGTGGTTCCCCGACCGGCGCGGGCAGCTGACCGGCATCGTCGCCATGGGCTTCGGGCTGGGCGCCTTCGTCCTCAGCGTCGTGCTGGCGCCGATGCTGATGCGCCTGCTTTCCGGGAACCTGACCCTGGTGTTCGCGGCGCTGGGCGCCATCCTCGGCTCGGTCGCGCTGGGCTCGGCGGCGCTTTTGAAGAACCCTCCGGACGGCTATCTCCCCGCCGGCTTCGTTCCTGCGGCCCAGCGGGAGAGCTTCGGCGACGGTCCCTATGCGCGCGCCGAGCAGGCGGCCGACCTGCCGCTCGGGGAGTATCTCCTGGCCGGCCAGTACGCGATCATGTGGTTCATCTTCTTTCTCAACATAACCGCCGGCATCTCGATCATCAGCTTTCTGTCGCCTCTGTACCAGGACCTGTGGAGGCTCGACCACCCGACCCTGGAGCGGTCGGTCCTCGCCGGCTACGGCGCCACGCTGATCGCCGTCAGCTCGCTCTTCAACGGCGTGGGGCGCATCGCCTGGGGTGCCGTTTCGGAGCGGCTCGGCCGCATCAACACCTTCCGCGTCCTGTTCGCCTCGCAGCTGGTGGTGTTCGGCCTCCTGATGACGGAGCACGACCCGTGGGTCTTCGCCATCCTGGTGTGCTATGTGCTGAGCTGCTTCGGCGGCGGCTTCGCGATCATGCCGTCGATGGTCATGGACGTCTACGGCACCAAGCGCATGTCGCGCCTCTATGGCATCATCCTCACCGCCTGGTCGGCCGCCGGCGTGGTCGGGCCGCTCGTGGTCGCGAGCATCAAGGACAGCTATCCGGACCGCGCCATCATCTATGCGTTCCTGCTCAACATCCTCGTGCTCGGGGTCGCCTTCACCTTCAGCTTCCTGGTCAATGACGACCGCTTCGTGCCGCGGCGGATTCTGCTTCAGGTCTTGGCCGGCGCGGCACCCGGGGGCAAGGGCGGAGAGGCCTCCAAGAATTAGCCCAACTTGCGCAGATTCGGGTAAGTGTAGGCAAATCAATGATTTAGCTAAGCAGCGTCGCGGCATGGCTCGCGGTGGGAATGACGCCAATCGTCAGATGTCCCGCGGCACGCTGCGGACCAGATCGGCTTCCTGCCAGAGCCCCTCCAGCGAGGCCAGGACCTGACAGACCCACAGGATGACACGTTCGCCCTCCGGCGTGATCCCCTCGAAGGTTCGGTTGCGCTTGATGATCGTGATACCGAGTTCGCGCTCCAGCTCCCTGATCCCGTTCGACAGGGCCGGCTGCGAGACATGACAGCTTTCCGCCGCCCGGCCGAAATGCCAGTGCTTGTCCAAAGCGATGAGATAATTGAGCTGGCGAATGAACATTCAGAACACCTCACGCATGGCCTGGACGCGGCGCGTTCTTTCAACCCTGCCTCCCCGCTTCACCAGTATATCTGGCTGAGCGAGCTGTCGCGAAGACGGCGGATCGGCCAAAACTCATCGCGCTCTGCTTCCATCACAGGTCCAACGGGGAGACCATCCGGTCATTCAGCGGCGGTGCGAAGCATATTGCTATTCGCGCCGCGGGCGGCGGCTAGGCTCGTGGCCAGGACCCGGGCGACGTGGACTGCCTCGCGCGAGGCACCGTCGCGGATCTGGTGGCGGCAGGAGGTGCCGTCGGCGACGATCAGCGTGTCCGTGGCGGCCGCGCGCACCGCCGGCAGCAAGGACAGTTCGCCCATCGCGCGCGAAACCTCGATGGTGTCGGCGCCATAGCCGAAGGCGCCGGCCATGCCGCAGCAGCTCGACTCCACCGTCTCGACCTCGAGGCCGGGCACGAGGCGCAGCGTCTTCTCGACGGCCCCCATGGACGCGAAGCTCTTCTGGTGGCAATGGCCGTGGAGCAGCGCCTTGCGCGCGACGGGCGCCAGGGAGAGCGCGAGCCGGCCGGCATCGGCCTCGCGGGCCAGGAATTCCTCAAGGAGGACCGCATTGGCGGCGAGCCGCGCCGCCTTTTCGCCCGGCAGGAAGGCCGGCACCTCGTCACGGAAGGAATAGAGGCAGCTCGGCTCGAGCCCGATGACCGGCGCGCCCATGTCGAGATAGGGCTCGACCGCCGCGAGCACGCGGGCCGCCTCCTCTCTCGCCCGATCGACGCGCCCGACCGACAGGAAGGTGCGCCCGCAGCAGAGCGGCCGCGCATTGCCGTCGGCTGGCCTCGCGACATGCACGCGATAGCCGCCCGCCGCCAGAACCGTCACGGCGGCGTCGAGAGTCTCGCGCTCGAAATAACGGTTGAAGGTGTCGGCGAACAGGACGACCGGCGAGCCCTGCGCGCCGCCATGGGCGTCGCATCCGTCGCGAAATACGTCGCTGCGCCATCCGGGCAGGCGGCGCCCGGCGCTGAAGCCGGTGAGGCCTTCCGCGAGCCGCGCCGCGCCCGGCAGGCGGTCGCGCAGGTTGAGGAGCCAGGGAACCTTCGCCGCATAGGGCGCATAGCGCGGCAGCCAGCCGACGAGGCGGTCGCGCAGCGAATGGCCGTGGCGCGCGGCGCGCGCCGCCAGCACCTCGATCTTCATGCGCGCCATGTCGACGCCGGTCGGGCATTCGCGCCGGCAGCCCTTGCAGGAGACGCAGAGCCGCAGCGTCTCCATCATGGCGTCGCCGGCGAAGGCGTCCGGGCCGAGCTGGCCCGATATGGCGAGCCGCAGGGCGTTGGCGCGGCCGCGCGTCACGTCGCGCTCGTTGCGCGTGACCCGGTAGGAGGGGCACATCGTGCCGCCGGCCAGCTTGCGGCAGGCGCCGTTGTTGTTGCACATCTCGACGGCGCCCTGAAAGCCTTGGCCCTTGCCCGGGAAGGCCGACCAGTCGAGCCGCGTCTCGAACTCGACCGGCCGGTAGTGAGGCCCGTAGCGGAACAGCCGGCGGTCGTCGAATTTCGGCGCGTCGACGATCTTGCCCGGATTGTAGAAGCCCGTCGGATCGAAGGCCCGCTTCACCTCGCCGAAAGCCTGCACGAGGCGCTCTCCGAACATGAATTCGTGGAATTCCGAGCGCACGATGCCGTCGCCATGCTCGCCCGAATGCGAGCCCTTGTAGGCGCGCACCATCGCAAAGGCCTCCTCGGCGATGGCGCGCATCGCCTTCACGTCCTTGTCGAGCCTGAGGTTGAGCACCGGGCGCACATGCAGGCAACCGACCGAGGCATGCGCGTACCATGTGCCGCGCGTGCCGTGCTTCTCGAATATCTGCGTCAGGCGGTCGGTATATTCGGCGAGATGCTCGAGCGGGACGGCGCAGTCCTCGACGAAGGAGACCGGCTTGCCCTGGTCCTTCATCGACATCATGATGTTGAGGCCCGAGGTGCGCAGATCGGCGATGGCGGTCTGCAGTCCGGGATCGGTGATCTCGACGACGCCGCCCCACTGCGCGCCGGTCCTGTCCCAGCCGATGCCGAGATCGCCCATCCGCTCCTGGAGGCGCGCCAGCCGGCGCAGGTTCTCATCCGGATCCTCGGCGAACTCGACGAGCAGGATCGCGTCGGGCTCGCCGCGCACGAAACGCTCGAGGGTGGGGCGGAACATGGCGATCTCGCCCGCCAGGCCGAGCAGCGTCCGGTCGATGAGCTCGATGGCGATCGGGCCCAGCCCGACCAGGTGCTGCGCTGCGTCCATGGCCTTGTAGAAGCTGCCGAAATGACAGGCACCGACGGCGCGCCGGCCGAGCAGCGGCCACAGCTGCAGCTCGATCCTGGTCGAGAAGCCGAGCGTGCCCTCGGAGCCGACCAGTATATGGGCGAGATTGTTGACGTTGCGCGGCACCAGCGCGTCGAGATTATAGCCGCCGACCCGGCGCTGGACCTTGGGGAACCGCGCCTCGATCTCGCCGGCTTCGCGCCGGCCGATGTCGAGCAGCCGCCGCGCCAGCGGCCGCAGCGGCGAGTCCTGCGGCAGCTCGCTCAAATCCGGCGAGACCGGGCCGAAATGCGCCTTCCCCCCATCGGCCAGGACGGCATCGGCGGACAGCACGTTGTCGCGCATCGTGCCGTAGCGCAGCGAGCGCCCGCCGCAGGAGTTGTTGCCGGCCATGCCGCCGATGGTGCAGCGCGAGGCGGTGGAGACGTCGACCGGGAACCAGAGCCCATGCGGCCTGAGCTGCCGGTTGAGCTCGTCCAGCACGATGCCCGGCTCGACCACGCAGCGCCGGTTCGCCACGTCGAGCTCCAGGATGTGGTCGAGATGGCGCGAGCAGTCGACGATCAGCCCGGTGTTGATCGCCTGGCCGCACTGCGACGTTCCGCCGCCGCGGGCGGTGACCGGCACGTTCTCCCGGCGCGCCAGCGCGATGGCCGTTTCGGCCTCGGCAATGCTGCGCGGCACCACCACGCCCGCCGGTATCTGCTGATAGGCCGAAGCGTCCGTCGCATAGCGTCCGCGGCTGAACGCATCGAACAGCACATCGCCCGAAATCTCGGCGCGCAGCCGCCGTTCGAGGCCAGGGGTGACGAGGCTCTGCATCGAATTCCTTCAAAATCGCCAGGGGCGGTTCGAACCGAGTTTTGCATTCATAATTCAAATCTGCAATAGTCGGCGCCGACAACGCATGTTCCGGAGAGGCTGAAGCACGAGATGCCGACAAATTCCGCCCGCGTCGCCGGGCGCCACTTCCTGCAGATACCGGGTCCCACCCCCGTCCCCGACCGCATCCTGCGGGCGATGGACATGCCGGTCATCGACCACCGCGGGCCCGAGTTCCGCAAGCTCGGGCGGCGCGTGCTCGACGGCATCAAGGACGTGTTCAGGACGCGCAGCCACGTCTTCATCTATCCGGCCTCCGGCACCGGCGCCTGGGAAGCCGCCCTGACCAACACCCTGTCGCCTGGCGACAAGGTGCTGATGTTCGAGACCGGCCATTTCGCCACCTTATGGCGCAACATCGCGGCGAAGCTCGGCCTCACGCCGGAATTCATCGCCTCCGACTGGCGCCAGGGCGCCGATCCCGCGGCGATCGAGGCACGCCTGCGCGACGACCTCAACCACGAGATCAAGGCCGTCTGCGTGGTCCACAACGAGACCTCGACCGGCTGCGTGTCGCCTATCGCCCAGGTGCGCAAGGCGATCGACGATGCCGCGCATCCCGCACTTTTCCTCGTCGACACCATCTCCTCCCTCGCCTCCATCGACTACCGTCACGACGAATGGGGCGTCGACGTCACCGTCGCCGGCTCGCAGAAGGGGCTTATGCTGCCGCCCGGCCTCTCCTTCAACGCCGCCAGCGAGAAGGCGCTCGCCGCGTCGCGGGCCGCGGCGTTGCCCAAGTCCTTCTGGTCCTGGGAGGAGATGCTCGCCCACAACAAGAACGGCTTCTTCCCCTATACGCCCGCCACCGGCCTGCTCTACGGCCTCGCCGCGGCAATCGACATGCTAAGCGAGGAGGGGCTCGACAACGTCTTCGCGCGGCACGACCGGCACGCCGAGGCGACGCGCCGCGCGGTCGGCGCCTGGGGGCTCGAGATCCTCTGCCGCAATCCGGACCACTATTCGTCGTCGCTCACCGCCGTGCTGGTGCCGGACGGGCACAATGCCGATACCTTCCGTGCGCGCATCCTGGAAAGCTTCGACATGTCCCTCGGCACCGGCCTCAGCAGGCTCGCCGGAAAGGTTTTCCGCATCGGCCATCTGGGCGACACCAACGACCTGACGATCCTCGGCGCCCTGGCCGGGGTCGAGATGGGTCTCGGCCTCGCCGGGATCCCGCACCGCAAGGGCGGCGTCCAGGCCGCCATGGACTATTTCGCGGCGGCGGCGAAAAACGGCAACCGGATGGCCGCGGAGTGAAAAAGCCGATGCCATGGTCTATGGTGGTGTCGAACAGAGAACGCCCTTCCATCCATGGAGCTTGCCTTGGCTGAGACCCTGATCGCCCGCCGCAGTCTGCACGGCGAGCTTGTCGACCTGCTGCACGACATGATCCGCGAGGGCGAATTGCGCGCCGGCGACAAGATCAAGGAACAGGCGCTGTGCCTGCGTTTCGGCGTCTCCCGCACCCCGCTGCGCGAGGCCCTCAAGGTGCTGGCCTCGGAAGGCCTCATCATCCTGGCGCCCAATCGCGGCGCCAGCGTCGCGCAGATCACGCGCCAGGAGATCGACGAGCTGTTTCCCATCATGGGCGCGCTCGAAGCGCTGGCCGGGGAGCTCGCCTGCGCCCATATCGACGAGGGCGGAATCGAGCGCATCCGCAAGATGCACGACCAGATGGTCAGGCATTACGAGAAGCGGCAGGAAGGGCCCTATCTCAAGCTCAACCGCGCGATCCACGAGGCGATCTTCGCGGCGGCCGGCAACGGCATGCTGACGCAACTCTATGAGACCATGCTGGTGCGAACGCATTCGGTGCGCTTCACCGCGAAGAAATCCCCGTCACGCTGGCGCGAGGCGGTCGAGGACCATGTGCGGATGGTGGCGGCGCTGGAAGCGCGCGACGGAGCCGCGCTCTCGGCGATCCTGAAGGTCCATCTCGCCCACAAGGCGGCCATGGTGCACGAGTTCCTGAACGAAACCGCCCCTGCCGCGGCCGAATAGGATCAGCCTCCCCGGTGACGACGATGCCCGCCGACGACACCCATGTCCTGGTCACCGGCCGGTGGGACCCATGGCTTGCGGTGGTCGACATCGCGGCGGCACTGGATCCGTTTGCGCACGACAGGGACCGTGCCGTCGTCGGCCGCGCGCGCGTCACGCCCGACGTCGCCGCCGGCAACGGCGCCCGCGTCCCGGGATGCGGGCTTCCCGTCAGCCTCGCCGTGTCGCAGCGCCGCCGGCGCGTTTTCGTCGTGAACCATGCGGGCGCGGCACGTCCCGAGGCGACGCAAGCGATGCCGCACGGCCATCCTGGCGCCGTCGCGGTCATGGACCTCGATGCGCTGCTCGAAGCGAAGCCGGACAGCGCGCTTCTCGCCCTCATCCCGACGGAGACCGCGGGGCCGGTCGGCTGCGCGCTGACCGGGAACGAGGACCTGCTTCTCGTCACCTCAGGGGAAGGGCGTGGCTCGGAGGACGGCGGACACCTGATCACCGTTCTCGACGTCGAGACCGGACGCATCGTCGCGCAGACGCCGCTGCGGACGGATGCCGCAACGCCCGCAGCCCATCCCTCGCCCCACGCCGATTTCGGCCGTTTCCCGAACCCGAACGGCATTGCGGTCACCTCGGCGCATGGCGGCCTGGCCTTCACGGCGAATGGCGGGACGGACAGCGTTTCGATCCTGCGCCTCAGCGACGTCACGGACGGCAGGCGGGACTCGGAGATCGCGCGCATCGCCGTCGATACGGGACCCTTCGGTCTCGCGGCCAGCCCGGACGGCGCGCTCCTCGCCGTCGCCAACCGCGAGAGCATGCGCAGCGGACGGGAAGGCAATACCGTGTCGCTGATCGACGTCGCCTCGGCGATCGCAGCACCCGAGCGGCCGCGCACTGTCAGCGTGCGCGTCGGTGCCGACCGCTCCGATCAGCCTTCGCGGCCAGTAGCCGTCGCCTTTTCCGCGGACGGCCGCTTCGTCTTCGCCACCTGCCTCAGGACCGGCACCCTGTCGCGCATCGACGTCGCGACGGCGCTGGCCGGCGGAGACGGAGAGGACCGGCGGATCGCGCTTCGGTCCGCCGACGGAAACGCCTCCTGCCCGCGCGGCGTGCATCTGTCGTCCAGCGGGAACTATCTTTTCGTCTGCGGGGGAGCGCGCGGGGAGAGCGGCAGCAGCACGCTGTGGATCCTCGATCCGGAATCGTTGCGCGAACTCGCGCGGATCCGCGGGGTCGGCAACGAATCTTATCTTCTGACGAGCATCCGCCGGTCTCGCTGACCCGCCATCAAATATTTCGTTTGACGCCGGGAGATTCGAGCCTAAACTGAATTCAAAATTCATAATTACAAACCGGGAGGATTGAACATGACCATTTCGCGCAGAACGTTCGTGCTCGGGGCATCCGCCCCGCTTCTCGCCTCCGTCGCCCCTGCCTTCGGACAAAGCGGCTGGACGCCCAGCCGCGATGTCGAGCTGGTCATTCCCTTCGCGGTCGGCGGCGGATCAGATCTCCTGGCCCGCGTCGTGGGCAAGGTCATCGTCGAGGAGAAGCTCATTCCGGTGTCGCTGATCATGAACAACCGTCCCGGCGGCGGCGGTGCGGTGGGCATCGGCTATGTGTCGGCGAGCCGGGCCGCCGATCCGCATACCATCATCCTCATCAACGGCACCACCCAGATCACGCCGATATTGACACCGGGCGCCAAGACGCTGAGCGAAGTGCAGCCGATCATGAACTTCATGCTCGACGACTTCCTGCTCTTCGTGAAGGGCGACTCCAAATACAAGACGATCGAGGATTTCATCGCCGACCTGAAGGCGCAGCCGGACAAGACCTTCAATTTCAGCACCGGCGGCACGACCGACGTCATGGCGATCAAGATCCTGTCACGCACCGTCGGCAAGGAAATCAACGCGGTCAACTTCAACAGCGGCGGCGAGTCCCTGACGGCCCTTCTCGGCGGGCATGTCGACGGGAGCATCGGCAACCCGCTCGAATTCATGGGCCACATCCAGTCGGGCGGAGTGCGCGCGCTCGCCGTGTTCCGCGACGACCGGTTCGCGGCATTCCCCGATGTTCCGACCATGAAGGAAAAGGGCATCAATGCCCCCAACTTCCAGATGTGGCGCGGGATAGCCATGCCCAAGGGCGTCGACAAGGCGTCCCAGGAGTACTGGCAGGGCGTGATGCAGAAGGTTTCCGCGTCGCCGATCATGAAGAAATACATCGCCGACAATGTCGGCACCGAGGCGCCCATCGTCGGCGCCGAATTCGAGAAGTTTCTCGTGAACCAGGAGAAGCTCTATCGCGAGCTTCTCGACAAGCCGGCGTAACGGCACATGAGAATAGCGGCCCTCAAGGGTGATCTTGGGCTCGCCGCCCTGTTCGCGGCGCTGGGGCTGGTCTGGATCGTGAGATCGCTCGATCTCCCGTTCTGGGCCGGCTTCGCGCCGGATTCGGGCTTTCTGCCCCTCGTCTATGGCGTGCTCCTGCTCGGCCTCTCGGCAGCCGTGGCCGCCTCGCTCCTGGCCGGAGCAGGCGAGGCGGCGCAACGGGAGCCGCTGGGAAGGCCGTTCCTCGTCCTCGCCTCGCTCGTCGCCTGCGTCGCGGTGGCACCCTTCACCGGCTTCGTCCTGCCGCTCTTCGCGCTGATGATGTTCCTCTATGCCTATATCGAGCGGCTGCCCGTCCTGCGCTCGCTTCTCGTGGCGGCCGGCACCACCGCCGTCCTGGTCCTGGTCTTCGAGCACTGGCTCAAGATTCCGCTGCCCCTGACCCCATGGGACTCCTGACATGGACTCGCTGAGCGATCTCGCCGGGGGCTTCGCCACGGCCTTCAGTCCGATGAACGTCGCGATGTGCTTCCTCGGGGTCTTCCTCGGCCAGCTCGTCGGCGTTCTTCCCGGCATCGGCCCGTCCGCCGCCATAGCGCTCCTCCTGCCGCTGACCTTCGGCGCCGATCCCACCGCGTCGCTCATCATGTTCGCCGGCATCTACTATGGCGCGCAATATGGCGGCACGATCACATCGGTGCTGATCAGCGTTCCGGGCGAATCCTCGACCGTGATGACCAGCATCGACGGCTACCAGATGGCGCTGCAGGGGCGTGCCGGGGCCGCGCTCGGAATCGCCGCGATCGGCTCGTTCATCGCGGGCAGCGTGGCCACGCTCGGGCTCACCTTCCTGGCCCCGCCGCTCGCCGAGGCGGCGCTCGCCTTCGGGCCGCCCGAATATTTCGCCCTCGTCGTGCTCGGGCTTACGGCGCTCGCCGCGGTGAGCAGCGGCTCGGTGCTGAAAGGCCTCGCCGCGGGCGTCGCCGGGCTCCTGCTCGCCACCATCGGCATCGACCCGCAGACGGGCGTCTCGCGCTTCGATTTCGGCGCGGTCTGGCTGCTCGACGGCATCGAATTCATCGTCCTGACCGTGGCGCTCTTCGGCATCGGCGAGGTGCTCGCCAGTTGCGGCGAAGCCTCGGCACGCCCGGTCACCGAAGTGCGCAACCTGCTGCCGACACGCGACGACTGGCGCCGCAGCCGGATGCCCATCGTGCGCGGCTCGGTCATCGGCTTCCTCGTCGGCGTCCTGCCCGGAACGGGAGCCACCATCGCCAGCTTCATCGCCTATATCGTCGAGAAGAAAGTCTCGAAGCGTCCGCAAGACTTCGGCAAGGGCGCCATCGAGGGGGTCGCGGGGCCTGAAGCCTCGAACAATGCCGCTGCGGCGGGCGCCATGGTCCCCATGTTCGCGCTGGGCGTGCCCGGCTCGGGCACGACGGCGATCATCCTCGGCGCACTCATCATGTTCGGGCTCAGGCCGGGCCCGGAGCTCTTCACCCAGAATTCGGCCCTCGTATGGACGGTCATCGCCAGCATGTATATCGGCAATTTCCTGCTGCTGATCATGAACCTGCCGCTGGCCGGCCTGTTCGCCCAGTTGCTCAAGGTGCCCTACAAATGGCTCTATCCGCCCATCCTCGCTCTATGCGTCGTCGGCGTGTTCTCTCAGGCGAACAGCGTCGAGGACTGCTGGCTGCTGATCGGCTTCGGCGCGCTGGGCTGGGCGATGAAACGCTATGACTGGCCCGCCGCACCGATGATCCTCGGCCTCGTGCTCGGCCCCATCTTCGAAAGCTCGCTGCGCCAGTCGCTCACGATATCGCATGGCAATGCGGATGTGTTCGTGACCCGGCCCATTTCCGCGGCATTCATCGTCGCCGCGGTCCTGTTCGTCACGTTGCCCGCCATCGCCCATGTCTGGGGCAGGCGTGCCGCGTCCACCCCGGCCGGAGGAATCTGAAGTCCGATGGCCCTCGGCCTGAAGGATCGCATCGGCATCGACCTCAACCGCCGGATCGCGCTCGAGCCCGGGATCGATTGGGCGATCGGGCATGGCCTGCGCTTTTGCAACATCTGCCTCGATCCGGAGCCCGAGCTCCTCGACCCGGCAAATCCGCGCCTGGCCCGCATGCGCGAAAGGATATCCGAGGCCGGCCTCACGCTTGGCCTGCACACGCTCTCGGCGATGAACGTCGCCGAGATGTCGCCGTTCCTGTCGGAGGCGGCGGACGCCTATCTCGACGCCTATATCAAGGCGGCGAAGGCCCTCGGGGCGGGCTGGGTGATCATGCATGGCGGCTATCATTTCACCGCCGACAAGCAGGACAGGATGGCGGCTGCCGTGAAGCGGCTCGCGCGCGCCAGCAAGCTCGCCGAGGACGAAGGTGTGACCATCCTCCTCGAGAACATGAACCCGGAACCGGCCGGAGCGGAAGTCAAGTATCTCGTCCACGACCTCGAGGAAGCGCGATACTATTTCGACCGGCTGACCTCGCCCAATCTGCGCTGGGCCTTCACCGCCAATCATGCCCACATGCTGCCCTGCGGCATCAAGGGCTTCATCGACGGCATGGATGTCGGCCGCTGCGGCGAGGTGCGCATCGCCGACAATCGCGGCGTGATCGAGGAACACCTCCGCCCGGGCGAGGGAAACATGGACTTTCCCGCACTCTTCTCATTGCTGGATGAGCGCGGCTATCGCGGCCACTACATGCAAGACTATACGACGATCGAGGACATGCTGGCCGGGCGGGACAAGATCGTCGAACTGGTCGAGGCCGAAAAGGTCTGACGATCCCGTTCAGCGGGAAAGCGCAGGCAAGGCCCCCAGCCGCGCCGCTCCCCTGACGCCGCTCTTCTCGCCGTGCCTTGCGCGCGCCACCCTGACCGTCGCCGAGCCGGAGAAGGTGTAGTGGCCGGCGCGCGGGCCCAGCTCCTCGACCAGTTCTGGCAGGCCCGACAGCCCCCCGCCGATGACGAGAATATCGGGATCGATCACATTGACGATCGCGGCGGCGAGCCTCGCCAGACGGTCGGCCAGGCGGTCGACCGCGGCCTTGGCTTCTGCGTCGCCCCGGCGCGCTCTGGCGACGATCTCGGGCCCTTTCAGGTCCCGCCCCGTCGACGTTCGATAGTCGCGGGCGAGGCCGGTGCCGGATACATATTGCTCGACGCAGCCGGCCTTGCCGCAGAAGCAGGGAAGAAGCGGCCATTCGCTTTCATCTGGCCAGGGCAAGGGCATATGGCCGAACTCCGCCGCCTCGTTGTTGGGCCCATGGCGCAGCCTGCCGTCGATGACAAGGCCGCCGCCCAGCGCCGTGCCGATGGTGAAGCAGGCGACCACGGCTTCGCCGGCACCCGCCCCATCATGGGCTTCCGACAGCGCGAAGCAATTGGCGTCGTTCTCGATCGCGACCGGGCGGCCGACGAGAAGCGCCAGGTCGTCGGGCATCGGCTTGCCGTTGCAGGCGAGGATATTGGCATTGCGCCACAGCCCGGTCCGGGGCGCGGCCGAGCCCGGCGCGCCGATGCCGACCGTCGCCTGCGCTCCGGCCGCCGCCTCGGCCTCGCGGACGAGTCCGGCAACGGCGCCGAGGATCGCCTCATAGGCCGCGGGCGTCGGCACGCGCTTCTCGAACAGGACACGGCCGTCGGCCGAAAGAACGATGGCGTCGATCTTCGTGCCGCCGAGATCGATGCCGATCCGGTCAGGCGCGGTTGTAGGCGTCGTCATAGCGCACGATGTCGTCTTCGCCGAGATAGTCGCCGAACTGCACCTCGATGATCTCGACCAGGCCCTCATGGTGGTTCTCGAGCCGGTGCCGGGCGCCCTTGGGGATGTCGACCGACTGCGAGCGGGTCAGGATCGCGACCTCGTCGCCGACGGTCACGGTGGCGGTGCCGCCGACGACCGTCCAATGCTCGCCGCGATGCTTGTGACTCTGCAGCGACAGGCGCCCGCCCGGCGTCACGACGATGCGCTTCACCTTGAAGCCCCTGCCCTCGTCGAGCACATGGAACGAGCCCCAGGGACGGTCCTCACTATACATGGTTGAACTCCTGACTGCCTGACCAAACCTCACCTCGAGATGCGAACCTCGGCATGAGGATATTGCAAGGGCGTCTTCCCGCGGATCATGTCGGACGCCTTCTCCGCGATCATGATCGTCGCCGCATTGGTGTTGCCGGTGATCACATTGGGCATGATCGAGGCATCGGCGACGCGCAAGGCCGCGATGCCCCGGAAAGTGAGATCGGGGTTGACCACCGCCTGCGCGTCCGTACCCATCCGGCAGGTGCCGGCCGGATGATGATCGGTCTTGGCCGAGGCGCAGGCATAGGCGGCGAGATCGTCGTCGCTCTCGACCTCGGGCCCCGGCACGCGCTCGGCGAGCACGAACGGCTCGAGCGCCGGCTTCGCCATGATCTCGCGCGCGAGCTTCAGGCCCTTCAGCGACATCTCGCGGTCGTGAGGATCGGCCCAATAATTGGGATCGATCAGGGGGGCTGCCGAAGGATCGGCGGAAGCAAGCCTGACCGTACCGCGCGAGCGCGGACGCATATAGGCGCTGTTGAGCGTGACGCCGGCATTGCTGAGCTTGGCGATGCCCGCCTCGATGCCGGAGCCGAAGCCCAGATGGAACTGCATGTCGGGCGTGGCGGCGTTCTCGTCGACCCGGGCGAAGCCGCCAGTGACGAAGAGGCTCGATGCGGCGGGTCCCGAGCGGAACAGGAGATAGCGCGCGCCCGCCAGCGCCGCCCAGAGCGGCTTATCGTATTTGTCGTAGGTGTGATCGCCGGTGCATTCGCTGATGGCGCAGAGATCGAGATGGTCCTGCAGGTTGGCGCCGACGCCCGGCGCATCGAAGACCGGCTCTATGCCGACCGATTTCAAATGATCGGCAGGACCGATGCCCGAGAGCATCAGAAGACGCGGCGACCCGATGGTGCCCGAAGACAGGATCACCTCGCGCCTGGCGCGCAGGACTTCCGTTCCGCCGGCGGCGGCAAGCTCGACGCCCATGGCGCGGTCCTTCTCGACCAGGATCCGCAATACAAGCGCGTCGCGCCGCACTGTGAGATTGGAGCGCCGCAAAGCCGGCTTCAGATAGGCGGTGACCGCCGAGGAACGACAGGCATTTTTCTGCGTCACCTGGTAATAGCCGACACCGTCCTGGCGGGCGCCGTTGAAATCGGGATTACGCTCGAGCCCGGCTTCGCCGCAGGCGGCCAGGAAGGCCTCGGCGATCGGCAAGGTCGCGAGCGGATCGCTGACGCCCAGCGGGCCATCGCCCCCGTGGAATTCGTCGCGGAAGCGGCTGTTGCCCTCGGCCCGCTTGAAATAGGGCAGCACGTCGCGATAGCTCCAGCCGGCGCAGCCCGTTTGCGCCCAGACGTCGTAGTCCTGAGCGTTGCCGCGCACATAGACCTGCGCGTTGATGGTGGAGCCGCCGCCCAGCACCCGGGCCTGGGTGTACCGGAAGACGCGGCCGCGCATGTGCTTCTGGGGCACGGTGGACCAGCCCCAGCTGGCGATCCCCCTGGTCATGCGGGCGAAGCCCGCGGGGATGTGGAACAAGGGATGGCGGTCGCTGCCGCCGGCCTCCACCAGCAGGACCCGCGCGCCCTTGTCTTCGGAGAGACGGGCGGCCAGGACGCAGCCGGCAGAGCCGCCACCGGCGATGATGTAGTCGAATTCCCGCATGTCAGGCGATGCGCTGCTCGGTGCCCGGATCGAAGAACACCGCCTTGTCGAGATTGAAGGCGAGCTTCGCCTTGGTGCCGGCCGCGACATTGGCATCGGCGCGCAGCCGCGCTACGACCTGTTTGCCGCCCAGATGCGTGATGGCGAAGGTGTCGGAGCCGGCGGGCTCGACCACCTCGATCTGGCATTCGGATGTGACGACGCCCGCGGAGCTGCGGTCGGCGCCGTCGGGATCGGTCACCGCTTCCGGCCTGATGCCGAAGATCACATTGCCGCCGGCATGCCTGCCGATCCTGCCCGCACCCCGGGGCAGCGCCAGCGTGATCGGAGTCCCTGAGCGCTGCGGCATGGACAGGCGCAGGTCGTTGCCGCTCTTCTCGATGCTCGCCGGGATGAGGTTCATGGCGGGCGAGCCCATGAAGTCGGCGACGAACATGTTGGCCGGATGATTGTAGATCTCGGCCGGCGTGCCGTATTGCTGCAATATGCCGTCCTTCAGCACCGCGATGCGCGAGGCGAGCGTCATCGCCTCGATCTGATCATGCGTCACATAGACGATCGTCGTCTTCATCGACTGGTGCAGGCGCTTGATCTCGGTGCGCATGTCGACGCGCAGCTTGGCGTCGAGATTGGACAGCGGCTCGTCGAACAGGAAGACCTGCGGGCGGCGCACCAGGGCACGGCCCATGGCCACGCGCTGGCGCTGGCCGCCCGAGAGCTGGCTCGGCTTGCGGTCGAGCAGATGCCTGATCTGCAAGGTCTCGGAGACGTCGTTCACCGCCCTGTCGCGCTCCGCTTTCGGCACGCCCCTGATCTCCATGCCGAAGGCGATGTTCTGCGCCACCGTCATGTTGGGATAGAGCGCATAGGACTGGAAGACCATGGCGATGTCGCGCTCGGAGGGGTGCAGGTCGTTGACCTTGCGCCCGTTGATGTGGATCTCGCCCGAAGTGATCGCCTCGAGCCCGGCGATCGTGTTGAGCAAGGTCGATTTGCCGCAGCCCGAAGGGCCGACCAGGACGAGGAAGCCGCCCTCGTCGATGGCGAGGCTGATGCCCTTGAGGACGTCGACATTGCCGAAGCGCTTTTCGAGATTCCTGATTTCAAGGAACGCCATGGATCACCCTTTGACTGCGCCGGCCATCAATCCGCGCACGAAATACCGGCCCGACACGACATAGACGACGAGCGTCGGCAAGGCGGCGAGAATGGCGCCGGCGAAATGCACGTTGTATTCCTTGACCCCGGTCGACGAGCTCACCAGGTTGTTGAGCGCCACCGTCATCGGCAGCGAATCGAAGTCGGCGAAGGACACGCCGAACAGGAAGTCGTTCCAGATATTGGTGAACTGCCAGATGACGGTGACCACGACGATCGGCCCGGAGCTCGGCAGCAGGATGCGGCGGAAGATCTGGAAGAAGCTCGCGCCGTCGATCATCGCGGCGCGCACCAGTTCGGTCGGGAAGGCCTCGTAGTAATTGCGGAAGAACAAGGTGGTGAAGCCGAGGCCGTAGACGGCATGGACGAGGACGAGGCCCCAGGTCGTGCCGGCGATGCCGATGAGCCCCAGGACCTTGGCCATCGGGATGAGCACGATCTGGAAGGGAATGAAGCAGGAGAGCAGCATCAGCGTGAAGACCAGGTTGTCGCCGGGAAAGCGCCATTTGGTCAGCACATAGCCGTTGAGCGCGCCGAGCAGGGTCGAGATGGCGACGGCCGGCACGACCATCAGGATCGAGTTGATGAAATAGGGCCTGAGGCCGGTCGGCTGGACGCCGATCTGGGCCGTCGACCAGGCGCTGGCCCAGGGCTCGAGGGTGAATTGCCGGGGCAGGGACAGCATGTCGCCCTGGCGGATCTCGTCGAGCGGCTTCACCGAGTTCACCAGCATCACATAGAGCGGCAGGAGGTAATAGACGGCGAAGACGAGAAGGACCGCATAGATCAATATGCGCGTCAGCGACGCCGTCTTCATCGCGGTCTCCGGCGCCGGCGCGCTCATGACCGCCGTCCCATGCGCAACTCGGAATAGAGATAAGGGATGATGATCGAGGCGATCATGGCCAGCATGATGGTCGCGGAAGCGGCACCAATGCCCATCGAGTTGCGGGTGAAGGTGTAGGAATACATGAAGGTGGCGGGAAGCTCGGTGGCCTGGCCCGGTCCGCCGCCGGTCAGGGCGATGACGAGGTCATAGGCCTTGATGGCGAGATGGGCGAGCACCACGAAAGCCGAAAGGAAGACCGGGCGCATCAGCGGGATGATGATGCGGCGATAGATGGTGAGGCTGGAGGCGCCGTCGATCTGCGCCGCCTTGATGATCTCGTTGTCGACGCCGCGCAGGCCCGCCAGGAACATCGCCATCACAAAGCCGGAGGACTGCCAGACCGCGGCGATCACCAGCGTGTAGATCGCCATGTTGCGGTCCTTGATCCAGTTGAAGGAGAAGCCGTCCCAGCCCCATTGATGCATCGTGTGCTCGAGGCCGATGCCGGGATCGAGGAACCACTTCCAGGCGGTGCCGGTGACGATGAAGGAGAGCGCCATCGGATAGAGATAGACCGGGCGCAAGACGCCCTCGGCGCGGATCTTCTGGTCGAGGAGGATGGCGAGCCCCAGGCCCAGGCCCGAGCAGACGACGATGTAGAGCGAGCCGAAGATGGCGAGATTGCCCAGCGCGCGCCACCAGTGCGGCAGAGCCCACAGCCGCGAATAGTTCTCGAGCCCCACCCAGCCGAAGGACGGCAGCATCTTGGAGTCGGTGAAGGAGAGATAGCCGGTGAACAGGATGAAGCCATAGACGAAGACGAGCACCGCCGCGAAGCTCGGCGCCAGAACGATGCGCGGCAGCAGCCGCTGGAGATGGGCTCTCGCCGAGACGGCCTCCCGGCCGCCGCGGACAATGGCTTCACTCAATTCTCCAACTCCTCGAGTTGGCCGCCATTTCTCCTTACGCCGTTGCGGCCGGGCCCCGGCACGGCCATCCAGTCTGGATGGCCGTGCCTAGGGCGGCCATGACGAGCGGAGGGATATGTGGCGTCCTACTTCGCCGCGGTGACGGCGGCAGCCAGCTCCTTGGCGGCGGCCGCCGAATCGAGCTCGCCGTTGAAGTGCCTGGTCACGACGTCATAAAGCGCGTTCTTGACGGCCGCGGGCGCGCCATAGCCATGCGCCATCGAGCCCATCAGGCTGCCGCTCGCGGCGGCCTCGGCCAGGTCCTTCATGCCCTTCTTGCCGCAGTCGTCGAAGTCGGTGTCGGGCACGTCGGTGCGCGCCGGCACCGAGCCCTTGACGACGTTGAAGGACGACTGGAAGGCCGGGTTCTCGATGGCCGAGGCCATCTCGAGCTGGGCCTTCTTCTTGTCCTCGCCGACCTTGAACATCATGAACATGTCGGAGTTGAAGGTGACCGCCCCTTGCGTGCCGGGAAAGCGGATGCAGACGAAGTCCTGACCCGGCTTCTGGCCGGCCTTCAGGAACTCGCCCTTGGCCCAGTCGCCCATGAACTGCAGGCCGGCTTTGCCCTCGATGACCATCGCGGAAGCGAGATTCCAGTCGCGGCCGGAGAAATTGTCGTCGACATAGGTGCGCAGCTTCGCCATGCGGTCGAAGGCTTCCTTCATCTTGTCCGAGCCGAGCGTCGCCTCGTCGAGGTCGATCATCGCCTTCTTGTAGAAATCATTGCCGAAAGAGAGCACCACCGCATCGAAGATGGTCGCGTCCTGCCAGGGCTGGCCGCCATGGGCTATCGGCGTGATCCCCGCGGCCTTGAACTTGTCGAGCAAGGCGATGAGCTCGTCCCAGCTTTCCGGCGCCTTGCCGCCCGCCGCGTCGAGCGCCTTCTTGTTGATCCACACCCAGTTGGTGGAATGGACGTTCACGGGCGCCGCGATCCACTTGCCGTCATATTTGGCGAAGGCCTGCAGCGCCGCCGGAATGACCTTGTCCCAGCCTTCCTTGTCGGCGACCTCACCGAGATCGCCCACCACGCCCTGCTTGGCCCAGTCGGTGATGTCGAAGCCCAAAGCCTGGACGGCGGTCGGCGGATTGCCGGCGGTGACGCGGGCGCGCAATGCGGTCATCGCCTGCTCGCCACCGCCGCCGGCGACCGGCATGTCCTGCCACGTGACGCCTTTCGCTTCGAGATCCTTCTTCAGAACGTCGAGGGCCGCCGCCTCGCCGCCCGACGTCCACCAATGGAGCACTTCCACCGAGTCGGCCGCATGAGCGGCAAGGGCGAAGCCCGAGGCAAACACGCTGGTCAACAGCAATCTACGCAACATGAAATCCTCCCTAAGTTGCAACAGGCGATCCGGCATGCGCGATGCCGGCCAATCATCGGAAGCAATGAGCCGAAGCTGATTGCGCTTTCATCAGGGATATTCTTCCCGAAGCTTTGCGCGAAGCGGCATCCTTGGCAATCGAATAGTCTCCTCCCTGGACCTCGGACCGGCTCGTCCCGCTTCTTGACTTTGTAAATGGACCTGTAACGTTGCAGGTTTTCCTTGTCAACCTCACCCTGGACTTCAGCTTTCGTAATAATGGCTGCAATCGTTGGACTGTTGACATTTTCGAGCAAGGACTCGATATGGTTTTCCGGTCGAAATTCTGAAACGTTACAGGACCATGGAGCGCCGTGAAAGAATCAAGCCGGGCCAGCGTCCCGCGGCCGGTCAACCGACGCTCAGGACGATCGCCGATCTTGCCGGTCTCGGCGTCACGACGGTATCGCGGGCGCTGAAGGACGGGCCGGAGCTTGCGGCCGAAACCAAGGCTCGCGTGCGCGCCATCGCCGAAGAGATCGGCTATCGGCCGCATCGCGCCGGCGTGCGCCTCAAGACCGGACGCACCTTCGTCATCTCCTTCGTGCTCAACCAGGCCGACGACATGAGCGACTATGCGCGACGGCTGATCATGGGCATCAGCGAGGCCCTGCGCGGAACGCACTATCACCTGCAGGTGCTGCCGCAGACCATCGGCGAGCATCCCGTCGATCCGGTGCGCTACATCGTCGACACGCAGGCGGCGGACGGCATCATCCTCACCCACTCGGAGCCGCAGGACGTCCGGGTGAAGATGCTGCTCGAGCGTGACTTCCCGTTCATCACCTTCGGACGCACCGAGCTCGCGACCCCACATCCCTATATCGACGTCGACAATTTCGATTTCGCCTATCGCGCCGCACGGGCGCTGATCGCGCGCGGACGCGAGCGCATCGTCATCGTGCTGCCGCCGCAGCAGTTCACCTACAGCGGCCATCAGCTCGGCGGCTATCGCCGCGCCCTGTTCGAAGCGGGCCTCACGCCGCGCGTCGCCGAGGGCGTCGATCTCTATTCGCCGGCTTTCACCCTGCGCAGCTATGCCAACGCGCTCGCGACCGGGAGCGACGCGCCGGACGGCATCATCTGCGGATCGGAACTGCAGGCGCTGGGGATGATCCTGGGCTTCCAGGAGGCGGGCTTCGTCATCGGCAAGGATGTCGACATCGTCAACAAGAAGACCTCGAACATCCTCGACCTGGTGCAGCTGCCGACCTTGCAGTTCTTCGAGGACCTCATCCGCGCCGGCCACGACTGCGCGAAATTCCTGCTGAAGCGCATCGAGGGAGAGAGGCGCATGAGCGAGCTGCAGCGGCTCGACTTCACGAGCTTCTGCGAAGGCAGCGCGTAGCGTCGTCTCACTCGTTCCTGAATTTGGGCCGGCGCCTGGCGCGGAAGGCGGCGACGCCCTCCTTGAGATCGAGAGTCGAGGCCGCGAGCGCCCCGGCGAAGGCCTCGAGCGGCCGCTCCACCTCCTCGCCTTCCGCAGCGTTGATGAGGGCCTTGGCGAGCTCGAGCGCCACCGGCCCGCGCTCGATGAGCCGCGCCGCCCAGGCTTGCGCCTCCGCCATGCCCTCGCCCCTGCCGGCCACGGCGTCGACGAGGCCGAGAGCCAGCGCCTCCCGGGCCGGTAAGACTTCGCCCAGGAGCGCCATGCGGCGCGTCACCTGCGCGCCGAAGCGGCGGACGACGCGCTGCGTGCCCGACCAGCCAGGGATCATGCCGAGACCGGTCTCGGGCGCCCCGATCCGGACATGCGCCTCGGCGATGCGCAGGTCGGCGACCGCCGCGAGCTCGAGCCCGCCGCCCAGCACATGGCCGTTCAGCACCGCGACGAGCGGCTGGCGCAGGCGCGCCAGCGCGTCGAAGGCGCGGTGGCCATGACGTATCCAGGCGCGGCCGAAATCGAGCGGAGACATCCGGGCCCAGGCCTCGATATCGCCCCCGGCGCAGAAGGACTTCTCGCCCAAGCCCGTCAGGATGACGACGCGGATCGCGCTTGCCGCCTCGATCAGCGCCGCGGCGCGCTCCAGGGCCGCGACCATGTCCATGTCGAGAGCATTGAGCTTTTCCGGCCGCGCGATGGTGAGCGTCGCGAGGTGGTCCGCCATGGCGAGCAGGATGCGGGGGTCGCCCGTGTCAGGCATCGGCGAGCTCCAGGCCCATGGGCTCGGGCGAGAACAGGTTCGGCGCCATGGGCTTGAGGCCGGACGCGACCTTCAGCGGGATATCGGCCTGCGCCAATATATGCTGCTCGAGATCGACGCCCGGCGCGATCTCGGTGACGAGAAGCCCCTCCGGCGTCAGCTTCAGCACGCAGCGCTCGGTGACATAGGTGACGTCCTGGCCCTGGGCAACGGCGCGGCGCCCGGAGAAGGAGACCTGCTCCACCTCCGGCACCAGCTTCCTGACCTTGCCTTCCTTCCCGATCCTGAGCCTGCCGGCTTCGATCTCCATCCGGGCGCCGGTATTGTAGAAGCCCGAGAAGACGATCTTCCTGGCGCGCGACGTAATGTCGACGAAACCGCCCGCACCTGCCGTCACATGCGGCCTGACACCGAGCTTCGACACGTTGACCGAGCCCGAGCGGTCGATCTGCAGGAAGGAGAGGAGCGCGCAGTCGAAGCCCGCCGCCTGGAAATAGGTGAATTGCTGCGGCGAGGGCATCACGGCTTCGGCATTGGCGGCGCAGCCGAACTGGAAATCGAGCAGCGGCACGCCGCCGACCGGCCCCTGCTCGATGACCCAGGTGGCGTCGCCATGGCGGCCCTCCTCGAGCAGGATGCGCGGCACGTTGGCGGAGACGCCGAAGCCCAGATTGACGGCCCAGCCTTTCCTCAGCTCCCGCGCCACGCGGCGTGCGATGACCTTGCCGACACCCCATTCCATGGCGGGAAAGCTCGCCAGCGGCAGGTCGATCTCGCCCGAAATGGCCGGATCATGGACGGTCTGAGTCGTCTGCCATTGCTCCGGCGCCTCGACCACATAGTCGACCAGGATGCCCGGCACGCGCACGCTGTGCGCATCGAGAGAGCCCGCCTTCACGACGCGCTTGACCTGGGCGATGACGATGCCGCCATTGTTGTGCGCGGCCATGGCGAGATCGGTGATGCCGAGGAATGCGCCTTCCTGCTCGCAGGAGAGATTGCCGCGCTCGTCCGCCGTGGTCGCGCGGATGATGGCGACCCCGGGTACTATGGCGGGGAAATAGAGCCACTCCTCACCCTCGAAATCGACCTTCCTGACCACCGGCGCCGTGGCCGCAGCGTTCATGGCGCAGCCTTCGCGATCGGGATCGACGAAAGTGTCGAGACCGATCTTGGTGAAGACGCCCGGCCGCTTGGCGGCGGCCTCGCGATGCATGTCGAACAAAATCCCGGAGGGCACGTTGTAGGCCGCGACCTCGTTGCGTCCGATCATCTGCCAGATGAGCGGCGGCTCCGAGGACGAGGGGCCGGAGGGATAGGAGCCGGCAATGATGCGCTTGATGAGGCCGGGCCGGGCCAGATGGTCGACGCCCTTGACGCCATACATGTCGCCGGCGGCGATCGGATGCAGCATGGTGACCTGCTTCGGGCTGCCTTCGCGCTCGAAACGCTCGCCGATCGCCTTCAGCATATGGTCGGGGCAGCATAGTCCCGAGCTCGAATTGACGGTGATGACCGCGCCGTCCGGTATATGGCGGGCGGCTTCGGCGGCGGTGACGATGCGGACCATGACGGGGCTTGATCTTTCGCGAAAATTCCGACAAGTAACCATTTAGTTATTTCATTCCGGGCCGGCGGTCAATCGCTGAGGCCTGCTTCTGGATGGTCGAGCCATGGCCGAAATCCGACCGACCGCTCTCGTCACCGGCGCCCGCCTCGCCGATGGCGGCATCGGCGTCTACGAGATCCGGCCCGGCTTCATCGAGACCGACATGACGGCGCCGTCGAAAGCGCGCCACGACAAGCTCATCGCGGACGGGCTCACCGTCATCAGGAGATGGGGCGGGCCCGAAGAGGTCGCGCGCATCGCCGCCACCCTCGCGACCGGCGGCCTGCCCTATACCAGCGGCCAGGCGATCGCCGCCGATGCCGGCCTCCTGACGGTGAGGTGCTGAGCCATGACCACGATCAAGCTTCCGGACCTCGCGGGTACGCTCGAAAGCTACACGCTCACCGGCACGCCGCTCGCCGTCGGCAAGGGGCCGAAGCGCTTCAACCGCACCGCCTTCGCCGCCGCCCATATCGTCGTCGATCCGCTGAAGACCAGCGATCCCTCCGCATCGCCGGTCCTCGACTGGGAGAGGACGATCGCCTTCCGCCATCACCTGCTCGATCTCGGCTTCGGCATCGCCGAAGCCATGGATACCGCGCAGCGCGGCATGGGGCTCGACTGGCCGGGCGCCCATGAGCTCATCCGCCGCTCTCTCGACGCCGCCAGGGGCCGCAAGGACGCGCTCGTCTTCTCGGGCTGCGGCACCGACCAGCTCGCGCCGGCCGAGGCGCGCTCGCTCGACGACGTGGTCGCGGCCTATCTGACGCAGCTCCACGCCATACAGAAGCTCGGCGGGCGCATCATCCTGATGGCGAGCCGCGCCCTCGCCCGCATCGCGCGCAAGCCAGAGGACTATGAGAGCGTCTATGCCCGCGTCCTCGCCGAGGCCGACCGTCCCGTCATCCTGCACTGGCTCGGCGACATGTTCGACCCTGAGCTCGCGGGCTACTGGGGCAGTTCGGAATTCGCGCCCGCGCTGGAAACGGCGCTGCGGGTGATCACGGACAACTCGGCCAGGATCGACGGCATCAAGATCTCGCTCCTCGACGACCGGAAGGAGATCGCCATGCGGCGGCGGCTGCCGGCCGGCGTGAAGATGTATACGGGCGACGACTTCAACTATCCCGCTTTGATCGAAGGCGACGACGAGGGATTTTCGCATGCGCTGCTCGGCATATTCGACCCGATCGCGCCCGCCGCCTCGCTGGCGCTGGAAAAGCTCGCGCAAGGCGACGGGCAGGCCTATCGGCGCCTGCTCGAGCCGACCGTGCCGCTGTCGCGGCTCATCTTCCGGGCGCCGACACAATACTACAAGACCGGCGTCGTCTTCCTGGCCTGGCTCAACGGCTTCCAGGATCACTTCGTCATGGCGGCCGGCGCCCAGTCGCTGAGGCCGATCGCCTATTTCGCCCGGATCCTCCGGCTTGCCGACCAGGCGGGGCTGCTGAACGATCCCGAGCGGGCGTGCCACCGCATGCGCCGGCTCCTGGCGCTGCACGGGATCGAGAATGCGTAGCCTCAAGGACCATCCCGAGCTCTGCGCCGTCAACACCGCGACGCTCGGCTTCTCGGCCCCGATCGACGACGTGATCGAGGCGGTGGCGCGGCACGGCTTCGGCGGCATCGCGCCCTGGCGGCGCGAGATCGAAGGCCACGACGTCAAGGCGGTCGCCGGCCACATCCGTGACGCCGGGCTCAAGGTCACCGGCTATTGCCGCTCGACCTTCATCCCGGCGGCGACGGTTCAGGACTTCCGCGCCAATGTCGCGGCCAACAAGAAGGCGATCGCGGATGCGGCGATCCTCGGCGCCGAGAGCTTCGTCATGGTGGTGGGCGGGCTGGCGCCGGGCAGCAAGGATATCGGGGCGGCGCGCCGGCAGGTGGCGGAAGCCGTGGCCGAGCTTCTCGTTCATGGCAAGGCGCATGGCGTCAGGCTTGCGCTCGAGCCTCTGCATCCCATTTATGCCGCCGACCGGTCCTGCCTTTCGACCATCGACCAGGCGCTCGACCTGTGCGACAGCCTGGCGCCGGCCGGAGACGACATGCTGGGCGTGTGTCTCGACGTCTATCATATCTGGTGGGATCCGGGGCTTGCGCGCGCCGTCGAGCGCGCCCGCGGCCGCATCATCGGCTTCCATGTCTGCGACTGGCTGCGCGTGATCAGGGACGTGCTGAACGACCGCGGCATGATGGGCGACGGGGTGATCGACATACCGGCGATCAGAGCCATGGTCGAGAAGGCGCGCTATCGCGGCCTTATCGAGGTCGAGATCTTCTCGGCCGCCGACTGGTGGACGCGGCCGGTCGAGGAGACGCTCAAGGTCTGCCGCGAGCGGCTGGCGACAGTGTGCTAGCGGGGAAGAACCTGCCGGATTTCGCCGGGATGATGGAGGTGATCACCTCCATCATTTATCCCATTTCGGCGCCCAGCCGGTGGGCGAGATCAGGCGGCGGTTCTGCCTGGAGGCTTCCGAGAGCGTCGCCATGTCGGCGGGCGAGAGCTCGAAGTCGAAGATCCGCATATTGCTGCGGGCGTTGTCCGGTTTCGTCGTCATCGGCAGGGCGACCACGCCCTGCTGGACGATCCAGCGCAGGGCGATCTCGGAGGGCGGACGGCCGAGGCGGCCGGCGACGTCCCGGACCGTCGGATCCTTCAGCACGGCGCCGCGGCCGAGGGGGCTGTAGGCCGAGAGCACGATACCGAGCTTGCCGGCTTCCTCGCGGACGCGCGACTGGTCGAGCAAGGGATGAAACTCGACCTGGTTGTTGATCAGCGGCAGCGACGCGCGCTTCGCCGCCCGCTTCATCAGGGGAATGGTGAAGTTGCTGACCCCGATCGCCCTGGCGAGGCCCGAGGCCTGCGCCACGCAGAGCGAATCGATGGCGGAATCGAAGTCCTCCTCGTCGGGCGGCCAGTGGATGAGCAGGAGATCGACCTGCTCGACGACGAGCTTCTCGAGACTGTCCTGCAGCGAATGGATGAAGTGCCGGCGGCCGAGATTGTCGCGAGAGATCTTGGTGACGAGATAGATCTCGTCGCGCCCGATGCCGGACCTGGCGATCGCCTGGCCGACGTCCTTCTCATTGTCATAGAGCTGCGCCGTGTCGATGTGGCGAAGCCCCAGATCGAGCGCCATGGCGACACCGTCGCGGGCTTCCGCGCCGGTCAGCGGATAGGTCCCATAGCCCAGAAGCGGTATGCCGTTCGCCCTCTGCATCGCGTCGCGTCCCATTCGAAGAAACCTCCGGGACGGCACCTTAATCAACGGAATTCCGAGGTGCCAGCGCAATTTATGCAGGCGTGCCGGCATCGGGAGGATTTCCCGCCGGCGCGGATATGTTATGTAACCCGCCATGATCCTGTGCTGCGGCGAAGCGCTCATCGACCTGATCCCGGGAGCTACGGCCGAGGGCGCTCCGGCTTTCGTGCCCAAGGTCGGCGGCTCGGTCTTCAACACCGCCATAGCGCTGGGGCGCCTCGGCGTTCCGGCCGCGTTCTTCGGCGGTCTGTCGAGCGACTTCTTCGGCGACGAATTGCGCCAGGCGCTCCATGCCGCGAATGTCGATATTTCCCTGGCGCCGGTCTCGGAGCGCTACACCATCACCGCCTTCGTCAAGCTCGACGGCGGCCACGCGCGCTACTCCTTCATCGACGAAGGATCGGCCTGCCGCATGCTGGCACCGCAAGACCTGCCGGCCTTGCCGGAGCGGATCACGACGCTCCATCTCGGCTCCTTCCCGCTCGCCATCGAGCCCTGCGGCTCGGCCTTCGAGGAATTGTGCCGGCGCGAATGCCGGCAACGCGTCGTCCATTTCGATCCCAATATCCGCCCCAATCTCATCAGGGACCGGACGGCGCACCGGCAGAGGGTCGAGCGCATCGCGGCCATGTCCGACCTCGTCAAGATGAGCGACGAGGATCTCGCCTGGATGGCGCCAGGCGCCAGTGTCGAGGCATTCGCCAGGGACTGGCTCGAGCGCGGGGCCAGGCTCGTGGTGGTGACGCGCGGCAAGGACGGCGCCATCGCCTTCACGCGGCAGTTCCGCGTCGAGACGCCCGGCTTGCCTGTGAAGGTGGCCGATACGATCGGCGCCGGCGACACCTTCACCGCCGGTCTCCTCGCCGCCTTTCACCGGGCGGGGCGCCTCGGCAAGGCTGCCATAGCGGCACTTGACCGGGAAAGCGTGATGGCGGCATTGAAGCTGGCCGTGCGGGCGGCGGCGGTCACCGTATCGCGGCCGGGCGCCGATCCGCCCTGGACCCATGAACTGGCCCACGAAACCAAAGGATAGAGCATGACTGTCTCCAAACGCGCTCTCGATGCCCTTCTGCAGCATCGCGCGAAAGCGCCGTTGCGCGACATGCGGCAAGCCTTCGAAGGCGATCCCCTGCGGTTCAAGCGCTTCTCGCTGCGTCTCGACGATCTCCTGCTCGACTGGTCGAAATGCGCGGTGACGGCCGAAACCATGAAGCTTCTGCATGCGCTGGCGCAGGAGAGCGGCGTCACGGGCTTGCGCGACCGGATGTTCGAGGGCGAGCCCATCAACATCACCGAAGGGCGGGCCGTGCTGCACATCGCCCTGCGCAACCGGACCAACAGGCCGATCCGCGTCGACGGCCAGGACGTCATGCCCGACGTCAACCGCGTCCTCAGCCAGATGCGCGATTTCTCGACCGGCGTGCGGTCGGGCGCGATCGCCACCGCCAGCGGCAAGCGCATCAGCGACGTTGTCAATATCGGCATCGGCGGCTCCGATCTCGGCCCCGCGATGACGACGCTGGCGCTTTCTCCATATCACGACGGACCGAGGCTCCATTTCGTGTCGAACATCGACGGCGCGCATCTCGCCGACACGCTGAAACTCCTCGATCCGGCGCGCACCCTGTTCCTCATCGCGTCGAAGACCTTCACCACCGTCGAGACCATGACCAACGCCCATTCGGCGCGCGAATGGATCGTCAAGCATCTGGGCGAGACGGCGGTGCCCAAGCATTTCGCGGCCATCTCGACAGCGCTCGACAAGGTCAAGGCCTTCGGCATCGGCGAGGAGCGCACCTTCGGATTCTGGGACTGGGTGGGGGGGCGCTATTCGGTGTGGTCGGCGATCGGCCTGCCGCTGATGATCGCGGTGGGCTCCGAGAATTTCGGCCATTTCCTCGACGGCGCCCATGCCGTGGACGAGCATTTCCGCTCGGCGCCGCCCGAGCAGAACCTGCCCTTGACGCTCGGCCTTCTCGGCGCGTGGCATCGCAATATCTGCGCCTATGCGACGCGCGCCATCATTCCCTACGACCAGCGCCTGTCGCGGCTTCCGGCCTATCTGCAGCAGCTCGACATGGAATCGAACGGCAAGGGAGTCGAGCGTGACGGGAGGCCCGCCGAGACCGAGACCGGACCAATCGTCTGGGGCGAGCCCGGCACAAACGGTCAGCACGCCTTCTTCCAGCTCATCCATCAGGGCACCAGCACCATCCCCGTCGAATTCCTGATCGCCGCGCAATCGCATGAGCCGGCGCTCGCCCATCATCACGATCTGTTGATGGCGAACTGCCTAGCGCAATCGGAGGCATTGATGCGCGGGCGCACTTATGCCGAGGCGAAGAAGCAGCTCCTCGACCAGGGCAAGGACGAAGCGGAAGCCGAGCGGCTGGCCCCGCACCGGGTCTTCACCGGCAATCGCCCGTCGATCACCATCGCCTACAGGAAGCTCGATCCCCGAACTCTCGGCCGCCTTATCGCGCTCTACGAGCATCGCGTCTTCACCGAGGCGGCGATCTGGAACATCAACGCCTTCGATCAATGGGGCGTCGAGCTCGGCAAGGAACTGGCGACCGGCCTTGTGCCGATCGTCGAGGGCAAGAGCGAAGCCGAAAACCGCGACAGCTCGACGCAAGGGCTCGTCGCGCATTTGCGCGGACTGCACTAGCGTCGGCGAGAAAGCCCCGCCGCTGCACGCGGAGCGCGAGGCCGAAATATTCAGTTGACAGGCGGCGCGCCTTGCGGCCTCTCTCTGCCGCGCATGCAGAGTTTCTGGAAAAGGTTCGGCAAGGACCGGGTCGCCGTCTTCGGCGTCCTGGTGATCGTCCTCGCGGTCCTCGCCGCCGTGCTGGCGCCGGTCATCTCTCCCTATGATCCGGCCGAGCAGTTCTTCGACGGACTCACCCTCGAAGGCGCGCCCCTGCCGCCCAATGAGCGCTTCTGGTTCGGCACCGACACCAACGGCCGCGACCAGTTCTCGCGCCTCCTCTATGGCGCACGCACCTCGCTGGTGATCGGCCTCCTCGCCAACGGCATCGCGGTGGCCATCGGCACGATCCTCGGCGTCGTCGCCGGCTACATGCGCGGGCTGGTGGGCGCCACCATCATGCGCTTCACCGACCTGATGATGGCTTTCCCGCCGCTCCTGCTCGCCATCGCGCTCGCCGCCATATTGCGGCCGGGCCTGTGGATCATCATCGTCGTCATCGCGCTGGTCAACTGGGTACAGATCGCGCGCGTCATCTATACCGAGACGACGTCGCTCGCCGAGCGCGAATATATCGAGGCGGCACGGGCGCTCGGCGCCTCGTCGCCGCGCATCGTGTTCCGCCATCTCATCCCGCATCTGGTGCCCACCATCATCGTCTATGCGACTCTCGGCATCGCCACGACCGTGCTGCTCGAGGCCATGCTGTCCTTCCTGGGCCGCGGCGTGCAGCCGCCGACGCCCGCCTGGGGCATGATGATCTTCGAGAGCCAGTCCTATTTCCTCAATGCGCCGTGGCTGGTCTTCATCCCGGGCGCGGCGATCCTGATCGTTGCGCTCGCCTTCAATCTCGCCGGCGACGGGCTGCGCGACGCGCTCGACCCGACCCAGAGAGGGCGGCGCTGATGATCGCCTATCTCGCCAGACGGCTGTCGGCTTCCTTCCTCATCCTGATCGGCGTCACCGTCGTCACCTTCTGCCTCACCTTCATGATTCCGGCGGATCCGGTGGCGATGATCGCCGGACGCAATTCGACGGCCGAAACGCGCGAGCATATCCGCATCCAGCTCGGCCTCGACCGGCCGCTCGTCGAGCAGTATGCGCGCTATGTGGGACGGCTGGCGCAGGGCGACTTCGGCATCTCCTATGCGCGCAAGAGCGAGGTCGGCGGGCTCATCGTATCGCGGCTCCCGGCGACGCTCATCCTGATGCTCGGCGCCATCGTCGCCGAGCTCCTGATCGGCATTCCGGCCGGCCTCTATGCCGCGGCGCGGCGCGGCAGGACCGGCGACAAGGTGGCGATGACGCTTTCCTTCCTCACCGTCTCGACGCCGCAGTTCGTGCTGGGCCTGAGCCTCCTTTATTTCTTCGCCTACCGCCTCGGCTGGTTCCCGTTGAGCGGCTATGGCTCGTTCGGCCATCTCATCCTCCCGGCCGTCACGCTGGGGCTGGCGGGGGGCGGGTGGTATTCGCGCATGATGCGCTCCTCGATGATCGAGATCCTGCGCCAGGACTACATCAGGACGGCGCGCGCCAAGGGCATGAGCGAGAAACGGGTCATGTTCGTCCATGCCCTGCGCAACGCCATCCTGCCGGTCATCGCGATGGTCGGCCTCGATATCGGGATCTTCATGTCGGGCGTCGTCGTGGTGGAGAACGTCTTCGGCTGGCCGGGCATCGGGCAGTTGATGTGGCAGGCCATCCAGTCGCTCGACATTCCCATCATCATGGGGGTGACGACGGTCGCCGCCCTGTTCATCGTGGCCGGAAACCTCATTGCAGACCTGACGGCGCCCCTGATTGACCCGCGCATCCGCTTGCGCTGATATGCAGGGGCCGATTTAGTTGACATATAAAATAACCAGGGAGACTTCGACCATGCGTGCCTTTCTCATCGCCTCAGCCGCCGCCTTGGCGCTTGCCGTCACGGCCCCCGCCGCCCTTGCGCAAAGCCCCAAACAGGGCGGGGCCGCGGTCATCACCTTCAACAACGACCTCACCACCCTCGATCCGCAGGTGGGCTACGACTGGCAGAACTGGTCGGTCATCAAGTCGATCTTCGACGGACTGATGGACTACAAGCCCGGCACCACCGACCTCGAGCCCGATCTCGCCGAAAGCTACAGCGTTTCGGACGACGGTCTGACCTACACCTTCAAGCTGCGCGACGGCGTCAAATTCCACAATGGCCGCCCCCTGACCCCGGCGGACGTGAAATACTCGCTGGAGCGCGCCGTCAATCCGGCGACGCAGAGTCCGGGCGGCGGCTATTTCAGCGCCATCGAGGGCTATGACGCCCTGGCCGGCGGCAAGGCGAACGAGCTCTCCGGCGTGCGTGTCGTCGACGACAAGACCGTCTCCATCACGCTGACGCGGCCCGATGCCACCTTCCTGCATCTGATGGCGATCAACTTCTCCTATATCGTGCCCAAGGAAGAGGTCGAGAAGGCGGGCGCCGACTGGGGCAAGAAGCCGGTCGGGACCGGGGCGTTCAAGTTCGTCGAATGGCTGCCGGGGCAGCACATCGTGCTCGAGCGCAACAAGGACTATTACCGTCCGGGCGTGCCCTATCTCGACAAGATCACCTTCGAGTTCGGCCAGGATCCGACGGTCGCGGTCCTCAGGCTCAAGAACGGCGAGATCGATATCGTCGGCGACGGCATCCCTCCTGCCCAGTTCACCGAGATCATGGCCGATCCCGCCAACAAGGACCTCATCGCGGTGGGCGACCAGCTCCATACCGGCTATCTGACCATGAACGTCACCCAGCCGCCTTTCGACAATCTCAAGGTCCGGCAGGCGGTCAACATGGCGATCAACAAGGACCGCGTCGTCAGGCTGATCAACAACCGAGGCGTGCCGGCCACCCAGGCGCTGCCGCCGGCCATGCCGGGCTACAACAAGGACAACAAGGGCTATGCCTATGATCCGGACGCGGCCAAGAAGCTCCTCGCCGAGGCCGGCCAGCCGGACGGCTTCTCGACCGAGCTCTACGCGATGAACGTCGATCCCAATCCGCGCATCGCGCAGGCGCTCCAGCAGGATCTCGCCGCCATCGGCATCAAGGCCGCGATCCGCTCGGTCGCGCAGGCGGAAGTCATCGCCGCCGGCGGCTCGGGCAAGGCGCCGATGATCTGGTCGGGCGGCATGGCGTGGATCGCCGACTTCCCCGATCCCGCCAATTTCTACTACGGCATCCTGGGCTGCGCCGGGGCCGTCGACGGCGGCTGGAACTGGTCGAAATACTGCAACAAGGAGCTCGATGCGCGCGCCGAGAACGCCGATGCGATGGTGAAGCCCGACCAGGCGGAGAAGCGCATCGGCGAATGGCGGGGCATATTCGACGACGTGCTGAAGGATGCACCGTGGGCGCCGATCTTCAACGAGAAGCGCTTCACCTATCATTCGGCGCGCCTCGGCGGCGACCCGGCGCTGTTCACCGACCCGATCCATATCCCGGTGAACTACGACTACATCTTCGCCAAGGACTTGCAATAAGAGAGCGCCCGTCCTCGCTTCCAACGGGGGGCGAGCGAGGGCGGGCCCCTTGCGCGGCATTGTGCCTGCCCCAAGCAGGGCAAGGACATCACAGAAGATGGCGACAGCAGAGCGGACATCATGAAGCACAATCACACCATTCACCAGCATCAGTGCCATTTCGGCTGGTCCAACGCCAACGAGCCGGTGGTCAGGATCTCGCCCGGCGAGACGATCGAGTTCCATCCGCTCGATTCCTCGGGCGGCCAGATCGCGCCGGAATCGACGCTCGCCGACCTGGCCAAGCTCGATTTCGGCAAGGTCAATCCGGTGGCGGGGCCGGTCCATGTCGACGGCGCCGAGCCCGGCGATGCGATCAAGGTGACGCTCCTCACCTTCACGCCGTCGGGCTGGGGGTGGACCGCGAATATTCCGGGCTTCGGACTTCTCGCCGACCAGTTCCCCGATCCGGCGCTCCATATCTGGAAATACGATCCCTCGACGCTGCAGCCGGCAATGTACGGTCCGGGCGGGCGCGTGCCGCTCAAGCCCTTCTGCGGCACGATCGGCCTGGCGCCGGCCGAGCCCGGACTGCATTCGATCGTGCCGCCGCGCCGCATGGGCGGTAACATGGACATCCGCGACCTTTCCGCCGGCACCGAGCTCTATCTCCCGGTCGAGGTCAAGGGCGGCCTGTTCAGCGTCGGCGACACCCATGCGACGCAAGGCGACGGCGAAGTCTGCGGCACCGCCATCGAAAGCCCCTGCTCGGTCACGGCCAGGTTCGACCTGATCAAGGGCGCCAATCTCGCCTTCCCGCGCTTCACGACGCGCGGCCCGGTGGCGCGCCATCTCGACGCCAAGGGCTATGAAGCGACGACCGGCATCGGGCCCGATCTCTTCGAAGCGGCGCGCCAGGCGGTCATGGGCATGATCGATCTTCTCAGCAAGCGCCACGGCATGAGCGCGGTCGACGCCTATATGCTGTGCTCGGTCGCCGGCGACCTGCGCATCAGCGAGATCGTCGACATGCCGAACTGGGTCGTCTCGTTCTATTTCCCGCGCGTCGTGTTTGAATGAACCCAGCCCTTTCAAGCGAGGTGGGCACCGGTTCGCGTCGAGACAATGCGCTGAGAGAAAAGACCCCTCTCCTTTCCGTCGAGGGCCTGTCCATCGGCTTTGCGACGGAGGAGGGTCCCGTCCGCGTCGTCGAGGGCGTCTCCTTCGCCGTCGGGAGCGGCGAGACGGTCGGGCTCGTCGGCGAGTCGGGCTGCGGCAAGAGCGTCACCGCGCAGACGATCATGCGGCTGCTGCCGTCGCCTCCGGCGCGCATCGAGGCCGGACGCATCGGCTTCAACGGCATCGACCTCGCCAGCGCGAGCGAAGCACAGATGCGCAAGATCCGGGGCAACCACATCGCCATGATCTTCCAGGAGCCGATGACGAGCCTCAACCCGACGATGACGGTCGGCGACCAGATCGCCGAGGCCTTGCTCCTGCATCGCGGCGCCAAATCCTCGCAAGCCCGCCCCAAGGTGCTCGACATGCTGAAGCAGGTCGGCATCGGCCGCCCGGAGAAGCGCTTCGCACAATATCCGCATGAACTGTCGGGCGGCTTGCGCCAGCGGGTGATGATCGCCATGGCGCTGATCTGCCAGCCGAAGCTGCTGATCGCAGACGAGCCCACCACCGCGCTCGACGTGACGATCCAGGCGCAGATCCTCGAGCTGATGAAGACGCTGCAGAGCGAGCTCCACATCGCCGTGCTGCTGATCACCCATGACCTGGGCGTGGTCGAGGAAATGTGCCGCGAGGTGGTGGTCATGTATGCCGGCCGCATCGTCGAGAAGGCGCCGGCGAAATCGCTCTTCGCCCGGCCGCGCCATCCCTATACGGCGGGCCTCCTCGCCGCTTCTCCGCGCAAGGCGCCGCGCGGCGGCATCCTGCCCACCATACCGGGCGCCGTTCCGCCGCCGGGCCGGCGCGGCCAGGGCTGCAGCTTCGCCGAGCGCTGCGCACGGGCGCTGCCGCGCTGCCGGCAGGAGACACCGCCGCTCACGGGCAATGGACATGTCGCCGCCTGCTGGAACCCGGTGCCATGAAGGGCCGGCAATCACCGCGCTCCGCAGCCGCCGGCCCGCTGCTCGTCGCCGACGGCCTTGTGAAGCATTACAGATCGCGCGACGGGGACGGCGTGGCGCGCGCCGTCGACGGCGTCAGCCTGGCGCTCGGGCGCGGCGAGACGCTCGGCATCGTCGGGGAATCGGGCTGCGGCAAGTCCACCCTGGCGCGGCTGATCCTGAGGCTGATCGAGCCGACGTCAGGGCGCGTCAGCTTCGACGGCGCCGATGTCATGGCGCAGAGCCCGGCGCAGCTGCGCCGGCTCAGACGCGACATGCAGATCGTGTTCCAGGATCCTTACGCTTCTCTCGACCCGCGCATGACGATCGGGCAGATCATCGCCGAGCCGCTCGACATCCACGGAATCGGCTCCCGGGCCGAGAGACGGCGCAAGGTCGAGGATCTTCTGGTGACGGTCGGCCTCGACCGCGGGGCGCTCCGGCGCTATCCGCATGAATTCTCCGGCGGCCAGCGCCAGCGCATCGGCATCGCGCGCGCCATCGCGCTCGAGCCCAGGCTCCTCATCCTGGACGAGCCGGTATCGGCGCTCGACGTCTCCATCCAGTCGCAGATCCTCAACCTGCTCGTCGATCTCAGATCGCGGCTCGATCTCTCCTATATATTCATCTCGCACGACCTCTCGGTGATCGAGCATGTGAGCGACCGCGTGCTGGTCATGTATCTCGGCCGCATCGTCGAGGAGGGAACGGCGAGGCAGGTGCTGCGCCAGCCCCGCCATCCCTATACCGAGGCGCTGGTCTCGGCGGTGCCGGGCACGCGCAGAACGGGGCGCATCGTGCTCAAGGGCGATCCGCCCTCGCCCGAGGCCGTGCCGCAAGGCTGCCGTTTCCATCCGCGCTGTCCGAAAGTCCTCGAGATCTGCGGCCGCGTGCCGCCGCCCTCGACCGGCGGCGACGGGCTCAGCCGGGTCGAATGCCACCTGTTCAGCGCAAGCTGAGCCGTTCCGCGCGGCGGGATTTGCTCCAGGACAGGGTCATGATAGGACTGGGCCATGATCTCTCGCCAAGCCAAATATGCGCTGCGCGCGCTCATCGCGCTCGCCCGCATCAAGCCAGGAAGTGCGGCCCAGACCTCCGACATCGCCACGGCCGAGAAGATCCCGAAAAAGTTTCTGGAGCAGATCCTCCTCAGGCTGAAGAACCAGGGCATGGTTCAGAGCCGGCGCGGCAATCGCGGCGGCTATGCGCTGCTCAAGCCCGCTTCGGAGATCACCTTCGCCCAGGTGCTGCGCACCATCGACGGGCCTATCGCGCCTTTGCCGTGTCTCAGCATCATCGCCTATGCCCGTTGCGAGGACTGCAAGGACGAGCATACATGCGAGATCCGCAAGGTCTTTGCCCGCGTCATCGAGCCGACCCGGCAGGTGCTCGAGCGCACGACGATCGCCGACGCCGTGGCCGGCCGCGCAGTCGAGATCGAGGCTCTGGCTGCTCTCCAGCAAATGGCGTAACTCACAACCTTCTGAAATGGCTGGGAAAAGATGGTTGCTGAATTCCTGCTTGACTAATACGATAAACTCAGTAGACTTTATCGTGTTATAGTCACTCAGGAGAAATCCTCGTGCCTAATTTCAAGTCCATCCTCCCCTTCTGGCGGCATCCCGTCCCTGGCGACGAGGCAGCCCACACCCCCCTTCCCGGGAAACCCGAAGACTTCGGCAAGGCGAGCGGCTTCGAGCTTCTGTTCGACCGTCTCATGGACGACCCGGAAGCACGGCGCGATACGCTCTTTCCTACGGGGAGCTGTCGCTAGCGCATGCTCCGGAAGAGCCGACCCGGTCTTCCGACAGGATCATGCGCCGACAAGAAGAGCAGCACGAGGAGCGGCGAAGCTCCCGGAACCTCCATCACAACCTGAACGTTGCCGCGCGTGGCGTCCTGCAGACGCCGGGACCGGCGAAGCTTTGACTGAACTCTCGACGGAGTAAGATCATGTTTCGACGCACCTTTCTTGCCTTTGCAACCCTCGCGGCGCTGCTTCCTGCGCCGGCGCTCGCCGACACCGAGCTCCTCAACGTCTCCTACGATCCGACCCGCGAGCTCTATCAGGAGCTCAACGAGGCCTTCGCCAGGGACTGGCAGGCCAAGACCGGCGAGGTCATCACCATCCAGCAATCGCATGGCGGATCGGGCAAGCAGGCCCGCGCCGTCATCGACGGGCTCGAGGCCGACGTAGTGACCCTGGCGCTCGCCTACGACATCGACGCCATCGCCGCGAAGGGCCTGATCGCGGCCGACTGGCAGAAGCGTCTCGCCAACAACAGCTCGCCCTACACATCGACCATCGTCTTCCTCGTCCGCAAGGGCAATCCCAAGGGCATCAAGGACTGGCCCGACATCACCAAGGCCGGTGTCCAGGTGATCACGCCCAACCCCAAGACCTCGGGCGGGGCGCGGTGGAACTATCTCGCTGCCTGGGGCTATGCGCTTCACAAGAACAACAAGGACGAGACCGCAGCGCGCAATTTCGTCGCCGACCTCTATCGCAACGTGCCGGTGCTCGACACGGGCGCGCGCGGATCGACCGTGACCTTCGTCGAGCGCGGCATCGGCGATGTGCTGCTCGCTTGGGAGAACGAGGCCTTCCTGGCGCTCAGGGAATTCGGCGACGACAAATTCGAGATCGTCGTTCCGACCGAAAGCATCCTGGCCGAGCCGCCGGTGACGGTGGTCGATGCGGTGGTCGATCAGAAGGGCACGCGCAAGCAGGCGGAAGCCTATCTCAACTTCCTCTACTCCCCGCAAGCGCAGGAGATCGTCGCCAGGAATTCCTACCGGCCGCGCGATGCGGCGGTGCAGGCGAAGTACAAGGACGCCTTCCCGCAGATCCCGCTCTTCACCATCGACGACGAATTCGGCGGCTGGAAGAAGGCCCAGCAGACACATTTCGCCGATGGCGGCGTCTTCGACCAGATCTACAAGCCCGGCAACTGAGGCGAAGACGGTGTTGATCCGAGCATCTGGCCTTGCACCGATGACGCCTTGCCCTCTCCCGCGCGCAAGCAAGGGAGAGAAGGAAGCCGATCAGGGAGGAGAACGTTTCGACGAGTTCCCAAATCCGCCCGTCTTCTCCCTGGGCCTCATTCCCCAGTGACGGCCCTCATCCGACACTGGCGCAAACCGAGCGTCATCCCGGGCTTCGGGCTGACGCTCGGGCTTACCCTGATGTGGCTCAGCCTGATCGTGCTGATCCCGCTCGGCGGGCTCGTGCTCAAGGCCGCGACCCTCGGCGTCTCCGGCTTTTTCGATACAATCCTCACCGCCCGCGTGCTTGCGGCGCTCAGGCTCAGCTTCGGCCTGTCGCTTATCGCCGCCGCCGTCAACCTGGTGCTCGGCCTCCTCATCGCCTGGGTGCTGGTGCGCTATGAATTCCCGCTGCGACGTCCCTTGAGCGCCATGGTGGACATTCCCTTCGCGCTGCCAACGGCCGTCGCCGGCATAGCGCTCACCACACTCTATGCGCCCAACGGGGCGTTGGGCTTCCTCTTCGCTCTCGCCGGGCTCAAGGTCTCCTTCACCCCGCTCGGCATCCTGGTGGCGCTCATCTTCATCGGCCTGCCCTTCGTCGTGCGCACCGTCGAGCCGGTGCTCGCCGATATCGACCGCACCACCGAGGAGGCCGCCGCCTGCCTCGGCGCCACGCGCCTCGCCACCTTCCGGCGAGTCATCCTGCCCGCCATCATGCCCGCTCTCCTGACCGGCTTCGCCCTCGCCTTCGCCCGCGCGGTCGGCGAATACGGCTCGGTCATCTTCATCGCCGGCAACCTGCCCATGGTGTCGGAGATCGCGCCGCTCCTCATCGTCATCAAGCTCGAGGAATTCGAATACGAGCAGGCGACCGCCATCGCCGTCGCCATGCTCCTCGTCTCCCTGGTCGTGCTCTTCCTCATCAATGCGCTGCAGGCCTGGGGGCGCAGGCGCCAGGGGGCCGGCTGAGCGATGGACAGAGACCCGCTTCCGGTCAGGATCGTCCTCATCGGCCTGGCCTTCCTGGTCATGGCGATGCTCATCGGCCTGCCCCTGATCACCGTCTTCGCGCAGGCCTTCGCCAAGGGCTGGGACGAATATGTCCTGGCGCTCGCCGACAAGGTGACGCTCTCGGCCATCAGACTCACCTTGCTCACCGCCCTGATCTCGGTCGGCATCAATCTCGTCTTCGGCGTCATGGCCGCCTGGGCCATCGCCAAGTATGAGTTCACGGGCAAGAGCGTCCTCCTGTCTCTCATCGACCTGCCCTTCTCGGTATCGCCGGTCATCGCCGGACTCGTCTTCGTGCTCCTGTTCGGGCTCCAGGGCTGGCTCGGCCCGGCGCTGCAGGGAACCGGGCTCAAGGTGATCTTCGCGCTCCCCGGCATCGTGCTCGCCACCATGTTCGTGACCTTTCCTTTCGTGGCACGCGAACTCATCCCCCTGATGCAGGAACAGGGCACCGAGGACGAGGAAGCGGCGATATCGCTCGGCGCCTCGGGCTGGCAGGCCTTCCGGCGCGTGACCCTGCCCAACGTCAAATGGGGCCTGCTCTACGGCGTGCTCCTGTGCAATGCCCGCGCCATGGGCGAGTTCGGCGCCGTGTCGGTCGTCTCCGGCCATATCCGCGGCAAGACCAACACCATGCCGCTGCATGTCGAGATCCTCTACAACGAATACAACTTCACCGCCGCCTTTGCCGTCGCTTCGCTTCTGGCGCTTCTCGCCTTCGTGACGCTCGCCGCGCAGAGCCTGCTGGAGTGGAAAAAGGCGCACGCATGAGTATCGATGCCATCGACATAACCAAGGACTTCGACGGCTTCGTCGCCCTGAAGAGCGTCAGCCTGTCGGTCGACCGCGGCGAGCTCCTGGCCCTGCTCGGGCCTTCAGGCTCGGGCAAGACCACGCTCCTGCGCATCATCGCCGGACTCGAATGGCCCGATGCCGGCGACATCCGCATCGAGGGCAGGAGCGTCCTCAAGGTCGACGCGCGCGAGCGCGGCATCGGCTTCGTCTTCCAGCACTACGCGCTCTTCCGCCATATGACGGTGTTCGACAACGTGGCCTTCGGCCTGACCGTGCGCAAGCGCCGCGACCGCCCCTCCGAGGCCGACATCGCCCGGCGCGTGCACGAGCTCCTCGAGCTCGTGCAGATCGAGCGCCTGGTGCGCCGTTACCCGTCCGAGCTTTCCGGCGGCCAGCGCCAGCGCGTGGCGCTGGCACGCGCGCTCGCGATAGAGCCCGTCGTGCTCCTGCTCGACGAGCCTTTCGGCGCCCTCGATGCCAAGGTGCGCAAGGAATTGCGACGCTGGCTCAGGCGCCTCAACGAGGAGACCGGCATGACCTCGATCTTCGTGACCCACGACCAGGAGGAGGCGATGGAGATCGCCGACCGCATCGTGGTGATGAGTCACGGCCGCATCGAGCAGGTCGGCAGGCCTTCCGAGATCTACGAGAACCCGGCCAATCCCTTCGTCTGCGAATTCCTCGGCAATGCCAACCGCATCCCGCTGACCTGGGAGAACGGCAAGATGTCGCATCCCGCCATCGATCTCGACGCCATCACGGTCAAGCCGAGACTCGTCGGCGCCGGGCATGTCTATGTGCGTCCGCACGACATCGATCTGGTCAAGGACTCGGCCGGCGCCGGCACCGTGCGATTCCTCTCCATCGTCGGACCGGTGGCGCGGGTCGATGTCCAGGTCGCGGCGGGCGAGACACCGGTCGAGGTCGAGATGGCCGTGCACCGATTGCAGCGCTCAGGCCTCGAGGTCGGCGCCCCGGTGAAGCTCGCGGCGCTCAAGGGACATGTGTACTGATCGACCGTCCGTGACCCGGAGCACCCATGCCGGGCGGCTTACAAGTCCACCGGCAGCAGATGATTGTCCCAGATCCAGTTCTGCAGGCGCTCGCCCGCGATGCGCGGCAGCGTCTCGGCAGCCTCGGCGAACCTGCGCACACCGTCATTGCCGGAGGTCAGGACGAAATCATGGCCGTCCGGCAAGGCCGCGACTCCGCAGACGTCGCTCATGCGCTGGCGCGTCAGGAATTCGCCGGTCGTGCGGTTCCACAGCGCGACGCTGCCGCCCTGCGGGCTGGTCGCCGCCACGACCTCCTCCGATGCGTCGAGCGCCATCGCGCCGATGTAATTGGCCATGCCCAGAAGCTCGACCTCCGGCATGTCGAACAGGGCGACCTTGCCGGACGGACTCACCGCGCCGACGAGCGGCGGCAGGTCGTTGGGATCGCCCTGATACTGGCAGCCGAACGTGATGGTTCGGTCGCGCGCGACGGCCATATGGCGAATGGACAGGGCGCGGAACTGCGGATCGAGCTCCAGGACGGCGAGGGTCTGGTCATGCCGCCAGTCGATCAGCGCGACATTGGGCTTCATGTCGTCCCTGTTGAGGACCTCGCGCCCCGTTTCTGGCGAGGTGCGCAGGCCGCCATTGGCGACGACCAGCGTCTTGCCGTCGGGCAGGAAGGCGACGTCATGCGGGCCGATGCCGCGCGCGGCGATCTCGCCGATGCGGCGGTAATTGTCGCTCGCATCGTAGATGCCGAGCATGCCGTTGCCGCTCAGCGTATCGTTCTCGGTCGCATAGAGCAGCCGTCCGTCTGGCGTGAATACGCCGTGGCCGTAGAAATGCCGGTCCCTGACCGACAGGATCGTGCCGACGAGGCGGCCCCTGGCGGCGTCGACGACGACGAACCAGTTGCCGGGTCGCCTGGCGAAGACCACGATCTCGGACGAAGCGGGACGCGCCGTGGCATCATGGCCGCGCGCCGGCAGGACGGTCGAGAACAGCTCTTTCCCGTCGATCGAGAACAGCGCCGCCGAGGCCTGGCCCCCGGCATCCATGCGGCAGGAAATATAGAGCGGCGAAGCCTCGGCTCTCGCCCGTGAAGGCAATGCGCCCGCGGCGACGGCGGCCGCGAGCCCTTGCAGGATCTTACGTCGATCAATCACCATCCTGGCTGTTGAACCCCACTGTTATGCCGAGCATCGCTGGAATCTCCTCATGCGCCTTGTCGCGCGCCGCCGCCAGGGCGTCGAGCAGCAGATAGAACTGCTGGCGCTGCCTGATGTCGCTCATCGCCGGACCGAAGTCTTCGGGAAGCGCCTCGGCGAAGCCCAGGGCGATGGCAATGGTCGCCGGCGTATTGCCCTCCCTGCCCGCCATGATGAGTTTCGCGACGTCGAGGGCGGTCTCGAGATTGAGGATCAAGGCGCGCCTGGAGCGCTTGCTGCGCCAGCCTTCGGCCAGAGCCGGACGGGCACTCGCCACATCCTTGCCGAGCATCGGACGCAGCTTCGAGTCGCGCATGAAGGCGAAACTCGCGAGAAAGTCGGTGGCGATGCGCGAGGTCGCTTCCTTGGCCGTATCCGGACGGGTGATCGCCTCGGCCACGTCGTTGGTCCAGCCGAGCCGCACGTCATGGGCGATCATCACGATGTTCCAGGCGATGGCCTGACCGATGGCACAGCGCCGCTCCTTGCGCAGGCCGTTCAGCATCTCCAGTTGCGCCCTGTCGTCGAAGAGCAGGCGCTCGAGCGCCGGCAGTCCCTGCGCGGCCACGCTGATCTTGAAGAAGAGTTCGGGCGCCAGATCCTCGACCCCGTTCTTCTCGAGCAGCTTCGCCAGCGCCTTCGCCGTGGCGTTCTTGCGCTCCGGCCAGTAGGACAGACGTTCGGCGCGGAACTCGTCGCCGATCGGCCCATAGCGCAGGAACTCGATCTGCGACCATGAATCGGCCGTCGCCAGATAGGCCCGCTGCAGGGTCTGGAAGCCCATCTCGTCGGGCTTGGCGCAGAATTCCGACCAGGCTTTCTCCTGCGCATCGGCGGTCAGCGACAAGGCCTGATAGTGCGGAATGATGAAACGCTCCACCAGCCGGTTCAGCGTATCATCCGCGGCGCGGGCCGGCATCACCGCCATGAGAAGCACCGCAAGGCAGAGAACGGATCGCCGGACGAGGCCCATCACAACGATCCCAGATAGCCGATGAGCCAGGCCTTCGCCTCGGCCGGCAATTCGAGATAGCGTTCCTTCGCCTTCACAGCTTCACCACCATGCCATCTTATGGCTTCGTCCAGCGTCGCCGCGCGCCCGTCATGAAGGAACCGTCGCTTGCCCTTCTGCGCAGCCAGATCGATCAGCGGGGCGGTGCGCCATTCATTCGCCGTGGCGAAATCATCCGGAAAGGCGCCGGCCAGCCCATTGCCCATATCATGCAAGAGAAGATCGGTGAAGACCGGTAATGACGCGCCCGACCCGGCCCCGAGGCTCGGCACGTGGCACGACGTGCAGCCTGTCGCGGCGAGCAGGCGCTCGCCTTCCGGATCGGCCGGAACCGGCCTGGCCCGCAGGGCGGCGACATAGTTCGCCACCATGTCGACCATCGCCCGGGAAATTTCCTCTCCGTCAAGATCGGAGCTGCGCCCGGTCGTACTGGCACGGCACCTTGTCTGGCCCGGCGTGCAATCTCCATAGGGCTCCGGCCGAAATGGCGAGGACAGGCCCAGATCGAGCATGGCCGCATCGGCGGTCTGGTCGGCGAGGCTCGCCGCCGTCGCCTTCAGGCCGAAACGACCGATGCGCGAGCCTTCCGCCGTCCTGATGATCCGCACACGGCCTGAGATGCCGTCGCCGTCGCGGTCGCCGGGATCGGCGCGCCGAACAACCTCGCTCTGCGCTACCCGGGCGATCAGACCGCGTCCGAGAAGCGGGGGCGCCACCCGGTATTCCTGTTTCACCCCCGGTTCGGGCGAAGCCTGCGTGAAGGTGATCTTCGCCAGCATGCGGGTCAGGCCGTCGGCATCCGGCGCGAGATAGGGCGCGATGCGCGCTTCCGGCGCCAAGCCCGGTATGGCATGATCCTGGAGCTGGCGGCCGAGCAGCGGATCGGCCGCGCCATGCGCATCGCCCAGCCGCACCACGAAGCCGGCGACACCCAGGACCCCGTCGATCATCGAGAAGCGGGCGCCGCCGCCATTCTTGTGGCAGGTGGCGCAGGCTTGCGCGTTGAACAGGGGGCCGAGCCCGTCCGCGGCATTGGTGGACGCCGGCGCCTGCACCCATTTGCGGTCGAACAGCGCCTTGCCCACCGCCGAATCGAGCTCTTCCGCAGACGCGATGGGCGCCAACAGGCCGGAGAGCACGAGCAGTGTCGTTCGCAGCGCCGTCATGGATTGGCGAAGTATCCCATCATGCCGGTCTCCAGATGCTCCAATATATGGCAGTGGAACATCCATCTTCCGGGCGCGGCGACGAAGGCGATCTCGACGCGTTCCTTAGGGAGAACCAGAACTGTGTCGGCATAATGGACGGGCAGCTTCTGTTTCGTCGACGAGAGCACCTTGAACGTGTGGCCGTGCAGGTGGATCGGATGCGGATGCGGGGTCGCATTCTGCAGCGTGAAACGGTAGCTCTTGCCCGGCTTGAGCCGCGCCAGGGGCGGTGGCAGGTTCCGATGTCCGTCATTGGGCCAGGAGCGCTTGTTGATCGCCCAGAATGTACGACTGGCGGTGCACAAATCATCCAGAATGACCTTCGACAGCGGATCGTCGGGATCGAGCCCGTCGATGAAGCTGGCGATCGCGTCGGAGGCCGCGCCGAAGACGAAAGTCTGAGGCTCGGCGGCGGCGAGATCGGGCTCGGGAACTGCGGGCGCGTAGAGCGGGGCCGGATCGAAAGGTTCCCGGCGCCGGTCGGGCCCTTCCGCTTCCAGCACGGCGAGATCGAAGATCGCGGCCGGGAAATAATCGCGCAACAGGACCCGGCCTCCCGACTTGGGCGTGCGCAGCACGAGGTCGAGACGCGAGGCGGCGCCGAGACGCCAGGAATCGAGCGGTAGTGCCGCGACCGCGTTGCCGTCGACGGCAATGATGCGCGCCTCGGCGCCTTCCACACCGACATCCATCAGGCGGGTCGCGTCGAGATTGAGGATGCGCAGCCGCACATCCGCCCTGGCGGGCACTTTCCGGACGAAACGCCTCGTTCCGTTGACGCTGCGCACGGTGCCGAAAGTGCCGGCGCGGGCAGCACCGCTGTCGGTCGAGAAGGGCAGGAACGAGCCATTCCCGGCGAGACGCCAGTCCTTGGCGACGATCACCACCTCGTCGTCGAAAGGCTCGCTCTCATCGCCCGTCACGATCAGGACGCCCAGCAGCCCGTGTCCGACCTGGCCGCTCTCGTTGCAATGCGGATGGAAGAAGAAGGTGCCGCTGTCGGGAAGGATGAAATCGTAAATGAAGCTCTCGCCGGGCTCGACCGGCTTCTGCGTCACATACTGCACGCCGTCCATGGCGTTCGGCACGCGCACGCCGTGCCAGTGGATGGAGGTGTGCTCGGGGAGGCTGTTGGTCAGCGTGGCGCGCAGGCGGTCGCCGCGCTTCAGCCGCAGGATCGGAAAGAGCTCGTCGCCATAGGTCCACAGCGTGCTCTCGGGCCCGCCGCCGCCCAGAAGCCGATGAGGCACCGCCTTGGCCTCGATTGCAAACTCGCGCAGAACCGGCGCCGCCGGCAGGGGTCGGGGCGCCGGCAAGGCCTTGGCGACCGGCCGGCGCGGCAGCGACAGCAAGGCCGGCGCGGCAAGGCCCGCGCCCAGCGCGGCAATGACGGCCCGGCGGGTCAGCATGGCGCGGCGAGCGAGGAGAGTTCCGCCCGAGCCTCGGCGTGAGAGCGGCGCCTAATCCTTCTTGTCGGCGTGATCGGCCTGCAGCTGGCCGTAATTCTCAAGCCCGATCTTCTCCAGAAGACTGAGCTCGCTTTCGATGAAATCGATATGACCTTCTTCATCCTCGAGAAGCTCCTTGAAGAGCTCCATGGAAACGAAATCGCCGATCTCGTGACAGGCCTTATAGGCCTCCTTGTAGAGATCACGGGCGCCGTATTCGGCCTTCAGGTCGCATTCCAGGACTTCCTTGATGTTCTGCCCGATCATCAAGGGGTCCAATGTCTGCAGATTGGGATGGCCTTCGAGGAAGACGATGCGGGCGATGAACTTGTCCGCATGATGCATCTCCTCGATCGATTCTTCCCTTTCCTTCTTGGCGAGCTTCGAGAAGCCCCAGTCCTCCAGCAGGCGGAAATGGACCCAGTACTGGCTCACCGCCGTGAGCTCGCTCCTGAGACCCTTGTTCAGATATTCGATGACCTTCTTGTGACCTTTCATCCGCCTTCTCCCGGGAGCTCGGACGCTCTTCGATAGGAAGAACCTCCACTTCTCCCGGGGAGAATGGTGCAGATTGGTGCTCTTGGCAAGACGACGCGCGGATCTCGAGGACCGCCGCCTCCATATGCGCGACCAGATGCGCCATGCAGCCGCCGCATTGCGGCCGCTCGCCGCAGCAGCGGAAAACCGCCCCCGGCGTCACCACGCGGAATTCGTCGCCCTTCATCAGGCGGCAGACCGCTTCCTTGATGTGGCGCGAGGTGATGACATTGCACTGGCAGACGATCATGGAACCTAGCTCTGCGGCGCTCCCGAAACGGCGCCGGCGAGATTCGCCAGCGACTTCACGGCCCGCTTCAACTGGGCATTCTCGCGGCGCAGCCGGCGCAACTCGTCGCCTTCGCGCGCCGGCCTCTCGGCCCGCTTCAGCCAATTGTAATAGGTCGTGTCGGTGACGCCGAGAACACGGGCGATCTCATAGACCCGCTTGCCCTCCCCGCGCAGCGCCTCCGCCACCTTGAGCTTCTCGGCGATCTCGGCCTCGGTGAAGGACTGGACGTGCCGCTTGTATCTGAGCATCACTGCCTCATTGGACCGCGGTGGGATTGTCGAGACTGTCGGAGCCTTCGACCGTGATCTTGAGATCGAGGGCGGCCACCACCGCCTCGACGCCCCGCGTCTGGGCGACCAGGGCGTCGATCGCCGCCTGCACCAGGGCGTTGCCCTCGTCGTTGCCCTGAGCGATCATCTGGTCATAGGCTTCCTTGCCGCTCTCGGCGCGGTCGCGGATCACGGCGAGCTTCTTCTGGGCAGCGCTCATGAGATCGGTGAGCTTCCCGGCCTCGGCCGGCGCCTTGGCCTGGGCGAGCGCCGCTATGCCGGGCCCCTCCAGGGTCGAGCCGTCGCGGCGCTTAAGCTTGCCGTCATAGATCGAGATCATGCCGGCTTCGTCGAAATAATGCGAATTGTGCGTGTTGTCGGAGAAGCAGTCGTGCTCCTCCTCGGGATCGTGCAGGATGAGGCCGAGCTTCATGCGCTCGCCGGCGAGCTCGCCATAGGAAAGGCTGCCGATGCCGGTGAGGATGGTGGCGAGGCCGCCCTCGTCGCCCTTGGCGGCAAGCTCCTTGCGCGCGGCGCCGTCGGCCTTCCAGTTGGCCACCATCTCGGCCAGGTCCGCCTGCAGGAGATCGCTCGCCGCCTTGAGATAGGCGGCGCGGCGGTCGCAATGGCCGTTGGTGCAGTTCTTGGTGTCGTAATCGCTCGCCGGACGGTTGCCGGCGCCCGCCTTGGTGCCGTTCAGGTCCTGGCCCCAGAGCAGGAACTCGATGGCGTGATAGCCGATCGCGACATTGGCTTCGTTGCCGCCCGCTTCCTGCAGCTTCCTCAGAAGCTCGGCATCGATCTTGCTCGCATCCACCGTGTCGTTGCCGATGCGGATCGAGGTATTGGCGATGACATTGGCGGTGTAGAGCGGATTTTCGTCCGAGGTCTCGCCATAGGAGCTCTTGTCGGTGTAGTCGATGAGCCCTTCGTCGAGCGGCCAGGCATTCACCCGGCCCTCCCAGTCGTCGACGATGGCGTTGCCGAAGCGATAGCCCTCCGTCTGCTGGTACCAGGGACGCGCCTCCTTCCAGGCGGCGCGCGCAGCGGCCAGCGTCTTGTCGTTCGGATCGGCGATGAAGGCGTCGATCGCCTTGCCGAGGTCGGCCGCCGCCGCCGCGGCATCGCTGTACATGGCTTCCGCAACGTCGCCATAATGCTTGAGAACCGCGCCGGGAGTCACGTCCTCGCCGCGCGCGATGGAGATGACCGAGGCCAGCGTCAGGGCTGTGCCGGCGGCAAGCGCAAGAATATGCCGTTTCATGATGGTAAGTCCCCTTCTGACTGAGTGCTGCATGGTGATCGGCTCAATGAACTGTCTCCTGCGCCGGCGCGGGCCCGCTGCCAAAGGCGGCGATGGAGTGGACGACGGATGCGGGAACGCTCATGAGTTTCTGCCCCGCCCCGACCAGCGCATCGGCATAGCCCTGGCCGGCGACGGCCAATGCCAGCGGCGCCTCGCCCTCGACCTGGCCGCTCAGATGGCGGGCCGCGAGCAGGGCCGTGGAGAGATCATTGTCCTGGAGGGCGGCGATCAGCGACAGCGCCATGCATTCGTCGCGGCAGACATGGCCGCAGCCATGCGGGAAGACGTCGAGCGGGCGGGCGCTCTCGGCCCTGAGGCAGCGCACCCAATATTGCAGCTCGCCCATCAGGCGGCGGGCATCGCCGGTGCCGAGCTCCATGCAATAGCTCCGCCAGGCCGTCTCCCAGCAGTCGATATCGCCGAAACTGTAGCCGGCCATGCAGCAGCGCAGGCCCGTCACCACCAGCCTTTCGGGCTTGCGGTCGAGGAGCCTCAGCGGGCAGTTCATCGGGCAGGCTTGCGCGCTCATCGGCGGACCATTGCGAACCAAAAATTCCGAGTGATTTAGTCAGTTATTCGATCAGGCCCTGCCCTGTCAATCGGCTTTGCCGGCTTGCGGCAAAAAATCCAGCTTGTTCAATAGATTAGAAATATTCTAAGAATCCGGCATGATCACGCCCCTGACCATCGCATGCATCGGCGAGCCGATGATCGAATTCGCCCGCTCCTCCGTGGGCTCCCTGTCCTATGACCGGCGCTATGGCGGAGACACGCTCAACACCGCCGTCTATCTCGCCCGGCTGCTCGGACCCGAAAAAGCCCGCGTCGGCTATGTGACGCGTCTCGGCGACGATCCCTTCAGCGACTGGATGATCAAAGGCTTCGAAAGCGAGACCATCGACTGCAGCCTTATCGCGCGGGTGAAGGATCGAAGGCCCGGGCTCTACATCATCGACACCGATGCCGCGGGCGAGCGCTCCTTCAGCTATTGGCGCAGCGAGGCGCCGGCGCGCCAGCTCTTCGAGGATGACGATCTCGTGGAGATGCTCCGCGCCGCCGATGCGATCTATACCAGCGGCATCACGCTGGCGATCCTGAGCGAGCGGGGGCGCGAGCGTCTCATCGGCCTCATGCAGGAACTCAAGGCGCAAGGCCGCGTCGCCGCTTTCGACACGAATTACCGCGCCAGGCTGTGGCCCTCGGCGCAACTGGCCGCGGCCTGGATGAGCCGGGCGATCGCGGCTTCGAGCCATGTGATGCCCTCCAACGACGATCTCGACCGGATCTTCGGCGCGCAATCGCCCGCTGTTTCGGTCGACAAGCTCCGGGCGCTCGGCGCGCAAGAGATCGTGGTCAAGACCGGCGGCGGCCCGGTGCATACGAGCGAGGGCCGGATCGATCTCGACAGAGACGAGGCGCCGCGCGATACGACCGGCGCCGGCGACAGCTTCAACGCCGCCTATCTCGCCGCGCGTTTCACCGGCCACAGCATGGCGGAGAGCGTGACCAGGGCGCACCGGCTGGCGAGCCGCGTCATCCGATATCCCGGCGCCGTCATCGCGCGCGAGGCGATGGCCGATCTCATGCCATGAGACCGGCGTCACGCGCGATCGTGTAGAGTGCCGGCGGCAGCAACCGGCTGTTGTCATGCGCTTCGAAGCCGAGCCTGAAGAAGCCGGCGGCGCGACGGTAATTCTCGAGGAGCTTCGGCGATCCGACGGCGATGACGCTTTTCGCTCCCGACCACGCCGTCGCATCCATCATCTCGGCTCCGATCAGCAGCCCGGACAGATAGGACGACAGGGACGCACGCTCCAGCCGCTCGAACAAGCCCAAGGTGCGCACGCCGAAAAGCAGATGGGTGAGGGCGCCCGGTCCTTCGGCCCCGGACTGCCTGAGACCTTGCGTGAAGGCCGCATCGTCGGCACCGGCTTCCATGAGCTGCGCCAGCGTGCCGGACGAGGTCAGCGCGTTATAGAGCTCGCCCGTCATATAGGTGCGGAAGGAAATGAGCTTGCCGTCCTTGACCTTGACCCATTTCGAATGCGTGCCGGGCAGCAACAGGGCGGCTTCGCGCAACCGGCGGTCGGCCAGGACGGCAAGGACCTGGCATTCCTCGCCGCGCATCACGTCGGGCACGCCGCGCTCGACGCAGGAAACGCCCGGCACGATGACGATCCGGGCCGCGCCGTCGAAGGGCACAGGATGCAGATGGCGCGCAAGGTCGCCGAGATCGGCGGGCGCATCGATATAGGGGGCCTCGGCCCAGCCGAGCTTGCTGCCGACCATGCCGCACATGACCACCGGCAGGCTCCGTCCGTCCACCAGCCAGGGCTGCGCGAAATCGGCGAAGGAGCGGACAAAGCCTCGCGCCTTGACCGCGAGCAGGCCTTCGCCGTCGCCGCGCTCGGCCAGCACCCGGCCGGTCCGCGCGAGCGCCCAGGCGCGACGGTTCGTCGTGCCCCAATCCACGGCGATCATCGCAACCGGCTCGGTCATGGCAAAACTCCCGTCCATGGCTGTAGCATGCAGAATGTCATTTGTCTGATGATTGAACTGCTCTATGTTACGTGACGAGTTCCGCGAGGAGACAGGATGGGGATGATGGCGGGGACGCGACGCAGGCAACCGGATAAGGGTTCGCTTCGCAAAAGTCTCTACAACAAAGTGGCGCATGACCTCGGCCAGCGCATCGTGCGTGGAGACTACCGGCCGGGCGCTCTCCTGCCCAACGAGGCGGAATGCGGCCAGATCTACAAGGTGAGCCGCACCGCCGTGCGCGAGGCGGTCAAGATGCTCTCCGCCAAAGGGCTGATCCAGTCGCGTCCCAAGATCGGCTCGCGCGTCGAGCCGCGCGCCACCTGGAACCTGCTCGACCGCGAAGTGCTCGGCTGGTATTGCACGACCGTCGATTTCCAGAGATTCGCGAACGACGTCCAGCAGATCCGCTTCATGATCGAGCCCGGAGCGGCGGCGCTTGCCGCGACGAACCGCACCCCGACCCAGCTCGCCGAGATCGATGCCGCCTACAGGGCGATGGCGGCAGCGGTCGACGACGAGAAGTCCTGGAACGCCGCAGACGTCAAATTCCATCTCGCCGTGCTCGATGCGTCGGGCAATGATTTCATCTCACCCTTCGGACGGGTCATCGAATCGCTGCTCGCCAATCTGTTCTCGGGGACGGTCGGCTATCTGCGCAACCGGGTCAGGGTGCTGCCGCTGCATGAGGCGATCCTCGACGCGATCAGATCGCGCAGGCCCGATGCGGCACGGCGCGCGGTGCGCCGGCTTCTCGACAGCACGCAGCGCACCATCGACGAGGGCGGCAAGGCCAGGCCCGTTCCCGAAGCCGGAGCGCGCCGGCGCGCGCGCAGAAGCGCGGCAACCGGCGCCGCGTGACGTCATCGCCATTGCCGGTGGCGACCACGAACAACGCTCATGATATGATCGCCGCATCTTCCTTCCCTCCAGTCTCTCGCGAACAGGAACACAGCGTCATGACGAAAAAGAAAGTCGGTCTGATCGGTGCAGGCCTCATGGGCCACGGCATCGGCAAGAACATCGTGACCAAGGGCCATGAGCTGACGGTCATGGGCCATCGCAATCGCGCGCCGATCGACGATCTCATCGGCCGAGGCGCCAGGGAGGCCAGGACGGCACGGGCCATCGCCGAGGCCAGCGACCTGGTGCTCCTGTGCGTCACCGGCTCGCCCCAGGTCGAGGACCTGGTGTTCCGCAAGGACGGGCTCCTCGACGGGATGAGGCCCGGCCTCGTCATCGCCGACTGCTCGACCGCCGAGCCGGCATCCTCTCTCAAGGTGGCCGAAGCCGTCGCGGCCAAGGGCGGACACTTCGTCGACGCGCCCCTGGTGCGCACGCCGAAGGAGGCCGAGGAAGGCAGGCTCGGCCTGATGACGGGCGGCGACGAGAAGGTGCTGAAGGACATCCGCCCCGTCCTCGACTGCTTCGCCGACACGATCATCCATGCGGGACCGGTCGGCGCCGGCCACACGCTCAAGCTCATCAACAACTTCATCGCCATCGGCACGGCGGCGGTGGTGGCGGAAGGCATCGCCGCCGGGCTCAAGGCGAGGGTCGACATGAAGGCGCTGAACAACATCGTCATGGCGGGCGGCGCCCGCTCGCTGATGTTCGAGCGCCTCATCAAGGTGCCGCTCGCCGACGACGACAGCGCCGCCAAATTCGCCATCGACAATGCGCGCAAGGATGTGCGCTACTACACCAACATGACCGAGACCATGCCGCTCGCCTCGCCGGTGGCGGAAGCGGTGCACCAGACCCTGGTGCTGGCCAGCGCGCAAGGCTACGGCGAGAAATATGTGCCGCGCCTGATCGATCTCGCCTGCGCGCTGAACGGGGTGAAGCTGTAAGCCGCGGCAGCGAACAGGGCCTCACCCCGCCAATCCCGCATCCCGGCTCGAGCGGGCCGTGACGCTACCGGGCGTCGATCGTGGCTCCTGCAAAGATCGGTTTTTCGTCGGGGACATAGTCCCATGGCTTTGCATCGGTGGCATCGATCAGGGCGCGCAGGAACATGTCCTGACGGTGCCTGGCTTCAGGAACGGGCACCCAGCTGTCGAGCACGGCAAAGGCGACATCGCCGTATCTGGCCGTATGCAACACGCCCGCCAGGGCCGAAGCGCCGACCGAGCCGAAGGTGCCGGTCTTTCCCACGATGCGGCCGCGATAGCGATCCTCGCTCAGGCGATGCTTGAGCGTGCCGGCATCGAAGCCATTGACGGGAAGCGCGCTCGGCAGATCCTTGCCATGCGCGCGCAGCTCCTTGCGCAGCTCCCAGAGTATCGCGACGGCGGCACGCGGGCTCAGGCGATTCGACTCTCCGGCGCCGGCGGCATTCGTGATGACGACTTCCGGCCGAAGCTCGGGCGATAGATGTCTTCGCACGATCGCCTCGACTTGCCCAGAGCCGCCGATGCGGTCGGAAAGCAGGTGAAAGACATTGTTCGAATAGCCGTTGAGCGCCTTGACGATCGCAATGAGCGAGGGAGAACGGTTCTCGACAAGCACTTTGCCGGGCGCTTGTCGCGCCTCGCCGGCGGCGAATTGCAACGCATCTTTCTTCAGTTCCGTGGCCGACCCGCCAATGGCGGCCCAGGCCTCGGCGCCGTCGAGCCCCTGCAGCGCCCGCTTGAGACGCCGGCCCGTCGCATCGGCCTTCCAGTTGAACAGCAAGGGGCCCGTCAGCCTCAAATCGCCCCTGACGCGGCGCAGACCCTGGGCGTGCAATTCGCGCAGCATGAGGAAAGCGTTCTCGAAGACGAAAGACGGATCGCCGGTTGCCTGCACGACAAGGTCGCCTTCGAGACTGCCGTCGAGGACGGCTCCGCCGGCCAGGAACCGCGTCTCGAACCGGTGGTCATGTCCAAGCTGTTCCAGCAGCGCCAGGGACGTCGCCAGCTTGGTCACGGACGCCGGATGAACGGGACGGGAGTCTTGTTGTGCAATCAGGACGGTTCCATCTTCGGCCTGAACAAAGACGCCTTGATCGGCGCCGAGGGAAGCGGCGGCGAGATCCTGCAACTCGCGCAACTGCGCCCACGCCGTCCCATGCAGAGCGAGGCCGAGGCAAATGAAACAGAACGCGACAATTGCCCTGCGCCGAGGATTGCTGCCCACGATCACGCTCCAGGACTCATCGGCTCTCAATGCAGCACGTCCCTGGCCGGCATGCAATCCTTCAGCGTCACGCCACGGCCGTGGACAGAGCCTCCCTCAAGCTCCGGCGATCTGCTCGGCCTTCCTGACCAGCACTTCCGCCTGGCGGATCGAGGCATAGTCGATGAGCCGCCCGTCGAGCGACACGGCGCCCTTGCCGGCCTTGGCCGCCTCCTCCATCGCCACGAGGATGCGCCTGGCGCGCTCGACATCATTGGCGCTCGGGCCCATGGCCTCGTTGGCGAGCGCCACCTGCGAAGGATGGATGGCCCATTTGCCTTCGCAGCCGAGCGCCGCGGCGCGGCCGGCGGCGGCCCTGTAGCCCTCGGCGTCGGAGAAATCGCCGAACGGCCCGTCGACCGGGCGCAGGCCGTTGGCGCGCGCGGCCACCACCATGCGGGCCAGCGCATAGTGCCACATGTCGCCCCAATGCGTGGCGCGCGAGCCGTCGGCAAGCTTGTCGGTCAGGACCGCATAGTCGGGATTGGCGCCGCCGATATTGGTGGTGCGGGCGCGCGTCGAGGCGGCGTAGTCGGCGACGCCGAAATGCAGCGATTCGTTGCGCCGGCTGGCGGCGGCGATCGCCTCGACATTCTGCATGCCGAGCGCCGTCTCGATGATGAGCTCGAAGCCGATCCTCTTGCCGCGGCCCTTGGCCGTCTCGATCTGGGTGGCCAGCATGTCGAGGGCATAGACGTCGGCGGCGGTGCCGACCTTGGGGATCATGATGAGATCGAGCCGGTCGCCCGCCTGCTCCAGGACGTCGACGACGTCGCGATACATGTAGTGGGTGTCGAGGCCGTTGATGCGGACCGAGAGCGACTTCGTGCCCCAGTCGACCTCGTTGACCGCCCGGATGACGTTCCTGCGCGCCTCGACCTTGTCGTCGGGGGCGACCGCGTCCTCGAGATCGAGGAAGACCACGTCGGCGGCCGATTTCGCCGCCTTTTCAAAGAGCTGCGGCTGGCTGCCGGGAACGGCGAGCTCGCTGCGGTTGAGCCTCGCCGGGGCCTGTTCGATGCTGTGGAAGCTCATGCGATGTCCTCTCGTGACGTGACCGGGCGCCGAGACAACAGGAGGAGGCGCCCCGTCGTCAAGCGGCAATTCGGTCGCAGCGCATTGTTCATCCGTAGACGGAGGAAAATCGCGTCCGCCCGTCAGCGGTCCCTGTGCGCGCCGGACGAATAGTAGAAGGCGATGGCCTGGGCCCGGCTGGCGAGATCGAGCTTCTCGTAGAGATTGCGCAGGTGGAATTTCACCGTGTTGACCGAAATGCCGAGCTCGCGCGCCAGCGACTTGTTGTCGAGGCCGCGCGCCAGGGCGGCGAGCAGCGTGCGCTCGCGCAAGGTGAGCGAAGCGGCCGGATCACGGTTGAGCTCGCGCACGTCGACGAAAGGAAACATCATCTGGCCCTGCGCCACCGCGCGCGCCATCACCAGAAGCTGCTCAGGGTTCTGATGGCGGGGCGAGAAGCCGGCCGCCCCCGCCGCCATGGCGCGGCGAAGGATCTCGGGCTCCTCGGGCGCGCCATAGACGATCATGCGCGGCGGCGCCGGCCTGAGCCGCAGCGTGTCGAGCAGCCTTTCGCCGCCCATCGCCGGCAGGTTCCAGTCGATCAGGCCGACCTGGATCGGAACCCGGCTCACCGCGGCAAGAAAGCCCTCGGCGGTCGCCGCCGTCGTCACCAGGCTGAAGCCCTTGTCGCGGTCGATGAAATCGGACAGGCCGGCAAGCATCAGCGGATTGCCGTCGGCCACGGCAATATCGATGAGCGAAATATCGGTCATGACCTTTGTTCCCATCCCGACGGGCAGGTCGGATTTTGGATAAATACCACGCACTAGCCCCTTAGGATAGGAAAACTCCTACCCCCTTGGGCCTCCAGAGGCAGGCGATCGGGGTGTTGCGGCCAGTGACCTGCCCGGTGAGATAATGCATTCTCATCTTCGAGGAGGGATCACCATGCCAGGCATTCGCGGATTGTTCGTTCCAGGTCCCACCAACGTGCCGGACCGGGTTCGCCGCGCCATGGATATTCCGATGGAAGACCAGCGCGCCCCCGACCTGCCGCAGTTCACGCTGCCGCTCTTCGAGGACGTGAAGAAGGTGTTCAAATCCAGGACCGGGCAAGCCTTCCTGTTCCCCGGCACCGGCACCGGCGGCTGGGAAGCGGCCCTCACCAACACGCTGTCGCCCGGCGACAAGGTGCTCGCCGCGCGCTTCGGCCAGTTCTCGCATCTGTGGATCGACATGTGCATCAGGCTCGGCCTCGAGGTCGAAGTCGTCGATGCGCCGTGGGGCGAGGGCGTGCCCGTCGACGTCTTCGCCGGACGGCTCAAGGCCGACCGCCATCACAAGATCAAGGCGGTCCTCGTCACCCACAACGAGACGGCGACCGGCGTCACCAGCGACGTCGCCCAGGTCCGCCAGGCGCTCGACGAGGCGCAGCACCCGGCGCTCCTCTTCGTCGACGGCGTCAGCTCGATCGCCAGCATCGATTTCCGCATGGAGGACTGGCGCGTCGATATCGCCGTCGCCGGCTCGCAGAAGGGCTTCATGATGCCGGTCGGGCTGGCGATCCTGTGCGTCAGCCAGAAAGCGCTGGACGCGGCGGGCAAGGCCCGCTCGCGGCGCTGCTATTTCGACTTCGCCGACATGGCGCGCGCCAATCGCGACGGCTACTTCCCCTATACGCCGCCGGTCCATCTCTTCCGGGGATTGCGCGCCGCGCTCGACCTCCTGTTCGAGGAAGGGCTCGACCATGTCTTCGCCCGCCACCATCGTCTCGCCGAAGGCGTGCGCAAGGCCGTCCATGGCTGGGGCCTGAGGCTGTGCGCGACGGAGCCGCGCTGGCACTCCGATACCGTGAGCGCAATCTTCCTGCCGGACGGCTTCGATTCCAACGCCTTCGTGCGCCACGCCTATGAAGCCTATGGGCTCTCGCTCGGCGTCGGTCTTTCCAGGTTGGCGGGACGCGTCTTCCGCATCGGGCATCTGGGCGATCTCAACGAGCTGATGGTGCTCTCCGCCCTTTCCGGCGTCGAGCTTGCCTTGCGCGACCAGGGCGTGCCTTTCGCCGGCAGTGGCGTCGCCGCGGCCATCGAGCATTTCCACCGCACCCAACCGGCGCACCTCGCCAGGGCAGCGTGACCATGGATATTCACGAGTATCAGGCCAAGGAGATCCTGGCGCGCTTCGGCGTCGCGGTCCCTCCCGGCGGCCTCGCCTACAGCCCCGAGCAGGCCGCCTATCGGGCCCGCGACATCGGCGGCAGCAAATGGATCGTCAAGGCGCAAATCCATTCCGGCGGCCGCGGCAAGGCGGGCGGCGTCAAGCTCTGCACCTCCGAGCATCAGGTCGAGGAGGCGGCCGACACGCTTTTCGGCAAGCGCCTCGTGACCCAGCAGACGGGGCCGCAGGGCAAGACCGTCTATCGCGTCTATGTCGAGGGCGCCGTCGCCATCCGGCGCGAGATCTATCTGGGCCTGGTGCTCGACCGCAAATCGGAGCGCGTGATGGTCGTGGCCTCGAGCGCCGGCGGCATGGAGATCGAGGAGATCGCGGAGCGTGAGCCCGGATCGATCATCCGCAGCGTGGTCGAGCCCGCGGTCGGCATGCCGGCCTTCCAGGCGCGCGAGATCGCCTTCGGCCTCGGCCTCGAGCCGGCGCTGACGCAGCAGGCGGTCGCGACCATCCTCGGCTGCTACAAGGCTTTCGAGGAACTCGATGCGACCATGGTCGAGATCAACCCGCTGGCCGTCACCGAGGACAACCGTCTCATCGCCCTCGACGCCAAGATGACCTTCGACGACAATGCGCTCTTCCGGCTGCCGCATATCGCGGAGCTGCGCGACAAGTCGCAAGAAGATGCGCGCGAGACCAGGGCCAATGACCGCGGCCTGTCCTATGTCGGCCTCGACGGCGAGATCGGCTGCATCGTGAACGGCGCCGGCCTCGCCATGGCGACCATGGACATGATCAAGGCGGCGGGCGGCGAACCAGCCAACTTCCTCGACATCGGCGGCGGTGCCACGCCCGAGCGCGTCGCCAAGGCCTTCCGGCTCGTGACCTCGGACGACAAGGTGCGGGCCATTCTGGTCAACATCTTCGCCGGCATCAATCGTTGCGACTGGGTGGCGGAAGGCATCGTGATGGCGCTGCAGAGGTCGCCGATCAACATGCCGGTCGTGGTCAGGCTTGCGGGCACGCATGTCGAGGAGGGGCGCAAGATCCTGGCGCGCTCCGGGCTTCCCGTCATCCGCGCCGCGACGCTCGCGGAAGCGGCCAGCCGCGCGGTGGCGGCCTGGCGCAGCGATTCACTCGCCAAGGTGGCGTCATGAGCATACTCCTCGACCGCGCGACCCCGGTTCTCGTCCTTGGCATCACCGGAAAGATCGGCAGCTTCCACACCACGGAGATGATCGCCTACGGCACCAACGTCGTGGGCGGCGTCACGCCGGGCAAAGGCGGCGGCAGCATCCACAACGTGCCGGTCTTCGACACGGTGAAGGAGGCGGCCGAGAAAACCGGCGCGACCGCTTGCGTCGTGTTCGTTCCGCCGCCCTTCGCCGCCGATTCGATCATGGAGGCGGCCGATGCCGGGCTCGAGCTCTGCGTCGCCATCACCGACGGCATCCCGGCCAAGGACATGATCCGGGTGAAGCGCTACATGCGCCGCTACGCCCGCGACAGCCGCATGCGGCTGGTGGGACCCAATTGCGCCGGCATCATCAGCCCCGGCAAGGCGCTGCTCGGCATCATGCCGGGCCACATCTATCTGCCGGGCCATATCGGCGTCGTCAGCCGCTCCGGGACGCTCGGCTATGAGGCGGCGGCGCAGATGAAGGAGCTCGGCATCGGCGTATCGACCAGCGTCGGCATCGGCGGCGATCCGATCAACGGCTCGTCGTTCCGCGACATATTGGAGCTGTTCGAGCAGGATCCGGACACGCATGCGGTGATGATGATCGGCGAGATCGGCGGGCCGCAGGAGGCCGAAGCCGCGGCCTTCATCGCCCAGAACATGGCGAAGCCGGTCGCAGCCTATGTTGCGGGGCTCTCGGCACCCAAGGGCCGGCGCATGGGCCACGCCGGCGCCATCATCCAGGCCTTCGGCGAAAGCGCCAGCGAGAAGGTCGAGCTCCTGCGCGACGCCGGCGTCGCGATCTCGCCCTCGCCGTCGGAGATCGGCCGCACGATGGAAAGGGTGCTGAAGAAGGCGGCATGAACGCCGTTGCAATAGAGAATCGAGGACGTGTCGGCATTCATTGGTCCCTGCGCGACGATCGGCTTCGGGCGTAGCGTGCTGCCGGCTCAGGCTCCATCGCGGCGGGCTGGACAGGCCGTCCGGCCCGCGCCCAGGCGGCGATTCCCCCCGACAAGGGCCGAATGTGCCGGAAGCCGGCGCGCTTGAGATGGAGCGCTGCGACGGCCGCGGACGCCTCGTTGGGGCAGGAGCAGTAGACGACGATCTCCGCGTCGCGCGCATAATGCGCGGCGGTGCGGGATATCTCGTCGGGACGCGCGCCGACGGAGCCCGGGATGACACCTTCCTTCCGGCGGGCCTCGGCGGAGCGGACATCGAAAATGACGGGATGCCGGCCCGAGTCGATCAGCCCGGCGAGCTCCTGCGCCGAAATGCGGGCCATCCTGAGCCGCCTCATGAACAGCCGGCGGTCGACGAGCCGGAAGATCAGATAGGAGACCAGGACGGCGGCGACGAGCGCGGTGCCATATTCGCCCCACCGTGTGACCGCCGCCAGAGCGGCGTCGACGGCGTCATGGAAGACGGCTCCGAGCACGACGGGGACGGCGACATAGGCGGCGGCGCCGGCACCGTCGAGCATGAGGAACGTCGGGATGGCCAGCCGGGCGACGCCGCAGAGGAGGATAAGCACCAGGGCGAATCCCGGAATGAATTTGACGAACAGAAGGGCGCGCGGTCCGTAATGGGCAAACCTGTCTTCCGTCTGCCGCACGCAATTGTCGCGCGCGAGACTGAGCTTGCACACAACCGACAGGGCGCGGCGGCCGAACCGCGCTCCGGTGGCGTAAACCAGGAGATCGCCCAGCACGACGCCCAGCGCGCCCGTGGCCACGATCAGGACGAGCGGATCTCCGCCGGCGAAGCTCAAGGCGCCGGCAACCAGAAGCACCGGATAGGATGGAATGGGCAGGCCGACCTGCTCGATGAACGCGCTCAGGAAGACGAGAGCGAGCCCGTAATTATGGACGAGGCTGGTCAGATCGGCCATGGCTTCTCTCTAGCGCGACCGCTCCATCCGGCCAATCCATCCGCGAGCATCATGCGATGATCCAAAGGTATTACCCGGCATCGCCAACGCGCGCGAGATTGGCGAAAACGAAGCGCGTCAGGCCGGCGAAGAGGACGAAGGCGACGATGGCGAGTGCCGGCACGCCCATGCCGGCGGCGGGTGTCCAGCCGGCCTGCGTGAGCAGCATGCCGGTGACCACCGAGGCGAAAGCCATGAGCGATCCGACCGAGAGATCGATGCCGGCGATCAGGATGACCGTCGTCATGCCGACGGCGGAAGGCCGATGATCGATACCTGGCGCAGCACGTCGGTGAGATTGCCGTAGTTCTTGCCGCTCGACGTCTCGGGCGAGAACAGGACGCCGATGGCGAAGATGAGGACGAGGCCCCAATAGAGCTTGGTCGCCGACAAGGTGCGCCACAGGTTCATGCCGGCGCTCCCGCGGCGAGGCTTGCGGTGGCGTCGCGATGTCCGCGGGTGGCGAGATGCATGATCGCCTCCTCACTCGCCTGCGCCCGCTCCAGGATGCCCTGCGGCCGGCCTTCGCTCATCACCAGGATGCGGTCGGAAAGATGCAGGAGCTCCGGCAGCTCCGAGCTCACCACCACGACGGCGAGCCCTTCGACCGCCAGCGCCAGGATGAGGTCGTGTATCTCCTGCTTGGCACCGACGTCGATGCCGCGCGTCGGCTCGTCGAGCAGCAGCACGCGCGGCCTGGTCTCGAGCCATTTGCCGAGCACGACCTTCTGCTGGTTGCCGCCGGACAGGGTGCCGCTCGTCTGGGCGTGGCTGCGGCAGGCGATGGTGAGATTGCGGATCTGGCGCATGGCGGCCGCTTCCTCGCGCGCCGGCCGCCGCAGGCCGAAGCGCGACAGGCGCGCGAAGGACGGCAGGGCGATATGTCGGAGGTCGTGTCGCCGAGCACTGGGCCCTTGACCTTCCGGTCCTCGGGCACGAAAGCCAGGCCGAGCTCGCGCGCCCGCTGCGGCGAGGAGACGTCGGCCGGCCGCCCGGCGATCGCGATCGCGCCCCGGACCCGGCCTTCGCCGGCCCCGAAGATCGCTTCCAGGATCTCGGTGCGCCCCGAGCCCAGGAGGCGGGCGGGCACGCTCGACGAGCATCGCGACATCGCCGCGGCCGTCCGGTCACGGAAGATGGAGAAGGCGGAGACGGCGATGCGCAAGCATCTCGAGCGCGTCGACCAGGAATCCCGCAGCTTCGCCGAGGCCAATCCGAAGCTCATCAGGGAAGGGTGATGTCCGCAATCTTGCGGATCACTCCAGTTCGCGATCGATCATCGCCCTGCACAGCGCTTCAAAAGCGATCATGGACCGGGTCTTTCTAAGCTCGCGCAAAGCGGCGATACCCACGGCAATGGACGGATATCCGCCCTGCAATGGACGGTAGACGACGGATTTCCCGTTCAGGGCAGCGCTGCTGCGCGGCTTGGCGACCGCCAGGGAATAGCCGAGACCACTCGCGACATAGCTGCGGACCATGTCGAGACTGGGGGAAGACGCCGCGATGCGCGGCGTAATGCCCTTGTTCAGGAAGAACGACATGAAATATTCGCGCGCCAACGGAAAATCGAACAGGATAAATGGTTCACTGGCCAGTTCCTGTAAGTCAAGGGGACCGTCATTCACGAACCTGTGGTCGGCGCTCAGCAGAACATGCGGAGCGAGCTCGCTGAGCGGCTCGAAAGCGACTCCCTCCGGAAGACCAACGCCATAAGTCACAGCGAGCTCGATATCGACATTCTGCAGGCCCTTGACGATCTGCGGCTGGTCCATCTCCCATATTTTCACGTGAATGCCGGGATAGTTGTCGGTGAACTGCTTGACGATGTCGGTGATGATGAGGGGTGCGAACGTCCTGTAACACCCGACATTCAGCGATCCCCGCAGCTCCGTCGACAGTTCATCGACCACATGACGCAGACCGTCTACATGCTGCAATATCGTCTTGGCGGAGACCAGGAACTGCCGCCCGGCCGGCGTCAGCGAGAGTCCATGGGCCAGGTGACGGATGAACAGCTGGACATCGTACTCCGTTTCCAGATGCGCGACGGCGGCCGAGATGGACGGCTGCGAAATATTAATGCTCTCGGATGCCAGCACGATGCTGCCATGCTCAGCGGCAGCAACGAAATATCTCAGTTGCCTCAGAGTGACGCGCATTGCGGACGAACCTCAAGCAGGAGAACGACCGCGAGAGTAGCAGAATCCCTCAGCTTTGATCGAAGATTTTCCTCCAGTCGGAAGAGCGACTTCTAGGCGTCGATCCACACTTTCTCCACCGCGCGCCAGCCGCTCAAGCTGTGGGTGGGCATCGGCACGAAGCCTCTGAGGCTACGGGCGCCGGCGTCGATGAAGTTGTTGAAGACAGGAATGATCTGCCCGCCCTCCTCGACGATCATGACTTGCAGGGCGCGGTACATTTCCGCGCGCTTGCCAAAATCCAGCTCGGACCGGGCTTCGACGAGTATCTTGTCGAAGTCTGGCCGCTTCCAGAAGGTGTCGTTCCACGCGGCATCCGACTTGTAGAGCAGCGAGAACATCATGTCGGGGGTCGGGCGGCCGTCCCAATAGGCGGCGGACCACGGCTTCTTCATCCAGGTGTTCTCCCAGAAGCCGTCGGCCGGAACCGAATCGACCTGGATATCGATCCCCGCTTGAGCGGCCGATTCCTTTATCAGCACCGCCGCATCGACGCAGCCAGCAAAAGCGACATCCGAGACCGAGAGGACCAGGGGCCCGGAGTAGCCCGACTTCTGGAAATGGAAACGGGCCTTGTCGGGATCATAGCGGCGCTGGGGCAGATCGGCGAAGAACGGATCGAAGTCCGGAATGGGCTGATCGTTGGCTATACGTCCGTGTCCATTGAGGATCTTGGTGAGTATACCGTCGCGATCGATGGCATATTTCACGGCCAGTCGGACATCGTTATTGTCGAAGGGCGGAGTATCACAGCGCATGGGCAGCGCATAATGCGCAGCCGCGGCGGATTCGAATATCTGAACCGTCGGATCCGTCTCCAGCCGGCTCACCAACTTTGGCGGGACCTGATTGATGAGATGCACGGCGCCCGACTTGAGCGCAAAGATTCGCGCTGACGGATCGTTGATCGCCAGCACCTCGACCGAATCGACGAAGGCGCGCTCGGAATTCCAGTAGTTCTTGTTGCGCGTCAGGCGCGCCGACACGCCGGGCTGGAAATTCTCGAGCACATAGGGACCAGTGCCGATACCCCGGTCGAGAGGATTGTCGGCCGGCCCGATGACGAGATGGTAATCACCGAGAATGAAGGGGAAGTCGGCATTGCCGGCATCGAGCTTCACCGTGACTTCGTATTTGCCGGACGCCGTGATCTCGACGACGGAGCCGAGGAACACCTTGGCGGGCGATCGCGAGCCCTCCTGGCGATGGTACTGCAGTGAGGAGACGACATCGGAGGCGGTCATCTCCTTGCCATTGTGGAAGACGACACCGTCCCGGAGCTTGATCACCCAACTGTCGGCCGCCGCATTCGGCTCCCAGGCGGTCGCCAGCGCCGGACGGGCTTGGACCTTCTCGTCGATTTCGATCAGCGTGTTGTTGATGGACTGGCCGACGACCTGGGTGAATATGCCGAGATAGAGCGCCGGATCGAAAGTGTCGCTGGTGGATGCGCCGTCGACGCCGACAATCAGATGCCCGCCGCGCTTCGGCCCCTCGGCCTTGGCACTTCCCCCCGGCCCGGCCAATGCCGGCACAATCATGCCGGCCGCCGCTCCGTGCAGGAAACGCCGACGGCTCACCATGCCCAGCTTCTCCACGCGTCTCGCGCTCCCGTTCTGCACACCGCTCACCGTCGTCCCTCCCCTGCTTGCGAAGCCGTCGCCGAGATTGCCTTGCGTCGGGAGGAATTCCCATTCGGGATTCGCGAGGCTTAGCCACGGTTTTCCTTATGATGTGCCCGCAACCCGAGGTGCCGGGGCTCGTGGAGAAACCGGGCCAATGCCTCAGCATTGGCGAATGGGCGCGGCCGGTCCGCTCGTGCATTGTCACCCCGATCTGTCCATCGGCAAGAGAGGCGAAGTAATGCTCAGGACCGGAGAGCAGTACCGCGAGTCCCTACGCGACGGCCGGCGCGTCTGGATCAATGGTGAACGCGTTAAGGATGTGACCCGGCATCCGATGTTCAAGCCGGCGGTCGATATACGCGCACGGGTCTACGACATGGCGCACGAGGAACGCTATCGCGACGTACTCACCTATCAGGGAGAAAGCGGGAGATCGGTCACCGCTCTGAAGCTGCCGACTGAGAAGGATGATTGGCCCGCGAAGCGACGGGCCACGGACGCGGTGCTCGACGATATCAAGGGCGTCATCACCCGCATCGGCGACGAAAATATCGGCGAGATGTGGTCGCTCTACGACGGACGTGACGTCCTCAACGACGTCGACCCGCAATTCGCCCGCAACATCGACCGGCACATCGAGCGCGTGATCGAACAGGACCTCTTCCAGGTTTCGGGCAACACCGATCCCAAGGGCGACCGCTCTAAGCCGCCGCAACAGCAAGATCCCGACATGCTTCTGCATGCGGTGAAGGAGACGGATGCCGGTATCATCGTGAGAGGCGCAAAGTACGAGACCGCCGCCGCCTACGCGAACCAGGCTTTCGTCAAGCCGACCATCGCCAACTGGCGCGACCAGGCCTATTCCGACTATGCGGTCGGATTCATCTGCGACTTGTCCGCGGCCAATCTGCGCTTCATATCCCGCACCGGCTTCGCCGGTCGCGCTCCTGCCGAGGACTATCCGCTGGCCAACAAATTCGACGAAATCGATACGCTGGTCGTCTATGACGACGTTCTGGTCCCCTGGGAGAACGTCCTCTTCTACCGTCACACCGAAGCGGCGCTTCATATCAGGGCAACGGTACATCGGTATGCCGCCCTGCCCTTCGTGCAGCGCAACCTGCGCCTGGTCGACCTGATGATCGGTGCCGCCTTGTGGAACGTCAGGCAGACCGGTCTTGAGAAGCAGCAAGCCGTGCAGGAGAAGCTGGCGACGATGGCCTGCTACCGCGAAGGCATCAACGCCCATCTGACGGCGGCCATAGCGCAAGCCGAGCGCAGCCCCGGCGGCCTGTGGATGCCCAACCAGTCGCTAATGTTGACCGGCCGCGTTCTTGCCTGCTCGCAACTGCATCACATTATGCATATCGCGCGTGAGCTGTGCGGCGGGCAGATATGCGTGACGCCGGATGCGGCGACGTTCCGCGATCCCGAAGCCGGCAAATGGCTGAGCAAGTTCTACACGCTGAATGACGAATGGCAGGCGGAAGATCGCCGCAAGCTCCTCGCTCTGGCGCGCGACCTTCTGAATTCCGACTATGCAGGCCACCGTCTCACCTTCCAGCTCTTCGCCCAGGCGCCGCCTTTCGCCCATCTCGCCGCAGTCTTCAACAATTTCGACTGGCAGGGGCCGCTCGATCTCGCCTGGCAGGCCTCGGGGCTTTCGGAACGCGTGCGCGGCCCCGCCCTGACGGCGGCCGAGTAAGAGAACGTCGCATGATGGACCGGCTAGCGCATTTCCTGAGAGGAAACGTTGACCGCTGGACCAGCTTGCGGCGTGACCTCCATCGTCACCCCGAGCTCGGTTTCACCGAGTTCCGAACCATCTCCATGCTCGCGGCGCGCCTCGAACGGCTGGGTTTTGCCGTGAAGCTCGGACGTGAGGTGATGGACCCGGCAAGCATCGCCGGCCTACCCCCGGAAGAGATCAGGGCGCAGGCGCTGCAGCGCGCCTGCGGCTTGGGCGCCGAGCCGCGTCACGTCGAGCGTATGGCCGGCGGGCTGACCGGCATGGTAGCCGAGATGCGGCGCGGCAAGGGCCCGGTCGTCGCCATGCGCTTCGATGTCGATGCGCTCGCCGTGAGCGAAAGCGCCGAAGAGGCACACAAGCCCGTGCGGGCGGGTTTCGCTTCCCTCCATGACGGAATTATGCATGCCTGCGGCCACGACGCGCACGCCGCCATCGGCCTGGCGCTTGCCGAAGCCGTTGCCGCGGGCCAAGTCCCCTGGCGCGGTACGTTGCGCCTCATCTTCCAGCCGGCTGAGGAAAGCGGTCGCGGTGCGCGGCCCATGGCGGAAGCGGGCATAGTCGACGACGCCGAGTGGTTCTTCGCACTGCACATCGGCTGTGGCCTGCCGAGCGGCGAGGCCGCCGCCATGGCCTCGGGCATGCTTTTCTCGAGCAAATGGGACGTGACCTTTACCGGCCGGGCCGCTCATGCCGCCGGCAATCCGGAAGCGGGATGCAACGCGCTTCTCGCCGCGGCCCAGGCGGCATTGGCGCTTCACGCCTTACCGCGCCATGGCCGCCATGCAACGCATGTCAATGTCGGCCGACTGGTCGCCGGCTCCGCTCGCAATGTCATACCGGCTCGCGCCCAGTTCGAGATGGAGTTGCGCGGCGAATGCCGGGAGGCTCTTGACTGCATGGAACGACTCGGTCGGGACGCGATCGCCGGTGCGGCCGCAATTCATGGCTGCGCCTGCGACATAGCGCCCAGCAGCGCCACCATCGGTGCGAAGAGCACGGTGCAAGCGACGCAGGTCGTCCGCTCGGCAGCCGCGCAAGTCAGCGCCATCCATCGCATTCACGACAGCTGGCCGCTCGGAGGCGGCGACGACGCCGCCTACTTCATGCAGCGCATCAGCGAGCGGGGCGGCGAGGCCTGCTATTTCATACTCGGCAGCGACATGCCGGCGGATCATCACTGCAACAATTTCGATATCGACGAAAACACCCTTCCGAGCGGAGCCGAAATCCTGGCGCGCGCACTTTGCGCGGTGACCGGCGGAGCAGAACTGGAGTCGTGAATGGTCCGAATCGACCTCGCCATACTCAACGCCGCCCAGCTTCTGACCGTCGCGGACGACGGCAAGGGGCCGAGGCGCGGACCACGCCAGAACGAACTCGATGTCCTCGCCGACGCCGGCATCGCCGTCAGCGGCGACCGGATCATCGACGTCGGACCCTCCGCCGCGGTCGCCGGACGCCATGATCTTGGCCAAGCAACGATCATCGACGCCACGGGCAAGATCGTCCTACCCGGCCTCGTCGATTCTCATACCCATCCGATCTTCTCGGTCGACCGGTGCGATGAATACGCCGAACGTCTGGCCGGCAAGTCACTGTCGGAGATCGCCGCGGCGGGGGGCGGCATCTGGTCGACCGTCACTCATACCCGCACGGCGTCGGACGAGCGCCTCGCTGTCACCTTCGAAACAACACTTGCCGCAATGCTCCACCACGGCACAACCACGATCGAGGCCAAGAGCGGATACGGCCAGACCACTGAGCAGGAACTGCGCCTCCTGCGGCTGATCGATGATGTTGCGCGGCGGACGCGCGCCAATATCGTTCCGACCTTCCTTGGCGCCCATGTCGTCCCGCGCGACGAAGAGAATGCCGATGCGTATGTCGAACGCATCATCGCCGAGATGCTGCCTGCCGTCGCGGCGCAGGGCATCGCCAAGTTCTGCGACGTGAGCTGCGAAAAGGGTTGGTTCAGCAACGAGCAGTGCCGCAGGATCCTGGAGCGGAGTTCGGCGCTCGGTCTCAAGACGAAATTCCACGTCGATGCCTTCGCGGCCGGCGGCGGATGGCGGCAGGCCGTGGCGGCGCACGCCATCTCAGCCGACCACCTGACCTTCACTCCCGATACGGAGATCGAGGAGGCTGGCACCACCGACACGGTCGCCGTGCTCATGCCGGAGGCCGAACTCTGCTATTTCAGCACACGCCGGGCCAATGCGCGCAAGCTGATCGAAACGGGCGTTCCGGTTGCGATCGCCACCGATTTCTGCTCGAGCATCCATGCCTCCTCGCTTCTGCAGGCCTTGCCCATCGCCGCCGCCTGGTTCCGCATGACTCCGGAAGAAGTCATCATAGGAGCGACACTGAACGGCGCCTATGCCATCGGCCTGGCGGAGTCCGTGGGGAGCCTGCAAGCGGGTAAGCGCGCCGATATCCTGGTTATCGACGTCCCCGATTATCGAAGGCTTGCCTACGAATTCGGCGGCGAGCGGATAAGCCATGTCGTTGCCGGAGGCGAACTCATCCGCCGGCCGGCGCAAGAATAAATCTTCAGGAGAGTCACATGTTGCGCATGCCCAACGACATCGACTTCGACGAAACCGTAGCGGCCATGAAGAGCCTCCTAAAGACGAGTGCACGCATGTACATGCATCTCGCCAAGGCCACCATCGAACGGTTCGGCAGGGACGGCGAGATGACCGTACGCTACGGACTTCGCGCCTATGGCGTCTGGCGCGGCACCGAGATGCGCGAGGCACATCATGCTCTCGGTCTCGATATCAACATGAAGAACCTGATCGGCTGCTGGGACAATGCCAGCGTCTATATCGCCAAGGACCAGCTTGCGAGCGGTGGCGATTTTAAGGACTACGACACGCGCTTCGATGTCAGCTACTGTCCTGCGGCGGAAGCATGGAAGGAAGCGGACTTCCATCAATGGGGTCATGTCTATTGCGATGAGTTCCATCAGGCCTGCGCTTCGGCATATCATCCGGACGGCAACGTCGTCATTCCGCAAAACATGATGAAGGGCGACGATCATTGCCACTTCCGCTGGGTGATGCCACCGAGCGCCGAAAAGCTCCAACTCGACGAGCCGAGCGAGCTTGGCCGCAAGCTGGCCTCCGACTATGTCGCCGCCAGTGATCTCGAGGCGGCATGGCTGTCGCTCAAACGCAGCAATCGCCTTATGGGCGGCCGCTTCTACACCGCCGCCAGCGTCCTGCTCGATCGGCACGGCGCCGAAGGGCTCGAGGTTCTGCGCCAGGCACTGCGAAACTGGGGCATGGAACGCGGCCGCCGTCTGCGCGGTGATTTCGATGCGGCCGGCATCGCACCCACAATCGAGAATTTCGTGCGCCGACACGATCTGCCGATCTCGCTGACATGGGAGACGCGCATGGTGGAGGAGGCGCCCGCGCGCTGTGTGATCGAGATCGGCGAGACACCGCATGAAGAGGCCTGGGCCGACATCGGCGGCTTGGAAGTCGGGCGCTACTGGTACGAGGACGCCTATCCGGCGATGGTCGAGGCTTTCGACCCTCGAGCCCGCGCGCGCTGGATCGCGCTACGTCCGGACGGTGAGACCGTAAGCCGCCTCGAGCTCGATTTCTCACATGTCAGGATGCCGGACTGACAGCCCTACATCCCCCATCTGAGCGCCGGCGTATGGACCGGCGCGTCCCAGAACCGCGCCATCTCGTCGTCGAACGCCGTCACGGTGAGCGAGCAGCCCGCCATGTCGAGCGAGGTCACATAGGAGCCGACCAGCGCGCGGGCGATCCTGACACCCTGCTTCTCGAGCTCGGCAGCGGCCGCGCGATACATGAGATAGAGCTCCATCGACGGCGTGCCGCCGAAGCCGTTGACAAAGAGCAGCACATGGTCCGTCTTCGCCGCGGCGAGATCGCCGACGATGGCGCCGATCATTTCATACGCGACAGCATCGGCCGACTGCAGCTTCACCCGCTTTCGCCCCGGCTCGCCATGGATGCCGACGCCCATCTCCATCTCGTCCTCGCCGATGGCGAAGGTCGGCCTGCCGGCGGCGGGCACCGTGCAGCTGGTCAGCGCCACGCCCATCGAGCGGGTACGCTTGTTGACCTTGTCGCCCAGCGCCTTGAGCGTCGCCAGACCGGCGCCCGCTTCGGCCGCCGCGCCCACCACCTTCTCCACCACCAGCGTGCCGGCGACGCCGCGCCGGCCCGTCGTATAGAGCGAGTTCTCGACGGCGACGTCGTCGTCGGTGACGACCGTCTCGACGGCGCGCCCGGCCATCTCCCTCGCCATGTCGAAATTCATGACGTCGCCTTCATAGTTCTTGACGACGAAGAGAACGCCCGCTCCCTGGTCGACCGCCTCGGCCGCCGCGATCATCTGGTCGGGGGTCGGCGAGGTGAAGACCTGGCCCGGACAGGCGGCGTCGAGCATGCCATGGCCGACGAAGCCCGCATGCAAGGGCTCGTGCCCCGAGCCGCCGCCCGAGATCAGCGCCGCCTTGCCGGCTTTCAACTTCTTGCGGCGCACGAATTTGCGCTCGCCACCGAGGACGACGATGTCGGCATGCGCCGCGGCGAAGCCGTCGAGACTCTCCGACAAAACGGTGCTCACGTCATTGATCAGCTTCTTCATCGGCCTTTCCCCTCATGCTGTTCTTCCTCGAGAAGCTTCGCCAGCCGGCGCACGAAATCGCTCGTCAGCGTGTGAAGCCTGGCATTGCGGTCGTCGTCGCCCAAATCCGGCAGATAGACGGTGTGGGCCTTGACGCGGCGGGCGGCGTGGGCCGGCGCCGGCCGGTTGGGATGCGCCAGGCGATAGGCGGCGACGAACCGCCTGCGCTCCTCCGGGGAAAAATGGCAGACCTCGAAAATGAGGTCGATATGCGCCGCCGGGATGGGCACGGCATAGGCCGGACTGGCGATCTGCGAGACGAAGCTGCGGTTCTTGCCGAGCGCCAGGGCGAGCCTGCGGCGCGTGCCGGAAGGCCGGCGGTCGATGACGTCGCCGAGGATCCTCTTGTAGGCGGCGACGGCATCCGGCGCTTGCGGCTCGGCCATGTCAGCACTCCGCCAGAGCGGCCTTGACGCGGCCGAGAGCCGAAGGCGAAACCGAGAAGATGCGCAGGCCCGCCGCGATCAGTGCCGGCAGGTGACGCGGATCACCCGCCATGTCTCCGCACAGGCTCACGGGAATGGCGTGCTCAGCCCCACACCGCGCGACATCGGCCAGGAGGCGGAGGACGGCGGGATGCACGGGATCCATCAGTGAGGCGACGGACGCCTCATCCCGTGCGGCCGCCATCACATACTGGGTGAGGTCATTGGAGCCGATCGAGAAGAATGCGGCCTCCGTCAGGAGCTCCGGCGCCAGGGCGGCCGCCGGCACTTCCACCATGATGCCGAGCGGCGGCCGCTTCGCCGGCGTTCCGGCGGCTGCGAGCTCGGCCATCACTTCGTCGAGAAGCCCGGCCGTCGCCTGAAGCTCGCTCGCCAGCGTGATCATCGGCACCATGACCTTGAGACTGCCATGCACCGCGGCGCGCGCCAGAGCGCGCAGCTGCGTCCTGAACACGTCCTTCCTTGCGAGCGTCAGCCGCACGCCGCGCCGGCCGAGGAAGGGATTGCGCTCGGCCTCGGGCGTCAGGCCGGCTATCGGCTTGTCGCCGCCGATGTCGAGAGTGCGGATGGTGACCGGCTTTTCACCCGCCCATTCCAGGCAGCGGCGGTAGGCGCGGTACTGCGTCTCCTCGTCGGGCAGCGGCCGGCCGTCGCGGAACAGGAATTCCGAGCGCACGAGGCCGATGCCGTCGCAATGGCCGGGATCGAGCATGTCGAGCTCCTGCGGCCCGGCCACATTGATCAGGAGCCCGATCGGCGTTCCATCCCTGAGGCGGGCCGGCTCGCGCAGGAAGCGCCCCTCATTCAGGCGGCGCCCGGCGAACGCGCGGGCCCGGTCCGACCAGAGCTTCTTCGCCGGCGCATCGGGGCTCAGCACCAGGAGGCCCGCGCCGCCGTCGACCACCGCCTCGGCATGGGCGTCGCGCGTGATGTCGCCCAGCCCCACCACCATCGGGACACCGCGGGCGCGCGCCAGGATCGCGACATGGCTCGACGGGCTCCCCTGGCGCAGGGCGATGGCGCCGCCCTTGGACCAGTCCGCCTCGAGAAAGAGCGACGGCGGCACGTCGTCGCCGATCAGGATCGCGCCCGCTTGCGCCAGACGCGCGCCGCCGCCGGCGAGATGGCGCAGCACGCGGTCGCGCATGTCCTTGAGATCGGCGGCACGGGCGCGGAAATAGTCGTCATCCGACATCTCATAGCCCAGGATCTCGGCATCGACGGTCTTGCGCCAGGCCTCGTCCGCCGGCCGGCCCTGCGCGATCAGCGTGCGGGCCGGCGCCAGCAATGCCTCGTCCTCGAGGAGCGCCACCTGGAAGGCCAGCATGTCCGCGGCCTCGCCCTCGGCCGTCTCGATCAATGAAGCCAGCCCTGAAACCGCCGCCGCTACCGCCTGCCCGAAGGCCAGTGTCTCGGCCTCGACACTGCCGGCCGGGCGCCTCTCCGCCGCGGCGCTCTCCAGGAAGAAGACGGGGCCGGCGAAGATGCCGTCCGAGGCGGGCCTGCCCTTCAGCTCAACCGGCTGGCGCATGGGCCCCCATCCTCGTCGAAGTCGCGCTCGACCAGGCCCTTCAAGGCTTCGACCGCGGCCGCCGCATCGCCCCCGTCGGCGCGCATGTAAAGTGTCGAGTCCTGCTTCGCCCTCATCGCCGAGACCCTGACGATGCTCTTGGCGTCGATCCACGGCCCGTCCGGCGCCGCGGCGATCTCGATCCGCGACACGAAGGTCTTGGCGAGCTTGGTGAGCTTGATCGAAGGCCGCGCATGCAGGCCGACGGCATGGCGGATGACGACCGAGGCGGTTGTCCACTGCGTCATTGCGGCGACAGCTCCTCGGCGGTGCGCCGCACCTCATCGAGCGAGGCGCCGCCCCAGGCCTCGGTCGCCGCCATTACCGCGCCCTCGACCAGGGGCGCGTTGCAGATCACGACCTTGCCTCGCCGGTCCTCGCCCAGCATCTCGATAGCCATCTCGCTGTTGGTTTCCGCACCGCCGAGATCGACCAGGATGGCGACGCCCCTGTCGGACCACGCCGCGTCGATCGCCTTCAGGATCTTCGCCACGTCGGTGCCGAGCCCGCCATCCGGATTGCCGCCGCAGAAGCCGAGCGGCACGTCCACGCCCACCATCTGGCGCACCATGTCGGCGGTGCCCTTCGCCACGTCGGGCGAATGCGAGACGATGACGATGCCGACCTTGTCGCTCATGGCTGCCTCATCCCTTGCCTTCGAGGCCGTCGCAGAGGGCCGCGATCATCAGGGCGCTCGAGCGCGCCCCCGGATCCATATGGCCGATCGACCGCTCCCCCAGGAACGAGGCCCGGCCGCGCAACGCCTTCATCGCGACGGTCGCCTCCGCCCGCTCCTGCGCCAGGCGGCGCACGCTGTCGAAGCTCGCACCATCCTCGCCCAGATGCCGGGCGACGGGGTCCAGGACATCGAGCATGGTCTTGGCTCCGAGATCGGCCTTGCCGCGCGCCTTGACCGCCTCGACCGCGGCGCCGAGCGCGCGCGCGGCATCGGCGCGCGTCGGATCGGCCGGCAATTCCTTGCCCAGCGCCATGAACAACGTCCCATAGAGCGGGCCCGAGGCGCCGCCCACCTTCATGACCAGGGTCATGCCGACGGCCTTGAGCGCCTCGGGCAAAGGCCTGGCCAGGATATTGGCCTTGTCCGCCAGGACGGCCTCGAAGCCGCGCTTCATATTGAGGCCGTGATCGGCGTCGCCGATGGCAGAATCGAGCGCCGTCAATTCCTCCGCATGGGCGATGACGCGCTCGGCGACCTTTTCCAGCAATAAGCCCGGATCCACTGCCATCGGCCCGTCAGTTGTTTAGTGATCTTGTTTATTGAACTACCGGACACTAAACAAATCAAGCCCGCAGCAGGGCGATTGCGAAGGTTTTTCATGCAGTATGGGACGAACGGCGCGTTATAATGAGCTTACGCGATTTCGCCGGGCTCCGGAGTCCGGCATCTGTTCCCGGCATTCACTTGTTGGAGTCCATGATGAAGACATTCACCGCCCTTGCCGTCATCGCCGCCCTGTTCGCCGTGGCGATGCCGCATGGCGACGCCGAAGCGAAGCGGATCAAGATCCGCAAGCACGACAACTGGAAGCTCTCCTGCAACACGGCGCGGCACATGGTGCGCGAGAGAGGCTACAAATCGGTCAAGATCAAGAGCTGCCTGTCGACCGTCTACTCGTTCCGCGCGGTGCGCAACGGCCGCAAGGTAATCGTCTACGTGCATTCCCGCAGAGGCGACATGTGGCAGGGGTGATGGGACTTTTCCGCGAATGACATATGGGCTGACGATCTAATAGCCCATCCCCTTTTCCTGGGCCTGGTGCGCCAATTCCTGCATGGCGGCTTTGCGCTCGCTCTCTCTGCGTGAACGGAAATCACGCAGATCGCTGAATTTGATTCTCCTGTGCGTGCCGACCTTGTGAAAAGGCAATTCATGCCTTTGCAGAAGGGTTATCAGATACGGCCGGGAAACATTCAGGAAGTCGGCCGCCTCCTGCGTCGTCAATTCCGCATGCAGAGGAAAAATCGTGACCGCATTTCCGTGCGCCATTTCCGTCAGCAGATATTGCAGGAGACGCGCCGCGGATTTCGGCAAGACGACTTCCGCACCATCCTCAAGGTGAACCTTGAGTTCCGCCTCGGCCTTTGCCGCCAGTGTCCGACTGGCCTCGCGAGCAAGCTCGGCATCATGTGCGGACGGCACCATCGGCTCAGGACGTTCGGGAATGTCGAGCATCATCACCTCCATTACATCACATATGGTCAAACGAACCATATTCGCAATAACCGAAACAACAATTATTCGCAATAGTCGAAATACTTCGTGACGTTCATCCCTCGTCCCGGCGGCTTCGGTTTCGTCCTCAGTCTCGGCAGCGCTCAGGGAGGTCGAGGAACAGGGCGAGCTCGGGCGGGCGGCCAAGGGCCGCCGAGGTCGCGAGGGAGCGGATGGCGGCCTCAGTCACCGACAAGGTGGCCCTCTCGCCGAAAATATGGATCGATATCGGGCGCAGCGCCTCCTCGCGCAAAAGCGCCCTGAGCCTTGGGCTCAACGGGCATTTGCGCGAGGGCCCGCAAGGTGATCGTCTATGTGCATTCCCGAAGAGGCGGCCTGTGGCAAGAGTGAAGAGGCCCACGAGCCGATGCGTACCTTCGTCGAGATGAATGCCGCCGTCCTCGAACTTGCCGCCACCATCGACTGGTTGTGGCGATTTGAAAACCGAAAAGGACTGGCGCTCCGAGGTCAAGAAGCGCAAGAGCGTAAAGGCCCGGAAGGCCCGGCTGGACAAGGCCGTGCGGCTGTTGACCGATCAGGGCTTGGCGCCGCGCGCGCCTATGACGGCCTGATTTCGAGGCTGCCTCGGGTGCGACGACTGTTCCTTACCCGGCCTTGCCGGCCGCCGATTCAGGATCGCCGCCGGGTCGATAAGGGGTCCTGCTGCCGCCGACGGGATCGACGATCACGATCTCGATCGCTTCCGCCTTATCCGCCCCGTCTTCGAGCATCTCCTCGGCCGAGGCCTCGATCTCCTCGGTGGTGCTCACCAGCTTGAAGAACATCGCCTGCGCCCTGGCCTCGCCCTTCGAGGCGGCGGCCGCCAGCGACCGGAACACCGCCTGGGCCATGGGCAGCGTGACTTCGCGGCCGTCCTCGTCGACCGTCACCGGCCGGTAGGCCTCTTCCAGCAGGAGGGACGCCAGGCGTTCGGCGGACGGCCGCGGACGGCTCCGCGTGCCCCTGGGCTTGCCGTTGGGATTGCCGGACTGGCCCTTGCGAAACCGCGTCTCCTGCGGGGGCCGGCCATAGCCCACGCCGGCGGGGTAGCTCTGTGAAGTTGGGTCCTGCGTCATCGGATCACCTCGTTTCCACCTTACTGAAGCCTTTGATATTGCTGCGGTTGGCTCGTTTCCCTGATGTCCCCTGAAATCGGATGGTTTTTGAAAACCATTTGACCCATTCTTTCCCCCGGGTGTAGCCTTCCTTCCGGGGAAGGGAACCGCTGGTCCATGGCGCTCAGAGGCACCAATCAGGAATCGGGACGGCCGTACAATCGCAAGATCGTACTGGAGACCATCCGGCTGCACGGCCCGATCGCCCGGGCCGAGATCGCGCGCCGCGTCGGCCTCACCGTCCAGACCGTCTCCACCATCATCCGCGAGCTCGAGCTCCAGGACTTCATCATCGGCGCGCGCGAGGTGCCGAAGGGCCGCGGCTATCCGGCGACCGCCCTCACCCTCAATCCGGAAGGCGGCTTCGCCATCGGCGCCAATGTCACGCCCATCGGCATCGACGTGGCGCTGGTCAATCTGGCGGGCGAGATCATCGATCTCAGGAGCCGCGAGATCGCCAATCCGGAGCCCGAGGTCGCCTTCGTCGAGATCGCCGCCGCCGCGGCCGACCTGCGCCGCCTGCGCCCGCAAGGCCGCATGCTCGGCCTCGGCATGGCGATGCCCGGCCCCTTCGACGTCGAGGCGATGAGCTTCGTCGGCCCCACCACCTTGCAGGGCTGGAAGGACGTGCCGATCACCCTGCGCCTCACCGCGGCGACCGGGCTTCCCGCCTATGTCGGCGGCGACGTCGCCTCGGCGGCGCTGAGCGAGCGCCTCTATGGGGCGGGCCGCGCCTTGCATGAATTCTACTATCTCTATCTCGGCGTCGGCACCGGCGGCCGGCTCGTCCACGAAGGCCAGGTGCTCAACGGTGCGCGCGGCAATGCCGGCGAGATCGGCCATGTGCCCTTCATCCCCGACGGCGAGCCCTGCCCCTCCTGCGGCAATCGCGGCTGCCTCGAGCGCTATCTCTCGGTCGAGGCCTATGACCGGCGCTCGAGGATCGTGGGCGAGGACGGCTGGATCGCCGAAGCCGCGCCCCTCCTGCGCACCGCGGTCGTCGCCATCGAGAACCTGTTCGATCCGCAGACGATCATCTTCGGCGGCCTGGCGCCCGAAGGCGTCATGAACAAGCTGGTGCGGGCCGCCGAGCCCCTGCTGCCCTCGGTCGCCGAACGGCGCGACCGCAGCCTCCCGCGCCTCACGCTCTCGATCACCGGCAAGTCGGCGCTCCTGCGCGGCGCCGCGGCGCTGGCCTTCTCCAACGTGCTCAAGCCGCGCATCGGCGCCGGCGGCGACAGCGATCCACTCATGCACAAACCCAGGGACGAGAAAGCCGCGTGACCGACACGACCCCGCTCCTCAGGCTCGACAGCATCACCCGCAATTTCGGCGCCATCGAAGCCCTGCGCGGAGTCAGCTTCGACATCGCGCGCGGCGAGGTGGTGGCGCTGCTCGGCGACAACGGCGCCGGCAAGTCGACCCTGGTCAAGATCATCTCGGGCGGCCTCGAGGCGAGCTCGGGCCGGATGATCTTCGAGGGCGAGGAACGCAAATTCTCGTCTCCCGCCGAGGCCAAGGCCTTCGGCATCGAGACGGTCTACCAGGACCTGTCGCTGTGCACCAATGTCGACGTCGTCGCCAATTTCTTCATGGGCCGCGAGATCGTGAAGCACTATTTCGGCATACCGGTGCTCCAGGAGAAGGCCATGTACGACGCGGTCGAGAAGGCCCTCGCCAATGCCGGCACGCGCATCCCCTCGCTCAGGACCAATGTCGAGCATCTCTCCGGCGGCCAGCGCCAGGCGATCGAGCTCAACCGCTTCGTCCATTGGGGCGGCAAGCTGGTGCTGCTCGACGAGCCCTTCGCGGCATTGGGCGTCGAGCAGACGCGGCGCGGCCTCGACATGGTCAAGCGCGTCGCGGCCCAGGGCATCGGCGTCGTCGTCATCACCCATATCATGGCGCAGGCCTTCCAGGTCGCCGACCGCATGGTGGTGATCCGCCAGGGCAAGGTGGCGGGCGACGTGGCGCGCGCGCGGACGACGCCCGACGAGGTCATCAACATGATCACCGGCGAAGCCGTCGTCGGGGGATCCGGGGAATCGAGGGCCGCGGGATGACGGCGCAATCGAAGAGATCCCTCTGCGGGACAGAGGGCGAGGGAGAGAGGAAGCCGCCGGCGCAGACAGTCGCCGGCCCAACCGTAAGTGAACAAACCAAGGAGGAGTCCCCATGAAACGTCTGTTGAGTGCCTTGCTGGGCGGTCTGGCGCTTGCCGCCGTCGCCTTCACGCCGCCGGCCTTCGCGCAGTCGAAAGGCAAGATCTACTACATGGTGCCGACGCTTCTGGACGAGTTCCAGACCGAGTCGGTGAAAGCCATCGAGAAGTTCGTCAAGGACGTCGGCTATGAGCCGGTGACGCTCAACGCCGACAACAAGACCGACCTGCAGCAGAGCCAGATGAACGACGTCATCAACCTGAAGCCCGCGGCCATCGTGCTCGCCGCCGTCGACTTCAACGCGCTCAAGCCGTCGATCGAGAAGGCGCGCGCCGCCGGCATCCCGGTCATGATCTTCGACCGGCAGATCACCTCGACGCCGTCCGACTTCACCTCGGTCGCCGGCACGGTCGAGATCGGCCATGTCGCGGCGGGCGAGATCCAGCGCCTGCTCAAGGAGAAGAACGGCGCCGTGAAAGGCAAGATCCTGCAGGTGCTGGGCGATCCGTCCGACCCCTATACGCTCGATATCCAGAAAGGCTTCGAGGAGAGGATGAAGGAGTTCCCGGACGCCCAGATCATCTCGCTGCCGGCGATGCAGTGGGAAGCCTCCAACGCCGGCACGATCGTCTCCGACCAGCTCGTCGCCAATCCCGATATCGATCTCATCTTCGTCCATGCCGCACATCTGGCGGTCGCCGCCGTCGCCTCGCTGGAGGCGAAGGGCAAGAAGCCGGGCGACGTGATGCTGGTCTCGTCCAACGGCGCGCCGGTGGGCCTCGACCTCATCCGCAGGGGCTGGGAGAACGTCGAGGTCGAGCAGCCGCTCTATGCGCAGGCCGCCGCGATCGCGATGTTCGCCGACAAGGTGGTGAACAAGCAGGAGATCAAGCCCGGCACCTACAACGTGCTCGGCCTGGACTCGACGCTCACCATCGAAAGCTGGGGACCCAACCTCAAGATCCCAGGGGCGGCGATCACCAAGGACAATGTCGACGAGCCGCGCTTCTGGGGCAACCTCAAGGCGCCTTCCGAGCCGGTGAAGCCGGTCGAATAAGGGTCTATTGCCGGACCGCAACAGGATTCCCCTTCTTCCGCGCGGCACGCGAGGGAGAAGGGGAACTCCTGAAGAGGAAGCCCTTGCTACGGAGCTAAAACATAATGATCAGTCCCCGGCAGAGGACCCTCATCGAGTTCGTGCTCGACAATCTCGTCTGGTTCATGCTCGCCGTGGTGCTGGCGATATTCTCCATCACCATTCCCAATTTCTTCCAGATCGGCATCTTCGCCAACATCATCGAGCAGTCGACCTTCGTCGGCGTCACGGCCATCGGCCTCGCCATCGTCGTCATCGCCGGCAACATGGACCTTTCGATCGAATCGACCATGGCGCTGGCGGCCATGGTGACCGGCATCCTCTTCGCCTCGCATGGCATCGGACTCGGATTCACCACGACGCCCGGCTGGCTGGTGCTGCCCCTGTCGCTCGCCATCGCGATCATCATCGGCGCGATCATCGGCTTCACCAATGCCTGGCTGGTCGTCAGGCTCAGGATGAACGCCTTCATCGTGACGCTCGCCGCCTATATCTGGGTGCGCGGCCTCGTGGTGGCGATCTCGGGCGGGCGCTCGGCGCAGGATCTGGCGCCCGAGATCCGCTTCATGGCCATACAGACCTTCCTCTACATTCCGCTCATCGCCTGGATCGCCATACTGTGCTTCGCCGTCTTCACCTTCATCATGCGCAAGACGCCGTTCGGCCGGCATGTCACGATGATCGGCGGCAACGAGGTGGCGACCTTCCGCGCCGGCATCCGGGTCGACCGGCTGGTGGCGATCAGCTTCGTCCTGGCCGGCGCCATTTCGGGCCTCGCCGGCTGGCTGCTGGCCATCCGCACCTCTGGCGCCACCGCCAATCTCGGCGTCGGCATGCTGTTCAACGCCTTCGCCGCGGTGGTGATCGGCGGCGTCAGCCTCAAGGGCGGCATCGGTCAGCTGCCCGGCGTCTATGCCGGCGTGCTCCTGATCTATTCCATCCATACCGCGATCAACCTCATGGGCCTGCCGGCGCATTACACCCAGATGATCCTGGGCGGCCTCGTGCTCGCCGCCGTGCTGCTCGACACGGTGAAGCTCGCGATCAGGCAGAAGCTCGCATGACCGGGCGTCTCGAAAACAAGGCTGCGCTCGTCATCGGCGCGGCGCGCGGCATCGGCGCCGGCATCGTCGAGCGTTTCATCGACGAAGGCGCGAAGGTCGTCCTCGCCGACAGCGAGGCCGAAGCCGGACAGGCGACGGCGCGCCGTCTCGGCGCCGCCTTCATCGAAACGAACGTCGCGCAGGCGGAGGACGTCGATGCCGCCGTCGCCTTCGCGCTGGCGCAGTCCGGCGGCCTCGACATACTGGTGCAGAATGCCGGCATCTATCCCTGGACGCTGATCGAGAATATCGGCCCCGAGGAATGGGACAGCGTCCTCGCGGTCAATCTCAAGGGCACCTTCCTCGCCGCCCGCTCGGCGCTTGCCGCGATGAAGGCGCGCAAGGGCGGGCGCATGGTGTTCACGTCGTCGATCACCGGCCCGCGCGTGACCAGCCCCGGCCATGGCCATTATTCGGCGAGCAAGGCCGGGATCAACGGGTTCATCAAGGCGGCGGCGCTCGAATTCGCGTCCTACGGCATTACGGTCAACGGCGTCGAGCCCGGCAATATCCTGACCGAGGCGGTGGTCCGGCATCGCTCGCAGGCCTTCATCAAGGGCATGGAGGAGTCCGTCCCGCTCGGCCGGCTCGGAACGCCGCGCGACGTCGCCAATGCGGTGCTGTTCCTCGCTTCCGACGAGGCGTCCTACATCACCGGCACGACGATCATCGTCGACGGCGGACAGACTCTGCCGGAAGGCAGGGATTTCCGCATACGGCCGGACTGACATGCGCATCGAACGTCCCCCGGTTTCTCCCTCTCCAGCCCGCGGAAGACGAGGAGACCAAGCGAGGATATCCCCATGTCCCCACGCCTGAGCGGACGCGTGGCCCTCGTCACGGGTGCCGCGCGCGGCATCGGCCTCGCGGCGGCGAAGCGCCTCGGCGAGGAAGGGGCGAAGGTCCTCATGTCCGACATCGATGCCGATGTGCTCGACGAGGCGGCGGCCGGTCTGGCGAAGCTCGGTCTTGTCGTCCAGGGCACGCCTTGCGACGTCGCAGATCCCGAAAGCGTGGCCGCCATGGTCGAGACGGCGGCCAAGGCCTGGGGGCGCATCGACATCCTGATCAACAATGCGGCGATCTCGGACGACACCCCGATCGAGAGCCTGAACGATGCGCATTGGCGCCATGTGCTCGCCGTCAATCTCGATTCGGCCCTCCATGTCGCAAAGGCGGCATTGCCCCATCTCAAGCAGAGCCCCTCCGGCAGTATCGTCAACATCGCGTCGGTGCAGGGCATCCGCGGCCAGCCGCATGCCATGGCCTATGCGACGGCGAAAGGCGGCCTCGTCAACCTGACCCGCTGCATGGCGGTGGATTTCGGTCCCTTCGGCATCAGGGCCAATGCGGTGGCGCCCGGCTATATCGACACCCGCATGGCCGAGCAGAAGCACGACACGCCGCATGAGCACAGGACCGACTGGTTCCAGGACATCTATTTCAAATATGGCCGCATGCCGCTGAGGCGCGCCGGCAAGCCCGAGGACGTCGCCGGACCCATCCTCTTTCTCGCCGGCGACGACAGCCTCTATGTGACCGGCACCGTTCTCGTCGTCGACGGCGGCTTCACCGCCACTTATTGACTTGAGCCGCCGCGCGGACTGTGGCCCAATAGATTTTCACATCCGATCAGAGAAGGCTTCATGCATATCCTCATCATCGGCGCCGCCGGCATGGTCGGCCGCAAGCTCACCGAAAGACTGGCCCGCGACGGCCGCCTGGATGGCGGGACCATCGACCGGTTGAGTCTCGTCGACGTCGTCGCGCCCGAGGCGCCGAAGACTTTCACGGCCAAGGTCGCGGCGGAAGCCGCCGATCTCGCCAGTCCCGGCACCGCCGAGAGACTGATCGCCACGCGCCCCGACATCATCGTCCACCTTGCCGCCATCGTGTCGGGCGAAGCCGAGGCCGACTTCGACCGTGGCTATCGCATCAATCTCGACGCGACGCGGGCATTGTTCGAGGCCGTCCGGCAGGAAGGCATGAAATCGTCCTATGTGCCGCGCCTCGTCTTCACCTCGTCGATCGCGGTCTTCGGCGCGCCCTTTCCCGACAGGATCGGCGACGAGTTCTTTTCGACGCCGCTCACCTCCTACGGCACGCAGAAGGCGATCGGCGAGCTCCTGCTGTCGGACTATTCGCGCCGCGGATTCTTCGACGGCATCGGCATCAGGCTGCCGACCATCTGCATCAGGCCCGGCAAGCCCAACAAGGCGGCGTCGGGCTTCTTCTCCAATATCCTGCGCGAGCCGCTGGCGGGCCAGGAAGCGGTGCTGCCCGTCGCCGAGAGCGTGCGCCACTGGCATGCATCGCCGCGCGCCGCGGTGGGCTTCCTCCTGCATGCGATGACCATGGACCTTTCCGTCCTCGGCGACCGGCGGAACCTCACCTTGCCGGGACTCTCGGCGACCGTCGGAGAGCAGATCGAAGCCCTGCGCCGGGTGGCGGGCGAGAAAGCGGTGCGCCTCATCCGCCGCGAGCCCGACCCGGTCATCGTCAGGATCGTTTCCGGCTGGCCGCAGAATTTCGACGCCAGGCGCGCGACGGCATTGGGTTTCCAGGCGGAAAAGTCCTTCGACGAGATCATCCGCATCCATGTCGAGGACGAGCTTGGCGGCCGGATCGGCTGAGCCGCCCCCGACAAGGCCGGGACGCATCGGCTTTCCGTGATGCGAGGGGATGAAAAAATAAAAGACCGGGCGTTTCAACTCCCAGTCTGATATTTCCCAAATAACATACACAGGCGAGAAATGCAAGCAAAAAGCGTCAGCGCGCTCGGGAAAAACAAGCCTCAACTCATCCTGGCGCGCAAAGCCTCGAATTTCCCGAGCTGATCGGCAACGAGCTCGCGCCTGTCGTCGCGCGGCACGAAGACCTTGAACATCGCCTCGCCCGCGCCATTGACGAACTGGAGCGAGCAGGAGCGCCGGCCATGGAACAGGCGGTCGATGAAATAGACCGCCGCGCAGCGGTCGGCCCTGATATGGCCGCCGATCGGACTGTCGCCATGGATGTTGAAATAGCCCTGCGCGCTGGTGCCGCCCGGAAGCGGCCCCTTGCATTCGAGAACGATGTCCTGCGTATGCACGATGAACAGCACCTCGCCCCACAGCGCCAGATCCCGCCACAGCTCCCCGAAGCGATGGCCGTCGACCCGCTTCGCGGCCCCTTCCGGCAGTTCGTCGAAGACGCGCGCCAGGGGCACGCCGCATTGCGCCGCGATCGCCTCAAGCACGCCATCGGGCTTCGCGGCGAGCGCCTCCCTGACCGACGGCGCTCCTTCGGATGCCGCGACATTCATGCCGCGGCTCCGCGCGGCGAGGCCGTCAGGGTCTGGACCGCCTCGAAGCCCTCGAACTGCGGATGGCCGAGATACAGGCGCTTGCCGGTGTTGTCGCCGGCCCGGGCATGGGCCTGGCGGAAGGCGTCGGATCTCGTCCACGCCTCGAAATCGGCCTTGCTGCGCCAGACGGTATGCGAGGAATAAAGAATATGATCCTCCTGCTCGGGACCGCGCAGCAGATGGAACTGGACGAAGCCCGTCATGTCGTTCAGCTGGCTGTCGCGATTGAGCCATACCTGTTCGAATTCGGCGCCGGAATCCTTCGGCACCTTGAAGCGGTTCATGGCAATGAATGTCATCGGTAGTCTTCCTCGAGTGTGAGCAACAGGGACAAGCGCTGGGCCGCTCGTGGCCCATCGCCTTTCAGGTTCATCGCTCTGGCTGGCTGGCTCGCCGTCTCGACCGGCAGGACGGGCTCGCTCGCGTGCTGGCACATTCCGGATAGCGCATTTCCCGCTTCCGGAAAAGCCCGCTAACTCCAGATGATGCTTGACGAATAACAATATCCGACTTATTTAGTCAACTATTCTCTCGCGACCCAACAAGCCTCGGAACTAGCTGATCGCCACGTTCCGCAATTTCCTCTGCGGAGTGGTGCCAGATGATAAACCCGATTCCACACAACGAACCGGCCCCGCAAAAGACGGGTGCGGCCTGCGAGGCGCAAGCCCAGGGCGAAGCCGTCTATTCCTCGCGCGACCTGTTCCGCGACAAGACCGAGATCCGCATCGAGCATCAGGGCGAGTTCTATCGCCTGCGGATCACCCGATCCGGCGGACTCCTCCTCAACAAGTGAGAGGCGGGCCATGCGTAGCGTTTCCCGCCGCCGGCTGCTGACGGGGGGCGGTGCCGCCGTCATCGCCGCGACGGCGCCCTCACCTCTCCTGGCGCGCACGATCAGGGACGCGGCGGGCGACGACGTCGCCATCGGCAAGCTCGACCGCATCCTCTCGATAGGCGGCGACGTCACCGAGATCGTCTTCGCGCTGGGCGAAGGCCGGCGCGTCATCGCCACCGACACCACCAGCGTCTATCCCTACGAGGTCATGGCCCTGCCGAAGGTCGGCTATATGCGCGCGCTCTCGACCGAAGGCGTGCTGTCGACCTCGCCCGACCTCATCCTGGCCAGCGCCGGCTCGGGGCCACCTGAGGTGATCGCGGCGCTCAAGCAGAGCCGGATCCCGCTGGCGCTGGTCGAATACCAGGCCGGCCCGCAGGCGATCGCCCGCAAGATCGCCTTCATCGCCGACATCTTCGACGTGAAGGAGAAGGGTGCCGCGCTCAGCAAAAGCATAGCTGCCGACCTCGCCCGGCTCGCCAGATCGCTCGAGGGGACGGCCCGGCCCCGCGCGCTCTTCGTGCTGAGCCTCGCCGGCGGGCGCATCATCGCCGCCGGCCACAAATCATCGGCCGAGGAAATCATCACCCTGGCGGGCGGCGTCAATGCGGTCCAGGGCTTCGACGGCTACAGGCAGGCGAGCGCCGAAGCCATCCTGGCGGCCGCGCCGGACGTCATCGTGATGATGCGGCGCGACGGCGACGTCGGCGCCGACGATCTCTTCGCGATGGAGCCCTTCGCCGGGACGCCGGCGGCGAAGACCAGGTCGCTCATCCGCATGGAAGGATCCCTGCTTCTGGGTTTCGGTCCGCGCACCCCGCAGGCGGCGCGCGCCCTGGCCAGGGCGCTGCATCCCGGCCTCGACCTGTGACGACGCTCGAGGCCGACGCGGCCATGCCAGCGGCCCTCGCCGGCGACCGCAGCGCGCGGGCGAGGCTCGCCCTCGTCCTCTTCGCCCTGCTGCTCGTCGCCACCTCGCTCGCTTCCGTCATGACCGGCCCGGTGCCGCTTTCGGCCGCGACCGTGCTCGACGCGGTCTTCGCGCCGGAGAGCGCCGACCTGCGCGACCTCGCCATCGTGTGGAGCGTCAGGCTGCCCCGCACCGTCCTCGCCATCCTGGTCGGCGGCGCCTTGGCTTTCTCCGGCGCTCTGATGCAGGGCCTGTTCCGCAATCCGCTCGCCGATCCCGGCCTCATCGGCGTGTCGGCCGGCGCCACCTTCGCCGCCATCACCGCCATCGTGCTGGGCGAGGCCCTGTTCGGCGCGGCGGCGGTGATCTACCTCCTGCCCGTCGGCGCCTTCCTCGGCGGGCTCGTCGCCACCGTCACGCTCTATCTCATCGCCACGCGGCGCGGGCGCACCTCGGTCGCCACCATGCTCCTCGGCGGCATCGCCATCGCCGCCCTGATGATGGCGGCGAGCGGCATCCTCATCTTCATGAGCAACGACCAGCAATTGCGCGAGCTCACCTTCTGGAGCCTGGGCAGCCTGGGCGGCGCGAGCTGGGCGAAGATCATCGCCACGATCCCGTTCATCGCGCTCGGCCTTGCGCTGGCGGGCGGCTTCGCCGGCGGCTTCAACGCCCTGGCGCTGGGCGAGGCGGAAGCGCGCCATCTCGGCATCCCGGTGCAGCTCCTCAAGCGCGTCGCCATCGTCGCGGTGGCGCTGCTCACCGGGACGGCGGTCGCGGTAGCGGGCTCGATCGGCTTCATCGGCATCATCGTGCCGCATCTCCTCAGGCTCGCCATCGGGCCGGACCACCGCTATCTGCTGCCGGCCTCGGTCCTGTTCGGCGCCGTGCTGCTCACCGGCGCCGACATGGCGAGCCGCACCGTCGTGGCGCCGGCCGAGCTGCCGATCGGCATCGTCACGGCCCTGCTCGGCGCGCCCTTCTTCCTGTGGATCCTGCTGCGCAACCGCAATCTGGTCGATCTCTAGCCTGCGGCGACTTCCCCATGAAGCTTTCACATGCTCGCGATGACGGCGCAGGGAGGGAGGAGCCGCTCATGCTCGCCTGCGACCACGTCTCGCTAAGCCTCGGCAAGCGGGCGGTCCTCAGCGACGTCACGCTCGGCCTCGCGCGCGGCGAGCTCGTCGTCATCCTCGGTCCCAATGGCGCCGGCAAGTCGACCCTGCTCAAGCTCCTGACCGGCGATCTCGTACCCGATACGGGCACCGTCAGCTTCGAGGGACGGCCGCTCGAGGCGATCCCGGCGCGCGAGCTCGCCGGCGCGCGCGCCGTCCTGTCGCAATCGATCAGCCTCGGCTTCCCGTTCACGGTGCTCGAGGTCGTCCGTCTCGGCCTCGAGGCGGCGCGCGGCGGCGTGAGCCGTGCGGATGCCCTGCGCCTCCTGGCGAAGGCGCTCGGCGCCGTCGGTCTTTCGGGCTTCGAAGGCCGTCTCTATCAGGAGCTGTCGGGCGGCGAGCAGCAGCGGGTGCAGCTCGCCCGCATCCTGTGCCAGGCCTGGGCCGGCAGACCGGACGGAACCGCTTTCCTGCTGCTCGACGAGCCCGTGTCCAATCTCGACATCCGCCACCAGCTGCAGACGCTGGAAGCGGTGCGCCGGCACGTCGCCCAGGGCGGCGGGGCGCTGATGATCCTGCACGACATCAACCTCGCGGCCCTCTATGCCGACCGGCTCGTCATGATGGCCGAGGGCCGCATCCGCCGGGAGGGTGCCGCGCGCGACGTCCTCGACCGCGACGCGATCCGCGACGTCTATGGCGTCGACATGCCGGTCGCCATCGCCAAGGAATCGGGCCGGCCCTTCGCCATGCTCAACCGTCCGGGCGCCGCGTGACGCGAAGCCGGCGCGCTTCGCCCGTCAGAAGGCCGAGGTGAAGGGCCGGGGGTCGACGAAGCGCTGCAGCACGTTCCAGCAGATCCTCGAGACGTTGTTGTCATAGCCGTTGTGGGAGAGCGATCCGCACCAGGCGATCGAGGAGGTCGCGAAGAGCGCGCCGCCCGACGGCGTCTCGCCGAAAGCGAGATCGGCCCGCACCCTCTCGTTCTGGTCGCCGCCGAGATTGGGCGGCACGACGGTGAATTCCTCGTTGACCAGCATCATCATGGCATTGTGGTTCTCCGAGGAGGCGAGCCTCAGCATGTTGGGCGGCGAGCCGAGATTGGTGGTGATGCAGTCGAGCTCGATGCCGGAGGCGCCGCCACCGATCAGGCCGAAATCGCCGATGATCTCGTCCGGCACGTCCTTGAAGATGAACTGCGCCCGCGGATCGTCGGCGTCGGGGCCGCGCCGGTAATAGGACGAGACGTCGAAGCCCTGGGCGATGAAGCCCACGCCGCATATGACGTTGGGCGCCCGCCCGATGCGCCGCCACAGGCCGCCATATTCGCCGGTGAAGGAATGATGGTATTCGCCGGGATCGGCGGCCCAGGTGCGGATGCCGTCCTCGGCGCGGCGGACCTCGATGACGCCCGGCAGCTCGTCGTGGAAGGCGATGCGCCAGTACCAGCCGTTGCCGCCCATATACATGAGCCGGCCGCCGCGATCGAGCCAGGCCTTCATCGCGTCCCACATGGGCGTCGAGTGATATTCGGGGTGGGTGCCGGTGACGATCACGCGATAGTCGCGCAACAGCTCGTAGCCGTCCTCGTGCAGGTCCTCGTCGGTGACGAGGTCGTAGTCGACGCCCTTGTGGTCGAGCCAGTCATAGAGATGGGTATCGGCATTGTACTGGTAGAGCGCCGAGCCATGGCCGCCGAGCCAGGAATGATACTGGGCGGAGAAATTGAGGTTGGGACGGAGCCTGGAGGAATAGCACACACCTGAGCCGTCGGCATGGGTGTCATAGAGCGAGCCGCCGAGCTCGGGATGGTCGTACATATAGAGGTCGGTATGGCCGAATTGCAGGAGGCGGCCCATCTGGCGCTCGGCTCCGCGCGCGGTGATGTGCTCGCCGTGATTGGCATAGGCCAGATAGGAGGCGGTCGAGGCAAGCACCAGGACCTTGGGCCGGCCGTGGCGCTCGCGGCGCCGGCGCGGCGGCCGGACGAAGAAGGCGATGTAGTTCTCGCGCGTCGCCTCGCGGTCGTTGTCGCCGCTCCTCACATGCAGCGCATAAGGCCCGCTTGCGAGGTCGGTGGGAATGGCCACTTCGACCGAGGTCTCCCAGGCCGCGTCATAGACGTCGTCGCTGTGGAAATGGATGGCGCCGTAATGCTCGGGCTTCCTCACCCAGCTGTGCTCCTCGCCGGTCCAGTTCCAGCCCTTCATGCCGCGCGCCGGCAAGTGGACGATGTGGCCGTGATGGCGCGACGGTCCGACATCGATCACTTTGGTCGAGCGGATCTCGCGGCTGAAGTCCCAGCGCGCGACGACGTGTGGAAGGAGCGCCGGCTCGATCACGCCGTGCAGGACATCGTCATGCCGGTCCCCGGCGTGAATGCCGGACAGGATCAGCGGACCATCGATCTTGCCGTCGAAATGGCGGCCGACCGTGCCTTGCGGCTCGGGGCATCCCGCCATCAGCAAGGGCGCATCGACGGCGGCCGGCGCAATGGCGAGCTCGCCGCTCGCATGAGCGCGGTCGTCGATGCCGGCATAGGGCTGCAGCGGCCGCTGGTCGAGCGCCACCATGCGGGAGGCGGGATCGATCGACACGGCGACGGCATACCATTGCCGCTCCAGCATCCTCTTGCCGCTCTTCAGCCCGGCGCAGCGGCCCGGACCATCGCCCAGAGTCACGGCGAGCTCGCCGCCATCGGTCATCTCGATGCGGAAGCCGCGCTCGCCCTCGGCGTCCCATTGCGCCAACAGGGTCTGGTCGGGGCGCCCCGGCAAGGTCGGCCAGATCATCGCGAAGAAGGTGAAGGCGCCCGCGGCCAGCGCCGGAAAGCCGTCGACCGACAGATAGGAGCCGGCATCGATGCGCTGCGGGCGGCCCGCATGACGGCCGTCGGCGCCTGACGCGACATGGCGGAACTTGAGTCCGGGACCTTCCGGATTGGCGTCGCCATGCACGACACGCACCAGCCGGGCGTCGAAATGGGTGCCCTCCTCGAGCGATATCTTGAAGGCGATCTTCTCGCCTGGCGCCACGCTGTAGCGGTCCGGATAGCCGACGATCTTGAGCATATGGTTCTCTCTGTTCTCCCCTACCCGTCACGGCCGCCTGGATGGCCGGGTCGTAGCCCGGCCATGACGAGTGGGGGGAGGCCCTGCCATGACGGGCGGGGAGGGCCGCCGAGCAACGGCGAGGCTGGAGGGCCGGGTGGGGCCATGACGAGTGAGGAGAGCGACCGCTTCGGCATGAGGCTAGTCCCTGAAGGGCATGTTGATGTCTTCGCCGGTGTGGCGGCGCCAGCGGCGGCGGAAGACCTCCCACTCCGCCTCCTCGCGGCTGGTGAAGATGGGCCCGTCCTCGATGACGATCGGTCCGTCGAGGCGGTTGGGCGGCATGGTGCCGAGGACCCATTCGGCGAATGGCTTGCGGCAGACGAGCACGACCTGATAGCCGCTCGGATCATGGCGCATGATGTTGAGCAGGCGCTGGAGGCCCGGACTGTGGGCGCCGATGGGCGTCCTGCGAAACTCTTCTATATACTGCCGGTCGCGTTCCGGATCGATCTTGTACATCTCACGCTCCGCTCGCTCCGGCGGGCATCGTCGCAGGCCGAAGGGCGGCAAGCAAGACGGGTATCTCCGTCAGGTCGTGCACAACATGATCGGCATGGGTGACCGGTCCGCCCAAGCGGTCATAGGCGATCACCCGCAGGCCCGCGGCGTCGGCCGAGCGCCGTCCGGTCTCGCTGTCCTCGACCGCCGCCACCTGCGCCGGCAGCAGCCCCAGGCGGCCGCAGCCCCTGGCATAGGGCTCGGGCTCGGGCTTGCCGTGGCTCACGTCGTCGATGCTCAACGTGAACTCCATGAAGGCAGCGAGGCCCAGCGCGTCGACATTGGCGTCGACCAGGACGCGGCTGGCATTGGACACGCAGATCTGCCGCAGGCCCGCCGCGGCCAGCGCCGTCACGGTCTCGATCGCCCCCGGCATGGGCTTCAGCGCGCGGCGATGCTCGACATAGAAATCGTCATTGGCCTTCATCCAGTCGCGCTCGCTGGCGGAGGCCGGCATGCGGGCGGCGATCGCCAGCCACACATTGCCCATATGCACGCCGCGAAACATGTCCTCGGGGATATCCGAGATGTCGACATTCCAGTTGCGGCAGGCCGCGATCAGGGCCTCGTGATGCAAAGGCTCGCTGTCGACCAGCGTGCCGTCGACATCCCAGGCCACCGCACGTACCGTCATGATGTTCCCTTCCGTTCGAAATCCGCCACCGCCGGATAGAGCCGGCGGAAATCTTCATAGCCTTCCCGATAAAGCCGGGCATTGGCGGGATCGGGCTCGAGACGATCGGCGAGGCTGACAAAACGCGCGATCGCCGACCAGTCCCTGGCCGCGCCAATGCCCATCGCCGCCGTCCAGGCCGCGCCCAGACAGGAGCCCGGATGGCCGGCGAGACGCTGCACCGGCTTCTGCAGGACGTCGGCGACGATCTGCATCCAGACCGTGCTTCTCGAGCCGCCGTCGGAGGCGAAATAGGTCTCCGTGGCATGGCCCATGTCGTTCAGCACCTCGATATGATGCGCGATCGCATAGGCGTAGGCCTCGAGGAGCGCCCGCCACAGATGCGCCGGACCATGCGCCAGGCTCAGGCCCAGTATCGCGCCGCGTATGTCGGCGTCATGGACGGGCGTCTTCTCGCCGAGGAAATAGGGCAGGATGCGGATGCCTTCCGCGCCCGCGGGAACGGCGCCCGCCAGACGATCGAGCCACTGATGGAGCGACATGCCCCGGGCATCGGCCTTCGGACGCTCGCCTTCGGCGAAATTCCCGGCGAACCAGTTGAGGCCGGAGCCGCCCGTCGCCATGCAGCCATTGGGCACATAGAGGCCCGGCACCAGATGATAGTCGAGATACATGCGAGGATCGGGCGCGACGCGGTCGGTCGCGACCAGCACGTCGACGGAGCCGCCGAACTTGAGGAGCACGTCGCCGGCGCGCGCCAGCCCGGCGGCAAGAGCGGAGGCGATGTGATCGGCGGCGCCCGCGACGACCGGTATGCCGGCAGGAAGGCCCAGGTCCTTCGCCGCCGCTTCGGTGACGCGGCCCAGCACCTCGTGCGAGACCGTCTTGCGGGGCAGCGCGCGCCGCGGGATCCCCGCGAGATCGACGAGCCCGTCGTCGATGCGGTGATCGCCAAGATCGACGAAGCCCGCCTCGAGCGCCCAGTTCTGCTCGACGGCGCGCTCGCCGGTCAGCCGCCAGTTGATGTAGTCATAGGAGCCGAAGACCGTCGCGATCTTAGCGAAGATCTCGGGCTCGTGCTTCCTGATCCACAGGAGCTTGGCGATGACGAGCTGCTGGTTGATGCCGTTGCCGGTCCTGGCGGTGAAGGCCCGCTCGTCGACCGCCGCGCGCAATTCGGTCACCTCCGCGGCGCAGCGCGCGTCGCTCTGCTGGATGCTGGGCCTGAGCAGGCGGCCCTCGCCGTCGAGCAGCACGACGGCGGGCAGCATGCCGGTGACGCCGACCGCGGCGACATCGCGCGGGTCCACGCCTGCGGCCGCGACCAGCTCACGCGCGATGGCCGAGACATTGGCCCACCATTGCGCGGGGTCCTCCTCGGCCCAGCCCGGATGGGGCGCGGCGAGCGTCACCGGCCGCGAGGCGACATGCAGGATGCGGTCCGGCAGGCCGATCAGGATGCCGATCGTCGAGGTCGTGCCGATGTCGAAGCCGATGACGCAGGTCATGTGCGGTGCGTCAGCGCAATTTGGCGACCTTGTCCATGAATCGCCTGACGCGATCACCGTCGACGGCGTTCCAGGTGTTGCCGCCGACCTTGAAATGAGTGCCGATGACGATGCCGTCGGCGATCGACAGCACGTCGGCGACATTGTCGATATTGACGCCGGTATTGGCGAAGACCGGCACGTCCTTGACCGTCTCGCGCACCTTGCGCAGGTCGGATTGCGCGGCGGGCTCGCCGGTCAGGGGGCCCGACACCAGGATGGCGTCGGCGAGCGAGGAGAAGACGGCGCTCTTGGCGCGCAATTCGATCGGCCTGCGGTCGAGCGAATCGGCGAATTCGGCGTTGATGTTGAACAGGAGCTTCATGCCGGCGCAGCCGAGATTGCGCCTGAGCCGCGCCGCGCCGGCGCAATCGGGCGCCCAGAGCCCCATGTCGGAGGCGAAGAGGCCGGTGAAGATCTCGCGCACGAACCTGGCGCCGGTCGCCGCCCCGATGGCGACGCTGGCTTTCGGATCCCACAGATAGTTGACCCCGAACGGCACCTTGAGCGCCGGCTTCACCGCCTGCACCACCGCCGTCATCGCGGCGACGCCTTCGAGCGGCGCGGCGAACACATAGGGCCGGTCGTTCTCGTTGCCGAACATGATGGCGTCGACGCCACCGTCCTGGAGTCTCTCGACATCGGCGGCGACACCGGCGACCAGGCTGTCGACGCCGCCCGCCGCGTCATAGAGGGGCGTGCCGGGCAGCGCCCCGATATGCGCCATGGCGATCACGGGCTTCCTCGCGGCGAAGAAATCGAACGGCATCTCTCACAGTCTCCTGCTGTTTGCTTGTCGGTTCATGAGGTGAGCGCGGCCGGACGGGCCACGCGGATCTCGACACCGGCGGCGGCAAGCGCCTCGGCGAGGGCGCCAGAGGGCGCCGCGTCGGTGACCATCATGTCGATCGCATCGAGCGGGGCGACCTGCACCAGCGACAGATGATCGAACTTGGCGGCGTCGCAGAGCAGCACCTTGCGGCTCGCGCGGCGCAGATAGACGCGCTTCAGCTCGCTGTCCTCGAGCGAGTAGTCGAAGAAACCGGCCGCGGTCACGCCGGACGCCCCGATGAAGGCGATGTCGAACCACAATTGCTCGAACTGGGCGATCGCGGTCGGCCCGCACATCGACATCTCGTTGGCGCGCACCTCGCCGCCCGGCAGATAGACGTCGCGGCGCTCGCGTCCGAGAAGGGTGGCGATGCGCAGGGAGTTGGTGAAGACCTTGATGCCCGGAACGGCGACGAGCCGGGCGGCCAGGACGAAGGTGCTCGAGCCGACATCGAGCGCCACGGTCTGGCGCTGGCCGACAAGACCCGCGGCGAGGGATGCGATCGCCTCCTTGGCCGGACTGTTGCGCCGCAGGCGCTGCTCGAAGGCCGGCTCCTCGTCGTCAAACGGCTGAGGCAGGCCGCTCTCGGGCGCGATGGCGCCGCCATGGGTACGCACCAGCCGCCCTTCGTTCTCGAGGTCGACGAGGTCGCGGCGAATGGTCATTTCCGAAACCGCGAGCGCGCCCGCCGCTTCGGCTACCGACACGAAACCGGCCTTGCGCAGCTGATCGAGCAGATAGGCCTGACGGAGCTCGACCGGCAGGCGGCGCGCGCCATCGGCGCGGGGAGCAAAGCTCAGCGTGTCCGTCGGTAGAGCCATAGCTGTCCTCAAAAGCCAAAGCGAACACAATCGCACGAAATTCAACCGGAACTAGCACATATTCGCAACGTTTCAAACATCCCGGCCGTGAAATAAATGGTTGTGCCCGGAAACGTTGTTACGATATGTTTGCATTCGCACAATACTGAACGGTTGTTCAATGAGCCAGACCCTCGCCGCGGACCTCAAAGGCAAGACCGCCATCGTGACCGGCGGCGCCACCGGCATCGGCAAGGCCATCGCCGGCGCTCTGGCCGCCCACGGGGTCAGGATCGCGATCGCCGACCTCGATCCCGAAGCGGCCAGGCAGACCGCCGCAGCACTCGGCCAGGGCTCCGACGGCTTCGCCATCGACGTCAGCAAACGCACCGAGGTCGCCAAGGCCTTCGCCCGGATCGAAGAGGCCTTCGGCGGCTACGACCTCCTGGTGGCCAATGCCGGCGTCTCGACGATGAACCGCGCCGTAGACCTGACCGACGAGGAGTGGGACTTCAACTTCGCCGTCAACATCAAAGGCGTCTTCCTCACCAACCAGGCGGCGGTCCGGCATTTCCTGGAGCGCGGGAAGAAAGGCGCGATCGTCAACACCGCATCGCTCGCGGCCAAGGTGGGCGCCCCGCTGCTGGCGCATTATTCGGCCAGCAAGTTCGCCGTGCTCGGCTGGACGCAGGCGCTGGCGCGCGAAGTGGCCAAGGACGGCATCCGCGTGAACGCGCTGTGCCCCGGCTTCGTCAGGACCTCGATGCAGGAGCGCGAGGTCGCCTGGGAAGCAAAGCTTCGCGACGTCACTCCCGAGCAGGTCGTCAAGGACTATGTCGCGCAGACGCCGCTCGGCCGGCTCGAGGAGCCCGAAGACATCGCCGGCCTCGCCGTGTTCCTGTGCTCCGATGCCGCACGCTTCATGACCGGACAGGGCATCAACGTGACAGGCGGCGTCCATATGGGCTGAGCCCAAGATAGATCGTGACGACTTGAGAAAGAGTCTACCCTCATGCCGAGGCGCGACCCCGGCCTTGAGCCGGGGGAGCCTCGAAGCACGGTCCCGGCACAAGGAGCTTGCCGCTTGCCACCCTTCGAGGCTCGCTGCGCGAGCACAGGATGAGGATGTGGGGCGACGTATACTCATCTCGCGCTAGAGGGCGAAATGCAGCAGCTCGGAGAGCACGAGCCCGGCGGCTCCGCGCAGCGCGGCGCGATCCTCCAGATCTCCGATGACCAGCTCGACGTCGCCGCCGGGGCGCCAGGGCACGAGTTCGCCCACATGCCGCCTTATCGCCGCGAGCAAACGGTCGCCGCCGCCCACCACGTCGCCATGCAGGACGATGAAGTTCGGCGCCATGGTCTGTTGCAGATTTGCGATGCCGACCGCCACGTTGCGGGCATAGCGCTCGAGCAGCTCCGCCGCGCCACCGGCGCCGGCGGCGGCCAGGCCGGCGAGACGGCGCGAATCCATGGTCTCGGCCGCGGCGAGTCCGGCCTTGACGGCCTCGCCGCGCAGCCAGCCCAGCGTGGCGATGGTCTCCCAGCAGCCGCGCCGGCCGCAGTGGCAGACCCTGCCGTCCACGGCCACGAAGGTGTGTCCGAGTTCGCCGCCGGCGCCCGCCCGGCCGCGATAGAGGTGACCATCCAGGAAGATCGCGCCGCCCAGCACCTCGCCGGTGTAGATGACGGCAAAATGGCGCCGGCCGCGGCCGACACCGAACCAGCGGTCGCCGACGAGCAGGGCGCGCGGATGGTGATCGACACGCGTGGCGAGCCCGAAACGCCGGGTCAGCTCGGCGCCCAGCGGAAAGCCGGCCAGCAAGGGCGCGAGATTGACCGCCACGATCGAACCCGTGTCGGTGTCGATCATGCCGCCGGCGGCGACGCCGATGCCGAGAGGCGGCCGATGGGCGAGCGTCAGCGTCCGGCGGACCGAATCGAAAATCGGCTGCGCCAGGGCTTTCACGTCGCGGGCGTCCGGTGGGAAGGCCGCCCCGACTTCGGCGGCGATCGTGCCGTCGAGGGAGACGAGGCAGCACTGCACGCCGTCGTGCATCAGAAGGACCGCGCAGATCGGCGCCGCGTCCTTCGCGAACCATACCGGCCGCGCCGGCTTGCCGCCGCTCTCCCTGGACGGCAGGGGATCGCCGTCGACCAGGAGGCCCTGGTCGATCAGGGGCTGGACGATGCCGGTGATCGTGGCGCGGTTCACGCCGACATGACGGGCAAGCTCGGCCCGGCTGGTAGGCCCGAGATCGAACAGGGCCTGCAGCACACGGCCGCGATTGGCGAGGCCGATCGCGGAGGACGAGATCAGACCGCGGCCGCGGCCGCGCGGGCGCCCGGACTCGTCGAGCCAGTCGCCAATCGTCCGGCTGCTCTTTTCGCCCTCGGGGGGCAAGCGTCCGTCCGACATCATCCCTGTCGACTCCATGCCGTCAACGAACTCCCGGGCCTTCGCGGCAAGACGACCGTGCCGGCACCCGGCGGGGCCCGGCACCGCGGCGCGCGGATGCCTGCCTCAGCCTTGACGATACAATAAGTTTGTGCGAGCCTCAAACAAACATGGGAACGACGGAGGACAGGGCCGCGGTTCTCCCGCAATAGAGGCCCGCTTCCGTCACCACCGGCGCCCGAGGGTGCCAAGCGTCCGGGCGTCCGTCGCCGCGCCCGCAGAACACTCCAGCAGAACAACCGGAAGGCCCGACCAGACGTTCGACATCACGACAAAGGAGGAAATCAGAATGGTCACGACATCGCCCGTCTCCCGCCGCAGCGTCCTGAAGAGCGCCGCCGCCCTCGCCGGCACGGCCGCCCTCGGCGGCAAGCCGCGGCGCGCCGCGGCGCAAGGCAAGACCCTGCGCGTGCTGCTCGCCGGCGATCCCTTCTATTACGCCATCGAGGGCATCGCCAAGCAGTTCCAGGACGCAAGCGGCATCACCTTGCAGATCGAGGCGATCTCGCTCGAGGCGCTGCAGGCGCGCCTGACCTCCTCCTTCATCAGCAACGAGCCCGATGCCGACGTCATCTCGGTCGACCAGATGTGGCTCGGACAATATCTCGAAAGCAAGTGGATCCTGCCGCTCAACGAGTTCATCAAGGCAGACAAGGACAGCGCCATCGACGATTACGTGCCGCAGGTGCTCTATTCGATGAACACATGGCGCGGCCAGGTCGGCACGCTGCCGGTCGCCACCTATGGCCAGACGGTCCTCTACTACAAGGACTATGTCGAGCAGGCCGGCGTCAAGATCCCGAACGACGGGAGCTGGAGCTGGGCCGACTATCTCGGCATCATCGAGAAGCTGAACGGCAAGGACTTCTCCGGCGCCAGGATGGCCGGCACCGTCGTCTCCGGCCAGCAGCCGGCACCCGTCGTGCATATGTTCACCCAGCTCGCCGCCAGCATGGGCACGCGGTGGTTCAAGAGCTTCCCGACCGGCAAATGGGACTTCGAGCCGACCATCGACACGCCGGAAACGGTCGAGGCGCTCAAGACCTTCCTCGCGCTCTACAAGAACTCGCCGCCGGAAGCGGTCGGCTACAACTGGTTCGACGCCGGCATGCGCTTCGCCAAGGGCGACATCGGCATGTTCTACTGGTGGACGCCCTACGCCTATCTGTGCAAGAAGGACGGCTACATGACGGGCAAGGACTCCGTCATCGCCGACAAGATCGGCATCGCCAGGCTGCCGACGGCGCCGGGCAAGCAGCAGGTCGTCAGCATCGGCGGGCACAGCCTCGGCATCGCCGCCAACACGCAGAACCGCGATGCCGCCTGGCAGTTCATCAAATGGGCGACCTCGGCCAAGACCCAGAAGGACATGGCCCTCTACGACAAGTTCGGCCACCAGTTCTCCGACTTCGCCCGGCCTTCGCTCTACAAGGACCCCGAGCTCGTCAAGATCTACCCGCATCTGCCGGGCCAGCTCGCCGACCTCGAGGAAGGCAACGGCAAGATCGTGCGCCCGCCCTGCCCGGTCTACACCACGCTCGAAGGCATCTACGGGCTCAACCTCAACAAGGTCCTGTCGGGCGAACTGACGCCCGAGCAGGCGCTCAAGGAGACCTCGCTGTTCTTCCAGACGATCCTCAAGGGCAATTTCCTCATTCCCTATCAGCAGGAATCCTATGACGACACGCTGGATGCGACCAAGGCGCTGATGGCCTCGCTCGCCTGACGGCGGGAGCGCGCGAGACCCCCGTTTCGCGCGCCCCCGACTTTTCGCCGAGATGAGGTGGGATGCAGTACCCGTTCAGTCTTCAGAGCCGCACCGGATCGACGCATGCATGACGCCCGCACATTGCCGCGGAGAGCGCGGCGCCTGCCGGCGTTCTTCCCCTGGCTGCTGATCAGCCCGTCGATCATCCTGCTCGTCGCCCTCATCGCCTTTCCGCTCGTCTTCGCGCTCAAGAGCAGCTTCTATTTCTGGAACCTGCAGATGAGCCCGACGCCCATGGGCTTCATCGGCTGGGACAATTACAGGATGGCGCTGGCGGGCGGCTTCTTCCTCGGCGCCCTCTACAACACGCTCCTCATCACCGTGGTCGGCACCGCGATCGAGTTCGCGCTCGGCCTCGCCATCGCGCTGTTCCTGGTGCACAAGGTGCCAGGCATGAACGTGACGCGCGCCCTCCTCATCATGCCGACGACCATAGCGCCCATCGTCGTCGGCTTCCTGTTCCGCTACATGTACGATCCGGGCGGCGGCCTCATCCCGTGGCTCCTCGCCGCGATCGGCATTCCGCTGCCGGCCGAAGGCCTGCTCGGTTCCGGCGCCACAGCGCTCTGGGCGGTGCTCTTCGCCGACATCTGGCAGTGGACGCCGTTCTTCGCCATCGTGCTCTATGCCGGGCTGCTGTCGATCCCGCACGACATCATCGAAGCGGCGCGCATCGACAAGGCGTCGGCCTACGCCATGCTGATGAAGATCAAGATCCCGCTCATCAAGAAGACGGCGATGATCGTGATCATGCTGCGCGTCATGCAGCTCTTCAACACCTTCGATCTGGTCCTGGTGCTGACCAAGGGCGGGCCCGGCGCCTCGAGCCGCACGCTCGGCTACAGCCTCTATCAATACGGCCTGGTCGATTTCAACATCGGCCTGGCCAGCGCCATGACCTGGCTGATGGTCGTGGTCGTCAACGCGATCATCGCGCTCCTGGTCCTCTTCGCCTTCAGGGAACTGGACTGATGGCCGGCGCGGCACATCCGGCCAGGAAGACGGCGGCGCTCTATGCCGTCATGCTGCTGCTGATGCTGATCTTCATCGGACCGATCGTCTGGTTCGTGCTCCTCGCCATCCGGCCGGCCGACACCTTCTTCGCCATGCCGCCGGTGCTGGTGTTCACGCCGAGCTGGGAGTCGATCAACTACACCTTCGGCGACCCCGGCAACAACCTGCCGCAGCTGTTCAACAGCCTGGTGGTCGCGGCCGGCGCCGTGCTGCTCAACCTGCCCTTCTCGCTGCCCGCCGCCTATGCCCTGTCGCGCTTCCGCATCAGGGGGCGCAAGCACCTGATGATGTGGTATCTGGGCCTCCTGATGGCGCCACCCGTCGCCTTCCTCATCCCCTATTCGATCCTGGCCAGCGCGGCCGGCCTCAAGGGCAGCTACTTCTCGATGATCCTCATCCTGCAGACGCTGACCATCCCGTTCTCGGTCTGGCTCCTGCGCAGCTTCATCGACGAGGTGCCGGTCGAGATCGAGGAGGCGGCGCGGGTCGACGGCGCCTCCACCGCCACCATCCTCACGCGCATCGTGCTGCCGCTCATCCTGCCGGGCCTCATCGTCACCTCGATGTTCGCCTTCGTCTTCTCCTGGAACAACGCCGCCTTCCCGCTGGTGCTGAGCAACCGCGCCACGGCGACGCTCCCGGTCGGCACGCTGCGCTATTTCGGCACCGCCGGCGTCACCTGGGGCTTCATCGCCGCGGCCGCGGTCGCCGCGATGATCCCTCCCATGCTCATCTTCCTGGCGCTCGACCGCTATGTCGTGCGCGGGCTCACCTTCGGTTCAGTAAAGGGCTGACAATGACAGCATCCGCCAAGACATCCAACGCGAAAACCCGGTTCGGCGTGGTCGGCGCCGGCCTGTGGGGCTCCTTCCACTGCAAGACCCTCAACGCCCTGCCGCAAGCGGAGCTCGCGGCCGTCTGCGATCTCGACCCGAAGCGCGCGCAGGCCATGCAGGAGCAGTTCGGGGCGCGCAAGGTCTACAGCGACTATCGCGATCTCGTCGCCGACCCCGAGGTCGAGGCGGTCACCGTGGCGACGCCCGATTTCGCCCATGGCGACGTCGTCACGGCGGCACTCAGGGCCGGCAAGCACGTGCTCAGCGAGAAGCCGCTGGCCACGACGCTCGCCGAGGCCGAGGAGATCGCGAGCCTCGCGGCCAGGGGCAAGGCCAAGGTCATGGTCGACTTCCACAACCGGGTCAATCCGGCGGTCCATGCGATGAAGGAGGCGGTCGGCGCAGGCGAGATCGGCCGGCCGCTCCATGCCGCGGCGCGGCTTTCCAACACGCTCTTCGTTCCCTTCGAGCTCCTGAGCTGGGCGGCCAGGTCCTCGGCGCTGTGGTTCCTCGGCAGCCATGCGGTCGACGCCCTGCGCTTCACCTTGGGCGCCGAGGTGGTGCGCGTCCAGGCGATGAAGCGGCACGGCCATCTCGCGGCGCAGGGCGTCGACACGGCGGACGTCCACATGGCGCTGCTCGAATTCGACAACGGTGCGGTGGCCTCGCTCGAGAACAGCTGGGTGCTGCCGCGCGACCTGCCGCTCATCTTCGACTTCAAGATGGAGATCGTCGGCGAGAAGGGCTCGGTCGAGATCAACACGGCGCAGAACGGCACGTTCAAGAAATATGCCGGCGCCGGTCTCAGGGCCGAGGACATGCTGGGCGTCACGCCGGCGGCCGGCGGACGCATCGGCGGCTTCGTCACCGAAGCGATCGCCCGCTTCGTCGACGCGGTGACGCTCGACCTGCCGGTCCTCGCCGACGCCGAGGACGGCCTGCAGGTGACGCGCGTGCTCACCGCCATAGAAGAGGCAGCGGCGAGCGGAGAGAGCGTCAGGTTGGCGGCGAGAGCGCGCTGATGGCGTCGCTGGGCTTCGCCGGGGTCGGCAAGCGCTTCGACGACGGGACGCTCGCCTTGTCGCGCGTCGATCTCGAGGTCGGGGACGGCGAGTTCATGGTGCTGGTCGGCCCCTCGGGCTGCGGCAAGTCCACGCTCCTGCGTTGCGCCGCCGGTCTCGAGACGCCGACGCAGGGGCGCATTTCCATCGGCGGCAGGGACGTCACCGATCTCGGACCCGGCGAGCGCGACATCGCCATGGTGTTCCAGAACTACGCGCTCTATCCGCATATGGACGTGTTCGAGAACATGGCCTTCGGCCTCGGGCAGAGGAAGGTGCCGCGCGACGTCATCCGCGAGAAGGTGGAGCAGGCGGCGCGCACCCTCGACCTCACGGCCTATCTGCGCAAGAAGCCGGGATCGCTGTCGGGCGGACAGCGCCAGCGCGTCGCCATGGGCCGGGCGATCGTGCGCGACCCGCAATGCTTCCTGATGGACGAGCCCCTGTCCAATCTCGACGCGAAGCTGCGCGTGCAGATGCGCGCCGAGCTCAAGCTGCTCAATGCGCGGCTCGGCGTCACCACGCTCTACGTGACCCACGACCAGGTCGAGGCGATGACCATGGGCGAGCGCGTCGCGGTGCTCAAGCCGGTCACGCAGGAGAGCGAGAGCAACCTCCAGCAATGCGCCGCGCCGCGCGAGCTCTACGAGAACCCGGTCAACCTGTTCGTCGCCGGCTTCATCGGCTCGCCGGCGATGAACTTCCTCACCGTGCGGCCGGCGCTCCGGGACGGAACCATCGGCTGCGCCGTCGCCGGCACCGACACCGTCCTGCCCTTCACCGCCGCGCAGGCCCAGGCCCGCCCGTGGCTTGAGCGATGGCTCGGCCGCGACATCGTCATGGGGATCAGGCCCGAGGCCTTCCTCTATCCCGATCCCTCCCCCGGCGGGTTCCACAGCACCGTGCTGATCACCGAGGTGACCGGCGCCGACGCCTATGTCTTCTTCGAGGTCGGCGAAAAGCAGGCGGTCCGCGTCACCGCGCGCATCGACCCGCGCCAGACCCCTGAGCGCGGCGCGCCGCTCGCCATCGGCGTCGACATGGAGCGCGCGCATTTCTTCGACCCGGCGACGGGCCTCGCATTGCGCTGATCATTCTCGTCTCGAACTCGTCACGACCGGACTCCGACGTCAATACGTTCAAGCGCGGCCATGACGGGCGAGGAAAAGGCGGCGATGCGATAGAGACAGCGCGACAGCCCTCTCATCCTTCCTCTTCCACCGTCCAGGAATGGGTGATCTTCGCGGACTTGGCCAGCATGATCGAGGCCGAGCAGTATTTCCCGGCCGAGAGATCGATGGCGCGCTTCACCGCCGCCTCCTTGAGATTGCGGCCCTTCACCTTGTAGGCGAGATGGATGGCGGTGAAAACCCGGGGCTCGGCCGGGGCGCGCTCGGCCGTCGCCTCGACGTCGCAGGCGGTGACCGCCTCGCGGCCCTTTTCGAGGATATGCACGACGTCGAAGGCGGTGCAGCCGGCAAGCCCGACCAGGAGCATCTCCATGGGCCGGATGCCGAGATTGCGGCCGCCCGCCTCGGGCGCGCCGTCCATGACCACGGCATGGCCGCTGCCCGACTCGCCCACGAACGTCCGGCCCTCGAGCCACTGGACACGCGCCTTCATCGTCTCGCCCTCTCAAAAAAATGCGACGGCGAGCTATAGACCCGGCGCGCGATCGGGAGAAGTGGGCGCCTGTCCCGCCTCGGCGAGGATCCAGTCCCTGAACAACTGCGTCTTGCGCGCCAGGCGGTCGGCGCGCGGATAGACCAGATAATAGCTAAAGCCGGTCGAGGCCATCAGCGGGAAAGGCTGCATGAGCTTGCCGGTCCTGATCTCCTCGGCGACGAAGCCCGGATGGACCAGCGCCAGGCCGTGGCCGGCAACGGCGAGCACGGCCGCCATCTGCTGCGTCTCGACGTCGACGCCGGGCCGGCCGAGCGCCGCCGGCGGCCCGAGGCCGGCGGCCGCGAACCAGACCGGCCACCAGTCGTCGCGCGGGCCGATGAAGATGCAGTCGGCGAGGCTGGACGGTGCGGCGGGCCGGCCGGCGCGCTCGTAATAGGCCGGACTGCACACGACGGTGAAATTGCCGCCGCCAACGAGATGGCTGCGCAGCCCCGGCCAGTCGCCCTTGCCCGATCTTATGGCGACATCGACGCGGTCGCGCTCGAAATCGACGAGATGCGAGGAGACGTCGAGACGGACCGCGATATCGGGATTGGCCATCTGGAAACTGCCGATGCGGGGCGCCAGCCAGTTCGACGCGAAAGTGTGCATGGTCGAGATCACCAGGAGATGGGCGGTCTCGTCCCTTGCCGACCGGAAGGCCTGGCTCAGGTCGTTGAGCGCGCGGCGCACCAGCGGCGCCACCGCCCGGCCGTGCTCGCTCAATTCGACGCCGCGCGCCCGGCGCAGAAACAAGGGCGCCCCGATGAAGCTTTCCAGGAGCTTGACCTGATAGCTCACCGCCGACTGGGTCATGTTCAGCTCGGCCGCCGCCCTGGTGAAATTCATATGACGGGCAACCGCGTCGAAGACTTTCACGGCTTGCAGGGGCAGGGTTTCAGCCATTGTGAGCCATCAATCCGTTCGATGGCTTATACCGGATTTCGCATTGGAAACCAGCAAAATCGGGGCTCATATTGCTGAGCAGTTCGATGGCTTAGACATTTACGAGGCCCGCCATGACACTGACGACCCGTCTTTCCCGGCTGTTCTCGCTCGTCCGAGGCCCTGCCCAACGGGATCGCGCCGAGGCTCCGCGGCTCGAGGGACTGCGGCTGAGCGACCACGACCTCGCCGATCTCAACCTGCCGCCCTATTACCGCGCGAAGCTCGATGCCGACCGCGCCTTGATGATTCCCGACCAGCACCGCTGATCCGGCGCGGGCTTCTCAGCGCCTGGTCCTGAGACCCGTCTCCTCGAGAAGGCCCTTGCGCTTGGCGGCGTAATAATAGCCGCTGCGATAGTAGCGCACCGCCCTGTCGGCATTGCCGCCCGAGACCAGATAGGCGCCGGCCAGGTATTTCACGCCGTATCTGAGATTGGCGTCGACGTCGAGAAGGCCCTTGGGCTTGCCGCGATAGCCCATGGTGCGCGCCGTGTCGTATCTGATCTGCATCAGCCCGTAATGGCCGCGATGATAGGCCCTGGGATTGTACCTGCTCTCGCGCTTGACGACGCGATGCACGAGCGAGGCCGGCAGACCGTACATGGCGGCATAGCCGGCGATCGCCGCCTTGAGCTCCTTCGCGACCTCGGCCCTGGCGTCGCCGGACAGACCCAGCATGAGCGCCATCGCCATGATCACGGCCTTCTTCGACAACATTACCCCTCGTCAACGGAGTCCCGATCTTCAAGACCCCCTTACAAAGAACCGGCGGCGCCAGCAAGCCTTTCCGGCGGTCCCCCTGTCAGCCGCCGCGATAGCCGAATTTCACGATGCCGCTGCGCATCAGGACGTACATCACCGCGAACACCACGAAGACCAGCGCATTGGTCAGGGCGGCCAAGGCGAAGAGCTCGGGGCCGAGGCCGAAACGCAGCGAGCCCCAGGCCACGGAGGGCAAGGTCGGTATGGCGCCGAGATTGTAGAAGGAGATCTCGAGATTGTTGAACGCCAGGATGAAGCTGATGAGGAAGGCGCCGAGCAGGCTCGGCCAGATCGTCGGCAAGGTTATCTCCCAGAAGCAGCGCCAGGGCGTGGCGCCGAACACCATGGCGGCGTCGTCCATCTGCCAGTCATAGCGGACGAGCTGGGCCAGGACGATCAGGAAGGCGAATGCGGTGCCTTCCACGGCATTGGCGGCGACGGCCGAGACGAGATTGCCGGGCAGACCGAGGACGCGCGCATTGAAGGCGAGAGAGGAGATGCCGATGAGCAGCTCGGCGACGAAGAGCGGCGCCAGATATGCGATCAAGACCGGAATGCGCCGCGGCGAGGGATAGCGCAATATGCCGATCACGCCGCCCGTCGCCAGGAGGGTGGACAGCACGCCGCTGCCGAGGCCGATCAGAAGGCTGTTGGCGAGCGCGTCGGCATAGAGATCATTGCCGAAGAGCTCGGTATAGGCGCTGGTGGTGAAGGAGGGCGGGAACGGCCAGACGATGTCCTGCGAGAACGAGGCGTAGGTCACGTAGAGGATGGGCGCATAGAGGAAGAGGTAGAGCAGCAGGAGCAGGCCCTCCATGCCGGCGCGGCGCAGCCCCTGGGCCCAGTCGCCGACCGAGGTCATCGCGTCCCCATCCCGGTGAACCCGCTGCGCTTGAGGTTGACGGTCAGCGCCATCGCCACGACGACGACGAGGGAGAAGACGAAGAGGACGACGCCCATGGCCGAGCCCAGCGCCCAGGTGCCGGTCTCGCCGAACTGCTGGCCGAGGCTCATGCCGAAGGAGGTCGCGCTCGGGCCGCCGAGGAACCGCGGCGTGACCGCCGAAGCGAGGCAGGGAATGAAGACCAGCGCCAGGCCGATCGCCGTTCCGATCCAGTTGAGCGGCCATGTCACCTCGATGAAGGCCCGGAACGGACCGGCGCCGTTGATCTTGGCGGTCTCGAGCAGCTCGAAGTTGAAATTGACCAGCGAGAGATAGATGGCGGTCACCATGAAGGGGATGAAGAGATAGACATGGCCGATGGTCGCGGCGGTCTGCGTGTACATCAGCGCCGCGACCGGCCGGAAGCCCAGCATGCCGAGCGCCATGTTGATGAGGCCGCCCGGTCCCAATATGCCCTGGAGCGCCGCGATCCTGAGGATGAGGCCGGTGAAGAACGGAGCGGCGAAGAGCAGGACCAGCAGGAGACGGTACCTGCCGCCGTGGCGGGCGATGTAATAGGCCACCGGCCACGACAGGACGAGGCAGATGAGCGACGTCGCCAGCGCGCTCAGGGTCGAGCGCACAAGGAAGATCCGATAGGCCGGTTCGCCCAGGAGGACGCGGTAGTTGTCGAGGTTCCAGTCGGCATAGAGCTCGTAGCTCTCGGTGCGCCAGAAGCTGAAGACGAACACCGCGAGCAGCGGCAGGAGCAGGGTCGCCAGAATGAACAGCACGCCCGGGCCGGCCAGAAGGAGCAGGGGCGAGAGGCGGCGCGCCATGTCAGGCCCTGAAGCACATGCCCGCCGTCTCCGGCCAGCATATGGAGACGGCCTCGCCGACCGCCACCTTCTGATCGCGCGAGGAGGCGCTGGCGATGATCTCGCTGCCGTCCTCCATGCTCACGATGTAGTTCGCGGTCTGGCCCTTGAAGATGACGTCGCGCAGGCGGCCGGGAAGCGAATTGCCGGCGCTTTTCCCGCCGGCCGGACGACGCCGTTCCGCCGCGCTCACCTCGATGTCCTCATATTTGATGAGGAAGCGGACCTCGTCGCCCGCCGAGATGCCGCCCTGATGCGGCAGGCGGAGCGTGGCGCCGTGGCGGCTCAGGGCGAGCGAGTGGCCGTTGACCGTCTCGGCCCGCCCGGTCATCTGGTTCGACTGGCCGACGAAGCCCGCGACGAAGGCGGTGGCGGGCTTGCGGTAGACGTCGTTGCGCGGACCCACCTGCTCGAAGACGCCATCGCGCATGACGGCGATGCGGTCGCTCATGGTGAGCGCCTCTTCCTGGTTGTGGGTGACATAGACGAAGGGGATGTTGAGCTCCTTCTGATAGCGGCGGATCTCGACCTCCATCTCGGCGCGCAGCTCGCGGTCGAGATTGGCGAGAGGCTCGTCGAGCAGGAGAAGGGCGGGCCTGGCGATCAGGCCGCGCGCCAGAGACACGCGCTGCTGCTGGCCGCCGGACAGCTCGTTGGGATATCTTCCGGCAAGCCCTTCGAGGCGCAGGAGCCCGATCGCCCAGCGCAGCCGGTCCTCGCGCTCGGACCGCCCGACGCGCTGCATGCGCAGCGGAAAGACGATGTTCTCGGCCACCGTCTTGTGCGGAAACAGCAGGAAGTTCTGGAACACCATGCCGATGCGCCGGCGATAGGGCGGCATCTCGGTGACGTCGCGGCCGGCCACGCGCACCCGCCCGGCCGTCGGCCGCTCGAGGCCCGCGATGATCCGCAGCAGCGTCGTCTTGCCGGATCCGCTCGGCCCCAGAAGCGAGAAGAACTCGTCCTGGCCGATGTCGAGATCGACGCCGTCGACGGCCTTGATCGGGCCGAAGTGCCGGGAGACGGCGTGGAGCGACAACGATGCCGGCTGATCAGGAGGTATCGTCATCGCTTCCCCTCGTCACCGCTTCCGAGAATCAGGAAGCCTCCACATCCGACCAGATGCGCTCCCATTTCTCCGGCGAGGACGGCTGGTCGAACATATGCAGCTGGCTCGCCTCGGCGCTGCGGTTCTGGAAGTAGAGGGCGATCTCGTCCTCGGACATCAGCGAGCGGACGTCGACGACGCCGCCATAGCCGGTCGAGCGCACCACGCGGACATAGTTCTCCTTGTCGAGGAAGAGATTGATCCAGGCATGGGCGAGCTCGGTGCGCTCGGAATCGGCATCCGCGCTCACCATCCAGGTATCGACCCAGCCGAGCCCGCCCTCCTTGGGCTTCAGCACGTGCTCGACGTCGAAATCGACCTTGCCCTCGCGGCGCAGGACGGTGAGCTTGCGATAGCTCTCGGCGAATTCGGGCGCCGCCCAGACCGACTTGGCGCGCATGAGACGCTCCAGCGCGTCATAGTCCTGGTAGCGGGTCAGCAGCAGCTTCTTCTGCTCGATCAGGAGCCGCTTGGTCTCGTCGAGCTCGGCGTCGGTGAGCTGGTACGGATTGAACGGCTTATCGTCGGGACGCGGGCCGTCCCTGGTGCCGAGCTTCGTCGCCGCCAATATGCCCATCAGCGCGATATTCTCCTCGAAGCGGGAGTTGGTGGAGAAATGGCCGGCATATTTGCCGTTGAGCAATAGCTCGATCGAGCCGACATCCTCCTTGGCGATCTGCGAGCTGTTGATGGTGATGCCGTAGCCGCCCCAGCAATTGGGGGCGGCCACCTTGTTCTTGCCTTCCGGATCCGCCAGGAGCACGAACTTCTCGGGCAGGAAATCCGGAAAGACCCCGGCCATATTCGGGATCCTGCCGTAATCGAGCGCCTTGGTCAGGCCCTGGCGGAAATAGAGGCGCGGCCAGAAGCCGTCCGCCATGACCATGTCGAAATCCTTGGTGCCGCCGACCTTCAGCTTGTTGAAGGCCTCCGAGTTGCCGTCGAAGAAGGTGGGCGAGAACTTGGCCTTCATGGCCGTCTCGAAAGCGGCGATCGTCTCCTTGATCGCATAAGGCTGCCACATCAGCAGCCGCAGGGTCGGCGTCGCCGCCTCGGCATTGCCGATGAACGGGCCGGGGCGGCCCAGGACCAACGCGCCCATGGCGCCCAGGGCTCCCGCCTTCAGGGCCCCGCGCCGCGACAGCCTTCCGCGGCCGCTCAGCTTCACTGACGTCATTTCCGTTTCCTCCGTCGAGTTGTTGTTATCTACACAAATTACAACATTATTGCCATATATCGCAAGAAAATGCTATAAATGCCACACCTTTTGTGACGAGAAAAAATTCGTCAACCTTTTCAATCGACTGGGAGGTCGGCTTGCTTGCTGAGGAGCGCCAGAACCACATCCTCGCTCTGGTGAAAGCGCATCGCTCGATCTCGATCACCGAGATCCAGCGCACGCTCAACGTCTCGCGCGAGACGATCCGGCGCGACCTCCTGACGCTGGCCGAGCAGCGCAAGCTCCGCAAGACGCATGGCGGGGCCATATCGCTCGAATCGCGCGAGCCCGACATCGCGGTGCGGCAGACGACCAACGTGACGGGCAAGAAAGCCATCGGACTCCTGGCCGCCAGCATGATCCCCGACGGCGCCTCGATCCTGCTGTCCGCCGGCACGACGGTGCAGAGCGCCTCCGACCACCTGGTCGAGCGGCAGCGGCTCACCGTCTTCACCAACTGCATCGCGACCGCGCTGAAGCTCAGCGGGCGCAACAACAACCGGGTGCATCTCCTGGGCGGCGAGATCCAGGCCCAGAACCAGGCGTGCCTCGGACGCGACGCCACCCACATGCTGGCGAACTACTTCGCCGATTTCGCCATCATCGGCGCCGGCGCCATCTCGCCCCGGGGCACCCTCATGGATTTCAGCCGCGAGGAAGCCGAGCTGCACAATCTCATGCTGCTCTCGGCACAGACCGTCATCGTGGTCGCCGACCACCAGAAATTCGGCCGCTACGCGCCGGTGCAGGTGCAGAGCCTGGACCGGGTGCACTATCTGGTGACCGACCGCGAGCCCGAGCCCGAGATGGCGGAAGCGCTCTCGCCGCTGGCGGTGGAGGTCCTCGTCGCCGGCGACCGCAAATGACCCCTCATCCAACCGACGCTGCCGGGAGATCCAGATGAAACATCAAGCCATCCGCCGCGAGATGATCGCGACCTGCATCGACATGAACGACAGAGGCGTCAATCAGGGAACGTCGGGCAATATCAGCGTGCGCGTCGACGGCGGCTTCCTGATCACGCCGTCGGGTGTGCCCTATCACGAGATGACGCCGGAAGACGTCGTCTTCATGAAGCCGGACGCGTCGCATCAGGGAGCACGCAAGCCCTCCACCGAATGGCGCTTCCACCGCGACATCATGACGAAGAAGCCCGAGGTCGGCGCGGTCATCCATCTGCATTCCATGTTCTGCACCTCGCTCTCCATCCTGCGCCGCGAGATCCCCGCCATCCATTACATGATCGCCGTCGCCGGCGGACCGACGGTGCCGTGCGTTCCCTATGTCACCTGGGGCACGCAGGAGCTCGCCGACTACATACTGGGCGCGCTCGAGAACCGCACCGCCTGCCTTCTCGCCAATCATGGCATGGTCTGCGTCGGGCCCAATCTCAAGAAGGCGGCATGGCTCGCGGTCGAGATCGAAGCGCTGGCGGCGCAATACTGGCGCGCCCTGCAGGTGGGCGTCCCGCATGTCCTGCCCGACGACGAGATCGCGCGCGTGATGGAGAAGTTCAAGAGCTACGGCCAGACGGGCGAGAAGCGCCTGCCGGTCTGCTGCTAGGCCGCGCACGGGCATCGCGACAGGACATGCTGGTCGGCGTCGACATCGGAACACAAAGCCTGAAAGCGGCGGTGACCGACGACGGTCTCGCCATGAAAGGTGCCGGATTTCGCGCCTACCGCCCCGATTTCCCGGGCCCCGGCAGGGCCGAGCAGGATCCGCGGCTGTGGGAACGGTCGCTCGGGCCGGCCATCGCCGATGCGCTCGGCGCGGCGCGGGCGGACGCGCATCAGGTGCGCGGCCTCGCCGTCTGCGGCCAGCTCGACGGCTGCATCCCGGTCGACGGCCGGGGCGAGCCGAGCGGCCCCTGCCTCACCTGGATGGACCGCCGCGCCGGGCCTGAGCTTCTCGACATCGACACGGACAGTCTTCACGCAAAGACCGGGATCGTTCCCGACGCCAGCCATCTCGGCGCCAAGATCCGCTGGCTCAAGCGGCACCAGGACGGCGCGGCGCGCTACCACCAGCCCGTCTCCCATATGGTCGAGCGGCTGACCGGCGCTTTCGTGATCGATCACGCGCTCGCCTCGACCAGCATGCTCTACGACCTCAGGGCGCGGGACTACGACGACGCCCTGCTTTCGGCCTTCGGCGTGAGGAGAGCGGAGCTTCCCTCCCTCGCACCGTCGGGCGAATGCGCCGGCAGGCTCACGGCGGCGGGTGCGGCTCTCACCGGGCTTCCCGCCGGCATACCGGTCGCGGTCGGGACGGGCGACGACTTCTCGACGCCGCTCGGCGCCGGGCTGACGCAAGCCGGCGAGGTCTCCGTCGCCATCGGCACCGGCGAAGTGGTCGGCGCGCTCTTCGCCGAGCCCGTCATCGACGGCGGGCGCCTGGTCGAGACCCATGCCTATCCGGCGGGCGGCTATTTCGTCGAGAATCCCGGCTGGCTCGCCGGCGGCGCGGTCACCTGGCTCAGGGACCTTCTCGGCATCGCCGACTATGAAGGCTTCGACGCGACGGCGGCGCTGGCTCCCGCCGGATCCGACGGCGTCGTCTTCCTGCCCGCCCTCACCGGCACCATGGCGCCCGAATGGATCGCTGCGGCGCGCGGCTGCTTCTATGGCCTGACGCCCGCCCATGGCGCCCAGCATCTCGCGCGCGCTCTGCTCGAAGGCTGCGGCTTCGCCATGCGCGACGTGCTGGCGCGCCTCGCCGAGCTCGGCGCCCGGCCGACATCCATCAGGCTGCTGGCGGGCGGCTCGCGCAGCGCTCTCGCGGCGCAGCTGCGCGCCGATATTTCAGGCCTGCCGGTCCTGCTGGCGGAGCATGCCCATAGCTCCGTCCTCGGCGCCGCGCTCCTCGCCGGCGTGGCGACGGGAATCTTCCCGGATGTCCGGCAGGCCGCGGCGCAGCTTGCCGCGCCGGCCCGCTCGCTCATGCCCGACGCCGCCGCCGGCGCCACGCTCGAGCAGTCCTATCAGCGCTACCGCCGGCTGTTCGCGGCGGTCAAATCCTTCGTCTCGTCACCTTGCAGCGACCATGCCGACCACCGACAAGATCACTGAGCTCCTCGCAGGCACCTACGAAGACCCCGACGGGCTCGGCCCGCAGCGCGTGACCACGCGCGCCCTCGTCATCGCGCCGACGCTCGCGGGCATGGAACGCGATCTCGTGGCGGGCCTCGGCTTCGAGCGCCCGATCGCGGTGGTGAGCGACAAGACGACCCACGAGGTGCTCGGCCGGCGCATCGAGCGGGCGCTCGCCGGCCGGTTCGACGTCCACAGCATCGTGCTGCCGGGCGCGCCCCATCCCGACGACCGGACCGCCGACAGCCTGCGGGCGGCGACGCAGGCGGCGCGCGCGCTGATCGCGGTCGGCTCCGGCACGATCAACGACCTGTGCAAGTTCGTCAGCGCCCGCGACGGAAAGCCCTATGCCGTCTTCGCGACCGCGCCGTCGATGAACGGCTACACCTCGCTCAACGCGGCGATCACCGAGCACGGGCACAAGAAATCTCTCCCGGCCCAGGCGCCGCTCGGCGCCTTCTTCGACCTTGCCGTCCTCGCCGCGGCGCCCGCCCGCCTGATCCGCTCAGGCCTCGGCGACAGCCTGTGCCGGGCGACGTCGCAGGCCGACTGGCTGCTGGCGCATCTCGTCCTGGACCAGCCCTACCGGCAGCTCCCCTATGCATTGCTGGCCGACGACGAAGCCCCGCTCTTCGCTCAGTCGGCGGCGCTGATGGCGGGCGACATCGCCGCGATGGAACGGCTCGTCCGCACGCTCGTCCTCTCCGGCTTCGGCACCGCCATCCACGGATCGAGCGCGCCAGCCAGCCAGGGCGAGCACCTGATCAGCCACTATATCGACATGCTCGGCGATCCCGATCGCCCGCTCGTCTATCACGGCGAGCAGATCGGCGTGACGACGCTGTCGATGGCGCGCCTCCAGCGCGAGATGCTCGACAGGCGTCCCGTCCTCGCGCCCGATACCGAAACGCCGGCCGACTTCGCCGCGCGCTATGGCGAGACGCTCGGGCGATCCTGCTGGAGCGATTTCGCGCGCAAGCGCCTGGCGCGCGAGACGGCCGACAGGCTGAACGAGCGCCTCGACCGCTCATGGCCCGAGATCGCCCAACGGATCGCCGCCGTCTCGCTTTCGCCCGACCACCTGCGCGGCGTGCTCGACGCCGCCGGCGCGCCGGTCACGCCGCGGGAGGTCCACCTTCCCCAGCCATTCTACGAACAGGCGGTGCTGCGCTGCCGGGAGATCCGCGACCGCTTCACCTTCCTCGATCTCGCCGCAAGCAGCGGGCGGCTTAGGCCGTTGCTCACGGCGCTCTAAGCTTTTGGCGAAAGGTGCTGAAAAATTGATGGTGCAATCGTCGCAAGGTTCACCAGCCCGCTGGCTTGTGTATGCGTCCGGTCGGCGTGACAATCGGATCCGGAAACAGCGACAGTGTCAGGTCCGACCGCCTCACATGACGAACGAACGTAGCCGCCGCCTTCATTTGCGGGTTGGGCTGACCTTGAGACCAGACAAGGCCGACCGGAATTCCAAGTTCTTTTGCGACAATCCGAATCGGTTCTATCAGGTCGGTATCTTGAGAGATCACGAGCGCCAAATCATATCTCTTGCGCCAACCATCATTCACCAAATGGACGGCGAGATTCACATCCAACCCCTTTTCCTCTGTGTCGAGAATCTCGACAAATTGCGCGGGATTGGACACAAGCGGACGTCTTTTTGTTTTGGGAAGAAATCGACCGTAGTGGACATGAAAATTCGGCAAGGTGGCGAGAGCGCTAAGAAGAATTTGCTGGCGACGCGGCGCGCCCGGGTTGCCGGCACGCGGGCTTACACGAGCAGTGAAGTAGCGGATGGCTTCAACCTGATCGCCCGGGCGGAGCAATCGTGTCGCCAATGAGTGAAGATTGAGCCACTTGAAGGGCGTATCTTTAAGCGCGCGATAGTAGAAATTGAACCCATCTACGTAGACGTAAACTCTCATTTTTCCGCCCCATATACGCAAAGGCCGCTGGAACTTGCGCTCCACGCGGCCTTTGAGCTGACGGCACGCCGTCAGCGGGTACAAGCGATATATAGGGTTTATGAAACATAAGTCAAATTCTCCTTGACTCTCGAACAAACAGAGTTGGCCTGAATGATTCGCCATCGCTTCAGCTTGTGAATATCCGTCAGCAATTCAGCGACTGAGGAAACGAGAAACTATTTTCTCCTCGCCGATGAGGCCGCGCGGGCGCACCACCAGGAGGGCGGCGAGCGCCACGCCGATGAGGACGATCTGCAGGGCGGCGGCGCGCGCCTGATATTCGGCCGGCACCGCGGAAGCGAGCACCACGCCCGAGACGCTCCACAGGCCCCAGACCAGGACGGCGCCCAGAAGCGCGCCCAGATTGTTGCCCGACCCGCCGATGATCAGCATGGCCCAGACCTGGAAGGTCAGGGTCGAGGCATAGTTCTCGGGTGCGATGAAGCCGATGAAATGCGCCTGCACGGCGCCGGCGAGGCCCATGATGGCGCCGCCCAGGGCGAAAGCCTGGATGCGGAAGAGATTGGCGTTCTTGCCCAAGGACAGCGCCGCCGTCTCGTCCTCGCGGATGGCGCGCAGCACGCGCCCCCAGGGGCTGCGCACCAGGCGCTCGAGCCCATAATAGAGAACAGCGGTCAGCAGCCCGACGAGCAGGAGATTGGCGAGGTTGAAGACGAGCGGGCGGTCCTCGACGCCTGCAAAGGCGCGCGGGATGAAGCCGATGCCGAAGGGGCCTCCGGTCAGCGTCTCGGCGTTGACGGCGACGAGCTGGATCGCGATGGCGATGCCGAAGGTGGTGATGGCGAGATAGTCGGCCCTGAGCCGCAAGGTGACGGCGCCGATGAGCGCCGCGGCGGCGCCGGACATGAGCGCCGCGGCGGTCCAGCCGGTCCAGATCGGCAGGCCGAAGCCGCCGAGACGTCCCGCCGCCTCGGGCGTGGTGAGGAGCGCCGAGACATAGGCGCCGACCGCGACGAAGCCCGCCACGCCGACATTGAACAGGCCCGTCTGGCCCCATTGCACGTTGAGGCCGAGGCAGACGATGCCGTAGGTGAGAGCGGTCACCAGGAAGAAGGCGGCATAGGTGACGAGATCGAGCATCAGGCGCGCATCCCGAACAGGCCGGCCGGCCGCAGCAGCAGCACCGCGATCAGGATGAGGAAGGCGACGGCGGCGCGATATTCGGCGCCGATCCACTGCACGGCGGCCGCCTCGCCCAGGCCCACGATCAGCCCGCCCAGCACGGCGCCCGGCACGCTGCCGATGCCGCCCAGTATGGCGGCGGCGAACAGCGGCAGCAGCAGGTCGAAGCCCATGAAGGGCCGGATCTGCACCGTGAGGCCGAGCATGATGCCGGCCGCGCAGGCGAGAGCGGCGCCGATCATCCAGGTGGCGCGGATGACGCCCTCGACGTCGACGCCCGCGACCCTGGCCAGGACCGGATTCTCGGAGACGGCGCGCATGGCGCGGCCGGTCGCGCTTCGCGTCATGAAGCCCTCCATGACGACGACGAGAAGAGCGGTCAGGCCGAGCAGGAAGAGCTGGTCCGGCGTCAGCCGGATGCCGAAGACGAGCGGCAGGGCGATCTGGATGTCGCGCGAGAAATAATGCGGCTCGGAGGTGAACAGGAATTCGAGCAGGCTCCTGAGCGCCATGGAGGCGCCGAAGCTCGCCATCACCATCACGATGGCATTGCCCTGGCCGCGCAATTTCGCGAACAGGATGCGGTCGAGCGCCAGCGCCAGAAGGCCGGTGAACGCCGCCGCCGCGAGGCCGGCCACGATGAGGGGCCAGCCGAAGGAGAGCGCGCCGATCGTCGCCGTGCCGCCGGTCAGCGCGGCGATGCCGGCGCAGAGCGCCAGCGCCAGATAGGTTCCCCAGGCGAGAAACTCGCCATGGGCGAAATTGGCGAAGCGCAGGATCGAATAGGTGAGCGTGACGCCGATCGCGCCGAGGCCGATGAGCGCGCCCATGACCAGGCCGTCGGCGACGAATTGCAGGCTCATGCCGTCCTCCGGCCGGGCGCCAGGCCGAGATAGAGCTCGCGGATGCGGAGATCGGCCGCGATCCCGGCGGCCTTGCCGTGATGCGCGATGCGGCCCTCGACCAGGATGACGGCGCGATCGGCCAGAGCGAGCGCCGCGCTGGCGTTCTGCTCGACCATTAGGATGGTGAGGCCGCTCGTCCTGATCTCGGCGAGCTTCGAAAAGACCTGGCCGACATATCTGGGCGACAGGCCGGCGGAGGCCTCGTCGAGCATGAGCAGGCGCGGACGGGCCATGAGGGCGCGCGCGACGGCGAGCATCTGGCGCTGCCCGCCCGACAGGCGCCCGGCCAGGAGCCGGCGCTGCCGCGCCAGGTCGGGGAAGAGCGCATACATCTCGTCGGTCCGCGCCGCACGCTCGGGCTTCGGCAGGATATCGGCGGCGAGCCGCAGATTGTCGGCGATCGACATCAGGGCGAAGACATTGTCGGTCTGCGGCACGAAGCCCAGCCCGCGGCGTGCCAGGAGATGGGCGGCGCTTGCGGTGATGTCGTCGCCTTCGAGCCGCACGCTGCCGGCGAATTTCGGCACCAGGCCGGCGACCGCCCGGATCAGGGTCGACTTGCCGGCGCCGTTGGGGCCGAGCACGGTCACGATCTCCGCCGGCATCACCTCCAGGCTCACGCCGCGCAGGATGGGCGCCCCGGCCTCGTAGCCCGCCACGAGATCGGCGAGAGCGAGGACCGGTCCGCTCATGAGGCGCCGGTGCCGAGATAGGCTTCGACGACGGCCGGGCTGGCGATCGCCGCCTGCGGCGCGCCCTCGAACAGCATGCGCCCGGCCGCCAGCACGAAGACGTGGCGGCAGAGCCTCGCGATCAGATCCATATTGTGCTCGATGATGAGGAAGGTGACGCCGCGCCGGTTGATCTCGGCGACCCGGTCGATGATCGTGTCGAGGAGCGCGGGATTGACGCCGGCGCCGGGCTCGTCGAGCAGGATGATCTTCGGATCGGCCATCAGGACGCGGCCGAGCTCGAGAAGCTTGCGCTGCCCGCCCGAGAGGATGCGCGCCGGCTCGCGCGCCAGCCGCGCCAGCCCCAGGAAGTCGAGATGCGCCATGGCCCTTTCGGCATTGGCGCGCTCCTCGGCGCCGACCCGGCCGGGGGTCAGCCAGTTGGCGAGGAGGCGCTCGCCCGATTGCCCCTGCGCCGCCGCCAGCATGTTCTCGATGAGCGTCATCCCGGCGAAGGGCCGCGGGATCTGGAAAGTGCGCCCGAGCCCGCGCGCCATGCGCCGGTGCGGGGCTTCGCCGGTGATGTCGGCGCCCGCCAGGCGGATCGTACCCCCGGAAGGCCTGAGCGCGCCGGCGATCAGATTGAAGAGAGTGGTCTTGCCGGCCCCGTTCGGCCCGATCAGCCCCGAGATCGCGCCCTGCCCGACCTCGAGCGAGATGTCCGAGACCACTTCGGCGCCGCCGAAATGCTTCGACACGGACCTGAGCTCCAGCATGCCCTTCCCCTCAAATGTCAGTAGCTGTTATCATCCCTCCCGCTTCATCACCAGAGGACGGGTTCGTCATGGCCGCTGTCTCGGACGACAGTTTCGAGCTTTATGATCTGCGCGTGGAGGTCGTGGCGCCGGACGGCGCCAGGCTGCAATGCGGCGCCAGGCCCGGCGACTATTTCGAGCTCAGGGGCGAGATGCTGCATCTGCCGCCGGGCCAGGGCTTCTCCATCTATTCGCTCGCCGCCGTGCTGCCGCTGCTCGCGGCCAAGCAGCGCGACACCCATCCGCATGACTGGATGTCGACCGACGCCGAGGTCGCCTGCGCCGATCCCCATTGTCCGAGCCGCCTGCGCATCACCCGCGGCGCCAGGCGGCGCTTCCGCCATTCCGAGACGACGGCGGTCGCGCTGCGCGGCCGCGAGTGACGCCCATGGACCATTTCGCGCTGCGTCCCGGCTATGAGATCTCGCGCGTCATCCGCGGCGGCTGGCAACTGGCGGGCGGCCATGGCGCCGTCGACCGGCGCGCCGCGGTCGACGACCTGGTCGCCTGTGCCGAAGCCGGGATCACCAGCTTCGACTGCGCCGACATCTATACCGGCGTCGAGGAGATCATCGGCGCGTTCCGCTCCGCCTATCGCCGCACGCATGGGGCCGCAGCGCTCGGGCGCATCAAGGTGCACACCAAATTCGTGCCCGATCTCGACATCCTGCCCAGGATCGGCAAGGCGCATGTGACCGAGGTGATCGACCGGTCGCTCAAGCGTCTCGATATGGACCGTCTCGATCTGGTGCAGTTCCATTGGTGGGACTACGCGATACCCGGCTATGTCGAGACGGCGCTGCGGCTCGTCGAGCTCCAGGGACAAGGCAAGATCCATCTCCTGGGCGGCACCAATTTCGACACGCCGCATTCGGCCGAGCTCCTCGCGGCGGGCGTTCCCCTGGTCAGCATGCAAGTGCAATATTCCCTGCTCGACGCGAGGCCTGAAAACGGGCTCACCGCGCTCGGCCGCGGGCATGGCATGCACCTCCTGTGCTACGGCTCGGTGGCCGGCGGTTTCCTGAGCGACCACTGGCTCGGCAAGAGCGAGCCGCGGTCGCCCTTCGAGAACCGCTCGCTCACCAAATACAAGCTGATCATCGACGATTTCGGCGGCTGGGACCTGTTCCAGCACCTGCTCCGGACGCTGCGCCATATCGCGGACGACCATGGCAGCGACATCGCAACGGTCGCGAGCCGCGCCGTCCTGCAGCGGCCGCAGGTCGCCGCGGTCATCGTGGGCGCCCGCGACCGGAGCCATCTCGCGGCCAATGCGGCCATCGCCGATCTCGAGCTCGCTCCCAAGGACATGGCGCGGATCGATGCGGTCCTGCGCGACCGGCGGGGACCGCCCGGCGATGCCTTCTCGCTGGAGCGCGACCGGGACGGACGGCACGGGTCGATCATGAAATACAACCTCGGCAAAGGGGCGGCATGACCGCGCTCTTCCCCGCCGCCGCACGCGAAGTCGCGGAAATCCATGACCATTTCGTCGAAGTCTTCACCGGCCGCAGCCGCGACTTCAGCCGCTGCGAGAAGGCCTTCGCGCCCGGCTTCCGGATGGTGACGCCGGGCGGCCGGCGCGTCGGGCGCGACGAGATCCTCGCCGCGCTGGCGCGCAGCCGGGCGCGGCACGATTTTCGCATCACCATCCGCGACATCACCCCCCTTCTGGAGACCGGCCGGGACGTCTTGCTGCATTATGTCGAGGAACAGTATCGTGACGGCGAGACGACTAGGCGCCTGTCGGTCGCCCTGTTCGAAGCCGCCCCGGACACCCCGTGCGGCGTCGCCTGGCGCTACCTGCAGGAAACGTGGATAACGGATTGACAGCAAGCGGGGCACGCCGCCCCCGGGAGGAAAGAATGAGACGAGCCCTGTTGGCCCTGACCGCCGTGGCGGGTCTGGCCGCCGCACCCCTTGCCGGCCACGCGGCCGGCTGCGAAGTCACCGTCGGCCTGGTGATGGAGCTGACCGGGCCTGCCGGCCAGTATGGCCAGGCGGGCGCCAAATCCGTCGACATGGCGTTCCGCGACATCAACGACGCCGGCGGCGTCATCAACGGATGCAAGCTCGTCACCGTGACGCGCGACAGCCAGAGCCAGGGCAACGTCGCCGTCGACGTCGCCGCGCAGCTCGTCCAGGTGAAGAAGGTCCCGGTGCTGATCGGCGGCATCATCTCGTCGGTGTCGATCCCGATCCTCACTTCGGTGACCGCCCCCGCGAAGGTGGTTCAGGTCTCCCCCGCCTCGTCGTCGCCGACGCTCACCAACCTCGCGCGCGAGGGCAAGACCAACGGCATGTTCTTCCGCACCATCACGTCGGATGCGCTGCAGGGCGTGGCGGCGGCCAAATATGCGCTCGACCAGGGCTTCAGGAAGCTCGCCATCATCCACGTCAACAACGATTTCGGCGTGAACATGGTGAGCGAGTTCTCGAAGACCTACAAGGCGCTCGGCGGCGAGATCGTCTCGGTCACGCCCTACAACGAGAAGCAGCCGAGCTATCAGGCCGAAGTGACGGCCGCCCTGGCGGGATCGCCCGACGGGCTCTATCTCATCTCCTATCCGGTCGACGGCGCGACGATCGCGCGGCAGTGGATCTCGCAGGGCGGCACGCTCAAATTCCTGCTGAACGACGGCATGAACAGCAGCGATTTCATCCAGAACGTCGGCGCCAATTTCCTCGACAACGCGTTCGGGACGTCGTCGGGCACCAGCCCCAACGAATCGACGGCGTATTTCAACAAGAACTACCAGGACTTCTCGGGCCTCGACCCGGCAAATCCCGCCGCCGACCGCTCCTATGACGCGGCGGCGATCGTGGGCCTCGCCATCGCGCAGGCCGGCAAGACGGATTCGGCCTCGATCAGGAAGGCCATGTACAAGGTCCTCGACCCGAAAGGCACCGTGATCCATGCCGGCCGGAAGGAATTCGCCAGAGCGCTCAAGCTGATCAGGAACCGCAAGGCGATCAAGTATGAAGGCGTGATCGGACCCGTCTCCTTCGACGAATATGGCGACATCACCGGACCGTTCCGCCTGTGGCGCATCCAGAAGGGCGAGATCACGACGGTCGGCGAGATGACCACGGCCGACGTCGACGCGATCAAGAAGAAGATCGGGAACTAGCGCCGGCACCGGTCTTGCGGCGCGGCTCCCATCCGGCTATCCGGCCCCGGCCGGACAGCCATTTCCCCGCAAGGGAGGACAGTTGATGACGCCTGACGAATGACCCTTCGTCCCGACCGCACAAGGCTCGCGCCCGATCTCGAGATCAGCCGCATCCTCTGCGGACTGTGGCAGATCGCCGACATGGAGAAGGACGGGCGCGGGCTCGATCACGCAGCCCTGGCGCGCGAGATGAAAGCCTATGCGGAAGCGGGCTTCGACACGTTCGACATGGCCGACCACTACGGCAGCGCGGAGATCATCGCCGGCCATTTCCATGATCTCCATCGCCGCGGCGAGGTGCGGTCGGCGAAGCCGTCCCTCTTCACCAAATGGTGCCCGGCGCCAGGGCCGATGACGCGCGCGACGGTGCGCGAAGCGGTGGAGCGGGCGCGCGAGCGGCTGCGCGCCGCCAGGATCGACCTGCTCCAGCTCCATTGGTGGATGTTCCAGCACCCGGCCTATGTCGATGCGATGAAGGAGCTCGCCCTCCTCAAGGAGGAGGGCCTCGTCGGACATCTGGGCACCACCAATTTCGACACCGGCCATCTGCGCCTGCTCCACGACCACGGCATCCCGCTGGTCACCAACCAGGTGTGCTTCTCGCTCCTCGACCGGCGGGCCCGCGGCGGGATGAGCGCCTTCTGCGCCACCTCGGGCGTCAGGCTCCTCGCCTATGGCACGCTCGGCGGCGGGCTCCTCACCGGGAAGTGGCTCGGCAAGCCGCGGCCGCGCGAGGCCCCCGACTGGAGCACCATGAAATATCTGCGCTTCGTCGAGGCGATCGGCGGCTGGGACGTGCTGCAGGCGATCCTCGCCGCGGCGGCCGAGGTCGCCCGGCGGCACGGCGTCTCGATCGGCAATGTCGCGACGCGCTGGGTGCTCGAGCAGGACGCGGTGGCCGGCGTCATCATCGGCGCCAGGCTCGGCGAGCGCGAGCACCGCGCCGACAATCTGAAGGTCTTCGATTTCGCCCTCGATGCCGACGATCATCGCCACCTCGAGGCGGCCGTGGCGCAATGCCGGCCGATCCCCGGAGATTGCGGCGACGAATACCGGAAGCCGCCGTTCCTCACGGCCTCGGGCGATCTCAGCCATCACCTCGAGGCCTTCCCGAAAGTCTATCAGGCGGAAGCCATGCCGGCACGGCCGGAGCGCCGGCGCATCGACACCGGCAGCATCTGGGAGCCGCTCGCCGGCTACAGCCGCGCGGTGCGCGTCGGCGAGCGCATCCTGGTGTCGGGGACGACGGCCACCCATGGCGCCGGCGAGGTCATCGCACCGGGCAGCCCCGCCAGCCAGACCGTCTATATTCTCGACAAGATCCGCGCCAGCATCGAGGCGCTGGGAGGCGAAATGGAGGATGTGGTGCGCACACGCGTCCATCTGCGCGACCGGAACGACTGGGAAGAGGTGTCGAAGGCCCATGGCCGGGTCTTCGGCGACATCAGGCCGGCCAACACGCTCGTCGCGGCCGGCGGCCTCGTCGGCGATTATGCCGTCGAGATCGACGCCGAGGCGATCGTCGGCCCATGAAGACGCGCAGCACGTTTCCCCGCGCCATCCGCCTCATCGAGCATGCCGAGATCGAGCTTGCGGACGGCACCAGGCTGTCGGCGATGATCTGGCTGCCGAAGGACGCCGAGGAGAAGCCGGTGCCGGCCATCCTCGAATACCTGCCCTACCGCAAGCGCGACGGCACGACCGACCGCGACGCGTTGAACCACCCTTATTTCGCCGGCCACGGCTATGCCGCGATCCGCGTCGACATGAGAGGGGCGGGCGACTCGGAAGGCGTGCTCAAGGGCGAGTATCTCAAGCAGGAGCAGGACGACGCGCTCGAGGTCCTGCGCTGGATCGCCCGGCAATCCTGGTCGACGGGTGCGGTCGGCATGATCGGCATCTCCTGGGGCGGCTTCAACGGGCTGCAGATCGCGGCGCGCCGGCCGCCCGAGCTCAAGGCGGTCATCTCGCTGTGCTCGACCGACGACCGCTATGCCGACGACATCCATTTCATGGGCGGCTGCCTGCTCGTCGACAAATTCGCCTGGGGCTCGACCATGTTCGGCATCAACGCGACGCCGCCCGACCCCGAGCTCGTCGGCGACAAATGGCGCGCGCTGTGGCTGAGCCGCCTGGAAGAATCGGGCTTCTGGCTCGAGGAATGGCACCGCCGCCAGCGGCGCGACGACTTCTACAGTCATGGCTCGATCTGCGAGGACTACGGAGCGATCCGATGCCCGGTCTATCTCGTCGGCGGCTGGATGGACGGCTATACCAACCCGATCTTCCGCATGATGGAGCGTCTCGATTGCCCGAGAAAGGCGCTGATCGGTCCGTGGGCGCATAAATATCCGAACTTCGCCGAACCGGGCCCGCGCATCGGCTTCCTGCAGGAGAGCCTGCGCTGGTGGGACAAGTGGCTGAAAGGCGTCGAGACCGGCATCATGGAAGAGCCGGCCCTCAGGGCATGGATCCAGGAGCCGGCACCGCCGCGCCGGCACTACAAGGAGCGGCCCGGCCGCTGGGTCGCCGAGGAGCGCTGGCCGGTCGCCGGCGCCAAGCCCCTCAGGCTCGCGCTCGGCCGTCACACGCTCGCCGAGACGGGGGAGCAGAGCGGGGGCTTCCTCTCCATCTGCTCGCCGCAGACGGTCGGCCTCGCCGCCGGCAAGTGGTGCCCCTATGGGCTCGAGGCCGACGGTCCCGGCGACCAGCGCGAGGAAGCGGGCGGCTCGCTCGTCTTCGACAGCGTGCCCTTCGAACAGCCGCTCGACCTCCTGGGCGCGCCCGTTCTCCATCTCGACGTCGCGGCCGACCGGCCATGCGCCTTCGTCGCGGCAACGCTCTCGGAAGTCCTGCCCGACGGATCGGCGACGCGGTTCACCTACGGTCTTCTCAACCTCACCCATCGCGACGGCCATGTGGACCTGAAGCCGGTCGAACCCGGCAGGCGCTATCGCGTGGCCGTCCGCATGAACGAATGCGGGCAGCGCATCGGCGCCGGCAACCGCCTGCGCCTCGCTCTCTCCAGCGCCTATTGGCCGATCGTGTGGCCGTCACCTGAGCCCGTGACGCTCACCATCGCCCCGGGCGCCAGCCATGTCGACCTGCCGGTCCGGCACGGACGCCCGTCCGATGCGGCGCTCAGGCCCTTCGAGCCCGCCGAGACCGCGCCGGCCTTGCGCAAGACCGCGCTGCGCGAGGGGGCGAGCGCCTTCACCGTCACGCGCGACCTCAATACCGGCGAGGTCGAGATGTATCGCCTGCAGGATGACGGCCTCACCCAGGTCGACGCCTTCGACTGGACCTATGGGGTGAAGTCCGAGCGCCGCTACCGCATCCATCCGGACGACCCGCTCTCGGCGAGCGCCGAAACGAAGTGGCGCAAGGAATATTCGCGCGACGGTTTCCATATCGCGATCGAAGCCCGGACCGCGATGAGCGTCACCCGCACCGAGCTGGTGCTCTCGGGCGCGCTCGTCGCCCGCGAAGGCGAGGACGTTCCCTTCTCGCACCAATGGTCCTGCCGCATCCCGCGCGATCATCTGTAAGGGGCTGGACGGCCCGGCGCTCTATCCTTGTTTTTGCGCATCGGCTTGCCCGAAAATCGGGCCGATGCTCCAGACCTCCTCAGGGTTGCCAAGCGCGGCGCAATTGGCGCATGCTGGTTCTCGCATAAGAACGCAGGGAGAGCGGATCATGAGCGGGCCAAGTCTGAACCGGCGCCGGATTCTCGCCGCCATGGCGGCGGCGGGTCTTTCACCGGCCTTCTACCAAAAAGCGGCCTTGTCGGCGGACGGCAAGGTCCTGCGGGTCCGCTCCTATGCCGACATCCAGAATCTCGATCCGGCCTTCCGCAAGGGCGCGCCCGAGGACGACGTGATGCGCAACATCTTCATCGGCCTCGCCGACATGACGCCGGGCGACACCTGGCAATGGAGGAAGGATGCCGCCTCCCGCCTCGAACAGACCGATCCGACGCATATCGAGTTCACCCTGATGGATGGACTGACCTGGAGCGACGGTCAGGGGCCGGTCACCTCCGACGACGTCAAGTTCTCCTTCGAGCGCATGATCGATCCCAAGCTCGATTCGCCCTACAAGGGCGACTGGGAAGCGCTCGACCATGTCGAGGTGAAGGACGAGAAATCCGGCACCATCGTGCTCAAGGCGCCATTCCCGCCTTTGTGGAACGTCGGGCTGGTCTTCGGCTCGGGGCGCATCGTCTCGCGCAAGGCGGTGGAAGCCTCAGGCGGCCGCTTCGACACCAAGCCGCCGGCGCAGTGCGGCCGCTACCTGCTCAAGGAATGGCAGCCCAAGCAGAAGGTCGTGCTGGCGCGCAATCCCGACTGGAAGGGGGAGGCGCCCCATTTCGACGAGATCCATGTCATTCCGATCGAGGACGAGAAGACGGCCGAGCTCGGGCTCGAGGCTGGCGACATCGACTACACCTGGATCGCCACCAGCTCCATCCCGCGCTACCGCCAGACGCCGCCCAAGGGCGGCAAGCTCGCGGTCAAGCCTTCGCTCGCCTATGTGTGGCTCGGCATGAACGTGGAGGCGCCTCCCTTCGACAAGCTCGAGGTCAGGCGCGCCATACAGCAGGCGATCGACGTGCCGAGCGTGCTCGACGCCGCCTATTTCGGCGCGGCCGAGCCCGCCACCGGCATCATCGCGCCGGGCCTCATCGGCCATCGGGAGAAGAACCTCTACGGCTACAATCCCGATGCCGCGCGCGAGCTTCTGAAGAAGGCCGGCGTCGGCGATTTCGAATGCACCCTCGCCATCCTGAACACCACCGAGTTCGCGAGCGCCGCCCAGGCCGTCCAGGCCAGCCTCGCCGATCTCGGAATCACGGTGACCATCCAGCAGCACGACTCGGGCACCTTCTGGAGCCTCGGCGACGAGAAATCGGGCGACTCCTGGAAGACGCTGCAACTGATCATCAACCGCTTCTCGATGCAGCCGGATCCGGCTTTCGCCACCGACTGGTTCACGCCGGAGCAGATCGGGGTGTGGAACTGGGAGCGCTGGAACAGCCCGGAATTCGGCGAGCTGAACAAGAAGGCCAAGATCGAGCTCGACACGAAGAAGCGCGGCGAGATGTATGTGCGCATGCAGGACCTGATGGAGGAATCGGGCGCCTATGTCTTCCTCACCCACGGCGCGGTCGGCGTCGGCTACAGCGAGAAGATCGAGCCGGCGCTGCTTCCCAACGGAACGCCGATCTTCCATTCGTTCAAGGCGAGCGCGTGAGGCGGACGATGCCGGCGACGCATTGACCAACACCCTCATCCGGCGCTCCCGCCTTCGCGAAGCCGAGGCTTCGCTTCGGCAGGGCAAGGTCGCGCCGCCCCGTCCCGTCGGGGAGAGACGGGAACCATCTGCGGCAGGGTGACGCCGGCGCCATGCTCCTCTACGGCCTGAAGCGCATCGGCCTGGCGATCGTCATCACGGCGATCTCGCTCATCCTCCTCATCAGCATGATCCAGCTCGTTCCGGGCGACCCCGCCGCGGTGCTCCTGGGGCCGCTCGCCTCGCCCGGGATGCGCGAGGCCTTCCGCCAGCAGATGGGCCTCGACCAGCCGGCCATCGTCCAGATCGCGCGCTTCTTCGGCCGCGTGCTCACCGGCGATCTCGGCACCGACGTGCTCACCAACCGCTCGGTGCTGGTCACCGTCGGCGAGCAGCTGCCCTATACGCTGGCGCTCGTCGCCGCGAGCATCGGCTGGTCCGCTGCGCTCGGCATCCCGCTCGGCTGCTTCGCCGCCGTCCACAGAGGCTCGCTCGCCGACCGCGTCGTCGGCGTGCTGTCGGTAAGCTCGATCGCGCTGCCGGCCTTCGTCGTCGCGGTCTACAGCCTGCTGCTGTTCTCGGTGAAGCTCGGCTGGTTTCCGACCATCGGCGCGGGCGAGGCCGGCTCGCCCGTCGACCAGCTCCACCATCTCGTCCTGCCGTCGCTCGCGGTGGGCCTGGGCTGGGTCGGCTATCTCGCCCGCATGGTGCGCGCCTCGATGCTCGAAGTGCTCGCCGAGAACCACATCCGCATGGCGCGCGCCTTCGGGCTGCCGGAGCGGACCATCACCTATCGCTACGCGCTCAAGCTCGCCGTCATCCCGACGGTGGTCGTCCTCGGCATCGGCGTCGGCAACATGATCTCGAGCGCCGTCTTCGCCGAGATCGTCTTCGCCAGGCCCGGCGTCGGCAAGCTGATCTTCGATTCGATCAGCACGCGCAACTATCCGGTGGTGATGGGCGCGGTCATGATCACCACCGGCTTCTACGTGCTCTCCACCCTCGCCGCCGACCTCATCGCCGCAGGCCTCGATCCCCGTGTCCGATCAGCCCTTTGACAGCGTACATTTGGAACCGGGCGCCGGCCGGCGCGACGGCACGCTCATGCGCATCCTCGGCGAGCCGATGGGCGCGCTCGGCGTCATTCTGGTCGCGCTCATCGTGCTGGGCGCGCTCGGCGCCGATCTCACAGGCTACAGTCCGGTCAAGCTCGCGATGCGCGAGCGCTTCGCCGAGCCAAGCCTCAGCCATCTTCTCGGCACCGACCATCTGGGCCGCGATCTCTTCACCCGCGTTCTGCATGGCGCGCGCATCGCGCTTTGGGTCGCCTTTCTCGCCACCGGCATCTCCTTCGCCGGCGGGCTGGTGCTCGGCATGATCGCGGGCTATGGGCCGCGCCGGCTCGATTCGCTGCTGCTGCTCGTCTTCGATTCGCTCAGGTCCTTTCCGACCGTGATGCTGGCCCTGGCGCTGGTGACCCTGACCGGCCCGAGCCTCGGCGCCGTCATCCTGGTCGTGGTGATCGCCAACCTGCCGAGCTATGCGCGGGTGGTCCGGGCGCAGACCATGTCGCTCAAGAGCACCGAATTCGTCCTGTCGGCCCGAAGCCTCGGCGCGCGGCCCTGGCGCATCCTCGCCATCCATATCATGCCCAATCTCGTCGGGCCGCTGCTCATCATCGTCGCCATGGACATTCCGGTGGTCATCACCATCGAGGCCGGCATGAGCTTTCTGGGCCTGGGCGTTCGGCCGCCGACGCCGTCCTGGGGCTCGATCCTCAATGACGGCTATGCCTTCATCCGCGAAAGCTCATGGCCGGCGATCGCCGGGGGCCTTCCCATCATCATCGCGACGCTCGGCTTCACCTTCCTGGGCGAGACCCTGCGCGACCATCTCGATCCGCGCCTGCGCCAGGACGGATGAGCATGGCGGAAGCGCTTCTCGACATTTCCGGGCTTTCCGTCTCTTTCCGTACAAGGCGCGGCACGCTCAAGGCGCTGCGCGACGTCTCGCTCACCGTCGGCAGATGCGAGATCGTCGGGATCATCGGGGAATCGGGCTGCGGGAAGTCCACCCTCATCAATTCCATCATCGGTCTCCTGCCGGCCAATGCCGAAAAGCCTTCCGGCCATATAGGCTTCGCCGGCGAGGACATCGTCGGCATGGCCGCGACGCGCTTGCAGCGCCTGCGCGGCGAGCGCATCACCACCATCTTCCAGGACCCGATGACGGCGCTCAACCCCGTGCTCACCATCGGCACGCAGATGACCGCCATCCAGTACCGGCGCTCCGGCAGCGCCGGGGAAAAGCGCCGACGCGCCGTCGCCTTCCTCGAAAAGGTGCGCATGCCCGATGCCGAAAAGCGGCTCGACCACTATCCGCACCAGTTCTCGGGCGGCATGCGCCAGCGCATCTGCATCGCCATGGCGCTCCTGACCGAGCCCGATCTCCTCATCGCCGACGAGCCGACGACGGCGCTCGACGCGACCCTCGAGGTCCAGGTCATCCGGCTCATCAAGGACCTGCAGCGCGACATCGGCTGCTCGGTGCTGTTCATCTCGCATCACCTCGGCGCCGTCGCCGAACTGTGCGAACGCGTCGCCATCATGTATGCCGGCGAGGTCGTCGAGCACGGTCCGGTGCGCCGGATCTTCCGCGACCCGCGCCATCCCTATACGCGCAAGCTCCTCGACTGCGACCCCGGCCGCGTGTCCGAGCCCATGGCCAGGCTGCCGACCATCGGCGGCGAACTGCCGGACCTCGTCCGGCTGCCGCAAGGCTGCGTCTTCGCGGCGCGCTGCCCCGAGCGTTTCGAACGCTGCGGTGAAAGACCGCCGACCGTGGCGGTGGGCTGCGATCATGAGGCGGACTGCCACAAAGCGCGCGAGCCTGCCCGGCCATGACCGCGCTTCTCGAGGTGGAGGACGTGAGCATCCGCTTTCCGGCCGGCAGCCGGCTCGCGGCGCGGCTTTCCGGGCAGCCCGCTTTCATCGAGGCGGTGTCGCAGGTGTCCTTCGCCCTCGAGGCGGGCAAGACCTACGCCCTCGTCGGCGAATCCGGATCCGGCAAGACCACGCTGGCGCGCGCGGTCGTCGGCCTCGTACCGCTGCATCGAGGGTGCATCGCCTTCGAAGGGCGTCCGATCTCTGGCTTGAGCGAGTCCCGCCTGCGCCCGGTGCGGCGCGAGATCGCCATGATCTTCCAGGACCCGGTCGGCTCGCTCAGCCCGCGTCTCAAGGTGCGCTCCATCCTGGCCGAGCCCTTCAGGGTGCATGGCGAGACGGGGGATCTCGGGAAGAAGATCGCCGGACTGCTCGCGGATGTGGGCCTCCCCGGGCATTTCGCCGAGCGCTATCCGCATCAGTTGTCCGGCGGCCAGGCGCGGCGCGTCAGCGTGGCGCGCGCCCTGGCGCTCAGGCCCAGGCTCGTCATCGCTGACGAGCCGACCGCCGGCCTCGACGTCTCCGTGCAGGGCGAGGTCCTCAACCTCATGCGGGACCTCCAGGCGCGCTACGGCACCGCCTTCCTGATGATCACCCACAATCTCAACATCGTGCGCCATGTGGCGGAGCGCATGGCGGTCATGTATCTCGGCCGCATCGTCGAGGACGGCCGCAGCGCGGCGGTCTTCCAGGCGCCGCGCCACCGCTACACGACGGCACTCCTTTCGGCCAATCTCAAGCCCGATCCCGACGCCGCGGCGGAGATCATCGAGGCGGAGGGCGAGACGCCGAGCCTGCTCAACCGCCCGCCGGGCTGCGAGTTCCATCCGCGCTGCATCCATCGGCTGCCCGTCTGCACGACCGCGAGGCCGGTCGCGCATGCCGCGTCAGGCGATCACCGCTTCACCTGCCACAATCCGGCCTGAGCTATTCGAGATCGGCGATGGCGGCGTCGATCTGGGCGAGGCGCGCCGCGAAATCGGCGTCCTGGCTGGTGACGGCGGCCGCCTTATAGGCGTCCCAGGCAGCGAGGGTCGAGGTCCTGGCCGCCTCATACTCACTTCTCCTGTCGGAGCGCTGGCCCCTCATGACATGGACGGTGGCGATGCTGGTCTCGAGATTGGCCCAGTAGATGAGCGAGCGCTCGCGCGTCATCTCGGTCTGGGCCGCGCGATAGACGGCCTCGGCCTCGTCCAGCGACGCCGTCCCGGTCTCGCGCCGGGCCTTCTCCACCAGAACATTGCCGAGATGAAAGTGAATATCGGCCCAGTAGGAGGGCATCTCGGCGCGGAAGTCCGTGGCGAGAGCGCGGCGAAACACGTCCGCCGCCCTGTCGAAGGAGTCGAGGCCTGCTTCGCGCACGCCGATAGCGGCCAGCGTGGCGCCGAGATTGATCGTCGTCGCGGCCCAGTCGAGCGGCGCGCGGTCGCGGGTGATCTCGGTGAGGGCCGCGGTGAAGGCCGCGACGGCGCGCTCGAGGGACCGGGTCCCGGTCTCGCGCTGGCCGAGAGCGAACAGGGCCACGCCCAGATTCATCTGGTTGTTGGCCCAAGACAGGGGCGAGACTTCATGGGTCTTCACCGCCATCGCCGCTTCGAAGATGGCTATCGCTTCCACGAGCCTCTCCGTGCCCGCCTCTCTCTGGCCCAGGGCCGACACCGCCAATCCCCTGTTGGTCTCGACCTCGGCCCAGTCCAGCGGGTTGCGTTCGCGAGTCATCTCCTCGAGCGCGGCAGCGAATTCCTTCGCCGCCGCGACAAGATTGTCGTTGCCCGGCTGCATCTGTCCGAGGCGCAGGAGCACCATGCCGAGATTGTTGGTCGCCGTGGCCCAGGCGAGCGGAGCGGTTTGACGGTCGAGCGCGCCAATGGCGGCGCGATAGGCGGCGGCGGATCTTTCCAGCGTTTCCGCGCCGCTCTCTCTTTGCCCCTTGTAGCTGAGCGCGGTCGCGAGATTGTTCTGCATGACGGCCCAGCTGCCCCGGGCCTCTTCCCGGGAAATCCGGGCAAGCGCCGTATCGAGGACCGTGACGGCGCGATCGAAGGCGGCGGACGTGCTTTGCCGCTGGCCGACGGCGGTGAGGACGACGCCGAGATTGTTCTCGATGAGCGCGCGCGAGACCGGTGTTGCGTCCGCAGGGACGTCGGCGAGGGCGGCCTCGAAGGCGCGGCTCGCCGCTTCGAGCGACACCGTGCCCGGCTCGCGCTCGCCGAGACGCCACAAAGCGACGGCCAGATTGTTCTGCAGAATGGACCAGTCGGCCTCCGCCTCGATGCCGGGCCGACGCGCCAGCGCCGCCTCCATCCCCTCGACCGCCTGGCGAAGCGTCGCGGTGCCCGGCTCGCGCTCGCCCTGGATACGCAATGCCAGCCCCAGGCCGGCCGCGGTGTCGATCCATTCCTGCGGGTTGTCTTCGAGGCTCACCAGGCGTCCCGCCTCTTCGAAAGCCGCCCGCGCGCGGTCCAGACCGATCTTGTCGCCCTTGAAGAAGCCGAGCGCCGCCCAGGATTCGCCTTCGCGCTTCTTGTATTTCCAGGCCAGCGCCTCGTCCCAGCGCCGGATTTGAGCGAAAGCCTGCTCGAAATCGGCCGCGGCCGCGGGGAAGTCGAAAGCGAGCGTGTAGGTCTCGCCGCTCTTCGCATAGACCTCCGCGAGCTCCAGCCGGCGGGCGGCGAGCGCGGCTTCGGTCTGATCCAGGGTCGGTGCCAGAGACGCGGCCTTCGCCTTGGCCTGCTCGCGAAACGCCACCGCCGTCTCGATGGCGCCTTCCGCGACGGCGCGATCGGCGAGCGACGACAGGCGGATGATGTCCGGATCGCTGCTCTTCAGCACGGCATTCTCGGCCAGCACCGATTTGAGCTTCTCGGCCTGGGCGCGCAGCACCGCATCGAGCGCCGCCGGGTCCTTCGGCGCCTCGGCGCCCAGCGCGCGCAACATGCCATAGAGGGAGGCGAGCGGCACCGCGTCGGATCTGGCGATCTCCTCGACCTGCCGGCGGCCGGCGGCGGGAAGAGCCGCGATGGTGAGAAGCAGCCTGCGGCGCTCGCCGGTGATCAGCGTCTCGTCCTTGTCGCCCGCCTCCGGCGCCATGCCGAAATAGAGACGCCGGCGCAGGCTGGCATTGACCCAGGGCCGCTGGCGCGTCTCGGTCGCCAGATAGACCTCCTCGGCGACCATGGTCATGACGTCGCCGAACTCGGTGCCGGCGAGCGCCGAGAGATGGCGCAGCAAGGCTTGCGCATAGGGCGAATGGCCGCCTTGCGGCCCATCGAGCGCCGCATGGCCCGGCTCGGCGGCGAAGCCCATCAGCATGGCGACATTCTCGACCGATGCCGGCTGGTCGGCGAGCGCCGTCATGCCGCGCGCGGGCATGAGGCCGGCCGGGACGACCGGTGCGGCCGGCGATCCGGCATCGGGCCTGAGAAGCGCATCGGGCGGAAAGGGCGAGCTGCGGCAGGCATCGAGGAGGACGATCACCACCGGCACCGTCCGCCTGAGCCGCTCCACCAGTTGCGACGACGCCACCAGGCGCTCGCGCGCATCGGCGAGAGAGGCCAGATCGGCGTCGACCGGAACCAGCCAGTTCTCGCCCCCCGCCTCTATTCCATGGCCGGCATAGTAGACGACGGCGGCATCGGCGCCTTCGGCGTCCTCGATGAAGCGCTCGATCTCGCGCTTCAGCGCCCTGGCGTTGCGGTCTGGCGCCAGGCGCGTCTCGAAGCCCAGGTCCGTCATCAGCCTGCCGATGGCGCGCGCGTCGGATCCGGCATTGGGCAGCGGCGCGATATGGGCATAGTTGGCCTGGCCGATGACGAGGGCGACGCCGCGCAAGGGCTTTGCGTCCTGGGCGGAAGCCGCAAGGCCGCCCAGAAGCCAGATCAGGAGGAAAACCAGCCAGTGCCTGAACGCCGTCACGATGAGCCTGCCGAGGAACGGGAGGCTAACGGAAGTGCGTGACCGAAGAAAGGCCGGATGACGGAACCCACGCAGACGCAAGTCAGTCCCCGCTCAGGAAGCGCGCCACCTCGTCGCGGAAGCCCGGCCAGCCCGGATCGTTTTCGAGGATGAGATGGTTGCGCCCCTCCAGCGCCACGAAGCGGGCGCCGGGAATGCCGGCGGCGATGAACATGCCCTCGGAAAATGGCTGCACCGCGTCGTCCTTGCAATGCAGGACGAGGGTCGGCGCCCTGACCTCGGCCAAAAGACCGCTGACGTCGAGCGTGTCGGAGACGAAGCGCATCCGCACCGCATTGTTGGGCGACGTCGTCGTCTTCTGAAGGTCGTTGAACCACTGCATCTGCTCGGGCGTGCCGCCGGGCAGGAACATGGAGGTGAAAACCTGGCGGAAGGCCGGATTCTCCTGGCCCCAGCCGGTCCGCATCAGGGTGATCAATGCTTCCGCCTGCTCGATGTCGTCGAGGGTGCCGCGGATGCGCCGGCCGCGGGCGAAGCCGCCATAGAGGACGAGGCGGCTGACGCGCTCGGGATGCTTCGCGGCATAGGCGATGCAGACGGCGACGCCCTGCGATATCCCGAACAGGGCGAAGCGCCCGAGGCCGGCCGCATCGACCACGCTTTCGAGATCGCGCACATAGGCGTCGAAGGAGATGTCGCCGACATTCCAGTCGGACAGGCCGTTGCCGCGCGCGTCGTAGCGGACGAGCCGGCGCTGCGCGGCCAGCCATCTGAGAAGATGGCTCCAGACCGGGCTCTTCCAGTCATGGTCGAGGTGGTTGAGCCAATTGCCGGCCTTGACCACCGGGAGGCCCGTCCCCGCCATGGCGTAGGCGATGCGGACCTTGTCGACGGTGGTGCAGAAGCGGATCTCCTGGTCGCCGACCGCCGCGGCGGGCGTCGCCGCGGCCGCGCCTGCGGCGGTTTCGCCGACCTCGCCGATGAAGCGGAAGCCCTTGCGCTGAATGGTGCGGATGAGCTTCTGCGCCGCTCCGCTGTCGCCGATCGCCGAGCGGGCGGCATTGATGCGGCTGGCGAGAGTCGAGAGCGAGACGATCTTGCCCGACCAGATCGCATCGAGGAGCTCGCCCTGGCTCACCACGCGGCCGCGATGGGCGATCAGATAGACGAGAAGATCGAAAACCTGGGGCTCGACCCTGACGACCTCGCCGCCGCGCCGGAGCTCGAACACGTCGGTATCTATCTGGTATTCGCCAAACCGATAGATCACTCCAACCCCCGGGAAGATGGCCGGCCCCGGCGGGGGTGATAGTCCAAAAACGGCCCGCATTCAAACCGCATGGGCGGCAGCGCCGCCATGGTGATCGTCCCGCGCGGTGTTCCTTGTCGCGGAGCGAACGGGCCGGCGGAAATCAAGGGCATCTCAAGGAAAAATCAAGACCGCGTTCAAGCAAGGCAGGGCCGCTTTCCCCATACTGCGGACGAGGGTTCGTCCCGCGAGACAGGTCGGATGCACTGACGAGAAACATCTCCGACGCCATGCCGGCCCGCGGCGATCCGCCGGATCCGGCCTCTCCCATATCACGAACGCGATTAAGCCGGCGCGAGCCGTGCTGAAAAGGATCCTTTCCGATGCATGTCGCCCATGACTCCGACCGGAAGACCGCCCGACGCGGCTATGCCGACCAGACCATCCTCGCCGAGCTGCCGACGCTCAGGACATATGCCCTGCGGCTCACCAGATGCGCGCATCTGGCCGAGGACCTGGTGCAGGATTGCCTGGCGCGCGCCCTGAGCCGGCGCCATCTCTTCGACGGCCGGGCCAATCTCCGGCCGTGGCTGTTCACCGTCATGCACAATCTCCATGTCAGCCATTGCCGCCAGGCGGCGGTGCGCGGCGCCTATGCCAGGAGCCAGTCGATGACGGCCTGCGAAGGACGCGAGGCGGCGCAGGAGCACGTCACCGACCTCAACCGGGCCTGCCGCGCCATCGACAGCCTGCCGAGGGAGCAGCGCGACGTGGTCGTCCTGGTTGCGCTCAGGCAGCTGAGCTACCAGGAGACCGCGACCGCGCTCGGCATTCCGATCGGCACGGTCATGTCGCGTCTCGCCCGCGGTCGCGACAGGATGCGCGCCATGCTCGGGCTCGACTCCTGATCCCACGGGGACAACCTCATCCCCGCGCGCCGAGAACGAACGCCGCCGCCTTCTCGCCGATCATCACCGCCGGCGCATGGGTGTTGCCGGAGACGATCGTCGGCATGATCGAGGCGTCGGCGAGGCGCAGGCGCTCCATGCCGCGCAGGCGCAGTTCGGGATCGACCACCGCCTGCGCATCGCTGCCCATGCGCGCGGTGCCGACGGGGTGGAAGATCGTCGTCGCGATGTCGCCCGCGGCGCGCATGAGGTCTTCGGGAGCGGTGATCTCCGGGCCCGGCTTGAGCTCGACCGGCCGGTAGGCGGAAAGGCGCCCGGTCGCCATCAGGCGGCGCGCGGCGCGGATCGAGTCCGCCGCCACCGACCGGTCGTTGTCGGTCGCGAGATAGTTGGGCGCGATCTCCGGATGACGGCGAGGATCGGGCGAGACGATGCGCACGAAGCCGCGCGATTCGGGCCTGAGATTGCAGACCGAGACCGTGACCGCCGGAAAGCCGTGCAGGGGCTCGCCGAAGCTGTCGAGCGACAGCGGCTGCACGTGGAATTCGATATTGGCGGTCGCGTAACGCGGATCGGAGCGCATGAAGATGCCGAGCTGGCTCGGCGCCATCGACATCGGGCCGCTGCGGCGGAGCGCATATTCCAAGGCGATCCTGGCCTTGCCGTGCCAGGTCGCCTGCAGCTCGTTGAGCGTGCGCGCGCCGGCGATCTTGAAGATGGTGCGGATCTGCAAATGGTCCTGGAGATTGCCGCCGACGCCCGGCATGTCCGCGAGGACCTCGATGCCATGCTGCGCGAGGAGCCCCGCCGGGCCGACACCCGAGAGCTGCAGAAGCTGCGGCGTGCCGATGGCGCCGGCCGACAGGATGAGCTCGCCCGCGACATCGACATGCGCCGGCGCGCCCGCGAGCGTCAGGTCGAGGCCGGCGGCGCGCCGGCCCGCGAAGCGGATCCGCTCGGCATGGGCATGGGTCAGCACCCGCAAATTCCGGCGGTGACGCACCGGGCGCAGGAAGGCGCGCGCCGCGTTGAAGCGGAAGCCGCTCTTCTGGTTGACCTCGAAATAGGACGAGCCCTCATTGTCGCCGGTGTTGAAATCCTCGACCTTGGGCACGCCGAGCTCCTCGGCGGCGTCGCGCACCGCATCGAGGATCGGCCAGGACAGGCGCTGGCGCTCGACGCGCAGCTCGCCGCCCTGGCCATGGAAGGGGCCGCCGAGACGGTAATGGTCCTCGGACTTGCGGAACAGCGGCAGGACATCGTCCCAGCCCCAGCCGGGATTGCCGAGCTGGCGCCAGTGATCGTAATCCTGCGCCTGGCCGCGCATGTAGATCATGCCGTTGATGGAGGAGCAGCCGCCCAGGACCTTGCCGCGCGGATAGAGGAGGGCGCGGCCGTTCAGCCCCGCTTCCGCCCGCGTGCGATAGCCCCAGTCGGTGCGCGGATTGCCCATGCAATAGAGATAGCCGACGGGAATGTGGACCCAGTGATAGTTGTCCGAGCCGCCGGCCTCGAGCAGGAGCACGCGGTTCCTCGGATCGGCGCTCAGGCGGTTGGCGACGACACAGCCGGACGATCCGGCGCCGACGATCACATAGTCCCAGGAGCCCAGACTCTTTCTATCGGTCACGGCGGCGCACGCATCGTCCATTCATGGACATGCACGGTGCGCCAGCCGGCGGCGGCCGGTCAATATGGCAGATCGTCAGGCGGCCGCGGCGAGCCCGACATCGGGAAGGCGCGGACGGGCGGCGAGCGCCTTCTCCATCATGGCGGCGATCTCCGCCTGCTCTTCCTCCGTGAGAGGCAGGCGCGGCGGACGGGTCAGGACGGAGCCCCGGCCGGCGATCGCCTCGCACAGCTTGATGCACTGGACGAGATCGGGCCTGGCGTCGAGATGGAGAAGCGGCATGAACCATTCGTAGATCGCCATGGCCTCGGCGAAACGGCCCTGGCGGGCCAGCCGGAACAATGTCTCGCCCTCGCGCGGGAAGACGTTGGACAGGCCCGATACCCAGCCCGCGGCGCCGACCGCGACGCTCTCCAGCACCACGTCGTCGAGGCCGGCGAAGAGCGTGAAGCGGTCGCCGGTCATGTTCCGCAGATCGACGAAGCGGCGCGTGTCGCCGGAGGATTCCTTGAAGCATACGATGGTCTCGACGTCGGCGAGCTCGGCCAGCATCGCCGGCGTCACGTCGATGCGATAGACCGGCGGATTGTTGTAGACCATGACCGGCAGGCTCACGGCGGCGGCGACGGCGCGGTAATGCGCCACGGTCTCGAAGGGCTTCGCCGAATAGACCAGCGCCGGCATCACCATGACGCCGTCGAGGCCGATGCGCTCGGCCTCGCGCGCGGTCCTTATGGCGAAGGGCGTCGTATATTCCGCCACGCCGCCGATGACCGGCACGCGGCCGCGGGCGACGGATTTCGCCGTCTCGTACACGGCGAGCTTCTCCTTCTGCGCGAGCGAGCAGCCCTCGCCCACCGTGCCGCAGACGATGAGGCCCGACACGCCGTCGCGGATGAGGCCGTCGATCACGCGGGCGGTCGAGTCGAGGTCGAGCGCGAAGGTGCCGTCTTCCTTGAACTGGGTGGTGACGGCGGGAAAGACGCCGGTCCAGGAGCAGCGGTTCGGTCTCACGGGGGATCCTCCTCACGAAGCGGATGCTGGGAGCGTCATAGACCCGTCTTTGGGATTTGTCTACGAAATATTTTATACAATATAATATTTTGCGTAACCGATTGATATTTGGACAGCTATTCTAATCCTCCAGGAGAAAGGCCGCCCCCTTCTCACCCACCATGATCGATGGCGCATTGGTATTTCCCGACGTGATGATGGGGAAGATCGAGGCGTCGATGACCCGCAAATTCCCCACGCCGTGCACGCGCAGCCTGGAATCGACCACCGCGGACGAAGGATCGGGCCCCATGCGGCACGAGCCGACGGGATGGAAGACCGAATAGGCGCGCTCGGCGATGTCGCGCGCGAAATCGGCATCGCTCGCGATCCCGGGGCCGGGCCTGAGCTCGGCTTCGGTGACGGCGGCGAAGCTCGGCGCGCTGCCGAGCCGGCGCAGGAAGCGCGCCGCCCGGACCATGGTCAGGAGATCCCCGGGATCGCAGAGATAGTCCGGATGGATGGCGGGATAGGTCCGCCAGTCGGGCGAGACGAGCTCGAGACGGCCCATGCTCTTCGGCTTGCAGGGCGAGATGCTGGTGCAGAAGCCCGCGAAGGGATCCGGTGTCATCAACGGCCGCGTCCGGGGCGGCGCCTTCTCATAGGTCAGGGGCGAGAAATAGAGCTGCATGTCGGGTGCCGGACGCCGCGGATCCGACCGGAAATAGCCGCCGCCCTGGTTGAGGCTCATCGACAGGGGGCCCGAGCGCGCCACCACGTAGCGCAGGACGGCGCGGAGCTTCCCGTGCCATGGCCGCAGCGTGTCGTTGAGGCTCGGCACCCGGCTGCGATAGACGAAATCATAGCAGAGATGGTCCTGGAGATTGCGCCCCACCGCTTCATTGGCGCCGACGATGGCGATGCCGTGGCGCCCGAGCAGCGCTGCCGGTCCGATGCCGGAGAGCTGCAGGAGATGCGGCGAGCCGACGGCGCCGGCGCTCAGGATCACTTCGCGCGCGGCATGCGCCTCGTGCATCCTGCCGCCCCGGTGGTAGGCGACGCCGACGGCCTTGCGTCCTTCGAAGACGATCCGCGTCGCCTGGGCATCGGTGACGATGGCGAGACTGGGCCGCCGCTCGCGCAGGTAGGCGGAGGCGGTCGATTCGCGAAAGCCGCGGCGGGTCGTGATCTGGTAGAGGCCGGCACCTTCGATCGTCGCGCCATTGAGGTCGGGATTGAAGGGCAGCCCCGCCTCCTGCGCGGCGGCGATGAAGCTCCGGCTCAAGGGATGGGCGTGGCGGTCGATGACGGTGACATGGAGCGGTCCGCCGGCGCCATGCCATTCGCTTGCTCCGAGGTCGTGGTCCTCGAGCCTGCGATAGGCCTCGAGCACGTGGCGCCAGCCCCAGCCCGGATTGCCCATCGCCTCCCATTCGTCGAAATCGGACTTCTGGCCGCGCGAATAGACCATGGCGTTGATCGAGCTCGATCCGCCCAGCACCTTGCCGCGCGGCCAGTAGCTCTTCCGCCCGCCGAAACCCGCGACCGGCTCGGTCTCGTACATCCAGTTGACGCGCGGCTCGTAGAAGGTGCGGCCATAGAAGATCGGCACCCGGGTCCACGGCCTGCGGTCATGCGGGCCCGCCTCGAGCAGCAGCACGCGCCGCCCGCGGGCGGCGAGGCGCGCGGCGACGACGGCGCCCGCCGAGCCCGCGCCCACGACGACATAATCCCATTCGGCTGTCATGCTGTCCGTTGCCGGCGTGGCCATGGTGACGAGAAAAGCGGCCGGAGAAAGCGGCGCTGGAGTCCCCGGCGCGGAAACCGTATGTCAGAAAGACGCGGCGGAGAAGACCATAAGGGGCGCGAACGCATGATCATCCGGAAGCTCGAGACCTTCGCCAACGAACATGTCGGCTTCGTCCGCGTCACGAGCGACACCGGCGATCAGGGCTGGGGCCAGGTCTCCACCTACAATGCCGACATCACGGCCGAGATCTTCCACCGTCAGGTCGCCCGCCACGCGCTCGGCACCGACGCTCTCGATTTCGCCGCGACGCTCGCGCGCATCAGCGAGAAGGAGCACAAATTCCCCGGCTCCTATCTGCGGCGCGCCACGGCCGGGCTCGACACGGCGCTGTGGGATCTGCGCGGCAGGCTCGAAGGCAAGCCGGTCGTAGCCCTGCTCGGCGGCAGGCCCGGCAGGCTTCGCGCCTATGCCTCCTCGATGAAGCGCGACATCACACCCGAGGACGAGACCCGCCGTTTCCTCAGGCTCAGGGACGAGAAGGGCTTCACCGCCTTCAAATGGCGCGTCGGCGCAGAATGCGGTCATGACAGCGACAAATGGCCGGGCCGCACCGAAGCCATCGTGCCCATGGTGGCGAAGGCGCTGGGCGAAGGGGTCGACAAGCTCGTCGACGCCAATTCCTGCTACTCGCCCGGGCGCGCCATCGCGGTCGGGCGGATGCTCGAAGCCGAAGGCATCGGCCATTTCGAGGAGCCCTGCCCCTATTGGGAATTCGCCCAGACCAAGCAGGTGGCCGACGCGCTCGCCCTCGACGTCGCCGGCGGCGAGCAGGACTGCGAGCTCACCGCCTGGGAACGGATGATCGAGATCAGGGCCGTCGACGTCATCCAGCCCGACATCATGTATGTGGGCGGGATCACCCGCGCCCTCGAGGTGGCGCGGATGGGAGCGCGGGCCGGACTGCCCTGCACGCCGCACAGCGCCAATCTCTCGCTCGTCACGCTGTGCACCATGCACTTCCTCAAGGCCATCGACAATCCGGGCGGATATCTCGAGCTCTCCATCGAAGGGCCCGACTACTATCCCTGGCAGGACGGCCTGTTCGTCGAAGATCCGTACAAGGTCGAGGACGGGAAGGTCGAGGTCACCGACCGGCCGGGCTGGGGCGTCGAGATCAGTCCGCAGTGGCTCGAGCATGCGCAATACAAGGCCAGCGAGATCGCGTGATCCAGCCCGCGACTAGCGTCCGCGCAGCCTGAGGATGTGGCCGGGGATCTCCGCCGTCAGCGCGGCGAGATCGCGCTCGGCGATGAGGTCGCGCAGGCGGCGGTGATGCGGGCCCATGATGACGGCGTCCCGCTCGTCGCGGATCTCCTGGCCGAAGACGATGAGCACATGGCGGGCGAGCGATTCCCACAAGGTCTTCACGATCGCATTCCCCGAGGCCTCGCAGACGGCACGGTGAAAATCGAGGTCGGCCTTGGAGACCTCCATCCAGGCGAGCCGCGCCGAGGCCTGCTCCATCGCCGCGATGATGCCGTCGAGACGCCTGATCAGAGCCGGCAGGCCGTCGCTGTTCTTCACGGCGTCGCGCAGCGCGATCGTCTCGAGCGCGATGCGCGCCTCGCAGACCTGGTCGATGCGCGTCGAATCGAAGGCGGGAACGAAGGTGCCGCGATGCGGCGTGCTCGCCACGATGCCCTGCGCCTCGAGGATCTTGAGCGCCTCGCGCAAGGGGACGCGGCTCATCTGCAAGGTGGCGGCGAGGTTGGATTCGACCAGCCTCTCTCCGGGCTTGAAGATGCCCGCGGCGATGCCGCCCACGATGGCCTCTGCCGCCTGCTCGGCAAGGCTCGGCGAGCGGGTGAAGGGCAGGACGGGTCCGTCCGCCATCATCGGCTGTTCCGGTCTCGCATGGGGCTCGTCATTCTTCTATAGAGGCTCTCGATTGCCTATTGCGCATTCATGCTAATTGTATACAATTATACGGTCACGCTCAACCCCTGTTGTGCGGATTGGTGGCCTCGCTCGAGGCCGGCTGACCTGGCGAACCAAGCCGGGCCTTCACTAGGGAGAAAACGATGAGTTTCCATGGCATCACCCGTCGCGCGGCGCTCGCCGCAGCGCTGCTTCTCGGTTCCGTGAGCCTCGCCTATGGCGGGGCGGACGTGCCCGCTCCGGGGCAAAGCCCCAAGATCGACGCGATCAAGGCGCGCGGCGCGCTCAAGGCCGCGGCCATCGGCGAGTTCCCGTGGCTGCCGGAAAACACCTCGGGCTCCGGCCCGCAATTCTCCGGACCCGCATGGCTCCTCGCCGAGGAATATGCCAAGCGCCTCGGCGTGAAGCTCGAGATCGTGCCGGTGAGCCACGAGACCAAGGTGCCGATCCTCGCCACCGGCGAGGCCGACATCTCGATCGCGCCGCTGGCGGTGACGCCGAAGCGCCAGGAAGTCGTGAACTTCGTCGTCTATTCGCGCTCGAGCCTGTGCATGTTCGGCCTCGCCGACAACCCCAAGCTCAAGGACGTCAAGACGGTCGACGACCTCAACCGCGAGGACATCACCTTCGCCTATTTCACCGGCACGCCGCCCGAGACCTGGGCGCCGACGCGCTTTCCCAAGGCCAAGATGAAAGGCGTCGCGGGATCGGGGGCCAATGCGCCGGTCGAGGAGATCATGGCCAAGCGCGCCGACATCGCCACCATCGACAATGTCGCCTGGCCGGCGCTCAACCGCCAGGTCCCGGGCCTCGTCTCCTTCCCGAGCGGCGACGAATGCCTGCAGAGCACGGAGATGTCGACCGACGTCGGCCTCGCGGTCGACAAGACCGATCCGGTCTTCCTCGCCTGGCTGCAGGCCGTCTATGACGAGATGAAGGACCAGGTGACGGCGGAAGAGCTGAAGCTCCTGAAGAGCGGGAACTGAACCCGTTTCGCAGCCGCTTCGATCCTCCCGGTTTTCCCCCTCGCCCGCTTTGCGGGAGAGGGTGGCCGAAGGCCGGGTGAGGGTGTGGCTCCGACCTCGAAAGTAGTTGAAATGCACGACCGGTGCCGGCCGAACCAACACCCTCATCCGCCCTGTCGGGCACCTTCTCCCGCAGGCGGGAGAAGGGGAAAACCATCATCATGATGACCTGAACAACACGACATCATGAACATCACGCTGCAGCCCATCATCGAAAGCTGGCCGTTCCTCGCCAAGGCACTCATGATGACGATCTTCGTCAGCATCGCCTCGACGGCGCTGGGCTTCGCCATCGGAACGGTCGTCGGGGCCCTCAGGACCTATGGCGGGCGCTGGGCTGACATCGCGCTCGGCTTCTATGTCGACAGCATGCGCGCCATTCCGCTGCTCGTCATCCTGGTGTGGACGTTCTTCGCCTTCCCGCTGGTCATCGGCCATTCGATCAACGCGGTCACCGCCGGCATCGCCGGGCTCGGCCTGCATCTCGGCGCCTATGTCTCGGAAACGGTGCGCGCCGGGCTCACCTCGGTGCGCCGCAACCAGATGCAGGCGGCGCTCGCCCTCGGCATGAGCCGGTTCGACGCGGTCAGGACCATCATCCTGCCGCAGGCGGTGGTGCGCATGCTGCCGGCCTTCGGCTCGCTGTTCGTCATCGCCATCAAGGACAGCGCCATCGCCTCGGTGATCGCCGTGCCGGAGCTCCTGCGCCAGACGCAGATCGTCGCCGGCAAGACCTTCCGGCCCTTCGAGCTCTACAGCGCGGCGATGCTCGCCTATTTCGTCCTGTGCTATCCGGTGGCGCGCGGCGTCGACCGGATCTACCGGCGCCTTGCGCATCTGGGCTCGTCATGACCTTCGACTGGTCGATCGTCTGGGCCAGCCTGCCGCGGCTCGTCGAGGGCGCCTGGATGACGGTCTGGCTCGCCTGCGTGACCATGCTGCTCGCCATACCGGGCGGCCTGGCGCTGGCGCTGCTCAGGCTGTCCGGCGTCAGGCCGCTCGCCATGGCCGCGACCGCCTTCGTCGAATTCTTCCGGGCGACGCCGCTCATCCTGCAGATCTACTGGGTCTATTACGTGATGCCGGCCTATTTCGACCTGCAGCTGTCGCAGACCGCGACCGCGGTCGCCGGGCTCGTCTGCAACATCTCGGCCTTCAATTCCGAGACCTTCCGCTCGGGCATCGTTTCGATCCGGCGGGGACAGTGGAACGCCGCCTATGCGCTCGGCATGTCGCCCCTCCACGTCTTCTTCCGCATCGTCGCGCCGCAGGCCCTGATGCGCGTGCTGCCGGCGCTCGCCTCGACCTGGGTCTCGCTGTTCAAGGACACGTCCCTCGTCTCGATCATCGCCGTGGCCGAGCTCTCCTATGTCGCCTTGCAGATCCGCGCCGAGACCTACCGCATATTGGAGGTGCTGACCGCCATGGCCGCCCTCTACTGGCTCATGGGCTATCCGCAGGCCAAGCTCGTCGACTGGATCCACCATCGCTTCAAGGTCGCCGAATGAGCGCCGACGCGATCCTCAGCTTCGACAATGTCGTAAAGCGCTATGGCAGCCTGACGGCGCTGGCCGGCGCCAGCCTGACACTCGGGCGTGGCGAGGTGGTGTGCCTGATCGGCCCGTCGGGCTCGGGCAAGTCCACCCTCCTGCGCGCCGCCAACGGGCTCGATCCGCATGACGAGGGCCGCATCGTCTTCGACGGAAACGAAGTGAACGCCCGCGACGCCTCGGTGCGGATGGTGCGCCGGCGCATGGGCATGGTGTTCCAGAATTTCGAGCTGTTCCCGCATCTCAGCGTCCTCGGCAACATCACCATCGGACCGAGAACCGTGCTCGGCCTCGCCGCCGACGCCGCCGAGGAGCGCGCGCGCCGGCTCCTGGCCAAGGTCGGCCTGTCCGACAAGGCGCCCGCCTATCCTTCGGCGCTCTCCGGCGGCCAGCAGCAGCGCGTGGCGATCGCCCGGGCGCTCGCCATGGAGCCCGTGCTCATGCTCTTCGACGAGCCGACATCGGCGCTCGACCCCGAAACCATCGGCGAGGTCCTGAGCGTGATGAAGACCCTCGCCGACGAAGGCATGACCATGCTGGTGGTGACGCACGAGATGGATTTCGCCCGCCGCGTCGCCGACCGCGTCGCCGTCTTCGACAAGGGCCGGGTCATCGAGGAAGGCACGCCGAAGGAGATCTTCACCGCCGCCCGGGTCGCCCGGACCCGCGACTTCCTGAGCCATCTCGGCTGGCATGGCGAAAGCAGCGCCGGGGCCGGCCCGTCCAAGAAAGAGGAACCATGAAAGAGCACGCCATCGAAAGAGCGGAAGTCTTCGTCGTCGGCCCGGAGGTCGAGCGCTACACCTGGGCGGAAGGCATGAGCGGGCAGTACATGGCCAACATCATCCTGCGGCTCACCGGCAGGAGCGGCCTTGCGGGCGTGGCCGGCGCCGCCATGATCACGCCGCACGGCTTCGATCTCTCCGCCGGCGAGACGCTGCGCCACGTGCTGCCCGACGTCATCGGCCGCCATCCGGGCGAGCGCGAGATCCTGTGGCGAGCCTTGCGCAATCTCGGCACGCCGATGGTGCCGCAGGCGCATTCCCTCATCGACATCGCGCTGTGGGACATGACGGCCCGGCATGCGCGGCTGCCGCTCTACCAGCTCCTCGGCGGGGCGCGCGACAAGATCCTGTCCTATGCCTCGACGCCGCTCCTCGCCGACACGCAAGCCTATATCGACTATGTCGGCGAACGCCATCGCGAGGGCTTCAAGGCGGTCAAGTTCCACTGCTGGTGCGTGCCGGAGCACGACGTGGCGATGTGCGAGGCCGTGGCGAAGCATTTCGCGGGCAAGGATCTCGCCCTCATGCTCGACGTCGAGCAGCGCTACGACCTCCAGGGCGCCATCCGCGTGGCACGCCGTCTCGGCGAGATCGGCTTCCGCTGGTTCGAGGCGCCGCTGGTCGATACCGACATCGAAGGCTATCGCGAGATCAGGCGGCAGAGCACGGTGCCGGTCATCGCCGCCGGCAACACCTGGACCGACCTGCAGATGCTGCTGCAGGGCGCCAAGGCCGGCGCGTGGAGCGCGCTCAGGGTCGATGCGACGATCTGCGGCGGCATCACCCCGCTCGCCAAGGTGATGGGCCTCGCCCAGGCGCTCGGCATGGACGTCGAGATCCAGTGCTGGGGCTACACGCTGACCCAGGCCGCCAACCTGCACGTCATGCTGGCCTATCCGAACTGCACATATTTCGAGCAGCCGGTTCCCTATCCGTCCTTCGAATACGGCTCGCACGGCGTCATCCGCACCGACGCAGAGGGCTATGTGCATGCGCCGCCCGGCGACGGCCTCGGCATCGGCATCGACTGGAAGGCGGTCGAGGCCGCCGCCATCCTCAAATTCGAAGTCCGCTAGGGAGACGGGCATGGCGAAGCGTCTCACCGGCAAGCGCGCCCTCGTCTATGGCGGGGGCACCGGCATCGGCCTCGCGATCGCCGGGGCCATGGTCCGGGAAGGTGCGGCCATCGTCCTGTCCGGTCGCCGCCGGCACGTGCTCGAGGAAGCGGTCGCGGGCCTCGCCGCGTCCGGTCCGGCGGCTTGCGAATGCGAAGCCGGCGATGCGACGTCGGCCGAGGACGTGAAGCGCGTGACGGCCCGCGCGCGGGAGATCATGGGCGGCATCGACACGCTGGTGATCAGCGCCGGGGCCGGCGGCCGCACCCCGATCTTCGACACCAACCCGCAGGAATTCCGCCGCATCATGGACAACACGCTCCTGCCGGCGTTCCTCGCCGTGCGCTTCGCCGCAGAGCAGCTCCTCGCCGCCAGGGCGGCATCGGTCATCGTCGTCTCGTCGACATACGGACTGGTGGGCCATGCCGAAAGAGTGGCCTATTGCGGCGCCAAGGCCGGCGTCATCGGCATGGTCAGGGCCATGGCGCTGGATTTCGCGGGCCGCGGGGTGCGGGTCAACGCGATCTGTCCCGGCTATATCGAGACGCCGCTCTCGATCGAGGTCGCGCAGGCCGAGCCCGACCCGCAAGCAGCGCTCGACGCCAAGCGCCTGATGCATCCGATACCGCGCGCCGGCCGGCTCGAGGAGGTCGGCGAGCTCGCCGTCTATCTGGCCTCCGATCCATCCGCCTTCATGACCGGCCAGGCGATCGCCATCGACGGCGGCTATGCGATCCGGTAGAGCGCGCCCGCTCGCGGCACGCTCTTGACGCATAATACCCGCGATGCAATACTTTCCCGCGAGCAAGGATGCTCCGTCTGCGGTTCACGCCACAGACATGTGGTGATCGAGTAGTCCAGACAGATAGTGCGGCGATGAAGCCCCGGGAGTCGAAGCCCGAGGGCTTTTTGTTTTTTAGGCCGACCGGAAGGGATGCGCATGAAAGGCAGGCACAGACTCGGCCTTCTGTTCTCGATTACCGGGCCCTATGCCACGATCGGCCAGGCCATGCTGAATGGCGCGCTTCTCGCCGTCGATGAAGTCAATGGCGGCGGCTTCCCCTTCGCTCTCAAGCCCAGCATCGCCGATCCGGGCGGCGCCCTGAGCGCCTATGCCAGGCTCGCCAAGTCCATGCTCATCGACGAGAGGCTCGTCCACGTCATCGGCTGCTACACCTCGTCGAGCCGCAAGGAGGTTCTGCCCTATTTCGAGAAATATGACGGGCTGCTGTGGTATCCCTCGCATTACGAAGGCTTCGAGAGCAGCGAGAACGTCGTCTATACCGGCGCCTCGCCCAACCAGCATATCGTGCCGCTCGCCGATTTCCTGCTCAAGCGCCATGGCAACCAGGCCTATTTCGTCGGCTCGAACTACATATGGGCGTGGGAGAACAACAAGATCATGCGCGAGGCGGTGCTGGCGGCGGGCGGCAGCGTTCTGGCCGAACGCTATGTGCCGGTGGGCGACACCGACCATGACGCCATCGTCCGGCAGATCCTCGACCATCGCCCGGACTTCATCTTCAACACCCTGATCGGCGACTCGGCCTATGCCTTCTTCCGCGCCCTGCGGCGCGCCGCGAAGCGCGCCGGCATCGACCAGCCGCGCGACATGCCGGTCGCGAGCTGCAGCCTGTCGGAGCCCGAGCTCGCTGAGATCGGCCCGGAGGCCTGCGACGGCCATATCAGCTCGTCGGTCTATTTCGAAAGCATCGCCACCGAGGCCAACGCCTCCTTCGCGCGCGCCTATCGCCGCCGCTTCCCCGGCCAGCGCGCCACCTCGGCCGATGCTGAGTCCTCCTACAACGCGGTGCATCTCCTCGCCCGGGCGCTGGCGGCGGCGGGCAGCGACGACATGCCGGCCGTCCGTTCGGTCCTCTCCCAGGTCGAATTCGACGCGCCGCAGGGCCCGGTGCGCATCGACAGCGACAACCGCCACAGCCATCTCACCCCGCGCATCGGCGTCTCCAACGGCGGGGGCGGCTTCGACATCATCTTCGCCGCCAGCCAGCCGATCAAGCCCGATCCCTATCTGATCTGGGACGACGTGCACCATGAGCGCCCGGCGCGCCCGAGCCATCTCAGGGTCGTCAAATGACCCGGCCGATCCAGAACTTCCGCGGCTGCACCGCCCTTCTGATAATGGCGGAGGACCGCAACGCGCAGGCGCTCAAGGTCACGCTCGGCAGGCTCGGCATCTCGCCGCATCATTTCGATCCGCAAGGAGCCGCCGTCGATCTCAGATCGGGCATGGCGGCGGCCGACGTCGCCTTCATCGACACCGACACGCTCGACGCGCAGTTCGCCCCGGTCATCGCCGGGCTCGCCTTGCCGGTCGTCGCCGTCATCGGCATCGAATCGCCGAGCCGCCTGCAGCGCGCCTTCGATATCGAGCCGTCGGCCGTGCTGATGAAGCCGGTGCGCTCGAACGGCGTCTATACGGCGCTCTATTTCGCCTTCAACGAGCGCCAGCGGCGCCAGCAGCTCCAGAGCAAGCTGTCGACGATCCAGGAGCGCCAGGGGGCCCGGCGCATCGTGGTCAAGGCCATTCTCCATCTCATGCAGAGCTTCGGCTTCAACGACGAGGAGGCCTATCGCCACCTGCGCAAGGAAAGCATGAGCAAGCGCATGCCGGTCGAAGAGCTCGCCGCACAGATCCTGACGGGCGCGACCGGGCCGGCGGACAAGAAGACCAGAGCATGAAGCGAAACAGGAAAGGGACAGACATGGCCGACAAGAAAATGGACGACACCACTATCGAGCGGCAGGACGGCGAAGGCGGCGAAATGCTCGCCGACCGGCGCACGGTGGTCAAAGGCATGGTCGCGGCGGGCGTGAGTGCCGCGGTGGCGCTGCCGACCTATCTCAGGGACTTCGGCGGACCGGCCAGCGCGCTCGCGCAGTCGAGCGACCCGGTGAAGCTCGGCTTCATCGAGGACGAATCGGGCAATCTCGCCGTCTACGGCCTGCAGAAGGTCCATGCGGCACAGCTCGCGGTCAAGGAGATCAACGAGGGCAAGACCCTCAAGGGCGCGCCCAATATCGGCGCCGGCTTCCTGGGCGCCGAGGGGCAGGTGGCCAAGAAGCCGCCGATCATCAGCAAGGAAGGCACCGCACTCGACGTAGTCGACGACGGCGGCGAGAAATCGGTGACCGACCTCGTCTATGACGAGGACGACAACATCCTGATCGATTCGGGCGAGAAGGGCATATTGGGGCGCGAGTTGCAGCTTCTCAAGTCCGACGGGCAGAGCAACAACGCGGTGTGGCAGCAGCTCGCCCGCAAGCTCATCCAGGAAGACAAGGTCGACGTGCTGGTCGCGGGCTTCGCCAGCGCCGAGCGCGAGGCGATTCGCCCGGTCGTCGACCAGGCCAAGCAGCTCTATTTCTACACCAACCAGTATGAAGGCGGCGTCGCCGACGCCAACACCTTCTGCACCGGGCCGGTGTGCGAGCAGCAGGTCATCCCGACGGTGCAGTACATGGTCGAGAAGTTCGGACCGAAATGCTACACCATCGCGGCCGACTACAATTTCGGCCAGCTGACCGCGGCCTGGACCAAGGCCTTCATCCCGCTGGTCGGCGGCGAGATCATCGGCGAGGAGTTCATCCCGCTGTCGGTGTCGGAATTCAGCCAGGTGATCGCCCGCATCCAGCAGGCGAAGCCCGACTGGGTGATGACGCTGCTGGTCGGCCAGAACCACCACAACTACTATCCGCAGCAGGCGGCCGCCGGCCTCAAGCTGCCGATGGCCTCGACCGTCAACATGGCGCAGGGCTATGAGCACAAGCGCTTCGCGCCGCCGTCGCTGGCCCAGATGCACAACGCCATCCAGTACCAGATGGAAGTGCCGACGGCGCGCAACCGCGCCTTCGTCAAGCGCTGGATGGAGATGTTCCCGGACGACCAGTATATCGGGGAGATGGCGCAGAACACCTATTTCACCATCCATCTCTACGCCAAGGCGGCGCGCCTCGCCGGCACGACCGACCAGGAGAAGGTCAAGCGCGCGCTCGAGCTCGGCTGGAACATCGAGGCGCCGGAAGGCAGCGTGTTCCTCGAGCCCGGCACGCATCACTGCGCCCATCCGATCCGCCTCGCCTATTGCGACGAGAACCACAATGTGAGCTTCGTGCGCGACTGGCCGATGATCCAGGCCTGGTGGCTGCAGCGGCTCGGCGTCAACCTGATCCGCACGCCGGAATTCAAGCAGTACACGCCGGACGAAGATCCCTATTTCAAGATGTTCGGAAAAGCGTAAGCTCCGTTCCCTCCATTCGTCGTGGCCGCCGCAAGGGCGGCCATGACGAGCTGGAATCCTGTCTTCCGTCCTGAAAGGCCTGTCTCCGCCCCATGGATCTCGTCGGTCTGATCGCCAGCATCTTCTACCAGCTCGGCACCAATGCGGCGTTTCTCCTGCTCTGCGCGCTCGGCCTCATCGTGATCCTCGGCATGATGAACATCATCAACCTCGCCCATGGCGAGCTCATGATGATGGGCGCCTATATCGCCTCCTTCGCCTATCAGCACGGGGCACCGTTCTGGCTCGCCGCGATCATCAGCTTCTTCGCGGTCGGCGTCTTCGGCGCCGCGCTCGAGCTCGGCATCATCAGGCGCTTCTACGGCCGCGAGCTCGGCGCGCTGGTCGTCACCTGGGGCATCAGCCTCATCCTGTCGCAGGGCTTCCTCCTGCTGTTCGGGCCGTTCATGCCGCCGATCCAGATCCCCGGCGGCAATTTCGCCCTCGGCCAATATTCCTTCTCGCTCTACTGGATCGCCATGTTCGCCGTCGCCATGCTGCTGATCGCCGCCCTGTGGTGGCTCTACAACCGCACGGAGATCGGCCTTCAGGCCCGCGCCACCATGCAGAACGCCACCATGGCGCGGGCGCTCGGCGTCGACACCGGCCGCATCTACATGCTGACCTTCAGCCTGGGCGCCGCTCTCGCCGGCCTGTCGGGCGCGCTGCTCGCGCCCACCACCTCGATCATGCCCTTCATGGGCCAGCAGTTCGTCGCCCCCGCCTTCATCACCGTGGTGGTCGGCGGCGCCACCAACGTCATCGCCGGGGCGCTCGGCAGCACCATGCTGCTGTCGCTGGTGAAGACGCCGGTCGGCTTCTATCTCGGCTCGTTCCTCGGCACCGTCGCCCTGCTGCTGGCGGCGCTCATCTTCATCCGGCTGCTGCCCGACGGCATATCGGCGGCGATCCAGCGCCGGCTCGACCTCCGGCACAGGATGCGCTGAGCATGACGAGACTGCTCCGCCTCCTCGACGGCCCGGAAGACATCGGGCGCGGCCCGCTTTTCTGGGCGCTCTCCGCCGCGGTGCTGGCGCTGTTCCTCGCGGTGCCGCTCTATCTGTCGGAATTCGCCGCCTACAACGTCTCCTTCTACCTGCTCAACATCCCGATGGCGCTGGGCCTCGCCCTTCTCTGGGGCTATTGCGGAACCTTGAGCTTCGGCCAGGTCGCCTATTTCGGCGTCGCCGGCTACGCCTACGGGATCATCGCCGGCAACCTCGTCAGCCATCCGCTGGGCCCGCTCATCGGCAGTCTCGGCGGCATCGCCGCCGCCATGGTCCTCGCCGGCATCTTCGGCTATTTCGTCTTCTTCGCGCGGGTGCAGACCTGGATCGTGCCGATCCTCACCCTCGTCCTCACCCTCCTGCTCGAAACCTTCCTCGGCCAGACCGCGGGCTACCAGTGGCGCGTCGGCACGGTGCAGCTCGGCGGCTACAACGGCATGACCGGCATCCCGAGCTTCGGCTTCGGCACCTACGTCTTCTCGGGCTACGCCTTCTTCTATTTCGCGCTCGCCGTCGTGGTCGTGAGCTATCTCCTGTGCCGCGCGCTGGTCAATTCGTCCTTCGGCAAGGTGCTGCTGGCGATCAGGGAGGACGCGCTCAGGACCGAGACCCTGGGCTACGACATCCGGGTGCGGCAGTGGATCGTCTTCGTGGCGGCGGCGGCCCTTTCCGGCGTCTCCGGGCTTCTCTATGTGCAATGGGGCAACTACATCACGCCGAGCCAGGTCGGTCTCCTCGCCGCGGCGCTGCCGGTCATCTGGGTCGCGGTCGGCGGCCGCGAGAAGCTCCTCGCCGCCGCCATCGGAACCTATGCGCTCAACTGGGTCAACTACCAGCTGTCCTCCTCCGGCAACCAATATGCGCTGGTCATCACCGGCACGCTGCTCGTCGCGGTGATGATGTTCTTCCCGCAGGGCCTCGTGGTGTCGCTTCTCGACCTCCTGGCCCGCAAGCCCTGGAAGCGAGCGGCCCATGGCGAATAGCGCATCCCTTCTCGTGGAGGGCCTCAGCAAGCGCTTCGGCGGCGTGGTGGCGACGGACAACGTCTCCTTCGCTCTCGATCCCGGCAGCATCCAGTGCATCATCGGCCCCAATGGCGCCGGCAAGTCCACCTTCTTCTCGCTCCTCGCCGGCATCCAGAAGCCGGACAAGGGCCGCATCGTCTTCAAGGACGTCGACATCACCCGCATGCTGCCCGCGGCGCGGGTCAGGCAGGGCCTGGGCCTCACCTTCCAGACCAACCGGGTGTTCCACGACCTGAGCGTGCGGCAGAACCTGCAGATCGCCAAGGCGGCGGCCGCCGAGAGCGGCAACGAGGTGAAGGACAAGCGCTACCGGCTGGCGCTCGGGCGCTTCGGCCTCGCCGCGGACGATCCCGCCAAGGCGCGCAACATCCCGCATCACCAGCGGCAGTGGCTCGAGATCGTCATGGTCCTCGCCTCGGGGCCCGACCTCCTGCTGCTCGACGAGCCGACCGCCGGCATGTCGCCGCAGGAGACCAGCAATACCGCGCAGGTCCTGCGCGAGCTCAACCGGACCGGCCTCACGCTGATCGTGGTCGAGCACGACATGGCCTTCGTGCGCGACATCGCCCAGCGCGTCACCGTGCTGCACCAGGGCCGCATCTTCGCCGACGGCGCGCTCGACGAGGTGACCGGCCGGCAGGACGTGCGCGACATCTATCTTGGAAGGAAATGACGTGACCGCGCTGCTGACAGCCAAGGCCCTGCGCGCCGGCTACGGCGCCGGCGACGTGCTGCAGGGCATCGACATCGCGATCGCGACCGGCGAGATCGTGGCGGTGCTCGGCCGCAACGGCGTGGGCAAGAGCACGCTCATGAAATCGCTCATCGGCATCCTGCCCCTGCGCAGCGGCGAGATCCGCTATGACGGCCGCGATCTTGCGAAGGAGCCGGCCGACCGGCGGGCCCGGCGCGGCATCGGCTATGTGCCGCAGGGACGCGAGATCTTCCCGCATATGACGGTCGAGGAGAACCTGCGCATGGGGCGGCTGATCCGCCGCGACCGCGGGGCGCAAGCGGTGCTGGCCGACGTCCACGGCTACTTCCCCTTCCTCAAGGAGCGCGCCCGCCAGCGGGCCGGCACGCTGTCGGGCGGCCAGCAGGAGATGCTCGCCATCGCCCGGGCGCTGAACGGCGATCCCGCCCTCCTGCTGCTCGACGAGCCGAGCGACGGCGTGCAGCCCTCGATCGTCCAGGAGATCGGCGACTTCCTGGTCAGGCTCGTCGCCGAGCGCGCCATCGCGGTGCTCATCGTCGAGCAGAATATCGACCTCATCCAGGGCGCCGCGGGCCGCGCCTTCGTGATGGACAAGGGCCGCTTCGTGGCGGAGCTGGACAAGGCGCAGATCGCGGACACCGAGACGCTGTCCCACCACCTTTCAATTTGAGACGTTCGATCAGGAGGCGAAGATGGGTAATTGGCTGCAACAGACCTACATGGCGCGCAAGGGCGTCGCCCGCGGCAAGGCCGGCAGGACGCATGAGCTCACCGTCGCCAGGCAGGGCAAGTATCACTATGTCTACGGCCCCTATGCCGAGCCGGTGCTGACGATCGAGCCGGGCGACGTCGTCGTCGCCGAGACCCAGGACGCCTTCGAGGGCGCGATCAGGAAGGAAAGCGACAAGCCGACGGAGCTCCTGCACATGCCCTTCCTCAACCCGCAATGCGGCCCGATCGCCGTCAAGGGGGCGGAGAAGGGCGACGTGCTCTGCGTCCATATCCACTCGATCAAGCCCAGGGGACCGCAGCCCGTCGGCACGACGGTGCTGATCCCGGAATTCGGCGGCCTGGTCGCCACCAACAACACGGCGCTGCTCAATCCGCCTCTGCCCGAGAAGGTCAAGAAGATGGAAGTGACCGAGCAGGGCATCAAGTTCAATTCGAAGATCACCCTGCCCTATGAGCCGTTCATCGGCACGCTCGGCGTCAGCCCCGAGATCGAGGCGGTGACGTCGCTCCAGCCCGACTACTGGGGCGGCAACATGGACCTGCCCGACGTCTGCCCGGCGGCGGTCGTCTATTTCCCGGTGCATCACAAGGACGCCTATCTCTATCTCGGCGACTGCCACGGCACGCAGGGCGACGGCGAGTTGTGCGGCGTCGCGGTCGAGATCGCCTCCACCACCACGGTCCAGGTCGACCTCATCAAGAAATGGCAGATCGCCTGGCCGCGCCTCGAGAACGAGAGGTTCATCATGGCGATCGGCAGCACGCGGCCGATGGAGGACGCGGCGCGCATCGCCTATCGCGAGCTCATCCACTGGATGGTGAGCGACTACGGCTTCGACCAGTACGAGGCCTATTTCCTCCTCACCCAGGCGGGCCGGGTCCGCCTCGGCAACATGGTCGATCCCAAATACACCCTCGGCGCCTCCATCCTGAAGAGCTACATCGGCTAGAAGCCCCTCCCGCGCTCGACGGCGGACAGCCGCCACTCTCCCCGCTCGTCATGGCCGGGCTTCGACCCGGCCATCCAGCCTCGACGTTGCTCAGCCGTTGCATGGAGAGTCTGGTTGGCCGCCTCTGAGGACGGCCATGACGAGGCGGGGCCGCCTCACAGGCGATAGACACGCCTGGCGGTCCCGGCGAATATCTTCTCCTGCGCATCGGCAGGATAGACGGCGAGTACCCCACGATAGGCATCGATGAACTCACCAGAGGTCGTCCACAGCTTCTCGACCGGGAAATTCGAGCCGAAGAGGCAGTGTCCCGTAGGAATGGGGCATGAAGACAAGGGCTTTCCATTAGACTTTCTGGGCCGGCCCGTGAAGAAACTCTCAATTGTCTGCGCACTGTGCCTGAGATAAGCCTTGTCCGAGGAGAAGCGCTGCGAGGATGCCGTCGCTTCATCCGTAGGGGAAGTGGCCTTTGCGCGCGCCGGAAAAAGAGATCGTTCATACCGAAGGCGAGTCCAATCGGTCCGATGCGCGGACGCGCTGGCGCGCCGGACAGCAGGATGCGGCCAGCCGCGGCCTCATAGAGCGAGACGCCGCGGCCTTCATGCATCAGAGCCTTTCCTCTCCCTGTCTTTCGACAATAGCGAAAGCCGAGGGCATCTGGATCGAAGACGTCGCCGGGCGGCGCTATATGGATTTTCACGGCAACAGCGTCCATCACATCGGCTACGCCCATCCGAAGCTGGTCGCGGCGCTCAAGGCGCAGCTCGACGGGCTCACTTTCGCGCCCCGACGCTTCACCTGCGAGCCGGCCGTGGAGCTGGCGGAGACGCTGGCGGCGCTCGCGCCGGGCGACCTTGGGAAAGTCCTGTTCACCACCGGAGGCTCGGATGCCATAGAGGTGGCGCTCAGGATCGCGCGCGCGGCCACCGGCCGTTTCAAGACCGTGTCCTTCTGGAACGCCTTCCACGGTGCGGGCTTCGGCGCATCGAGCGTCGGCGGCGAGGCCACCTTCCGCTCGCACATTGCCGGCCCGCTGCTGGCCGGCGCCGAGCATGTCGCGCCGTGGGACGGCTATCGCTGCCCTTACGGCCATCGGACTCTGGAACAATCAGGCAAGGCCTGCGCCGACATGATCTCCTACGTGCTGGCGCGCGAGGGCGACATCGCCGCGGTGGTGGCCGAGCCGATGCGCGCCACCCCTTCCCCACCGCCGCCGGGCTTCTGGAGGCGTGTGCGCGAAGCCTGCGACCGGCATGGCACGCTGCTCGTCTTCGACGAGATCCCGACCGCTCTCGGCAAGACGGGAAAGTTCTTCGCCCATGAGCATGACCGCGTCACGCCCGATATCCTGGTCCTCGGGAAAGCGCTCGGCGGTGCCATGTTGCCGATTGCCGCGGTGGTGGCCCGGCGCGGCCTCGACGTGGCCGGCGACTTCGCCATCGGCCATTACACGCACGAAAAGAACCCTGTGAGCGCGCGCGCCGCGCTCACCACCATCGCCATCATCCGCGAGGAGGGCCTTGCCGAGCGCGCCGCCGAACTGGGGGCGCACGCCATGGACAGGATGCGCGAGCTGATGGCGTGCTCGGCCCGGGTCGGCGACGTGCGCGGGCGCGGGCTTCTGCTCGGTGTCGAGCTGGTCGAGAATCGCGACACGCGCACGCCCGCGATCGAGCGTGCCGAGCGCGTCTTCTACCGCTGCCTGGAGGACGGACTCTCCTTCAAGGTCAGCGCCGGCAGCGTGCTGACGCTTTCGCCGCCGCTGGTGATATCGAAGGCCGAGCTCGACCGCGCGCTGGACATCCTGCAAAAAGCGATCACCGCTGAAGATTAGGAGAAGGTCGAGCCTCGGGGTGTTGCAGAATGGGGGCCTCATGCTCTTCGGACAGAGCTTCCTCGATGAGATCGAGCGCGCCATCCATCTGCGCCATGTCAATCACCAGCGGCGCCGAGATGCTCAGCACACCCTCCGAAGAGGGAGAGAGGCTGACGCCGCCTTTGAACAGCCGGCGCGCCAGGCTTGCCGCCACCGCTCCTGGCTGCCGTCCGGATGAGGGACAGCCCCGCACGTCGAAGGCGAGAAGGAGCCCCTTGCCGCGCGCGCCCGACACCATGGGCGAGCGCTCGGCCATCCGGCGCAGGCGGTCGAGAGCCCGCTCGCCCACGCGTTTCGCATTCTCGACAAGGTCCTCGTCCTCGATGATGTCCAATGTGGCCAAAGCCGCGCTGGCCGTCACGGGGTTCTTCTCGTGCGTGTAGTGGCCGAGCGTCAGGTCCTCGGCGCAGTCGAGCGCCTCGGCGGCGATGACGGCGGCAATTGGCAGCATGCCCCCGCCCAATGCCTTGCCGAGGACGGTGATATCGGGCCTGACGCCGAAATGCTCGCTGGCGAACATGCGTCCGGTCTTGCCGAGGCCCGTGGGGATCTCATCGAAGATGAGCAGGCTCCCATGCCTGTCGCAAAGCGCGCGGACCTCCGGCCAGAACCATGACGGCGGGACATATGGTGTGGAGCGTATAGGTTCGGCGATGACCGCGGCGATGTCGCTGTCATGCTCGAAGGTGAGCCGGATGCAGTCGAGGCAGTGCACGGCCCAGTGCTCGGCATCGCAGGCGGCACCGCCCGCCTCGGCGGGCGAGCGGTAGAATGGCGGCACATGCAGGGCGCCCGGCAGCAGCGGCCCCAGGCGCGAGGGACGATCCAGGCGGCGTCCGCCGATGCTGAGAGCGCCGAAGCCGCTGCCATGATAGGAACCGTAGAAGGACACCGTCTTGTAGCGGCCCGTGGCAATCCTGGCGAGCTTCATGGCGATCTCCATCGCGTCGGATCCGCCGGTGGCGAACAGGACCTTACCTTGCCCTCCCGGCCATAGTGCGCGCAGTCTTTCCGCCAGCTCCACCGCCGGCGCATCGGTGAAACGTCGTGGCGTGAAGGGAAGCGAGCGCATCTGGCGCATCACCGCCTCGATCAGTCGCGGATGGCCATAGCCGATGTGATGGACGTTGTTGCCATGCATGTCGATGAAGCGGTGTCCGGAAACATCATGCAGCCATATGCCTTCGGCCCGCTCGATGACGGCTTGGCACGGCGTCGAGCCGGCCTGGCGCAGGAAGGCGCTTTCGTCGCGCCGCAGGAGGTCGCGGTTCGCCTCGGCGATGCGTTGTTCGTCCCAGTTTTTCGGCATGGATGGCTTTTCCCGTGTGTTGTGTGCCGGTGGGTTTCAGCCGCGGCCGGATGCCTCAGCGCCCAGCCGGACCCACGCCGGACCATGCCGCTCGAACAGGCGCATGGCGGCCATGGTCGCAAAAACGATGGCCAGGATCGCCGCGCTCATGGCACAGGCTACGCCGTAGTAAGCGTTCAGCACGCTGTCGAAGATGGCGTAGGAGGCCAGCCGGCTATGGGGGCTGATGAGGAAAATCACGGCTGACAGCGTCGTCATGCCATGAACGAAGATATAGAGGGCACCGAGCAGCGCCGAGTGCCACATCATCGGCAGCACAACCTTGGCGAAGCGCTGCGCGATCGAGGCTCCGAGGATCTCGGCCGCCTCGTCGATCGACGCGTCGAGCCGCTGCAGCGTCGCTCTGCCGGCCAGCACGCCGACGAACAGATTGGCGAACAGGATGTTGACGACCAGGATCGTCGTCGTCCCGGTGAACGACAGCTCCTGCATGCCGAAAGGCAGATTGAAGGCGACGATATAACCGACGCCGAAGATGACGCCGGGTATGGCGGCCGGCAGCAGCGTCATCAGGCCGATGGCGTTGCGGCCGGGCATCCATGTCCGTTCTGCCAGATATGCGATGATCGCCGCCAGCAATCCGCCCAGGGGCGCCGCCAGCGCGGCGACCTTGAAGCTGAACCACACCGAGTCGAGGCCGCGATAGCCGGAGACGAAGCCGCTGGCCGCGCCGGCGGGGAGGTACCAGTCGAGGGTGAGGCTGTAATCGACGCCCCACATCCGGACGAAGGAGCCTACGACCACGCTCACATAGACGATGGCGACCAGCGCGAGGATCGCATAGGCCGTCACCGTCAGGACGATCCGGGCGAAAGCCGGCAGCGGCAGTTCCGAGCGGCCGGCATTCGTGCCGCCGCTGTCGTAACGCTTGCGCCGGCCGATCATGCCGATGAGCAAATACAGGATGATTGCCGGCGTGATCAGCCATACCGCCAGCGCCGCCGACAGTCGCGTGTTGTGGAAGCCGATCATCTCGTCATAAAGGATGCCGGCCAGCACCGGCATACCGCGGCCGACCGTCAGTGGATTGGCAAAATCTGTCATGCTCATGACGAACACCACGACAAAGGCCTTGATGAGAGCCGGCTGCGACATGGGCAGGGTCAGACGTCGGAAGGTCTGCCAGGAGTCCGCCCCCAGTATCGCGGCCGCATCCTCGAGCCGTCCTTCCTGCTTGGCCAGCACGTTGTCGAGCACGATGAAGGCGGCGGGCAGAAAGGACAGGGTCTGGGCGATGATGACGCCGCCCCATCCGTAGAGATTGGTAGCGTCGGCGTCGATCCAGCCCAGACGCTGATCGAGCAGGGTCCGCGTGATCAGCCCCTCGCGGCCGAACAGCAGGATGGTGGCGAAGGCTATGATGACGGGTGGCGACACCAGTGGGGTCAGGGTGCCGTAGCGCACGATGTTGGGAAGGGGGATGCCGCCGCGATTGATGCCCAAGGCAATGAGAAACGCGAGGGCAGTGGCGAGGAAGCCGGTGACGACGGCGAGGATCAAGCTGTTTTCAGCCGCGCGCGCCAGCCGCGGCTCGGTGAAGATCCTGGAATATTGCGCCAGGCCCACGCTGCTTATAGCCCCCTCGCGCAGGGCGTCGAACTTGGCCTCGGAAATGCTGTCCCTGATCAAGAATGCCAGCGGAATGCGCTTGTGCAGCATCACCAGGGCCGACGGATATTGCGCTTCGAAGCGCGCGCGGGCAGCGACGTCGAGAGCGGAGACCGCACGCGCGGCCGCTTCCGTCTGCCTGTCATAGCTGTCGCCGCGATCCCATGCGGGCGGCTGCCCGATCAGCTCCAGCGCCGCGGCGCTTGCGTCAAGCTTCTGTGTCGCCGTGGCGGCACCGACCCATTGCGCCAGCCGCCGCTCGCGCTCCTCTTGCGGCAGGTGGTCGAGCGCCTCCTCGGTGAGGCTGCCGAGCTCTTGAAGGGTCATCGGCCGGACGACGACGAGGCTTTCAACCAGCACCGCTCCGAGCGGATAGACGATGAATACCGTCAGAAGCAGGCCGACGACGGCGCCGATCAGATAGGTCGGCAGGTTGCGCGTCACGACGGCACGCCCGCCGAATGGCTGTCGCGGCGAAAGGCCAGGGCTCTGCCCGACCTGATGCGCCAGGCGACCCGGTCGCCGACCGTGAATCGATTGGCCTCCCATTCCGCCGACCATGCATCGGCGACGAGCAAGGATCCTTCTGCCGTCAGGATATGCGCACGTACCAGCTGGCCCATGAAGGAGACGTTGCGGATCGTGCCTATCGGCGCGCGACTCGCCTCGGAGGGGCGATGGAGCTCGATATGCTCCGGCCGCACGCACAGCACGCAGTCGCATTCCGGCAGGGGTGAGCCGAGAGTCTCCACCGGCTCGACATCGCTCGCGATCACCACACGGCCGCCCATAGCGCGGGCAGCCAGCATGTTGCTGTCACCGATGAAGCCCGCCACGAAGCTGTCGGCAGGACGATGATAGATTTCCATCGGAGTGCCCACCTGCCGGATCACGCCGCCGTCCATGACGGCAATGCGATCCGACATCGTCAGGGCCTCCTCCTGGTCATGCGTCACATAGACCGTGGTGATGCCGAGCTGCTCGACGATGGCGCGAATTTCGGCACGAAGATGCGCGCGGATCTTGGCGTCGAGCGCTGAAAGCGGCTCGTCCATCAGCATGATCGCCGGCTTCGGCGCCAGCGCGCGGGCGAGAGCGACACGCTGCTGCTGGCCGCCGGAAAGCTCATGCGGATAGTGGTCCTGCTTGCCGGTAAGCTGCACGATCTCGCACAGCTCGGCCACCCGCTTGGCTATTTCCTGTGGCGGATCACGGCGGATGGAAAGGGCGAATCCGATGTTCTGGGCCACCGTCTGGGTGGGAAAGAGCGCGTAGGATTGAAATACGAAGCCGAGGCCGCGGCGGCTCGGCGGCAGCGGGTCGATCTGCTTGCCGTCGATGCTGACTGTGCCGGCATGCGCCTTGGTGAAGCCGGCGAGGATGCGCAGCAGCGTGGTCTTGCCACAACCTGACGGGCCGAGCAGGGAAACGAACTCGCCGGCGTCCACATCGAGCGAGACGTCGTTGACGGCGAGCGTATCGCCGAAGCGTTTCGTCACACCCCTGAAGCTGAGCGCTTTCATAGTGGCAGGCCGACGAAATGCCTGGCGTAGGGCCGGCCGCCGCCGGCCCGCATCACCATGCTCATTTCTCGTACTTCGCCGACCATTCCCGGATAAAAGCGTCGGTGTCCAGGGGGCGGCGCATCTCCCACAGATAGATGGAGGAGGAGTCGATCTGGCCATAGCCCGGAACGGCGCTGATGCCGAGCTGCGGCCCGAGAATGGCGCCACCGGCCTTGCTGAGCAGCCAGTCGAGGAAGAGCTTGCCTTCCCCGGCGTTCCGGGCCCCGGAGATCAGGCCTGCACCTTCGATGATGTTGGGCGAGATGCTTCCGGTCACCATCTCGATCGGCGAGCCGGGGACGAGTTGCTGAAGAATGGCCTGGTCATAGCTCAGTGCGATGGCGATCTCGCCGCTGACCGCCTGGCGCACCGGCGCGCTGCCGCCATCGGCGTACTGGAATATGTTCTTGTGGAGATTGTCGATATAGTTCCAGCCGAACATGTCGAGAAAAGTGGTGAAGATGGTGAGGCCGGTGCCCGACTTGGTGGGCGAGGCCACGCTCACCTGGCCCTTGTAGACGGGCTTGATCAGGTCGGTCCAGTCGGACGGCTTGGGCAGGTTGCGCTGCTTCAGCACGTTGGTGTTGACGGCCATGGCCATGATGGTGGCGTCGTGGCCCATGTAGAAGCCGTCGGGATCGCGGAAATCATCGGCGATGGCGAGCCCTTTCGGCTCGTAAGGCTCGAGCACGCCTTCGCTCTTCAGACGCTTCAAGGCGATGTCATTGATCATCCAGACGACATCGGCTTGTGGATTGGTCTTTTCGGCGATCAGCCGCTGGGTGATCGGGCCCGTGGACATGTTGATGCTTTCCACGGTGATGTCGGGATGTGCCGCCTTGAAGGCATCGAGCACGATCTGTTCGAGCTGTTCGTTGGATGCCGTGTAGAGCACCAGGGATTTTGCCTCGCTGTCGACGGACGCGCCGAGCAGGACGATGAAAATTGCCGTGAATAGGCGATAGAGCTGTTTCATTGTTGAACCCTCAAGGATCGGCACCGGAAAGGGGCCGGGTGCACTGCGGCGATCCACACAGTTTTTCTTGGGTACCCACGCGACCCACTTGCCGTGCGCATCGTGCCGGAACGGTTACCTCAGCGAGGTGACACTATTGTTACGGTTCTCTTCTACGCGACTTTGCCCGGCGGCGTCGGCGCATTGCACCAGCAGGCTATGAATATCCCGATCCGCCCGCAAACTATAAATTCTTGTCGAAGTACCCTAGAAAAGCTAGTGGAGATCCGTGGTCTGCAATCGTCGCCTTCCTCAGATGAACGGCATCCGGGCTTTCGAGGCCGCGGCCCGGCATCTCAGTTTCACGCGCGCGGCCGAAGAGCTGAGCGTGACCCAGGCGGCGGTGAGCCAGCAGATCAAAGCGCTCGAGAACCGGCTGAACGTCATGCTTTTCCGGCGCGTGAACAACCAGCTGTTTCTGACCGATGCAGGCCAGGCCTGGCTGCCCAAACTGATGAGGGCCTTCGACCTGCTGGAGTCGGGCATCGAGGGTCTCCGTGCCTATGACAATGGCGGGACCTTGACCTGCCGGGTCCCATCATCCTTCTCGGTCCAATGGCTCGCCCCGCGGCTTGCGCGGTTTCATGTCAGTCATCCCGCCGTGGACATCAGGCTGCTGGCCATGGGGTGGACGGACAAGTCCGGTGAGCAGGACGCCGACATTCAGGTTCAGAACGGCGCGGGGATGTGGCCCGACGTCGAATGCCTTCTGCTGATGCGCGAGCGGGTGTTTCCAGTGTGCAGTCCAGCGCTGCTGGAGAGACCGGGTGGCATCCCCACGATCGAGTCCCTGGAGCGCCAGACCCTGCTTCACGTGAGCGGATACAGGGAAAGCTGGGAAAGGTGGTTCGCTGCGGCGGGCCAGTCCGGATTGCCGGTCAAGCCCGGCTTGCATTTCGACCAGTCCGTCACCGCTATCCACGCCGCGATCAACGGCTTCGGAGTTGCGCTGGGGCGGTCGGCCCTGGTGGCCGGAGAGATCGCCGCCGGAAGGCTGGTGCCGCTTTTCAACATAAAGCTGACGGCAGAAGACGCGTACTGGATCACCTATCGCAAGGAACGCGCGAAGCGGCCGAATGTTCAGGCATTCCGGGACTGGCTGCTTGCGGAAGCTGCCGCCGCGCAGGGGTGAGGACGAACCTTGCCGGGGGTGGTCCGGTTCCACCGCATCATCGTGGCGGCCGCCGGCAACGAGCTCCTGCTCAAGCTGTGGGATTCGCTCCATCTCGGGATCCACACGCGCGTGACCCTGTCGGAGCCCGGCATCGACTTCATGAAGGCCGCGGAAAGCCGTCAGCCGATCGTCGATGCCATCAAAGCGGGCGACGTCGAGCTCGCCTGCCACCTGTCACGCGAGCACCAGGCCTATCTCGAGCATCGGCTCAATGTGTGAGGCCGCTCACCCGATCAGCTTGAACTGGCGGATCGGCCGGCCCGGCGACACCGCCTGCGCCGCCGCGACGATGCCGTTCGCGTCGATGCCGTAATGGCGGTAGAGATCGGCGATGGTGCCGGTCTGGCCGAAATGCTCCACGCCCAGGGAACGGGTGCGGTGGCCGGCGACGGCGCCGAGCCAGGCAAGTGTCGCCGGATGGCCGTCGATCACCGTGACCAGCGCGCAATGCGCCGGCACATCGGCGAGCAGGCGCTCGACATGGCTCCTGGCATGGACGAGCCCGTGCTCGCGCGCCTTCTGCGCCGCGGTCCAGCCGGCATTGAGCCGGTCGGCCGAGGTGACGGCGAGAAGACCGATGTCGCGCCGGTCCTCGGCCATGAGGCCGACCGCCTCGATCGCCTCCGGCGCCACGCAGCCGGCATAGGCGACGACCACCTGCGCATTGGGACCGGGCCGCCTCATCCAGTAGCCGCCATTGACGATGGCCTCGCGGAGCCCGGGGCTCATCGCGCGCGCCGGCTGCTCGAGAGGCCGCGTCGACAGCCTGAGATAGACCGAGCCGCCCAGCGCGTCGCGCAGCCAGGTCGTCTCGTCGACCTTCGCCGCGTCCGAGCGCTGGATGTAGTCAAAGGCGAAACGCAGGATGACGGCGAGCTCGTCGACGAAGGCCGGCTCGAAGCTCGCCAGCCCGTCCTGCGCCAGGCCGATGAGCGGCGTGGCGATCGACTGGTGCGCGCCGCCCTCCGGCGCCAGCGTGACGCCGGACGGCGTCGCCGCCAGGATGAAGCGGGCGTCCTGGTAGCAGGCATAGTTCAGGGCGTCGAGGCCGCGCGCGATGAACGGATCGTAGAGCGTGCCGACGGGGATCAGCCTCTCGCCGAACAGGGAATGCGACAGGCCGAGGCCCGACAGCAGGATGAAGAGATTCATCTCGGCGATGCCGAGCTCGAAATGCTGGCCTTGCGGCGAGAACTCCCAGGTGAAGGTCGAGGCGATGCGCTCCTTCTTGAAGGTGTCCGCCATCTCGGTGCGCGCGAAAAGCCCGCGCCGGTTGACCCAGCCGCCGAGATTGGTCGACACCGTCACGTCGGGCGAGGCGGTGACGATGCGGCGCGCCAGCCCGCTCTCGCTCTTGGCGATCTCGTTCAGCAGGAGGCCGAAGCCCGTCTGCGTCGAGGTGACGGCCGGCTGCGCGGCGGCGATCTCTTCCGGGACGTCGATCCGCGCCGCGGCGAAGCGGCGGCGGCCTTCCCGGTTGAAGGGCGCCGCCCGGATGAAGTCCGCAAGCCGTGCGGCGGGCGTCGCCAGGCCCTCGAAGGGCTCCCATTCGTGACCGGGCCTCACGCCGAGCGCCTCGCGCAAAGCTTCCGTCTGCGCCGCCGTCATCAGCCCGGCATGATTGTCCTTATGGCCGGCGAGCGGCAGGCCGAAGCCCTTGATCGTGTAGGCGATGAAGCAGACCGGCCGGTCATGCCGCCCGGCCGCGGCGAAGGCGTCGAGCAGCGAGGGCAGGTCATGCCCGCCGAGATTGGTCATGAGACTCTGGAGCTCGGCATCGGAGCGGCTCTCGATCAGCCGCGAGACGTCGCCCTGATCGCCGATATCGTCGAGGATGCGCCGGCGCCAGGCGGCGCCGCCCTGGAAGGTCAGGGCCGAATAGAGCTGGTTCGGACAATTGTCGATCCAGGCGCGCAGGCGCTCGCCGCCGGGCTCGGCGAAGGCCGCCTCGAGCAGCGCGCCATATTTCAGGATGACGACGTCCCAGCCGAAATTGCGGAAGACGTCCTCGAAACGCTGCCACAGGCCTTCGCGCACCACCGCATCGAGGCTCTGGCGGTTGTAGTCGACGACCCACCAGCAATTGCGCAGGCCGTGCTTCCAGCCTTCCAGCAGGGCCTCGAAGATATTGCCCTCGTCCATCTCGGCGTCGCCGACGAGCGCCACCATGCGGCCCTCGGGGCGGTCCTTGCCCCAGCCCCTGGCGCGCACATAGTCCTGCACCAGCGAGGCGAAGAGGGTCTGCGCCACGCCGAGGCCGACGGAGCCGGTGGAGAAATCGACGTCGTCCGCATCCTTGGTGCGCGATGGATAGGACTGGGCGCCGCCGAAGCCGCGAAAGGCTTCGAGCTTTTCCCTGTCCTGGTTGCCGAAGAGATACTGGATGGCATGGAAGACCGGGCTCGCATGCGGCTTGACCGCCACGCGGTCCTCGGGCCTCAGCACCGCGAAATAGAGCGCCGTCATGATGGTGGCGAGCGAGGCCGAGGACGCCTGATGGCCGCCGACCTTGAGCCCGTCGCCCTTCGGGCGCAGGTTGTTGGCATTGTGGATCATCCAGGTCGCAAGCCACAGCACCTTGCGTTCGAGATCGGCGAGGATGGGCAGGCGGGGGTCGGTCATGGTCAGCTCCTGGAAACACCCGCAAGCTAACAAACCCGACCGGGTCGTTCTTGCCAATTTCGACTTGCTGGACAAGCATTATTGGCGATAATCGCCAACTCTGACGCAGATAGCGAAAAAATCAGCCAATGATGAAACTGGACGACATCGATCTGCGGATCGTGCGGGCGCTGCAGATGGACGGGCGGATGCCGGTGCAGCAGCTGGCCGAGACGGTTGGCCTTTCGGCCAGCCCCTGCGCGCGCCGGGTGCGCAACCTGGAGAAGGCGGGCATCATCAAGGGCTACGCCGCCGTCATCGATCCCGCCAAGGTCGGCCTGCCGATCAGCGTCTTCGCGTCGGTCAAGCTCGAGCGCCAGCGCGAGGAGGAGCTCGACCGCTTCGCCCAGGCGATCGCGCGCTGGCCCGAGGTCGTCGACTGCTTCCTGATGACCGGGCAGCGCGACTATCTGATGCGCGTCGTGGTGAGCGACCTCGAAGCCTATGAGCGCTTCCTGAAGGAGAAGCTGACGCGGCTCGACGGCGTCGCCTCGATCGAATCGAGCTTCGCGCTCGGCGAGGTGAAGCGCTCGCATGCGCTACCGGTGAAGTAGCCCGACCGCCATGGCCAAGCGGCTGCCGCCCCTCAATCCCTTGCGCGCCTTCGAAGCGGCGGCGCGGCACCTGTCCATGTCGCGCGCCGCGGCCGAGCTCAACGTCACCCACGGCGCCGTCAGCCACCAGGTCCGCGCCCTCGAAAGAGCCTTGAAGACCGAGCTTCTCGTCCGCGACGGCAATGCGCTCAAGCTGTCGCCGCAAGGCGAGGCGCTGCTGCCGCGCGTGACGCTGGCTTTCGCCTCGATCACCGACGCCGTCGCCGAGCTCACCCAACCCACCGCCGAAGGCGACCTCGCCATCGCCTGCCTGCCGTCGCTCATGACCTTCTGGCTCCTGCCGCGCCTGAACCGCTTCGCGCAGCGCCATCCGGGAGTGCGGCTCAAGCTCGTCGCCACCAACGACAGGAAGAGGGTCAGGACGCAGGATATCGACGTGTGGATCACCTACGGCGTCGAAGCCTGGCCCAACCGGGACTGGAGATTGTGGTTCGAGCCTTCGCTCTTCCCGGTCTGCAGCCCGGCCTTGATCAATACGCGTCCGATCCGCACCGTCGACGACCTGCGCGGCCATGCGCTTCTCCACGCCGACGGCGGGCGCGAATGGACCACCTGGCTCAATGCCGCCGGCCTGTCTGAGCTCAACATCGGGTCGCGGCACGTGATGTCCGATGCCCATCTCGCGACGCTCGCGGCGATCTATGGCCATGGCATCGCGCTGTGCGACAGCCTCACCGGCGTCGATCTCCTCGCCGAAGGGCGGCTCGTCGTGCCCATCGACATCAAGATCGCGGCGCCCGAGGCCTTCTACATCGTCCATCGGCGCGAGATCGGGCGCAGCCCGCTGGTCCGCACCTTCATCGACTGGCTCATCGCCGAGACGCAGGCGCATCGCCCGCCGCCGGAGCCCGCCACGCCCAGGCCCGGGTCGAGCCGCAAGCCGCGGCGCAGGGTGTGAGGAATCCTCACAACCCTCGCATGCTTAATCTCGTTTGCCAAAGGGCCGCGGCGAACCGAGAAATCATCGTCGGCTGCCGGAAGGAATTGACGATGAAACGGAATGAGCAAGGCGGAGCGGGTCTCAGCCGCAGGTCTCTTCTCGGGGCCGGCGCGGCGGCCGGCCTCATGGCCGCCGGACGAAACGTCCTCGCCGGGGAGCCGCGGCCGGGCGGCGTACTGCGGCTCGGCCTGGGCGGGGCCAGCACCACCGACAGCATGGACCCGACGACGACGCAGAATTCGCTGGGCGCCAATCTCAACCAGCAGACCTACAGCTGCCTCGTCGATATCGACGACAGGACGCAGCTGGTGCCGGGCCTCGCCGAGCGCTGGAGCGCCAATGCGGCGCTCGACGTCTGGCGCTTCGACCTGCGCCGGAGCGTCGAGTTCCACAACGGCAAGACGCTCGCCGTCCAGGATGTGATCTATTCCATCGGCCGGCATATCGCGAAGGACTCGAAATCCGGCGCCAAGGCGCTGCTTGCCGGCGTCACGCGCCTCACCAATGACGGCGCCGATACGCTCAAGATCGAGCTCAAGAGCGGCGACGCCGGCTTTCCCTATGTGCTCGCCGACTATCATCTGGGCATCGTGCCCGACGGTTTCGCGGACTGGAGCAAGCCCATCGGCACCGGCCCCTTCGCCATGAAAAGCTACGATGCCGGCGTCAAGTCCCATGCCGAGCGCAACAGGACCTATTTCCGCGACGGCTATCCCCATGTCGGCGCGGTCGAGGTCACCGCGATCAACGACTGGACGGCGCGGCTCAATGCGCTGCAGGCCGGCGACGTCGACATCGTCAACCGCGTCGACACCCGCTCGGCCCAAAGGCTGCAGGCGTCGGGCTCGGCCAAGGTCGTCTCGTCGCCCGGACGCACCCATTACTGCTTCGTCATGAATACCAGCGCGGCGCCCTTCTCGGACGTCAATGTCCGCCTCGCCCTCAAGCATGCGATCGACCGGCAGGCGATCCTCAAGCTGGTGCTGGCGGGCTATGGCAGCATCGGCAACGACCATTCGATTCCCGAGAGCGACCCGATGTTCGAAAAGCTGCCGCAGCATGACTACGATCCCGACAAGGCGAAGCACTATCTGGGCAAGGCCGGGCTTTCGAACCTCGCGATAGACCTTTCCGCCGCCGACGGGGCCTTTGCCGGCGCCGTCGACATGGCCCTCCTGTTCCAGCAATCGGCCCAGGCGGCGGGGATCGCGGTCAATGTCGTGAAGGAGCCGGATGACGGCTATTGGGAAAACATCTGGATGAAGAAGCCGTTCTACATGAGCTGGTTCGGCGGGCGGCCGACGGCCGATCTCATGCTGTCGCTCGGCTATCGCAGCGACTCGCCGTGGAACGACACGTTCTGGAAGAACGCCGAATTCGACCGGCTCCTGCTCAAGGCGCGCGCGACCGCCGACCAGGCCGAGCGGAAGGCCATGTATGGCACCATGCAGAAGATGATCTGGGAAACCGGCGGCTATCTCATTCCGGTCTTTGCCGACAATATCGATGCCCATGGCGCGAGAGTCGGGGGGTTCCGGCCCAATCCGAACAGCGACCAGATGGGCGGTCACTGCGCCGAGCAGGTGTGGCTCGAGAGCTGATCCTCCTGCAACCACCATCCCTTCTTCGAGACGAGCTTCGCATGAGCACCGGCGACCCGCTAGGAAATCCGATCGTTTGCGACATGACCTTGCCCTGGAACGCCGGGCACATGGTCGACAGGGACATCACCTTGCCGCGCTTCAAGAAGGCCGGCGTGGATTTCGTCTCCCTGACGGTGAACCTGCGCGAAGACTCCCTCGGCGCCACGGTCCGGCACATCGCCCGGGTGAAGGCGCATATCGCCGAGCGCCCCGACCAGCTTCGTCTCGTGACCACGGCCGATGAGATCATCGCCGCCAAGCGCGAGGGCAGGCTCGCCGTCGGATTGCATTTCCAGGGCACCGATCCCTTCGAGAGCTCGGTCGAGCTGGTCGAGCTCTTCGCCGGACTAGGCATCCGGCATGTGCTGCTGGCCTACAATCAAAAGAACCTGGTGGGCGACGGCTGCGTCGAGCGCACCGATGCGGGCCTGAGCCGCTTCGGCGTGAGGCTCATCGAAGCGTTGAACAAGTCGGCGATCATCGTCGACGGCTCGCATACCGGCTACCGGACCACCATGGAGGCGATGGAGGTCTCGGCCCGGCCCTTCATCTTCTCCCATTCCAACGCCTTCGCCCTCGTGCCCCATTACCGCAACATCAAGGACGACCAGATCCGCGCCTGCGCCCGGACGGGCGGCCTCATCGGCGTGAACGGCGTGAACGAGTTCCTGGGCGACAGGGACGCCGGCACGGAAGCGATGTTCCGGCATGTCGACTACATCGCCGGCCTGGTGGGACCCGAGCATGTCGGCATCGGGCTCGACTATGTGAAGGATTACGACGCCATCTGGCAATGGATGCAGGACAATCCCGACATGTGGCCCGACAATGACGGCGCCGCGCCGATCTACCCTGCGCATGTGCAGCCCGAGCAGATCCGCGAGCTCGCCCTTCTCATGCTGGGAGCGGGCTATTCGCAGGCCGATGTCCACGGCATACTGGGCGGCAATTATATGAGGGTGCTGCGCCGGCATGAACGGGCGCTGCCGGTCACGTGACGGCGGGCTGACGACTTTCCGCCGCCGTTCCGGCAAAGCCGCCATCGCCATCGAGAGGCAGGCAGCCCAGGAAGAGATCGCGGGCCCGCTCGATGTGACTGCGCATCAGGTCGCGGGCCGCGCCGCTTTCGCGCCGCTCGATATGCGAGAGGATCGCCGAGTGCTCGCCATTGACCAGCGCAAGCCGCTCGACCGGATTGGGCAGGCTCATGGAGCGCGCCATGTAGATCTTGAAGCCGATGAAGTCCTGCACCCGGACGAGCGCCTCGACGATGAAGGGGTTCTGCGAAGCGACGGCAATGGCGCGATGGAAGTCGAAGGATTTGCCGATGCGATATTCGCCACGCTGAACGTCGCGCTCGATCTCGTCGATGTTGCGGCGGATGACCTCGAGAAGCCGCATGGCCCGGGAAATGGCGCGGCGGGAGGGGATCGCGGTCCATCCCGTCTTGCGCCGGATGCTCGCGGCGACGGCCGCGAGGCTCGATGTCGAGACGGAGATCGGAGCCATCCTCACCTGACCCTCACGGACAGCTCCTTGAAAGACTGCGCATAAGTGGTTATCTTACGTTCGTCTTACTTTATGAAAAGGGCTCGGGCCCATGGCCGGCGCGGAAAAGCTTACCACCACCATCTCCACCAAGGGACAGGTGATCCTGCCCAGCGCCATCCGCCGACGGCGGGAATGGGGTGCGGGAACGCGGCTCTTGGTCGAGGACACACCGGACGGCGTGCTGCTGAAGCCCGAGCCCGCCTTTGCCGAGACGCGGCCGGAAGACGTGTTCGGCGTGCTGCCGTGGAAGGACGAGCCGAAGACGCTCGAGGACATGGATGCCGGCGTGCTTGCCGAGGCGAAGCGTCGGCATGCTCGCGGTTGATACCAACCTGGTCGTCCGCTACCTGACCGGCGACCATCCGACACAGTCCCGGCGCGCCCGCGACCTGATCGACGGCCAGCCGCTCTTCGTCGCCGTCACGGTGATCCTCGAAACCGAGTGGGTGCTGCGCAGCACCTACGGATATCGTCCGGCCGACGTCGCCCGTGCGCTGCGCGCCTTCGCGGGCCTCCCCACCGTGACGGTCGAGGACGGGACGACCGTCGCTACCTCCCTCGGCCTCGCCGAGAGGGGAATGGATTTCGCGGATGCGCTTCATCTCGGTCGCTCGGCGCATTGCGAGGGCTTCACGAGCTTCGACCGCAAGCTCGTCAGGGCGGCGAAGGCCGCCGGATACGAGGGCGCTCGCGAAGCGTGACCGCGCATCCGCCAAAACGGTCGTCGAAACCGGCCAGGCGGGCGCTTGGCTTGGACCGGCGGATCATGTAAATTGCCGCCACGTCGCGAGAGGGGTCGCGTCCGAGGGTTTCTCAAGCCGATGTCTTTGAACCGCAGGGATTTTCTGTCCGGAGCCGCGGCAGCGGGCATGGCCGGCTTCGCCGCCGGGGCCCATGCCGCGACCAGGAACTTCAGCAAATCGGCGATGGCCTATTTCGCCGGCACCGAAACCGACAACGGCCACACCTTCCGGCTCACCAACTGGAAGAAGATCAAGTCGAAATGGCGCCGGCAGCTGGTGAAATACAAGAGCGTCGAGCCGCTCGGCAGCGTCGTGGTCGATACGTCTCACCACTTCCTCTATGTGGTGTTCGAGAACCAGACCGCCCTGCGCTACGGCGTCGGCGTCGGGCGCGACGGCTTCCGCTGGTACGGGCGCGCCCGCATCGACCGCAAGGCGCTGTGGCCGCGCTGGGTGCCGCCGCCGGAGATGCGCGTGCGCCAGCCCGACCTTCCCGAATCCATGGAAGGCGGACCCGACAATCCGCTCGGCCCGCGCGCCTTGTATCTTTTCCGCAACGGCGCCGATCTCGGCTATCGCCTGCATGGGACGCTCGAGCCCTGGTCGATCGGCAACGATGTCTCCTCGGGCTGCATCCGCATGTTCCCGGAGGACGTCATCGATCTCTACCGGCGCTGCCCGATCGGCACGCGCGTGCTGGTGCTCAAGCATCTGGGGGCCCCGGTGATCGACGAGAGCGCCCCGGTCGACACCGAGCCGCCGGCGTGATGAAGGGAACAACCATGACAGGCAGGCGAGGCTGGAAGACCGCGGCGGCGCTCGGCATCCTCGTGCTGCTCGCGGGCTGCGCCAGCAACAGGGGCGGCGACGGCGGCAGCGGCCTGACGGCCGCCGACAACGTCACCAACGCGCCGGTCGGGGGCGGCGTCAACGTCACGCCCGGCAGCGAAGAGGATTTCATGGTCAGCGTCGGGCGGCGCACCTTCTTCAAGCAGAGCTCGGCGGAGCTCGACGAGGTGGCGCGCGCGACGCTCGACAAGCAGGCGCAATGGCTCAACCAGTACCCGCAGTGGAAAGTCAAGCTGCAGGGCTCGGCCGACGATCCGGGCTCGCCGCAGGCGCAGCGCGCGCTGTCGCAGAAGCGCGCCGAAGCGGTGCGCGACTATCTCGCCATGCAGGGGATCGGGCGCGAGCGCCTGCTGGCCAAGGGCTATGGCCGCGAGCGCATCGGCGACGACTGCCCGGAGATCGAGTGCAAATCGCAGAACCGGCGCGTCGTCACCAATCTGCAGGACAAGCCTGAATTCTGAGCGCCGCCGCTGCCGAAGACGACGGCCCTTCTCCCTCCATTTCAAAGCGGGTCATTCCTCCTATGTGAGACTTCATCTATTTTCGATACTTCGATATTGACATGAGACATGAATCTCATTATAGAACTTCTCGAACAAGACGAGGACCCCCCGATGCTGACCCCTGCGGAGATGGACCGTAAGCTCGACGAGCATTTCGGCTTCGAGGCCCGCGACGACGTGGAGGGCGTGCTGGCGACATTGGCGCCCGATGCCGTGCACGACGTCGTCGGCTGGCCCGCCGGGCCGTCGCATGGCCGCGCCGCGGCGCGCGCCTTCTACGAGAGCCTGTTCGCCGATCTGTCCGAAAGCCGCGTGCGGAGCCTGCGGCGGCTCCATGGCGAGACCTTCCTGGTCGACGAATCGCTGTGGGAGGGACGTGCGCCGGGACGGCCTTTCGGACTTGAGGGCCGCGGCAGGCCGCTCGAATTCCGGCTGCTTCACGTCATCGAGTTCACCGCCGCCGGCGAGATCGGCCGCGAGAACGTATGGGTCGATCTCGCCGCCATCATGCGGCAATTGCCGCAGGAATGACGCGGATGGACGGCGATGGAGCCGGCCGCGCCAACCAGCGCAGGCGCACCCGCAAGGACCTGCTGCAGGCGGCGGCGCGCCTCATGAAGCAGCGCAGGACTCCGAGTCTCGAAGAAATCGCCGACGAAGCCATGGTCTCGCGCGCCACCGCCTACCGCTATTTCCCGGGCGTCGAGGCGCTGCTCGTCGAGGCGTCGCTCGACATCGCCGTGCCGGATGCCGACGAGCTCTTCCGGGACGGCGCACCGGGCGATCCGGTCGAGCGCCTCACTCTCGTCGACACGATGTTCCACGACATGATCCTCGCCCACGAGCCGTCGCTCAGGATGATGCTGGTGCATTCGCTGCAGCGCATCCTCAAGGGCGGCGCCGACAGCGACATCCCGCCCCGCCAGAACCGCCGCACGCCCCTGATCGAAGCGGCCCTCAGGCCCGGGCGGAGCGAATTCGATCCCGCCGCCCTCGAGCTCCTGCCCAAGGCGCTGGCCCTCATCGTGGGGACGGAAGGGTTCGTGGTCTGCAAGGACGTCCTGCAGACGAGCGACGCGGAAGCGCGCAAGGTCAAGCAATGGGCCATCCGCGCATTGGTGGAGGCCGCCAGGACGCCGCGGCGAAGATCCTGAGCCACATCACCTCAATGGAGCGATCATGCGAAAATCACTGTTTGCGGCGGCAGGCCTGCTGACTCTCGTCCCGGGCGGCGCCATCGCCGACGATGCGGCAAGCCGCGGCGAATATCTCGCCACCATCATGGATTGCGGCGGCTGCCACACGACCGGCGTGTTCCTCGGCAAGCCCGATCCCGAACGCTATCTCGCCGGCTCCGAGGTCGGCTTCCGGATCCCGGGGCTCGGCATCTTCTATCCGCCCAACCTGACACCCGACCGCGAGACCGGTCTCGGCGGCTGGAGCGCCGAGGACATCATCAAGGCGGTGCGCACCGGGGAGCGTCCGGACGGGCGCATCCTCGCGCCGGCGATGCCTTACGGCCATTACGGCAAGCTGACGGACGCCGACGCCCATGCGCTCGCCGCCTATCTGAAGAGCCTGAAGCCCGTCCGCCATCAGGTCCCGGCCATCACCGGCGATGCGGAAAAGCCGTCGGCGCCCTATCTGACGGTCGTCATGCCCGAATGATATCGGCACTTCCAATGGCGATGGACTCGGCAGCGCGCGCGGCCGGCGCGGCGCCGCGCCTCTACAGAATGTGGACCCTGACCGTCTCGTCCGCGGCGATCTTCAGTGGATTGCGCAAAGGCAGGCCGAAATCGGCGCAGTCGATCTCGAACACGTCGCCGTCCTCCGGCCTGATCCCGTCGGCGAAGGAGAGGGTGGCGGTGCCGAACATATGGACATGGACATCGCCCGGCTGGCGGAAGAGACCGTATTTGAAATGATGATGCTCGAGATTGGCGAAGCTGTGCGACATGTTCGCCTCGCCCGACAGGAACGGCTTCTCCCAGACCACCCGGCCGCCGCGCCGGATGCGCGACATGCCGCGAATATCCGCCGGCGGCGCGCCGACCCTGATCTCGGGGCCGAAGCTCGCCGGCCTGAGCTTCGAATGCGCGAGATAGAGATAGTTGATGCGCTCGGTCACGTGGTCGGAGAATTCGTTCGACAGGGCGAAGCCGACCCGGAAGGGCGTGCCGTCCCTGGAGATCACATAGATGCCGGCGATCTCGGGCTCCTCGCCGCCGTCGAGCGCGAAGGCAGGCGACAGAAGCGGCGCGCCCGGGCCCGTAGCCGTGGCGCCGTTGCCCTTGTAGAACCATTCCGGCTGCACGCCGACCTCGCCCGGCCGGGGCTTACCGCCTTCGAGACCCATGCGGAAGATCTTCATCGAGTCGGTCAGCGTCTCGCCGTCGGTCTCCTTGAGGTTCCTGTGCATGGCGTCGCGGGTCGCGGCCGAGCCCAGATGGGTGAGGCCGGTGCCGGTCAGATGCAGACTGGCCGGGTTGCGGTGGATGATCGGCGCCAGAACGTCGCCCATCGCATAGGCGCGCTCGAGATCGATCTCCTCGCCGAGGCCCTGGCTGCCCACCTTGTCGGCCAGGGACGCGCCGGTCTCCGCCGCCGCCAGCGCCAGATCATAGACGCTCGTCGCGCCCTTGACGATGCGTCCGGGCGCCCCCGCCTCGCGCACGACGACGCCCGTGCCGTTCTTGCATTTCACCTGCGACAGAAGCATCCGATCCCTGTCTCCCATTCTTTACTTGTTTTTTGTCATACAATTCCGCGTGATAGCAAGACTTGCGGGAAGACGGCCCGAATTTCAAGCGTTTCTTACGCTGCGGCGGGCATTAGCCTTTTGTCGAATAAAGCGGTTCCTCGGCTTGCGGCGGCCACATGGCATTCGTATCGTTCGAACCCGCGCACGCAATCGAGGGCCACGAACACCGACGTGCGGGATGGGAGGATCGCCGGCGCATGGCGGAAGTCGAGATTCGTGACGCGCGCAAGGCCTTTGGCAACGCCCAGGTCCTGCATGGGGTGAGCGTCGACATCGCCGACGGCGAATTCGTCGTGCTGGTCGGACCTTCGGGCTGCGGCAAGTCCACGCTGCTGCGCATGATCGCCGGGCTCGAGAGCATCACCGGGGGCGAGATCGCCATCGACAGGCGAGTCGTCAACGACGTCCCGCCCAAGGAGCGCGACATCGCCATGGTGTTCCAGAACTACGCGCTCTATCCCCATATGACGGTGGCCGAGAACATGGGATTTTCGCTCAAGCTCAAGAACGCGCCCCGGGCGGAGATCGCCGACAAGGTGCGCAAGGCCGCCGACATCCTCGGCCTCGCGCCCTATCTCGAGCGCTATCCGCGCCAGCTCTCCGGCGGCCAGCGCCAGCGCGTCGCCATGGGCCGCGCCATCGTGCGCAATCCCAAGGTCTTCCTGTTCGACGAGCCGCTCTCCAATCTCGACGCCAAGCTCAGGGTGGCGATGCGCGCGGAGGTCAAGCAATTGCACCAGCGCCTCAGGACGACGACCATCTACGTGACCCACGACCAGATCGAGGCCATGACCATGGCCGACAAGATCGTGGTGATGAACGACGGCCGGGTCGAGCAGACCGGCGCGCCGCTCGAGCTCTACGACCGGCCGCGCAACCGCTTCGTCGCGGGTTTCATCGGCTCGCCGGCGATGAACTTCATCTCGGGCCGGCTCGAGGACGGCGACGGCGCCCCGGCCTTCGCCGCCGACGGCGGCATCAGGCTGCCGGTCGAGGGCACCGGCCGGGACGCGCCCGGCCGTCCGGTAATGCTCGGCGTCAGGCCCGAGCATCTGGTGCTCGCCGGCGGCGGGATCGCGGCCGAGGTCACCGTCGTCGAGCCGACCGGGTCGGAAGTGCAGGTCAATGCGCGCGCCGCCAATGGCGAGGAGATCGTCGCCGTGTTCCGCGAAAGGCACAGCTTCTCGCCGGGCGAGACGATCTCGCTCAAGCCCCAGGCCGGCGCCATGCATCTCTTCGACGGCGAAAGCGGACTTCGGATTTCAGCGTGAAAAGGAGGAAAACGATGGCTTTCACACGGCGCGACTTGCTCAAGACAACGGCCGGCGCTTCGGCCGGATTGCTTCTGCCGCCGGCGCTCGGCACGGCCCGGGCGCAGGACCTCACCTTCAAGCCGGAAGAAGGAGCGAGCCTCAGGCTCCTGCGCTGGTCGCCCTTCGTCAAGGGCGACGAGGACCAGTGGCTCGCCAACACCAAGAAGTTCACCGAGGCGACGGGCGTCGAGGTGCGCGTCGACAAGGAGAGCTGGGAGGATATCCGGCCCAAGGCCGCGGTCGCCGCCAATGTCGGATCCGGCCCCGACCTCATGTTCGTGTGGTTCGACGATCCGCACCAGTATCCCGACAAGCTGCTCGATGTGAGCGATGTCGCGGGCTATCTCGGCGACAAATATGGCGGCTGGTATGACGGGCCGAAGAGCTATGCGACGCGCGACGGCGCCTTCATCGGCCTGCCGCTCGCCACCATCGGCAATGCCATCGTCTATCGCGAGAGCTGGGTGAAGGAAGCGGGCTTCGCGGAATTCCCCAAGACCACGGACGAGTTCCTCAAGCTCTGCCAGGCGCTGCAGAAGAGCGGCCATCCGGTCGGCTTCACCCACGGCCACGGCGTGGGCGACGGCAACAACTACGCGCATTGGCTGCTGTGGAGCCATGGCGGCAAGATGGTCGACGAGAACAGCCAGGTCACGATCAACAGCCCGGAGACGCTCAAGGCCATCGAATACGCGATGGAGCTCTACAAGACCTTCATCCCCGGCACCGAGGGCTGGCTCGACGTCAACAACAACCGTGCCTTCCTGGCCGGCGAGCTGTCGGTCATCGCCAACGGCATCTCCGCCTATTATTCGGCGAAGAACGACCCGAAGCTCGCCGAGATCGCCAAGGACATCCGCACCACCAACATGCCGATCGGGCCGGTCGGCAAGGCGGTCGAGCTCTACCAGGTGACCAGCGCCGTCATCTTCAAGTACACGAAATATCCGAACGCGGCGAAAGCCTATCTGCAATTCATGTTCGAAGAGCCGCAGATGAGCGAATGGATCGCGAAGTCGAGCGGCTATTGCTGCCAGACGCTCAAGGCCTTCGCCGACAATCCGGTGTGGACGGAAGATCCCGCGGCAGCACCCTATGCCAAGGCGTCGGAGACCTTGCGCAACAACGGCTATGCCGGACCTCTCGGCTATGCCTCGGCCGCGGTCATGGCCGATTACGTGCTGGTCGACATGTTCGCCGAGGCGGTCACCGGCCAGCAGACGCCGCAAGCCGCCATGGAGCGCGCCGAGAAGCGGGCCAACCGCTACTATCGGGTGTGATGGTCCTCCGCTCGTCATGGCCGGGCTACGACCCGGCCATCCAGCCTCAACACCATACGGCCGTTACATGGAAGGGCTGGATGGCCGCCTCGAGGGCGGCCATGACGAGTCGGGATGGGACGGCATGTTGAGATGAACGAACAGGCGATGGCCGACACCACAGCCATAGGGTCCGCCGCGCAGGCCGTGCCGCTGCTGCGCCGGCTCGAGAACAGCCGGCTGGGGCTCGGGCTCCTGTTCCTCCTGCCGGCGGCGGCGCTGCTGCTCGTCTTCCTCACTTATCCGCTCGGCCTCGGCGTCTGGCTCGGCTTCACCGACGAGCGCATCGGCCGCTCCGGCATCTATGTCGGGCTCGAGAACTACGAGTTCCTGTGGAACGACAACGTCTTCTGGCTCGCTGTCTTCAACACGCTGCTCTACACGGTCGCCGCCTCCATCCTGAAATTCGCCCTCGGCCTGTGGCTGGCGCTGCTGCTCAACGAGAAGCTGCCCTGCAAGGCCTTCCTGCGGGCCATCGTGCTCCTGCCCTGGGTGGTGCCGACGGTGCTCTCGGCCATCGCCTTCTGGTGGATATACGACGCGCAGTTCTCGATCCTGTCCTATGTGCTGCAGAAGACGGGGCTCATCGAGGCACCGATCAACTTCCTCGGCGACCCGACCAATGCGCGCGCCTCGGTCATCGCCGCCAATATCTGGCGCGGCATTCCTTTCGTCGCCATCACGCTGCTCGCCGGCCTCCAGACCATACCGCCCTCGCTCTACGAGGCGGCGACGCTCGACGGCGCCACCTCCTGGCAGCGCTTCCGCTTCGTGACCTTCCCGCTGCTCACCCCGATCATCGCCATCGTGATGACCTTCTCGGTGCTGTTCACCTTCACCGACTTCCAGCTCATCTATGTGCTGACGCGCGGCGGGCCGGTGAACGCCACGCATCTGATGGCCACATTGAGCTTCCAGCGCGGCATTTCCGGCGGCAATCTCGGCGAGGGGGCGGCGATCGCCGTCGCCATGATCCCCTTCCTCCTGGCCGCCATCCTGTTCAGCTATTTCGGATTGCAGCGGCGGCGCTGGCAGCAGGGCGGGAAAGACTGATGGCCGGACCGGCGCGCTCCCCCGTTTCCGCCGGCGACGAAGGCGGCATGGGCTATCTCGAGCGCCTGCCCCGACGCCTCGTCGTCGTCTACCTGCCGCTCGCCATCTTCGTCTTCGTGCTGCTGTTCCCGTTCTACTGGATGGCGATCACCGCCTTCAAGCCTAACGAGGAACTGACAGACTACAAGAATTTCAGCCCCTTCTGGGTGGTGCGGCCGACGCTCGACCATATACGCTACCTGCTGTTCGAGACCTCCTATCCGGGCTGGCTCCTCAACACGGTGCTGATCTCGGTCGCCGCCACCTTCCTGTCGCTCCTCGCCTCGGTCTTCGCCGCCTATGCGATCGAGCGGCTGCGCTTCACCGGCGCGCGCAGCGTCGGGCTCGCCATCTTCCTCGCCTATCTGGTACCGCCGTCGATCCTGTTCATCCCGCTCGCGGTGATGGTGTTCAAGCTCGGCCTCTATGACACGCCCTTCGCGCTGATCCTGACCTACCCGACCTTCCTCATCCCCTTCTGCACCTGGCTGCTGATGGGCTATTTCCGCTCCATACCCTACGAGCTCGAGGAATGCGCGCTCATCGACGGCGCCACGCGCTGGCAGATCCTCACCAGGATCGTGCTGCCGCTCGCCGTGCCGGGGCTGATCTCGGCCGGCATCTTCGCCTTCACGCTGTCATGGAACGAATTCATCTACGCCCTGACCTTCATCCAGTCGTCGGAGAAGAAGACCGTGCCGGTCGGGGTCCTCACCGAGCTCGTGCGCAGCGACGTCTATGAATGGGGAGCGCTCATGGCCGGCGCGCTCATCGGCTCGCTGCCGGTCGTCATCCTCTATTCCTTCTTCGTCGAGCACTATGTCTCCTCGATGACCGGCGCGGTGAAGGAGTAAATGGCCGATCCGCCGGCACTTATGCGATAGAGCTGTTGTGATGTTGAACCAGCACCCTCATCCGGCCTTCGGCCACCTTCTCCCGCAAGCGGGAGAAGGGGATAGTTTGCGGGAATGGGGGCACATCGTCACGCCACCGCGGCCTTGAGCTTGCGGCCGCGGGAATATTGCAGGGCACCGACACCGCCCGCGACCAGAAGCGCCAGCGCCGCCGGGATCACGCGCGACGGCCGGTCGGCGGGCTCGAGCACCGATACGATCTCATAGCCGACCTCGAGGCCGATGCGCCTGGCATAGGAGCCGAAGGCGACCTCCGAGATCGTGACCGCGTCGCCCAGCGGCGAAACGCCTAGACCCGCGGCGCGCAGGCGCAGGCGCGGTTCCTGCGGATGGCCGAGCGGCAGGCTGACGGTCTTGCGCACGTCCTCGCCCTCGATCGAGATGCCCTGGACGACGAAGGCGATGCGCGCCTCGTCCGGCGCGTCGCCGACCTTCTGCAGGAAGGCCGCCGCCGGGACCTCGACCGACGCCGGATAGAAGCGGTCGAGCACCCAGCCGGGGCGGAAGAGGACGAAGCAGCAGGCGAGCAGCACCGCCGATTCCCACAGGCGGCTCCTGATCACGAACCAGTTCATGGTCGCGGCGGCGAACAGCAGGATCGCGATCGTCGCGACCGCGATCACCCAGAGGAGATGCGCCCAGCCCTGGATGTCGATCAGCAGGATCTCCGGATTGAAGATGAAGACGAAGGGCAGGATCGCGGTGCGCAGCGAATAGAGCGCGCCCTGGAAGCCTGTGGCGATCGGGTCTTCCTTGGAGATGGCCGCCGCCGCGAAGGCCGCGAGGCCCACCGGCGGCGTGATGTCGGCCATGATGCCGAAATAGAAGACGAAGAGATGGACGGCGATCAGCGGGATGGCGAGGCCGGCCTGCGCGCCGAGCTCGACCACCACCGGCGCCATCAGCGTCGCCACCAGGATGTAGTTGGCCGTCGTCGGTATGCCCATGCCGAGGACCAGGGAGACGAGCGCGATGAGCAGCAGCATGGCGATGACGTTGCCGCCAGAGATGAATTCGACGAACTCCGTCATCATGAAGCCGAGGCCGGTCAGCGTGATGGTGCCGACGACGATGCCGGCGGTCGCGGTGGCGATGGCGATACCGATCATGTTGCGCGCCCCGCTGGCGAGGCCGTCGATCAGGTCGTCCTGGGTCATGGCCCAGGCCGGCGCCGTCGCCTGGCGGCGGAACATGGCGAGCAAAGGCCGGCGCGTCGCGACGATGGCGATGATCGACATCGTGGCCCAGAAGGCCGAAAGTCCGGGCGACATCTGCTCGACCGTCAGGCACCAGAGCAGCACCACCAGCGGGATGATGAAGTCGAGACCGGTGCGGGTCACGTCCCAGGCGCGCGGCAGATGGATGATCGGCGCGTCGGGATCGTCGAGCCCGAGATCGGGAAAGCGCGCCGCATACCAGACCGTCCCCAGATAGAGGGCGGTGCCGGCCAGGCCCAGGATCCAGGGCGCGCTCGGGCCGAACACGGCCTTGGCGGCCTGGATGCCGTAGTAAAGTAGGCAGAGCACCGCGATGGTGCCGGCAATGCCGAGGCCCGAGCGCAGCAGCCTGGTCCTGCGGTCGAGCTTCTCGCGCGGTATCGGCCGCGAACCGAGCTTCACCGCCTCGAGATGTACGATATAGAGCAGAGAGACATAGGACAGGATCGCCGGCAAGGCAGCATGCTTGATGATCTCGGAATAGGGGATGCCGACATATTCGACCATCAGGAAGGCGGCGGCCCCCATGACCGGCGGCATGATCTGGCCGTTGATCGAGGAGGAGGCCTCGATGGCGCCCGCCTTCACCCCGGAAAGGCCGGTGCGCTTCATCAACGGGATGGTGAAGATGCCGCCCGAGACCACGTTCGACACCGAAGAGCCCGAGACGACGCCGTTGAGCGCCGAGGAGATCACCGCCACCTTGGCCGGCCCGCCGCGCAGATGGCCGAGGAGCGCGATCGAGATCTGCATCATCCAGTTGCCGGCGCCCGCCTTGTCGAGCAGCGTGCCGAAGAGGACGAAGAGGAAGACGAAGCTCGTCGACACGCCGAGCGCTATGCCGAAGACACCTTCGGTGACCAGCCACTGATGGGTGAGGAAGCGGTTCAGCGAAGCGCCCTTGTGCTGGAGCACGGACGGCATATAGGGGCCGGCGAAGGTGAAGAGGATGAAGACGGTCGCCACGATCACCATGGGCAGGCCGAGCGAGCGGCGCGTCGCCTCGAGCAGCAGGACGATGCCGACGCCCGCGGTGACGAGATCGAGCGCCGTGGGCTGTCCCGGGCGCATGGCCAATTGGTCGTAGAACAGGAAGAGATAGGCGCCGGCAAAGGCGCCGACGAGCGCCAGGATCCAGTCGCCGGGCGGGATATGCCGGCGCGAGGAGGCGCCGAAGGCCGGATAGGCGGTGAAGGCGAGGAACAGGCCGAAAGCCAGATGGATGGCGCGCGCCTCGGTGTCGTTGAAGACGCCGAAGCCCAGCATGAAGGGCAGAGGCGAGGCATACCAGAGCTGGAACAGCGACCAGGCGATCGCCGTCCACAGCAGGATCTGCCCGGCCAGGCCCCTGGGCCTGCGCCCGCCGGTGTCGGCTTCCGCGACCAGTTGCGCCAGATCGACTTGCGGCGTCGCCGTTTCGGCTTTGGCCTGCATCATTCCCTCCCCCGGGATGTTCCGCCTTCAAGAGATCGCCGGCATTTTCGCCTCGCGGCTTCTCTTTTTCCGTCACGGCCGTCCATCCGGCCTCTTCATGCAACAGCCGAGCAACGTCGAGACTGGATGGCCGGGTCGATGCCCGGCCATGACGAGAGGAAGGAGGACACGGCCTCTCCCCCACTCGTCATGGCCGCCCCTGAGACGGCCATCCAGTTCACCAGCCCCATAGCTGTTCCATGGAAAGGCTGGATGTCGGGTCAAGCCCGGCCATGACGAACTGGAAGCTACTTCAGCCAGCCCTTCTCCTTGTAGTATTTCTCGGCGCCCGGATGGAGCGGGGCCGACAGGCCGTTCCTGAGCATGTTCTGCGGATCGAGATTGGCGAAGGCCGGATGCAGCTTCTTGAACTCGTCGAAGTTCTCGAAGGTCGATTTCACCAGTTGATAGACGACGTCCTCCGGTACCCTGGTGGAGGTGACCAGCGTCGCGGTGACGCCGAAGGTCTCGGTCGGATCGGGATTGGCATTGTACATGCCGCCCGGGATGGTGGCCTTGGCGTAATAGGCGTTGTCGGCCACGAGCTTGTCGATGACGGGTCCGGTGAGCGGGATGAGCTTGGCGCCGCAGGTCGTCGTCGGGTCCTGGATATTGGCGGAAGGATGGCCCACGCCATAGAAGAAGCCGTCGATCTTGCCGTCGCAGAGTGCCGGCCCATGCTCGTCGGCCTTGAGCTCGGAAGCGAGCGAGAAGTCGTCGAGCGTCCAGCCCATGGCGGCGATCAGCCGCTCGAGCGATGCGCGCGTGCCGGAGCCCGGATTGCCGACATTGAAGCGCTTGCCCTTGAAGTCCTCGAACCTGGTCACACCGGCATCGGGACGCGCCAGAACGGTGAAGGGCTCGGGATGGATGGCGAAGACGGCGCGCAGCTCGGGGAAGGCATTGCCGTCATACTCGCCCTTGCCGTTGAGCGCGTTGAACTGCACGTCCGACTGCGCCATGCCGAAATCGAGCTCGCCTTCCCTGATGGTGTTGACGTTGAAGGCGGAACCGCCGGTCGATTCGACCGAGCAGCGGATGCCATGCGTCTTCCTGTCCTTGTTGAGCAGACGGCAGATGGCGCCGCCCGCGGCATAGTAGACGCCGGTGACGCCACCCGTGCCGATGGTGACGAAGCGCTGCTCCTGGGATGCTGCCGGCCCTGCCGCCAGGAGCGCAATCATGCCGAGACCGGTGATCAGGCTGAAACGTCGATTCATCTCTTTCCTCCTTGCTGACGGGCCGTCCTGCGAGCAGGGGCGGCCATCCTGTCGTTCATGCCACATTGCGGGCGGCGAGCGCGCCCGCCGCCGCATCGATCGCATCGCCGAGGCGCTCGACGATGTCGTCGATCCCCCGGGCGTCGGCGATGAAGGGTGGCGCCAGGAGCACGTGGTCGCCCCTGGCGCCGTCGATCGTCCCGCCCATCGGATAGACGATGAGCCCGCGCGCGAAAGCCTCGCGCTTCACCGCCTGGTGGAGCCTGAGCTCGGGCGCGAAGGGCGTCTTGCCGGCGCGGTCGGCGACGAGCTCGAGGCCCATGAACAGGCCGCGCCCCCGGATGTCGCCGACATGGTGATGATTGCCGAAGCGCTCGCGCAGGCGCCGGTCGAGATGCCGGCCCATGGCCTTCACATTGTCGAGAAGCCTGTCGCGGCGGATGACCTCCTGGACCGCGAGCGCCGCCGCGGCCGCCATCGGATGGCCCATATAGGTATGGCCGTGCTGGAACAGGCCGGAGCCGCCGGCGAAGGCCTCGAAGATCCGCGCGCTCAGGAGAACGGCGCCGATCGGCTGATAGCCGCCGCCAAGGCCCTTGGCCATGACGAGGAGGTCGGGCGCGATCCCTTCCTGCAGGCAGGCATGGAGCGTGCCGGTGCGGCCCATGCCGCACATGACCTCGTCGAGGATCAGAAGCACGCCGTGGCGGTCGCAGATCGCGCGGATATGCTTGAAATACTCGGCCACCGGCGGCACGGCCCCCGCCGTCGCGCCGACCACGGTTTCGGCGATGAAGGCCATGACGGTGTCCGGTCCGAGCTCCTCGATCTTGCGCTCGAGCGCCGCCGCGGCGCGCCGCCCGTAATCCGCATCGCTTTCGCCGGGGAGCCGATGACGATAGGCATAGCAGGGATCGATATGGTGCGTCTCGATCAGGAGCGGCGCGAACTGGGCCCTGCGCCATTCATTGCCGCCCGATGCCAGGGCGCCCAGCGTGTTGCCGTGATAGCTCTGCCGCCTGGTGATGATATGGCGCCGTTTCGCCTCGCCGGTCTCGACGAAATATTGCCGCGCCATCTTGAGCGCCGCCTCGACGGCTTCGGAGCCGCCGCTCACCAGATAGACGTGGTCGAGACCCTCGGGCGCCGTCTCGACCAGCCGGTCGGCAAGGCGCTCGGCCACATCGGTGGTGAAGAAGGCGGTATGGGCGTAGGCGATCCTGTCCATCTGCGCCTGCATCGCCGCCAGCACGTCCTTGTGGCCGTGACCGAGACAGGACACCGCGGCGCCGCCCGAAGCATCGATATAATGCCGCCCGGCGTCGTCGATGATCTCCAAGCCCTGGCCGGAAACGGCCGCCGGCAGGCTTTCGCGGATGCGGCGGTGCAACAGGCGGGTCATGACGCGGTCCTCGGCGCCCGCGGCTTCACATGCACGTCGAGCGCGATGAGCTGGCGCTCCATCCGGCGCACGGTGTCGAGCGCCGCATCGCCGCCGCGGCCCGCCACCAGGGCGGTCAGGATCTCGGCCATCGCGAAAGCGGGCGACATCGTGTGGAAAAACGAAGGGCTGTCGGTCGGAACCAGGATGACGGTCTTCGCCAGCCGGGCGAGAGGCGCCACCAGGCTGTCGGTCAGGGCGATCACGGCGACGCCGAGCGAGGCCGCGTAGCGGGCGATCTCGACGGTCGCCTTCGTATAGGGCGCCACGCTCGCGACCAGGAGGACATCGCCCCGGGCCGCGTCGCGCAGGTGATCGGCGCCGACGCCGGCGACGGCGTCGAGAAGGACGCTGCGGTCGCCGAAGAAGGACAGGATATAATGAGCGTGCCAGGCGACGCCGTGGCTGGAGCGCAGGCCCAGGCAATAGATGCGGCGCGCCGCCGTCAGATGATCGGCGGCGGCGACGAGCCGCTCGAGCGCGTCGGGCTGCGCGAGGCGCGCGAGCTGGCCGGTCAGAGTCTCGATCATCTCTGCCGCCAGCGCCTTGTCGCCGCGCAGCTTCTGGCTGGCGAGATGCGCATCGGCCTTGTCGGCGAAATCGAGCGCCCCGCCGCGCATGGCATCGGCATAGAGCCCGCGGACCGCGTCATAGCCGGGAAGCCCCATCTTCTGGGCGAAGCGCGTCATCGTCGCCGGCCGGACGCCGGCCTTGCGGGCCTGCTCGCGCATCGACAGGAGCGCCACGTCGCGCGGATGATCGAGGACATAGCGCGCCGCCGCCTGAAGCTGGGCGGACATCGCGTCGAACTGCGCGACGACGCGCTGGGAAAGGGGTCCCGGATCCATGAGGCACGATAACGCGGATTCGGGATGATTGCAACGATTGTATCATTATCCTAGATGTATGATACATTTGGATCATGAAGGAAGAAATGACCGCAAAATCCGACAGATCCTTGCCCGGAATATCGGTGACGGTGGCGCCCAATGGCGGCCGGCGCGGCAAGGCCGACCATCCGGCCCTGCCGATGAGCGTAAGTGAGCTCGCCCGCTGTGCCGGGGACTGTCTCGCCGCCGGCGCGGCGATGCTGCACCTCCATATTCGCGACGGCGAGGGCCGGCATCTGCTCGACGGGGAGGCCTATCGCGCCGCCAGCCGCGCGATCGAGGCCGTGACGCGCGGCCGGCTGGTGATCCAGATCACCACGGAGGCGCTCGGCTCCTACACCCCCGGCGAGCAGATGGCCGTCACCAGGGCGGCGCATCCGGAGGCGGTGTCGCTCGCCCTGCGCGAACTCGTTCCGAGCGCCGAGGCCGAAGCCGGCTTCGCCGACTTCCTTCTGTGGCTGAAGCGCGAGCGGATCATGCCGCAGATCATCCTCTATTCGCCGGAAGAGGCGGCACGGCTCGCGCGATTGCGGGAGCGCGGCCTGATCCCGTGGCCGGACGTGCCGGTCCTTTATGTGCTCGGGCGCTATGCGAAGGACCAGCTCTCGCGACCATCGGACCTCCTCGCCTTCCTGGCGCCGGGCGTCCCGCGCTTCGGCCACTGGACCACCTGCGCCTTCGGCCGGCATGAGGCGGCGGCGGTCGCGCTCGGCGCCCTGCTCGGCGGCCATGCGCGCGTCGGCTTCGAGAACAATCTCCATCGGCCCGACGGCGCGCCGGCCGAAAGCAATGCCGACCTCGTGCGCGCGGTCGCGGACATTCTCCAGCCCGCCGGCATCGGGCTTCTCGACGCCGAGGGCCTTCGCGAGTCGTGGATGCGCCTGTGCTGATTTCGGTCGCGGTTCAACCCGCCTTGCGCGATAGGGTGAGCGGCAGGTCCAGTTCCACCCGGTCGTGCATGACCTTGGGCGTGATCCGGCCGCGCTCGCCGCGTTCGAGCCGGACAAGGCCGTAGCCTTCCATCGTCCTGAGCGTGCGCGAGAGATTCGACTTGGCCCTTCCGGTGATCCGTGCCAGCTCATCGAGCGAGCCGGGTGCCTTCTCCGCGATGACCCGCAGCAGCTCGCGGTTGCCGGCCGACAAGACTTTGGCAAACGACTCTGTCGAGGTGAACCAGACCTTCGGCTCGTCGGCCGCCACGCGACGCTCGCCCCGCGCCACGGCCATGGTCCGCGCCTTCATGTCCTCGTAGCTGGCGATGCCGACCTTCAAGGTTGTCATGGAATCACTCCTCTCTCGCGCAACACCGAATCCACCGTCGTCCAGAAATCCGTCAGCAACGTCGCCGCATCCCGGTACTCGTAGGGCCGGATGCTTCGCAGCCGGTGGCGATGGTCCTGCGGGGCGCCGCGCCTCCGCCGTGCGACCGGGTGGGCATTGTCGAAGCCAACCAGCCGCTCGCCCTCCGGCCCGTGCAGCGTGAGCGAGTAGTCGATGCCATGCGGCTTCTCCGGCGACACCGGCACCCGCGTCACCACGAACCGGACCCAATGGCCGCCCTCCGGGTCCACCACGAGAACCTGCCCGTCGAGGTCGAGAAGCACATCAAGGGTCGGGTCACACGGCTTCATCGGACGTATGGTTATCATACTGAAGCAACACAAGCAAGTGAGCACATCCGGCGGCCAGCGCGCATTCCGGCGGAGTGGGATCGCTTTGCAAAAAAGGATTCGTGCCAAATCAATGTCCAGAGCAAATCCGCGTCGCCAAAGTCTTCAACTCTGGCGGGATTTGCTCCGGGACGGGTGGCCGGTCGCTCAGAGCATTGATTAAGATGACCTATCTGCGCGGGCGCTTGGCGAAGATCGATCTCAGCCGGTCGGCGTGATGAGGGTCCTCGCTGGAGCAGACGCCGAGGACGAGCGCGTCCTTCCTGCTCACCGACAGGAAAGCGTGGCCCATGGTGCTGTCGATATAGACGCCCTCGCCGGTCCTGATCCGGGTCGGCTCGTAATGATCCGTATAGACCAGGATCTCGCCCTCCAGCACGAAGACGAACTCTTCGCCCGAATGCCGCACCAGCGGGCCGAACTTCTCGATCTTGCGGGTCTTGATGCGGGTGAGGATGGGAATCATCCGCTTGTTCGAGAGATCGGGCGACAGATAGATATATTCGTAGTTCGGCGTGCGCTGCAGCAGCCCGTCCTTGCGCCGGGCGATCGAGCGCCTCGCCGTCGGCTTGACCGGCGGCGGCGCCACCAGCTCGGCCAGAGTGAGCTTGAGGCCTTCGGCGACCTGCAGCATCTTGTCGTAGGTGAGCGACATCTTGTTGCGCTCGACCTTGGACAGCGTGGCGACGGAGACGCCGGTCCTGTCGCTCACATCCTTCAAGGTCCAGTTGTGACGCTTGCGCAGCTCGTGCAGCCTTTGACCGAGCAGCGGGCGCGTCGCCGCCGGCTTCCTTCGGAGAGATCCGTTCGATCTTTTCATATAGGAAAATTACTTGACTGATAAGAAAAACGCGTGCGAATGTCCCTGCCTTAATCAGATCGTTTTGCCGTACGCAAGGATTTTCTTTAGTGGAGTACAAGGTCGCCGTCATCGGAGCGGGGATCGCCGGCGCTTCAGCGGCTGCCCGCATCGCCGAGACGCGATCCACCATACTCATCGAACGCGAGTCACAGCCTGGGTATCACGCTTCCGGCCGCTCGGCGGCCATGTTCACGGAGACCTACGGCAATGCGGCGATCCGTGCGCTGACGATCGCCAGCCGGGCCTTCCTTTCCTCGCCGCCGTCCGGCTTCGCCGAGACACCGATCCTCGGCGCACGCGGCGCCCTGTTCGTCGGGGGCGACGCCGAGCGTGACCTCGTCGGCGAGATCCATGAAGCCGCGCATCGCCTCGTGCCGTCGGTCCGGCAGGTGAGCGCGGACGAGGTGGTGGCGATGGTGCCGGCATTCCGCCGCGACAAGGTCGCGGGCGGCGTGTTCGAGCCGGACGCCATGGACATCGACACGAACGGCCTGCTGCAGGGCTATCTCCGGCAATTGCGCGCTCATGGCGGCAAGATCCTGCTCGATGCCGAGGTCCTCGAACTGTCGCGGAGCCCGGGCGGCTGGCGTATCGCGACGCGCAACGGCGTCGTCGAGGCCGGGCTGATCGTCAACGCCGCCGGGCCCTGGGCCGACGAGATCGCGCGCATGGCGGGCGCGGCGCCGGCGGGCCTGACGCCGAAGCGGCGCACCGCCTTCCTGTTCCAGCCTCCCGCCGCTTACGACGTCGCCGCCTGGCCCCTGAGCATCGGCGCGCGGGAGGACTTCTACTTCAAGCCCGACGCCGGAAACCTGCTCGTCTCGCCGGCGGACGAGACGCCCAGCACCGCCACCGACGCCCGGCCCGAGGAGATCGACATCGCCGTCGCCGCCGACCGGGTGATGGCGATGACGCATTTCGACATCCGGCATATCACCCATCGCTGGGCGGGCCTGCGCACATTCGCGCCGGACAAGACTCCCATCGTGGGGTTCGATCCCGACGTCGCCGGCTTCCTTTGGCTGGCTGGCCAGGGCGGCTATGGTTTCCAGACGTCGCCGGCGCTCGCCGCCCATGCCGCCGATCTCGTCGCGGGCCGGCCGCTTGCGGCGCGGCTCGCGGATCTGGGACTCACGGCCGACATGCTCGGTCCGGCACGGTTGCGCCAGCCGCGAAGACCGGTGGCGTGAACCCCGAAAGGGGCCAAGTCAAGCCTGCGAAAACAAGGGAGACACATATGAGAACAGGAAAGCACATACTGGCGGGCGCCGCCCTGCTGGCGCTGCTGGCCGGCCTCGCGGCCGCCGAGGCCGCGGACGTCAAGCGCGGCGGAACGCTGACCGTCGCTCGCCCCGACGAGCCTCTGACGCTCGATCCGTTCACGCCGTCCGACAACGGCTCGATCTACAACATCACCCAGATCTGCGAATCGCTGATCTCGGCCGACGCCACCGGCACCGGGCTCGAGCCCGGCCTCGCCGAATCGTGGAAGATGGCGGAGGACGGCCTGTCGATCGAGCTCAAATTGCGGCCGGGCGTCAAATTCAGCAACGGCAACCCGCTCACCGTCGAGGATGCGATCTTCTCGCTCAAGAAGGTCGCCGATCCGAAGGCCTCCTACGGCTTCGCCTTCGATCCCGTAAAGGACATCGAGAAGGTCGACGACACGACGCTGAAGATGACCTTCAAGCAGCCTTATGCGGCGCTCGAATCGGCACTGTCGCTGTTCGCGGCCTCGATCGTGTCGAAAGCCGACTACGAGAAGGACCCCTCCGCCTTCGGCTCGAAGCCGGTCTGCACCGGCCCCTTCCAGGTCGAAAGCTACGAGCGCGGCACGCAGGTGGTGATGGTGCCGAACCCGCATTACTGGCGCATGGGCGCCGACGGCAAGCCCCTGCCCTATGTCGACAAGGCCATCCTGAAATACGTCCCGGAAAGCAACTCGCGCGTGCTCGGCCTGCAGAACGGCGATTTCGACGTCATTCTCGCGGTGCCGCTCAACCAGGCGGAATCGGTCAAGACGATGGAGGGGACGACGCTCGAGGTCTCGCCCTCGTTCCGCCTCGACTATGTCTATCTCAACCATGCGAAGAAGCCGCTCGACGACGAGCGCATCAGGCTGGCGCTGAACTATGCCGCCAACCGCGAGGCGATCATGAAGGCGGTCTATTTCGGCTATGGCGAGATCCCGAACTCCTACATGCCGAAAGTGAACTTCTGGTCGGACAAGGTCGAGAAGATCCCCTATGACATCGAGAAGGCAAAGCAGCTGGTGCAGGAGGCGGGCTATGACGGCACGCCGATCCAGCTGATGGTCGACACCGGCAACGCGCCCTTCCGCACCGTGGCGACCATCCTCCAGCAGGGCTGGTCGCAAGCCGGGCTCAAGGTCGAGATCGTCGAGTTCGACGTCGGCACCGCCTTCAGCATGACGCAGAAGGGCGAGTACCAGGCCTATGTCAGCTACATCACTTCCGACATCAACGACGACGACGAGCTGGCCAGCATCCAGGCCGACGGCACGGGCGCCACGGCGGCGTTCTTCTCGCAGTACAAGAACGAAGAGGTGACCAGGCTGCTCGCCGAGGCGCGCCGGACTTCCGACAAGGCCAAGCGCGCCGAGCTTTACGCCAAGGTGCAGGACACCGTCTACCATGACGGCTACAGCGTGCCGCTCAACTTCCTGCCCTATGTCAACGGCTACCGGAACTACGTCCACAACTGGAAGAACATCGCGGTCGGCTGGTGGTGGCTGCGCGACGTGTGGCTGGACAAGTAGCGCGAAAACGGGGGCGCGCGCCGGGACGGCGGGCGCCCCCGATCCGGAGCATCCATGCTGGTCCTGCGATATTCCCTGGCGCGGCTCACTCACGCCATCCCGGTGCTGATCGGCGTGACGATCTTCGTGTTCCTCACCATCCACCTGGTGCCGGGCGACCCGATCCGCATCATGATGCATGGCCGGATCGACGACGCCGAGGTCGCGGAGATCTACCGTCAGCTCGGCATGGACCGGCCGCTCGTCGTCCAGTATCTCGACTTCCTGCGTCACGCGCTCATCGGCGACCTCGGCACCAGCCTCATCCAGAAGGCGCCGGTCACCGCCCTGGTCATCGAGAAGCTGTGGCCGACGCTGCTGCTGCTCGGCCTGAGCACCGTCTTCTCGGTCCTCATCGCCGTGCCGCTCTCCCTCACCGCCGCCTTCTACCGCAACCGGTGGCCCGACCACGTCATAAGGCTGGGCAGCATCTTCGGCTTCGCCATGCCGTCCTACTGGATCGGCCTGCTGCTCATGCTGTGCTTCGGCCTGTGGCTCGGCTGGTTCCCGATCTCGGGACTGGGCGGCACGCCCCTGGAAAAGCTGCATCACCTGACCATGCCGGCCTTGACCATATCCCTGTTCCTGGGCCCGATCCTGATCCAGTCCATGCGCTCATCGATGCTCGACGTGCTGACCTCGGAATATATCGAGGTGGCGCGCGCCAAGGGCCTGTCCGAATGGCGCATCCTGACCAAGCACGTGCTGCGCAACGCGCTGATCCCGGTGATCACCGTGCTCGCCGTCAATATCAGCTGGCTGCTGAGCGGCGCCGTCATCGTCGAATATGTGTTCGGCCTGCCGGGACTGGGCTCGCTGCTGGTGCGCTCGGTCGGCTACCGCGACTATCCCCTCATCCAGGGCCTGTCCTTCGTGTTCGCGGTGCTGGTCGTCATCGTCAACCTCATCGCCGATCTGAGCTACATGCTGGTCGACCGGCGCGTGCTCAGGACCTGAGCGATGAGCGACGCCCTCCTCCAGCGCCAGCCTTCGCCCGCCATGCGGCTCGCCCGCGAGATCGGGTCGTGGAGCCCCTCGCTCAGGACCGGCAGCGCCATCATGGCCGTCATCGTTCTGGCGGCGATCTTCGCGCCGTGGATCGCGCCCTATGATCCGAACCAGCAGGATTTCAACGCCATATTGATGCCGCCGGGCTTCCCGCATCTGTTCGGCACCGACAGCCTCGGGCGCGACATCTTCTCGCGCGTGCTCCATGGCGCCCGCATCGATCTCGTCATCGGCCTGGTCACCACCTATGTGCCGATGACCTACGGCGTGGTGCTCGGCGCCTATGCCGGCTATGTCGGCGGACGCTTCGACGCCATCCTGATGCGCGTCATCGACGTGGCGATGGCCTTTCCCTTCCTGGTCCTGATCATCGTCATCCTCGCCATACTGGGTCCGGGCGTGCAGAACATCTATATCTCGATCTTCATCCTGGCGTGGACCATGTATGCGCGCCTGGCGCGCGCCGAGATGCTGGTCGAGCGCACCAAGGACTACATCACCGCCGCGGAGGTGCTCGGCTTCCCGCGCCGGCGCATCATCTTCCGGCATGGGCTGCCCAACGTGATCAACTCCTCGATCGTCTTCTCGGCTTCCGATTTCGTTCTCAACATCCTCCTGGTCTCGGGCCTGAGCTTCCTCGGCCTCGGCATCCAGCCGCCCCTGCCCGAATGGGGATCGATGATCGCCGAAGGCCGCGACTTCATGCGCCAGGCCTGGTGGATCGCCACGCTTCCGGGATTCGCCATCGTCCTCACCGGCATCGCGCTGGCCCTGATCGGCGACGGTCTCGCCCAGCGGCTGGGCGAACGCCACCACACGATGGTGTGAGCGCCATGAGCGTATCGCCGCCTCTCCTTTCCGTATCCGGCCTGACCGTCGAGTTCAGGACGCGGCGCGGCACCGTCATCGCCAACAATGCGCTGTCGCTGACGATCGCCGCCGGCGAGACGCTGGGCGTCGTCGGGGAATCGGGCAGCGGCAAGTCGGTGCTGTGCCGGGCGCTGCTCGGCCTTCTGCCCTCGCCACCGGCGACGGTCAGCGCCGGGGAGATCCGCTTCGCCGGCCGCGATCTCGCGCAGGCTTCGGTGCGCGAGCTGCGGCAGGTGCGCGGGCAGGACATCGCGATGGTGTTCCAGAACCCGATGAGCAGCCTCAATCCGGTCTGGCCCGTCGGCGACCAGGTTTCCGAGAGCCTGCGCGTCCATAAGGGTCTCAGCCATGCGCAGGCGCGCGCCGCCGCCATCGCCGTGCTGAAGCGCGTCGGGATCCCGAGCCCGGAGATCAGGGTGGACGACTATCCCTATCAATGGTCGGGCGGCATGATGCAGCGCGCCGTCATCGCCATGGCGATGGTGGGCGGCCCCAAGCTGCTGCTCGCCGACGAGCCGACGACGGCGCTCGACGTCACCATCCAGGACCAGATCCTGTCCTTGCTCATGGAGCTGCAGCGCGAGACCGGCATGGCGATCATCCTGGTCTCGCACGACATGAGCGTGATCTCGGAATCCTGCGACCGCGTCGCCGTCATGTATGCCGGCAACATCGTCGAGACGGGCAACACGGCCGACATCTTCCGCCGCCCGGCGCATCCCTATACGCACGGCCTGCTGCGCTCGATCCCGCATGTGCACGGCAAGGCCGGAAAGCTCGCCTCCATCCCCGGCCAGCCGCCCGATCTCGCCCGCCTCGAGGCCGGCTGTCCCTTCGCCGAGCGCTGCGCAGTCGCCAGCGCCGAATGCCGCACGCATCCCATCGCGCTCGTGCCGGTCGATGGGGAGCACCGGACCGCCTGCCTCTTTCCCGAGCGCGTCGGCGATCTCGACCGCGGGCTCGCCTCATGAGCGCCGCGCCGACACTCGCGGTCGACGACGTCGTGGTCGAATTCGCCAAGCCGCGCAGCCTCGCCGACGTCGTCACCGGCCGCAAGCCGCGCGCGGTGCGGGCCGTCGACGGCGTGTCCTTCGCCGTCCAGCCGGGCGAGACGCTGGGGCTCGTCGGGGAATCGGGCAGCGGCAAATCGACCATCGGGCGCGCCATTCTCGGCCTCAACCGGCCGGTCAGGGGCGAGATCAGCTTCGAGGGCAAGCCCATCGTCTCGCGCGGCGCCCTGCGCCGGCGCATGCAGATGGTGTTCCAGGACCCCTATTCCTCGCTCAATCCGCGCCTCACCATCGGCAGCGCCATCGCCGAGGTGCTGAGCTTCCACGAGATCGTCGCCAAGGCCGACGTGCCCGGCGAAGTGCGGCGCCTCCTGGCGCTGGTCGGCCTGCCCGGGGCGATGGCCGAACGCCGTCCGCGCGAACTGTCGGGCGGACAGCGCCAGCGCGCCGGCCTCGCGCGGGCGCTCGCGGTCAGGCCGGTGTTCCTCGTCCTCGACGAGCCGGTCGCCGCACTCGACGTCTCGATCCAGGCGCAGATCCTCAATCTCCTGTCGGACCTGCGCCAGGAGCTCGGCCTCACCATGCTGTTCATCGCCCATGAGCTCGGCGTGGTGCGCCACATGTCGGACCGCATCGCCGTCATGTATCTCGGCCAGATCATGGAGATCGGTCCGGCGGAAGCCATATTCGAGAACGCCCGGCATCCCTACACGCAGGCGCTGCTGCACGCGGTGCCGAAGATGGATCTCGTCAAGCGCCAGCGCAAGCCCGTCACCCAGGGCGACATCCCGAGCCCGCTCAACATGCCGACCGGCTGCCGGTTCCGCACGCGCTGCGCCATGGCCCGGGAGATCTGCAGGACCGAGCCGCCGCAGGTGGCGGTCGGCGAGGGCCACATGTCACGCTGTCATTTCGCATCCGAAGGAGGAAAGTCTCATGAGTGAACTCGACAAGGCGATCCAGAAGATCCTCGACGACCATGTGAAGCGGGGCGTCGTCGGCATGTCGCTGGCCGTCGGCAGGCCCGGCCGGGACATCGCCCTCTATCAGAGCGGCCTCGCCGACAAGTTCAAGAAGACCCCGATGCGCGGCGACCACCTGTTCCGCATCGCGAGCTGCACCAAGAGCTTCATCGCCACGGGCCTCCATCTTCTCGTAGAGGACGGCAAGGTCGATCTCGACGAGCCGATCACCCGCTGGTTCCCGAAGATCCCCAAGGCCGACAAGATGCCGGTGCGCATCCTGCTCAACCACAGGAGCGGCCTGCCCGATTTCGAGACCTCGATGCCGATGATCTCCGACAGGGTATGGACGGGCCAGGAGATCGTCGACTTCGCCTTCGCGCACGGCGTGCAGAAGGAGCCCTGGCACGGCATGGAATATTCGAACACCGGCTATGTGCTGTCGGGCATGATCATCGCGCACGAGACCGGCAAGCCCTATTCCGATCATCTGCGCCGGCGCATCTTCACGCCCCTCGGCATGAAGGACACCTGGGTCGGAACGCATGAGGCGTTCCCGATCGAGCGCGAGGCGCGCGGCTACATGCACAACGACGACGACGACAAGCCGCAATGGGACGTGAGCGGCGCCGGCGATCCGGTCGAGGGCGTATGGGATTCGACCGAATGGTTTCCGCTCTCCGGCGCCAATGCCGCCGGCGACATGGTCTCGACGCCGCGCGACGTCGTGACCTTCCTCAACGCCGTGTTCGACGGGCGCGTCCTCGGCCCCAAGCAGCTGGCCGAGATGAAGGACAATATCAAGCCGGCCGCCTTTCCCGGCTCCAACACCGTCGCCAACGGCCACGGCTTCCTGGTCATGCGCTACGGCGATATCGACCTGAAGGGTCATCTCGGCCAGATCCCCGGCCACACCAGCATCATGGGGCGCGACGAGAAGACCGGCACCACCATCATGCTGATCCAGAATTCCGGCGCCGGCGATTTCGAGTCCTTCTATCTCAAGGGCGTCAACGAGCCGGTGGGCAGGATCCTTCACGCCGTGCGCGAGCTTGGCTGAGCTAGCCCTGATCTAAGCTGCGGCCCCGGTCGCGTGCCCTACACGATTCACACATCCGACAGTTCGCGTGAGTGTGAGTCGTCGGTTATTCCGCTTTTCCGTACGTAGCGCCGCCCGCCGGTTCTTATTCGAGAGGTGCCGGCTTCCGCCGGCATGACGGATGGAGGGAGTGCGCCCGAGCATAAAGATGTGTGCACCTGATAGCCGTAAGCCGGGGGGCCTCGAAGGATGTGCTTGTGTATTCTCGCTTGTCCTGAAGGGCGCTTCGAGGCCCGGCTGCGCCGGGCGCCTCAGCGTGAGGGCGTTGTAGGAGCGAACCTTCCGGCTCCCTGGGAGCCATCGCCGTCGCCAAGGCCCGGCTTGACACCCTGCCGAAAAGCAGGCTGTATTCGTGCATACAAAAATACAAGCCAGCGAGGAGACGTGTCCCAGGCCGCAGCGCCTGTTGCGGCGACCGCCGAGCAGGAAGCTTATTTCCATGTGCATTCAGCCATCCGTTTCGGCCGTTACCGCGCCGGCGAGCGGCTGATCGCCGAGGAGATCGCCGGCGAGCTCGGCATGAGCCGCATGCCGGTCAGGGAAGCCTTCCAGCGGCTCGCGGCCGACGGTCTCGTCGTCATCAGGCCCAACCGCGGCTGCACCGTCGCCGGCCTGTCGCTGGACGAGATCTACGAGACCTTCGAGATCCGCTCGGTGCTGGAAGGCCTCGCGGTGCGCCTGGCGATGCCCAGGATCGACGGCGAGGTCGTGGCCGGGCTCGAGCGCAGCCTCGAGCGGATGGAGACGAGCGGGCGCACCGGCAGCGGCGACTGGGTGGCGCGGCATCAGGAATTCCACAGCCGGATCAGCACGCTCTCCGGCCGTCCGAAGCTCATCCGCCAGATCGACCAGCTGCATGCGGTGATCGAGCCCCATCTGCGCATCTGGTTCGACTATGCCGCGAAGCCGCTCAGCGCCGCAGAGGAGCACCGCATCGTCATCGACGCCTTGCGCAGCGGTGATGCCGGCCACGCCGAGACGGTGATGCGCGATCACATTCTCGGCACCGCGCCGGTACTGGCCCAATTCGCCGGCCTGAAAACAGACGCAGACAACACAGGGAGGACATGATGAAGATACTATCGAGGGCATGCCTGATCTTAGGGCTCTGGGCGGCGGCACTGTCGCCGGCCGCGGCGCAGGAGAAGATCACCATCGCGACGGAAGGCGCCTATGCGCCGTGGAACTTCACCACCGCCGACGGCAAGCCCGACGGCATGGAGGTCGAGCTCGCGCAGAATCTGTGCGGGCGCATGAAGATCGAATGCACCGTGGTGACGCAGGACTGGGACGGCCTCATCCCGGCGCTGACCGTCGGCAAGTTCGACGTGATCATGGCGAGCATGTTCATCACCGACAAGCGGCTCGAGGTCATCGACTTCACCCAGCCCTATGCGATCGACCCGTCGGGCTTCGCGGTGGCCAAGGACAGCCCGCTCGCCGCGCTCGCGGCCGAGAAGATCCCGCTCACCGACGAGGCCAGGGCGAAGGCGGCGATCGAGAAGATGAAGCCGATGCTCAAGGGCAAGGTGATCGGGGTTCAGGCCTCGACCGTCAATCTCCAGTTCGTCAAGACCTATTTCGGCGACACGGTCGAGATCCGCGAATACAAGACCACCGAGCAGCATGATCTCGATCTCGCCGCCGGGCGCATCGACGGCATCTTCGCCCAGCAGACGGCGCTCGCCGCGACGCTGGCCAAGCCCGAATACGCGAACTACGCGGTCGCCGGACCCGGCTTCTATGCCGGCCTGTTCGGCCGCGGCACCGGAGCGGGCCTGCGCAAGGAGGACACGGCCCTCAAGGACAAGCTCAACAAGGCCATCGACGAGGCGATCGCCGACGGCACGATCAAGGCATTGTCGCTCAAATGGCTGAAAGCGGACGTGACGCCGGCGAAATGAGATCGGCGTCGGATCCGGCCTCCGGATGTGGGATGGACTAGGACTCATCGGCTTCGGCGGTGACGGCTGGGCCTTTGCTCTGCTCAAGGCCGCCGCCGTCACCCTGGCGCTCTCGGTCGCAGGCTTCGCGGTCGGCGCCGTCTTCGGCGCCCTCGCGGCGGCGGCACGGGTCAGCGGCCGGCGCGGGCCGGGCGCCCTGGCCGACGCCTATGCCACCATATTCCGTGGCGTTCCCGATCTCCTCACCATCTATTTCCTCTATTTCGGCGGCAGCCTGGCGCTCACCACTCTCGGCCACTGGCTCGGCGCGCAGGGCTTTCTCGGGCTGCCGGCCTTCGCCACCGGCACGCTGGCGCTCGGCATCATCTCGGGCGCCTACCAGGCGGAAGTCTATCGCGGCGCCTATCTCGCGGTCGAGCGCGGCCAGTTCGATGCCGCCCAGGCCTTCGGCATGCCGCGCCTGCTGACGCTCCGGCGAATCGTCGCGCCGCAGCTCCTGCGCAACGCCCTTCCGGGGCTCGCCAATGTCTGGCAGCTGGTGCTCAAGGATTCGGCATTGATCTCGGTGATCGGGCTCGTCGAGCTGATGCGCCAGGCACAGATCGGCGCCGGCTCTACACGCCAGCCCTTCATCTTCTACATCGCCGCCGCGGCGCTCTATTTCGCCATCGCCGCCGCCACCGGCGTCTTCTTCACGAAAGCCGAACGCCGCACGGCGCGCGGCTTCAGGAGAGGCTGATGGATTTCAGCTTCTTCGCCGAGATCGCGCCGAAGCTCCTGGCCGGCCTGCCGCTCACCTTGCAGCTCGCCGGGCTCTCGATCCTGTTCGGCGCCATCCTCGCCTTCACCCTGGCGCTGGCGCGCCGCCTCGAGATCCCGGCGATCGACTGGCCGATCAGGAGCTTCGTCGCGCTGTTCCGCGGCACGCCGCTGCTCGTCCAGATCTTCCTCATCTATTACGGCCTCGGCCAGTTCCGTCCCGCGCTCCAGGCGGCAGGCCTGTGGGGGCTGTTCCGCGAGCCCTATTGGTGCGCGATCCTGGCGCTCACCCTCAACACCGCCGCCTATGGCAGCGAGATCATCCGCGGTGGCCTGCAGTCGGTGCCCAAGGGCCAGGTCGAGGCGGCGCAGGCCGCCGGCATGCCGCCCTTCCTGGTGCTGCGGCGGATCATCCTGCCCGTCGCCCTGCGCCAGGCGCTGCCTGCCTATGGCAACGAGATCATCCTCATGATCAAGGGAACCTCGCTCGCCTCGATCATCACGCTGATGGAGATCACCGGCATCGCCTATGGCATCATCTCGCAGACCTATCGCGCCATCGAGGTCTTCGCCTGCGCGGGGGCCATTTATCTCGTTCTCAATTTCCTGATCACGCGCGCCTTGGCGATGGTCGAGCGCCGCCTGTCGCGCCACCTGCGGCCGGCGCCCGTCTGACGGGAACGACCAAAGCGTGATGGCTTTAACTGGAATCGCCATCATGCTTCATCATCTTATTTGCACATGATCTTTTCGGAAAGCCGGCGCCCACTTTTCCGGATCATCCGCTGAGGTTTCCCGGCGAATTCGTCGATCAGCCATTTCTCCAGAGCCCGGGCGGCCGCCGGGTGCTCGCTTTCCGGCGGCGCGACCAGATAGTAGGGAAAAGCCGCCGGCACCGTTCGCTCGAAGAGCCTGACCAGCCGCCCGTCCGCCAGATCGCCGCGGACCGTCGCGGTATCGCCGAGCGCGATGCCATAACCGGCGCGTGCCGCTTCGAGCGACAGATGCGCGCCGTCGAAATACACGTTGCGGGCGGGCTTGAGGCCCGGAAGCCGCGAAGCGGCGAGCCAGCGCGACCAGGCCTCGTCGGTATATTCATGGAGCAGCGTGTGGCCGGCGATGTCGCACGGCTGTCTGAGCGGCGGCCGGCGCCGGCGCAGCGCCGGACTGCAGACGGGGAAGAATTCGGCATGGCCGAGGCGCACCACGCGGCGGCCCGGATGCTCGGCGCTGCCATAGGCGATCGCGAGATCGGCCTGATCGGCGATCTTGGGATGGCGCCAGTATTCGGTCACCACATGGACGGCGACATTGGCGTGCAGCGAGAGGAACCGCCCGAGCCGCGGAACCAGCCAGTTGGCCGCCAGGCCCGGAACGCAGGACAGCGTGATCTCGCCTTCGATCTCACCGTTCTGGATCGCGCTGGCGACGCGCGTCAGCCGGTCGAAGGAGTCGTGCACCGCCGCCAGCAGCTGCTCGCCGGCCTGGGTCAGGAGGATCGGACGGCGACGGCGATCGAACAGCGGCGCCTTGAGCTCCCTTTCGAGATTGCGGATCTGGTGCGAGACCGCGCCGTGGGTCACGGCGAGCTCGTCGGCGGCCCGCAGCAGGTTGCGGTGACGCGCCGCCGCCTCGAAGGCGCGCAAGGCCTTGAGCGGCAAACGGCTGCGCGTGATCTGGGCCGGCATGGCGGTCGCTCTCTTTGTGAGTTTATTTCATATTAGGTCAGAACTATTCTCGATTTGCAATCGAAACGGATGATGGGACGATCCCCAATAACAATTCAACTCACCATACGTGGAGGCGGAGCATGGCGCAGGCGCAAGACCGGGTGGAATGGGGCATCAGCGCCCAGACGGGCCTGCTCACCGACGTCCTTCTCGGCAAGCCCGACCATTTCCGCTGGGTGCCGCTCAACTCCATATCGGCGGTGACCTTCGCCAACCAGGAGCAGATGGGCTACCGCTTCGACAAGCAGAAGGCGATGCGTCAGCACCGCGAGATGGTGGACGCCTATGAGAAGGCAGGCATACGCTGCCATTTCGTCGAGGCCGACGAGGGCCTGCCGTCGAGCGTGTTCACGCGCGATTCGAGCTTCATGACGCCCTGGGGCGCGGTCATCACCTCGATCCAGACGCCGCCCAGGCGGCGCGACTACGCGGTCGCCTCCGAATTCTACCGCAAGGCCGGAATACCCATCTGGAAATGGGTCACTGCCGGTCATTTCGAAGGCGGCGATTTCGTCATCCTGAAGCCCGGCGTGGCGCTGCTCGGCTGGTCGGGCGACCGCTCGACCAGGGAAGGCGCCGAGCAGGTGCAAGGCTGGCTCAAGGAAAAGGGCTGGGACGTGCTGATCGCGCCGATTCCGCCGCAATTCGTCCATATGGATGCGGTCGTCGTCATGCTCGAGCGGGGCCTGGCGCTGGTGTGCGAGGACGCTCTGCAGCCCTACGCGCTGGACTACATCAAGAAGAAGCACCAGATCGAGGTCATCAAGGTGGCCTATGCCGACTGCGTCCAGCTCGGCGGCAATGTGGTCAGCCTCGGCGACAAGCGGGTCCTGTCGATGAGCCATAATGTCAATGTGAACCGCGAACTGAAGGCGGCGGGATTCGAGGTCGTTGCCGTCGACTACGACATGTTCGCGCGAGGCGGCGGCGGCGTGCACTGCTCCTGCCACGAATTGCGGCGCGTGCCGGAATAGAAGCCGACGGCCAAGAGCAAGTCCGGCCAAAGCCGTCTTTGTCGAGTGAAAGATAACGGGGAGGATAGGATGACGCGTTTCGTCAAGACGAATCGCCGGCAATTCCTGGCGGGAGTGTCGGCCGCTGCCGCCAGCGGTCTTCTGGACGTATCGCCCGCCGGCCCGGCGCTCGCGCAAACGCCGCGCAAGGGCGGCAAGTTCAGATACGCGATCGTCGGCGCGTCGACTTCCGACGCCTTCGATCCCTCGACCTTCGCCGATATCGCGCCCGGCATGATGAGCTGGCAGAGCCGCAGCAACGTGGTCGATCTCGGACCCGATCTGCGGCTGAAGCCGGAGCTCGCCGAGAGCTTCGAAGGCACCGAGAGCGCCCGCAAATGGGTCTTCCGGCTGCGCAAGGGCGTCGAGTTCCACAATGGCAAGTCGCTCGGCGTCGCGGACGTGATCTATTCGATCGGGCTTCATACGCGGCCCGACTCGAAGTCCTCGATCAAGCCGACGCTCGACGGCATCGCCGAGATGAAGGCCGACGGCAAGGATGTCCTGGTGATCACGCTCAAGGAGCCGAATGCCGACTTCCCCTTCGCGCTCGCCGACTACCACGCCCAGATTGTTCCGGACGGCACCACCGATTTCAATGACGGCATGGGTACCGGCCCCTATGTGATGAAGAGCTTCGATCCGGGCGTTCGCTGCACCGGCACGCGTTTCGCCAATTACTGGAAGGACGGCCACGGCAATTTCGACGAGGTCGAATGCCTCGCCATCGCCGACAGCACGGCGCGGATGAACGGACTCGTGACCGGCGATCTCGACGCCGTGATGTTCGTCGACACCAAGACCCTGAACATGGTCGAGCGCGCGCCCGGCATCAAGGTGATCAAGGTGCAGAGCGGCAGCCACATGACCTTGCCGATGAACACGACGGCGGCCCCCTTCGACAACAACGACGTGCGGCTCGCGCTCAAATTCGCGATCGACCGGGAGGAACTCATCGCCAAGCTGCTGCGCGGCAATGCCGTGATCGGCAACGACCACCCTATCCCGCCCGGCACGCCCTATTTCTCTGCCGACCTGCCGCAGCGCGGCTTCGATCCGGACAAGGCGCGCTTCCATCTCAAGAAAGCAGGGCTCGAAAATCTCAAGGTGCCGCTCAGCGCCTCCAATGTCATTCTCGACATCGGTTCGGACGCGGCATCGCTCTACCGGGAAAGCGCCGCCAAGGCCGGCATCGACATCGAGGTCGTGCAGGAGCCGGCCGACGGCTACTGGTCCAATGTCTGGCAGAAGAAGCCGTTCTGCGAGAGCTATTTCGGCGCCAGGCCGACGCCCGATGCGATCTTCTCGCTCGCCTATGGAACGAAGGCGCCGTGGAACGAGACCTTCTGGTCCAACAGCCGCTTCGACGAGTTGATGAAACGGGGACGGGCAGAGCTCGACGAGGTAAAACGCAAGGAAATCTACGGCGAGATGCAGCGCATCGTGCATGAGGAAGGCGGGACGGTCGTGCCCTTCTTTCCGGCCATGATCGATGCGACTTCCGACAAGGTCGCCACCGGGACGGTCGCCGGAAACCTCAATATGGATGGCGGCCGCGCCGCCGACCGCTGGTGGTTCGCGTAGCGGATATTCTTCCGGTCCGTCAAACCGACCTGTTCCCGATGCGTTTACGGGCGAGCGCCAACGACTATCCGAGCTCCGCGCCAAAGCCCGCGGCGGCGAGCGATTCGGCGCGGATCGCCTCCATCACCTCGCGGTGGAGCGCGTGGAATTCGGCGCTCGCCGTCATGGTGTAGCGGCGGGGCCGCGGCAGGGTGATCGGCACCACGAGCTTGATGCGCCCCGGGCGGTTGGTCATCACCGCCACGCGGTCGGAGAGATAGACCGCCTCCTCGACGTCATGGGTGATGAACAGCACGGTGAGCCGGTGCCTCTCCCAGATGCCGGTCAGGAGCTCCTGCATGTGATGGCGGGTCAGGGCGTCGAGCGCGCCGAACGGCTCGTCCATCAGGAGCATCTGGGGCCGGTAGGCCAGCGCCCGGGCGATGGCGACGCGCTGCTTCATGCCGCCCGACAATTCCGCCGGATAGGCCGTCTCGAAGCCGTCGAGGCCGACCAGATGCATGTGGTCGCGGGCGATCTCCGCCGCCTCGCGTGACGACCTTCCCGCGGCCTTGAGGGCGAATTCGACATTGGCCTGGGCGCTCAGCCACGGCAGCAGCGTATAGCTCTGGAAGACGACGCCGCGATCGAGGCCCGGGCCCTCGATGTCGGCGCCGTCCACGCGCACGGTGCCCGTGCTCTGCGTCTCGAGGCCGGCGGCGATCGACAGAAGCGTCGACTTGCCGCAGCCCGAGGTGCCGACCAGCGCCACGAACTCGTTCTCTTCGACATCGAGATCGACGCCGTCGAGCGCCACGGTCGCGCCGCGGTCGGTGACGAAGGTCTTGCCGAGGCCGCCGATCGAGAGCTTCGCCCGGGCCATCTATCTCGCCTCGAGATAGCGGAACAGGCGCCGGCCGAGATATTTCATCGCCTGGTCGGTCATGAGGCCGAGGAGCCCGAGGATGAGCAGATAGCCGAAGATGAGATCGGTCTGGAAGAAGCGCTGGGCGGTGGTGATGCGGTAGCCGAGCCCCGAGGTGGCGGCGACGAGCTCGGCGACGACCAGCCAGGTCCACGCCCAGCCGAGACTGATGCGCATCGAATCCCAGATCGCCGGCAGGGCGGACGGCAGGACGATCCCCTTGAGGATGCGCCATTCGGGCATCTCCAGCGTGCGGCCGAGATTGATGAAGTCGCGCGGCACCGATTTGACGTTGTCCATCACCAGGAGCACCTGCTGGAAGAACGTGCCGATGAAGATGATGAGGAATTTCTGCGCGTCGCCGGTGCCGGTCCACAGGATGGTGAGGGGGACGAAGGCGACGACCGGCATGTAGCGGATGAAATCGACGAAGGGCTCGATCGCCGCCTCCCAGCCGCGATAGCTGCCGATGAGGATGCCGACCGGCAGCGCGATGACGGTCGAGATGAGGAAGCCCAGGGTGATGCGGTAGATGCTGATGCCCATGTCGGCGAGAAGCTGGCCCGACGCCCACAGCTCGGAGAGCCGCGCCAGCACCTGCCCGGGCGAGGGGAGGAAGAGGGGCCGCACCAGCCCCGCCGCGGTGCTCGCGAACCAGAGCAGGCCGAGGACGGCGAAGACCGCGGCGGCGATGCCGAGGAATTCCGCAGTCCTGATGCGTCCACCGAGCGTGAAGAGACGGGAGAGCCTTCCTCTACTTCGTCGCGGCATCCACGAACCGCGGATCGATGGCGCTGGCGAGGTCGACGTCCTTCTGCAGGATGCCGGCAGTGCGCGCCGCCTTGTGCACCTCGGGCACGACCTTGCCGGTGAAATTGGCCATCTCCGTCTTGTTCTCGGCGAGCGAATAGTAGACGACGCCGTCGAAGGCGGTGGCGAGCTCTTCCGGCTTGGCGCCGACGGCGGCCGAGATGATGGCGCGCCCGCCCGCCGTGTCCTTGCGGTAGTCGGCGAGTGCTGCGTCCCAGGCCTTGAGCAGGGCCACGATCTGCCCGGGCTTGCCGGCCAGGAACTCGTCGCGCACCACGAAGACGTCCGAGATCAGGCCGGGATTCTCGCCGGCGCTGTAGATCATCTTCACCTTGGGATTCTGCTGCATGGCGAGCGTCAGATAGGGCTCGTAGGTGACGGCGACCGGCACCTGGCCGGCGATGAGGGCCGAGCCCGCGTCGGAGGCCGGCATCGGCACCTTCTCCACGTCGGCGACCGTCATGCCGTTCTGGCTCAGCGCATAGTTGAGGAGAATGTCGCTGGTCGTACCCTCCTCATAGGCCACCTTGACGCCCTTGAGGCCCTTGATGTCGGTGACCGAGCCGTCGGAGATGATGGCATCGGCGGTCTTCGACACGTCGAGCAGGGCCACGATCTTGAGCGGCAGGCCGGCGGCGATGAAATTCATCGCCGTATGGGTGGCGATATTGCCGCATTGCAACTGGCCCGCGGCGAGTGCCGCGTTGATATCGGCATCGGTGTTGAAGTTGACGATCTCGACGCTGTCCAGGCCTTGCGCCTTGAACAGATCCTTCTTGGCGGCGATGTGCCACTGGCCGTAGCCGAGCCAGGGTTCGATGCCCATCTTCACGGCACCCGCCTCGGGCTTGTCCGGGATGTCCTGGGCGAAGCCGGCACGCAGGCCCAGGCCCGCAAAGGTTGCGGCGGCGCCCGCCCTGATGATGTCGCGACGATTGGCAAGCCAGACCATGAATGCACCCTCTCCGTGTCTATACGTTCGGTTCAAGCCCGAGGATCAAACGCCAAACGGGAAGCGGCGTCAATCTTTGCCGTCAGGCCCCAGGGCCACGAATTCGGATTAACGGGCTTTTGGGATTGCAGATTGGGTGATTCCATGGGTGCTTCATTGATTCGGAGCGCTTGCCATGGTCATTTCTGCCCTTGAAGGTTTCGAGAAGCCCCGCTTGAAGGCGCTTCTCGAGCAC
>JBFWVM010000004.1:0-376521 GCA_050246735.1 Parvibaculaceae bacterium | reverse complement strand
GGTCCCGATCGCCCCGCCTTCGAGGCCCTGGCGCGGCGCCTCGGCCTCACAGGCCAGGTGCACTTCGCCGGCGCCATGCCGGCGAGGACGGCCTTCTCCCTTGGCCGGCTGATGGTCATGCCGTCCCCGGCGCCGACACGATAGCCCTTGTCGAACTCATAGGCGGCCGCGGAACCTTTGGCGCCATAGGGCGGCTGGATGCCGTCCGGCGTGCGCGTCGGGAGGTCGTTGACGCTGGCCACGGCGCCCGGTCCCTGCGCGACGGTCCCGTCCGCCATCACGCCCATCCCGCCGCTCGCCGCCTCGGGCGGATTGGCCTCCCACGTCTGCGCGCAGGCCGAGAGCAGGAACGACAGGCCAATGAGGATGAGGAAACGCATACGCACCAGAAGAGCACTCCCTGACAGGGCCGGCCCGCCTTTGTGGAACGACCTGGAGCCGACGATAGGCATTTATGGTTAGCAAGAGCTTAAGCGGGTGAATGCCCCCGGCGCGATATGTTAAGGAAATCGTTACCAGAAACAGCGATGGTGCCGACTGCAACCCTTTGTTAAGCATAACCCGTAGATGAGCACGCCCCAGCACGCCGGAACGGACCTGGCATCGGTCGACATGATGGAGCTCTTGCGCGGCATATGGCGCCGCAAGCTCTTCATCCTCCTGGTCACGTTGCTGCTGGGCGGGCTGGCGAGCTTTTTCGTCCTGCGCGAAAAGTCGACCTATACGGTAGAGGCGCAGGTGCTCATCGACAATCTCGAGACGCCCTTCAGCCGGGCGGCGCCCGGAGAGGGCTCGGAGCCGCGTCCCGCGTTCGACGACCGCGACATATTGAGTCAGGTCTCGGTGTTGAGCTCGCGCGACCTCGGGGATCGGGTGATCAAGGAACTGGGCCTGATCGGCAAGGGCGAGTTCGATCCCGCGCGCAACGGCGTCGGCAAGCTCAGCGGCCTGCTGATCGCCTGGGGCTTCCGCGAGAACCCCCTCAACAAGAGCCTGGAGGAGCGCGCCTACGATCGCTACCGCAGCGCCCTCAACGTGTTTCAGATCCCCGACTCGAAAGTGATCACGATCAAATATTTTGCGCGCGATCCGAAGACTGCCGCCGACGTCGCCAACAAGCTCGCCGAGGTCTATGTCAGGTCGACCCGCGAAGCGCAGTCCGAGCCGACCGGGCGGGCGCGCGAATGGCTCGCCGAGCAGATCGAGGTCTTGCGCCGCAAGGTCTCGGAATCGGAAGCCGCGGCCGAAGAGTTCCGCGCCCATGCCGGCCTCCTCAAGGGAACGCAGTCGACGCTCGGCACCCAGGAGCTTTCCGAGCTCAATACGCAGATCACGCTGGCCGAAGCTGCGCGCACCGAGGCGCAGGCGAAGGCCAGGACCATCCGCAACATGCTCGATAAATCGGGCTCGGTGGATCTTGCCTCCGATGTCCTGAACTCTTCCTTCATCCAGCGATTGCGCGAGCAGCAGATCGCCCTGCAGAGGAACATGGCCGAGCTCTCGGTCACCTATCTGCCCAACCATCCGAAGATGGTGGCGGCGCGCAACGAGCTTGCCAAGGTCGACCAGCAGGTCCGCAACGAGGCGATGAAGATCGTCGCCGGCCTCGAGAACGAGGCGCGCGTCGCGGCGGCGCGCGAAGCTTCCCTGCGCGCCAGCCTCAATGCCGCCAAGGCCAAGGTCTCCGCCACCAATCTCGACGAGGTGAAGCTCAGGGCGCTCGAGCGCGATGCCGCCGCCAACCGCAGCCTGCTCGAGTCCTTCCTCAACCGCTATGCCGATGCCAGCGCCCGTCAGGAGGTCGCCGCCCAGCCGGGCTTTGCCCGGATCATCCAGAGGGCAGTGCCGCCCGCCAATCCGAGCTATCCCAAAACCGGGCCGACCATCATCCTGGCGGCGCTCGCCGGACTGACATTGGGCCTGGGCCTGGCGTTCCTGGCCGAGGTGCTGCGCATGGCCGGCAGCCGTGCCGCCGCGCCGTCGGTGGCGCCGGAGCCCGAGCGCAAGGTGCCGCCGGTGCTGCCGGCGCCCGTCGTGGATACGATCATCCCGCGCGAGCATATTCAGCCGATCCCCGTGCCGCCGCAGAACGGCGGGACTTCACCTTCCGGCAATCAGCCGCTCATGATCGAGATTCCGGAAACGACGGATCTCGTCACGGCGGCGAACCACGCCAACCAGCCCTTGCATGATCCCTCCGGCGACTATGCCCTGGCTGCCGGGCGCATGGTCTCGTGGCTCAACGGCATCCGCCAGTCGCTCGGCGTGCAGAAGCTTGCCGTCCTCACGATCGGCGATACGGGCCCCGACGGCCCGACCGCCGCCGTCGCCATGGCACGGATCGTCGCCGCACAGGGCATCGGCGCGCTGGTGATCGACGCCGACGGGTCCCATCCCGACGTCCATTCGATTGCCGGCGTTCAGTCCGGGCCGGGACTTTCGGACATCCTGGCGAACGAAGCGACCATCGACGCCGCCGTCCAGCGCGATGCGGGCTCGCTCGCCCATGTGTTGCGGTTTGGAACCAAGCCGGACGATGCCGGCGATCTCGCCGGCAATCCGCGTTTCGACGCGCTGATCGAGGCCTTTGCGCAGGTCTATCCCGTGATCATCGTCCATTGCGGCAAGGGCGCGTCGCCCGCGGTGATCCGCAAATGCCACGCCGCCCTTCTGCTGGCTCCGGGGACGCGCATCCTCGATGCCGCGCGCATGATCGAAGGCTGGCGCCAGTCCGGACTGCGGGCCGTGCAGTTCGTGCGCATCGGCCTGCCGGTGCGCCGGGCGGCGTGAGCCCGCGCCGCGACGTCACGGCGACGTACGCCCGAGCAGCTTGCGCCGCGCGGTGTTCAAGGCCGTCCACAGGAGTGGCGTGCGCTTGATCATCCTCTTCGCCGCCAATGCGAGACAGCGGCCGAGCGTCCAGGCATGGCCGCGCCAGGTCAGCCCCCGCACCGCGTGATGAAGCCTGATGCTTTCGTCGGCCCAGGCGAGCTTGTAGTCGAAGCTGCCGGATGAGAAGTCGAAGAAATCGAGACCGCGTGAGCAGCACGCTTCGATGGTCAGGCGCAGGAGCGCATCGCCCGGCGAGTAGCGCCTGAGCCGCGGCGAGCCGAGCGAGGAGACGAGGGCCCAGTATCCTCCGCCATAATGTCCGCCGAGAGCGACGGCCTCGAGCTTGCCGTCCGCCATCAGGTAATAGGGCAGGAGGATGGGCTGCATGTGATCGGGCATGTCGATGAGCCGGTGCACGAACTGCCGTTCATGCTCGTTGAACACGCCGTGGATTCCGCTTTCCGCCAGCCGCGACTGCTGCTGGTTGAACATGTCCTCGACGAGCCGGTGCATATGGGTACGGTCCTCGGCGAGGCCGAATTCGATCCTGGCCGCCTTCCTGAGCTTGGCGTCGCGCTTGCGGTTGCCGCGCCGCGTCTCGCCCGAGCGCTTGCCCGCATAGACCTGTTCATAGTCTCCCGCCAGCCACAGGAGATACGAGAAATTCGGGCCCGCGAAGGAAAACCAGCTCTTGAGCGGATGCTCGTGGTCTTCCCAGATGAGCGGCATTTCGGCCAGACTGATGGCGTCAATGCCGGGCAGGCTGCTCAGCACGGCCCAGCCTTCCGTCGCGAACCATGGGCCGGCCCGGCGCAGGAAGCGGCGGTCGTAAAGACCATAGCCATAGGTCATCTGCTGCCCGCCCATCCATTCGAGGACGCGCGCACCCTGGCGGCGGCGGATCGAGAAGGGCAGGAGGAAGAGCAGATCGCCGGCCGGATCGCGTCCGAGCACGATGAGCGGCTTGGCGCCGGCCGCGAGGCCCGCCGTGTCGAGCCACGCTGTGCACCACTGATAGGTCTGGAAGAAGGTCCCGGCCGCCCGTTCCTGGAAGCGGAGCCATTCCGCCTCGAGCGCGTGAGCGTCGCTGTGAATCTCGATCTCGACCCTGACCATCGCCGGTTCCACCGCCCGAGCCGGCAGCCAGCGCGTTTTTTCGGCGAACGGAGCGAAGGGCATGATGCTCAAGGTGCGGTTTCCTGCGGTACGATTATTGCCTTGCTGCCGGCAAAAGTTCGTCAAGTTTTGCCTGATAGTCCTGTTGAAACGCGAATTTACCGGTTCCTGGCATGCCGATGTCCGCCGTACTGAAAACAAGTCTTGATGTCCTGTATTATTCTGGGGCATCCCAGGCACTGAACGCGGCCTTGAGAGGCATGGGTGCAATATTCATGCTCCACCATGTGAGGCCCAACGGCGTGGCCCGGCATGGCTTCGCGCCCAATGCGGGCCTGGAGGTCACTCCGCTGTTCCTCGACGCGGTCATCCGCCATGTCGTGGCCAAGGGCTACGACCTCGTCTCGCTGGGCGAGGCGGCGTTGCGGGTGAGGGGCGAAGCGCCCTCGCCACGGCCCTTTGCGGTGTTCACCCTCGACGACGGCTATGAGGACAATTTCGTGCATGCCTGGCCGGTCTTCCGCCGCCTCGGCTGTCCGTTCACCATCTTCGTGGCGCCGGCGATCATCGATGGAACCTGCGAACTGTGGTGGAGAGGTCTCGAGGCGGTGATTGCCGGGGCCTCCCGGATCAGGGGCGTGCTGGACGGCAGCGGCTTCGAATTCGACACCGTGAGCGACGCCGGCAAGCAGACGGCTTTCAAGCGGCTCTACTGGCCGGTCCGCAACTTGCCGGAGCACCGGCAACGCGAATGGGTGAGGCAATTCTGCGCCGACCACGGGGTCGACCTCGATGCGCAATGCCGCAGCGAAGCCATGACCTGGGACGATGTGCGCCAGATCGCCGCCGACCCGCTCTGCACCATCGGCGCCCATACGATCAATCATTATGCGATGGCGCGTCTGCCGCAGGACGAGGCGCTTTCCGAAGCCGTCGCCTCGCGCAGCCGCATTGTCGGCGAGCTTGGCGGGCGGGCGCCCGAGGTCTTCGCCTATCCCTATGGCGATCCGGGGTCTGCCGGCTCCCGCGATTTCGATCTCATTCGCGAGGCCGGATTTGCCGCAGCGGTCACCACGCGCAAGGGCCTGATCTTTTCCGCGCACAAGGACCATCTGACGGCGCTGCCGCGGCTCTCGCTCAACGGCGATTACCAGAAACTGCGCTATGTCGATGTCCTCCTGTCGGGCAGCGCCTTCGTTCTATGGAACGGCTTCAGGCGCGTCGCGGTCGCCTGAGAGATAGTTGACAAAGTCAAGTATCTGTTCCAGGCTGGGCACATGAACAATGCCGTGGCCGCCGTCCGCCGGTTCAACCGCAGTTACACCAGATGGACCGGTCTCCTCGACGAGCACCTGCTCGCCAGCCGCTTCGGCCTGACGGAGGCGCGCGTGCTCTACGAACTGGCGACGCGAGGCGTGGCGACGGCCAGCGACCTGGTTGCGGATCTCGGCATCGACCCTGGCTATTTGAGCCGCATTCTCAAGAGCTTCGCCAGATCCGGTTACGTGTCGCGCGAGCGTTCGGCCGAGGACGGCCGGCAGATCAGGCTCAGCCTGTCCAGGAAAGGGGAGGCCGCCTTCCGTCCGCTCGACGAAAAAAGCGCCGAGGCGGTCGGGCGGCTGCTCGCCGGCCTGACCTTGCCGGAGCGCCGCCGGCTCGTCGCGGCCATGGACGTCATCGAGGATGTGCTCGGCAAGGGCGCGAAGACCGGCGCGCCGGCGGTCCTGCGCGCCCCGCGTCCCGGCGACTACGGCTGGATCGTCCACCGCCAGGGCGCTCTCTACGCGCAGGAATATGGCTGGAACGAGGAGTTCGAGGCGCTGGTCGCCGACATCTCCGCGCGTTTCATCCGGAACTTCAAGCCTGGCCGCGAAGGCTGCTGGGTGGCGGACAGGGACGGCCGCGTCTTGGGCTCGGTCTTCGTCGTCGAGGAGGATGCCGGGACGGCGAAGCTCAGGATGCTCTATGTCGAGCCCGATGCACGCGGCGAAGGGCTGGGCGGCAGGCTGGTCGGCGAAGCGGTGACGTTTGCGCGCGGGGCCGGCTACGGGCGGCTGATCCTGTGGACGAACGACAATCTCACCGCGGCGCGCCGGATCTACGAGAAGGCCGGCTTCAGGCTCGTCCGCGAGGAGCGGCACCGGAGCTTCGGCCACGATCTCACCGGCCAATATTGGGAGCTCGCGCTCTAGCTTTCGCGCTCAGGCCGGGCGCGACATCCAGCGGATGATCACCATCACGACCGGCACCCAGGCGATGCCGGCGACGACGAAGAACCCGGCCTCGAGGAGCATCGGCTGGCTCACCGCGACCATCCCGCCGACCGCCATGGCGATGAGGCAATAGACGGCGAGGAAGACCACGATGGCGATCATGCCGATGAACTTGCGTTGCCTGACGGTCATGGGAAAGACCTATTCGGCCCGGCCCCGGGGCGCAAGTCCTGCGGCGTTTCGGGCCTTGAGGGCAGGGGCCATGGGCGCTATCCCGCTGTCCCATGACCGCTGTTGCCGACCGCGAGCGCAGGGCCCGGCCGCTGATCCGCGCGTGGCTGTGGTTCGCCGCTTTCCTCGTCTTTGCCATGGTGATCGTCGGCGGCGCGACGCGCCTCACCGATTCCGGCCTGTCGATCACCGAATGGCAGCCTCTCCTGGGAGCGATCCCGCCGCTCACCGAGGCCGACTGGCTTCTGGCCTTCGGGAAATACAAGCAGATTCCCCAATACAGCCTGGTCAACCAGGGCATGTCGCTCGGCGAGTTCAAGTTCATCTACTGGTGGGAATGGACGCACCGGTTCCTCGGCCGTTTCATCGGGCTGGTGATGATCGCGCCGTTCCTGGTCTTCTGGGTCACGCGCCGCATCGAGCGGCGCCTGGTGCCGCGCCTCGCCGGCCTCATCGTCCTGGGCGGACTTCAGGGTGCCCTCGGCTGGTATATGGTGAAGTCGGGCCTCGTCGACCGCGTCGACGTCAGCCAGTACCGGCTCGCCGCCCATCTGAGCTTCGCGACCGTGATCCTCGGCGCCATCGTCTGGACGGCGCTCGGCATCGGCGATGGACGGCGGCATCCGCCCCGGTCGGGACGCGACTGGGCGGCCGTCGTCCTCGTCGGCCTGGTCCTGACGCAAATCGCGCTCGGCGGATTCGTCGCCGGCCTCGATGCCGGCATGGGCTACAACACCTGGCCCCTGATGGACGGCCAGTGGGTTCCCGAGGGCCTCACGGTCATGGAACCCGCCTGGCGCAACCTCTTCGAGAACGCCATGACCGTGCAGTTCGATCACCGCGTCATGGCCTATGTGGTGGCGGTTTATGCGGCCGTCCATGCCTTCCGGGTGAGGAGCCGCGCCGCCAGGGCGATCCTGCATGCCGTCCTGCTGCAGGTCGTCCTCGGCATCTGGACGCTTCTGATGCAAGTGCCCCTATGGCTCGGCCTCGCCCATCAGGCGGGCGCGATGATCGTCTTCGCGACCGCCGTCTGGGCCATGCATGACGCCCTCTCGCGCGAGCCCGGGACGGGGCTCGCGCTCCATCACGAGATCGCCTGATCGATATCGGCGATGATGTCCTCGACGTTCTCGATGCCGATCGAGAGCCGCACCACGTCGGGACCGGCGCCGGCCTGCTTCAGCTGCTCGGCCGAAAGCTGGCTGTGGGTCGTCGATGCCGGATGGATGATGAGCGATCGCGTGTCGCCGAGATTGGCGAGGTGGGAGAGGAGCCTCGCGCTCGAGACCGCCTTCACGCCGGCGTCATAGCCGCCCTTGAGACCGAAGGTGAAGACGGAGCCGGCGCCGTTCGGGCAGTATTTCCGGGCGAGCTCGTGATGCTTGTGGCCGGGCAGCCCGGCATAGTTCACCCAGGAAACGCTCGGATGGGTGCTGAGCCATTTGGCCACGGCAAGCGCATTGTCGCAATGCTTGCGCATGCGCAACGACAGGGTCTCTATGCCCGTAAGAATGAGGAAGGAGTTGAGCGGCGCTATCGCAGGGCCCAGGTCGCGCAGGCCCAGTACGCGGCAGGCGATGGCGAAGCTGATGTTGCCGAAGGTCTCATGCAGCCTGATGCCATGGTAGGACTCGTTGGGCTCGGTCAGGAGCGGATAGCGGCCGCTCTTCGACCAGTCGAACCTGCCGCCGTCGACGATGACGCCGCCCATCGAATTGCCGTGCCCGCCCATGAACTTGGTCAGCGAATGGACGATGATGTCGGCCCCGTGGTCGAAAGGCCTGCACAGGTAGGGGGTCGCCATCGTGTTGTCGACGATCAGCGGCACGCCGGCCTTGCGGGCGATCCTGGCGATCCCTTCGATGTCGGTGATGAGGCCGCCGGGATTGGCGATGGATTCGATGAAGATCGCCTTGGTCTTCGGCGACAGCGCCTTCTCGATCGAGGCGAGATTCTCGGCGTCGGCCCATACCACGTGCCATCCGAAGGACTTGAAGGAATGGCTGAACTGGTTGATCGAGCCGCCATAGAGCTGGCGCACCGCCACGAATTCGTCGCCGGGCTGCATCAGCGCATGGAAGATGAGCATCTGGGCGGCGTGACCGGAGGCCACCGCGAGCGCCGCGGTGCCGCCTTCGAGCGCCGCGACCTTCGATTCGAGCACCGCCTGCGTCGGGTTCATGATGCGCGTGTAGATATTGCCGAAGGTCCTGAGCGCGAACAGGTCGGCGGCATGCTTCACGTCTTCGAACACATAGGCGGTCGTCTGATAGATCGGCGTGACGCGCGCTCCCGTCGCCGGATCCGGTTGTGCGCCCGCATGGATGGCAAGCGTGTCAAAGCCCGGTGTCTTGTCGGTCATCATATACTCCTCGTGAAAACTCCCTCAGGCCGGAAACTAGCCCAGCGGCGTGACGCCCACAACGTCCCCTCTATTACTGCGAATTAACTGGTGAGCCTCGGCGAACCGGAATAGCGTCCCGTCGTCCGGTCGATCGAACGGACATCTACCAGAGGTGAAGACTCGACAGCAGAAGACACAGGCGGCGCCCACAACCGCCTGCGAGCAGTGGCCCGCAAGAAGGCCATTGGATCGACTTTGCGACGGGTGACCCGCTTTCCACCGCCGGGAGCCTGATCGCCCCAACCACCCAACCCGCACATCATTGGAGAATGACCATGAGAACTCATCTTCTCATTGCGGCTGCGCTTGCGCTTTCGGCAAGCGTCACGTCCGCCAACGCTCTGACCGTCGTCAATTCCGACAAAGTGACCCGGGCCGTCATGGTGACGCCCCAGGGCGGCAAGGCGCACCGGCTGGTGATCAAGGCCAGCCACACCGGCCATTATGACTGCGCCAAGGGATGCGACCTGAGGCTCGGCGCGCAGAAGGCGCATTTCGGCGGCAAGGTCGAGAAAATCTGGATCAAGGGCGGCAAGCTCGTCCACGCCTGACCGCCGTCCATCCATCCATTGAAGGAGAATTGTCATGAATCTGCGTATCATCGCTCTTGCCGGCCTGGCTCTGGCCGCCACCATCTCGTCCGCCAGCGCCTTGACGGTGACCAACAGCGACAAGACGAGCCATACTTTCATGCTGAAGCCGCATGGCGGCAAGTCGCAGAAGGTGGTGCTCAAATCGAATGCCACCGGCACCTACGACTGCAGCAAGGGCTGCGAGGTGCGCATGGGCGCGCTCAAGACCAAGTATGACTCCGCCGTCGAAAAGCTCACGATAAAGGACGGCAAGTTCGTGAAGATGTGAGCTTTGCGAGGAGCCTCTCCCCGCGGCGGAGCTCCTCCCACTCCGGCGGGGAGAGGGTCTGAAGACCAGAGCGCCGGATGTTCCGATGGAATCGGAACGGCGCTCTATCTCTTTGATTTGCGCACTAGCGTTTCAAGCCGAGCCCAAGGCTCTGCAGCTTGCCGCTTTCATGGAGCCGCTGGCGGCGCGACGAGATGAGGCCGGAATTGCCGCCGACCCAGGCCCATTCTCCCGAAAGCTTGCCATATTCCATCTTCGGGCAGCGGTTCATCACCACCTTGACGCCTTTCGCCTCGGCGCGTTTCGCCGCTTCGTCGTTGCGCACGCCGAGCTGCATCCAGATCACCTTGGGAAGCGGCGCAAGCGTCAGGGCCTCGTCGGTGACGGCGCCGGCGGCCTGCGAGTTGCGGAAGATGTCGACCATGTCGATGTCCTGCGCGATGTCGGCGAGCCGCGCATGGACCCGGCGCCCCAGGATCTCCCGGCCGGCGAGGCCGGGATTGACCGGCGTCACGTCATAGCCCTTCTCGAGGAGATATTTCAGGACGAAGTAGGACGGGCGCATGTCGTTGCCGGATACGCCGACCAGCGCGATCGTGCGCGTGCCGCGCAGGATGTCGCGTATATAGTCGGGCGGATAGCTGTCGTGGTTCATGTCGTGAGTCAGCGGTCTTGCCAGTCGGGCTGCCGCTTCTCGATGAATGCGCCAATGCCTTCCTTGGCGTCCTGCAGGAAGAGGTTCTCGACCATCACGCGCGCCGCATAATCATAGGCGTCGGCGAGCGGCATGTCGATCTGACGGTAGAAGGCCTCCTTGCCGATCCTGGTCACGGCCCTGGACTTGCCGGCGATCCGCGAAGCGAGGTCGTCGACGCTCGCCCGCAGGAGCTGGGTTGCGACGACGCGGTTGACGAGGCCGATGCGGCAGGCCTCCTCGGCGCCGATCATCTCGCCGGTGAGCAGCATTTCCATGGCGTGCTTGCGCGATACGTTGCGCGACAAGGCGATCATCGGAGTCGAGCAGAAAAGTCCGATATTGACGCCGGGCGTCGCGAACCGCGCCTGTTCGGAGGCGACCGCCAGGTCGCAGCTCGCGACGAGCTGGCAACCGGCGGCACTCGTCGGGGCATGCACTTCGGCGATCACCGGCCGCGGATGATGCACGATCGACTGCATGAGCGCCGAGCAATGCGCCATGAGCCTGGCGAAATAGGCCTTGCCCTGGTCGTCGTCGCGCCGCCGCTCGGTGATTTCCTTGAGATTGTGGCCCGAGCAGAATGCCGGCCCCCGGGCGGCGATGACGATCACGCGCGTTTCTGCATCGTCCTTCGCCTCATCGAGCGCAAGGGCCAAGGCGGCCATCATCGCCTCGCCCAGGCTGTTGCGGGTCGCGGGATCGTCGAGCGTCAGGCGCAGAATGCCCTGCTGCCGCTCCCTGAGGAGGATGCCGGTCATTCGCCTTCTTCGGCCAGGAGCTTGAGCTTCTCCGCATAGGCGGGATCATCGATCATGGCCTGCACGATCCGCTTGTTGTTTTCCGATGGGATCATCGCCTTGAGGCCCTTGATCATGCGGTCCTTGAGGTCCTGGGCGATCGAGGTGTCCTTCTCGATCTCGGCGATCTGGGCTTCGAGGTCGCCGGCGAGGTTGTCGGTGATGGCCGAATAGGCGAAGCTGACGCTGGTCACCGCGACGTTCCATTCATCGACGGTGGCGAAGCCCGCCGCCTTGATGTCGGCCTCGAAGCGCTTGCCCTCATCGGTCTTGTCGACGAAATCCTGCCAGCTCTCGTAATTCTCGAGATTGGCGTCCTTGTATTTCTCGCGCACGATGGCGAGGGCGTCGATGGACCGGCGCGCGATGTCGGCGGTGAGCTCGATGACCGTGACGTCGGGAATCTCACCGAAGCTCAGATCGTCGGGCGATGTCTCCTCGGTGTCGCTTTCGCCGCTGGTGTCGGGCGGCGGAGGCTCGGTCAGGTCCTCGCCCGCGGCGGGCGGCGGCTGGGCCGAGGGCTCTTCACCAGCCGCCGGCGACGGCTCGGTCTGCCCGCCCGTATCTCCGCTTTGCGGCAGCTGGGTCTGGTCCTTGGCCGATGTCTGGCCGAGCGCCGGGGCGGCGCCCAGGAACCCGGCCAGCAGCAGGAATGCGACGAAACGAACCATGACTTACCCTCTCGGTCGCGAATCTTATGAAATACAAGCAGTTACGGAAAGGGGGTCCGCATCAGAACCTTAAACTGTGGCAGCAAAACAACACTTTCCGGTATTATGGTACCGTATACAGAAAAGCGTTGTATTACCGGGTTTTCCTTGACCTCTTGCGCCCGTACCGGTATGTCCGCGGCATTCGAACAAGCATTGGAACCCCTCCTATGAAGACCTATTCGGCGAAAGCCAAGGAAATCGAGAAAAAGTGGGTGCTCATCGATGCCGACGGCCTGATTGTCGGGCGTCTCGCCACGATCATCGCCAACCGTCTGCGCGGCAAGCACAAGCCCACATTCACGCCCCATATGGACTGCGGCGACAATATCATTGTCATCAATGCCGAGAAGGTCGTGCTGACCGGCAACAAGCGCAAGGACAAGACCTATTACTGGCACACCGGGTTCCCCGGCGGCATCAAGGAGCGCAAGGCCGAGAAGATCCTGGACGGCAAGTTCCCCGACCGCGTCCTCGAGGCGGCGGTGAAGCGCATGCTCCCGGGCGGCCCGCTCAAGCGCCAGCAGATGTCCAATCTGCGCATCTACAAGGGCGAGGCCCACCCGCACGAGGCCCAGAGCCCGGAAAAGCTCGACGTCGCCGCGCTCAATCCCAAGAACACGCTGAGAGGCTGAGACCATGGCTGAACAGACAACCCTTTCCAATCTCGGCGAAGCCCTGGGCGGTGCCGTCCAGGCGCAGGCCGCCGTGGCCGCTCCCGCAAAGCCCAAGCTCGACGCCAAGGGCCGCGCTTACGCGACCGGCCGCCGCAAGGACGCCATCGCCCGCGTCTGGGTCAAGCGGGGCGCCGGCAAGATCACCATCAACGGCAAGTCGATCACCGTCTATTTCGCCCGTCCGGTGCTGCAGATGCTCGTACAGCAGCCGATGGTGACCGCCATGCGCCGCGACCAGATCGACGTCGACTGTACCGTCACGGGTGGCGGGCTTTCGGGGCAGGCCGGCGCCGTGCGCCATGGGCTTGCCCGGGCGCTCACACATTTCGAGCCCGAACTGCGTTCCGTCCTCAAGAAGAACGGCTTCCTGACCCGCGACCCGCGCGCCGTCGAGCGCAAGAAATACGGCCGGGCCAAGGCCCGCCGGTCGTTCCAGTTCTCGAAGCGCTAAGCTTCGCGGCATCATTTGCGATTTTGGAGAGGGACAGCGGCGACGCTGTCCCTTTGCTCATGGCGCCCTGCATTGCCGTCGATGGAAGTCGGTCACGAGGTTCTCTGGAATTCCTTGTCGAGCTTGGCGATGATGTCATTGCCGCGCTTTGGATCGACGGCCGCGAGGATGGCGTCGAGCTTGGCCTCTTTCCTGTCGTCGCCCTCCTTTGACTGCGGAGAGCCGATATGAAGCAGATAGGCGAGGCCCGCCACTTGCCAGATCAGCTGCAGGAACTCGGACTGCCAGTTCTCCAGCGTATCGCGCATCATTTCGACCGTATAGCCGCCGACTGAAATGGCGGCGGCATGCTCGGCCTGCTCGTTCACATAGGCGAACCAGCCGAAGAGCCAGTGCCCGAGCAACGAGACCGCGAAGAACGCACCGGTGAAACAGACAAAGCCGTAGCGGCCGAATCTCTGGTCATGGAGCGCGTATTTATGCTCTGATTTGTTCGTCGGGCGGGACATCGTCTTCTCCTTCCTGCACGGCCACGCGGTGACGGAACACCAGTTCGCCGCCGAGCCAACCCGTCACCGACAGGAGAATGACGATGCAAAAGGACAGAAGCAGCTGGGTGGCGCTGACCGTTCCCGACCCGTCGTGGAGCCGGATGTAGAAACTGACCAGAGCGAGGAGCAGCACGACGGCATTGCCGAGAAAATGCAGCCAGGCCTCGCTCAGCCTGCGGATGTCGGCGCTTCCGAGGAAATCGACAAGACCGGCGAGCGCCGCCAGAACGCCGGCGACGAGGCCGCTGCCCGTAAGCCACAGGCTGGCGCGGGTCCAGAAGCTATCCGCGGTCCAGTGATAAGCGAGGTCGCTCAACAGCGCGGCGACGAGGAAGCCGATCGGCAATGTCACCAATAGAGGATGGATCGGGTGACGCGCGACAGCCGCCGTGCTGTGCGGGCGGGCTCTCATCGATGCTTCACTCCGGTCTGCCTCGCCTCGGAAGAATGTTCAGGCGGCGCGAAGACCGGCGGCATGGCGGTCACCGCCGGGTCCTGCCGCCGTTCCATCGATCGTTCTTCGTCGCCGGCCATGAGGGTCTCCCACGCGAAATGCGCTAAACAAACATTCCTGTGGTGGATAGGTTCCACCGGGAACTCCCGCCGACGGCCAACATTGCCCTACCCTCCGCACGATGCGACCAATCACGGAAAATCAATGGGCTAGCTCTGTCCGGAAACGAGTTGCGGAATTCGTCCGTCCTGCCTCGCGGCACCGGCGCAATGCAACAGGGGCTAGGGAATGTCAGGGCGCTTGGGAGGATCGTAGCGGAATCCCATGGCCATGGTGCTCCTGCAGCGCCGACTGGCGATGAAGGGCGGCCTCCTCTTCCGCCTCGCGCCGCATGATATCCTCCACCCATTCGTCCATGTTCTCGACGGCTGCCGCGGGGCGTTGCGCATTGAGCAGTTCCTCCGCCCTTTCGCGTGTGTAGCCTTTGGCGATCAGCAATGCCGCGCCGCGCTGCATGAAATCGGAAGCAGGATCGTGCATGACCCGTCAAGCGCTGCGACCCGCCAAGGTTCCTCCGAAGCTTCGCCATCGGCGTTCCGCCGCTCGCCAGGAACTCGTCTGGCTTCTGCGGGTTGACGGCCATGCCAAGGAGATCGCGATGACGAAACAGCCCTTTGCCGCGAGCCGGGGGCTCGCGCCTCCCGATCCGGGAGCGGACGAGCTTGAAAGCGCCAGGACCGCCGCTTTGGCCAGGATGCATCCGAGCGAGATCGTGAACGACGACATCGCCGGCGGAGCCGCGTCGATAGAGCGTGACGACGAACTGGCTTCCCTGGGTTGCGGACGCGCTGGCGACGCCACCGATTTTCAGCTGCGCATCAATGCCATCGGGAGCAGCCTGGATGGCGGGGTCGCTACTTTCGAGGGCGAGGTCCAGATCGAAGAATATCTCAACAACCATTTCATCTCTCGCATCACCATCCTGCTGTCGGTGCCGGGCACCGAGTCCATGTCTGTCGGCGAGATCGAGGCACGTCTCCTGGACGCCGCCCGCGACCGCCTGCAGGCAGCCGGCGCGCTCAGCCCGGAAAGGATGGAAACCAGTCTGAGGCAGACCCGCCGCGACGAAGACGTCGCCTATTTATCCGAGTGATCACCAGTCCCGCGAGGTGTTCTCATGACCGTAAGATCAAATCAGAGACCCGAAGCTCTCGCCCGGTTTGCCGAGACGTCGCGCAACGCCAGGAGAACGGATCGCCCCGGGCTTGTCGCCGACGCTGCGACGGCGCCGATGCCGACGGATCCCGACGCCAAGGACCAGGCGGCGGCCAAGGTCTTGCAGGAAGGGGTCAGCGGCGCCGATCACGGCGCTGAGCAGGCAATCGACAGATTGCCCGACCGTATCCGCGAGAGCCGTTCTCCGAATGCGTCCCATGCAGAGCAGGAGCCGGAACCCGCGGCCGATCGCGCGCCTTATGATGCGACGGTCGATCCGCGCACCGGCCGCCCGCCATTGCCCCTCGAAGCCGGCGGGTTGAGCCGTGAACGCGAGTTGCAGCAATTGCGTAATGCGCAGGCCTCCGAGGGCGAGGACGAGATTGAAATGGAGGACATGGACGCGATCGACGACGAGGCTGAAATCGACGTCACGCTCGAGGAGGACGAAAGCCCCTCCAGGTCGGCTGTGAATGGCGGAAAGCCGGCGAGGATGGTCTCGCCAGAGGACGACGGCGACGAAGACGACTATGGTCAGGACTGACGTCGTCATCCCACGGAAACATCCCCGGGATCACAAGGAGGACGAAGGGCCATGACGGCCAGACCGAAACCGTCCACTTCCGGCGCACGGCGGCCGTCGCCTTGCCTCAACAGCGGGGAATTCAGGAAGGATGCCGACAAAACCAGCCGCCGTGAAACAGAGGCGCCTTCCCTGAGCGAGGTCGACTGGGCAGATCTTTCTCCGGAGCAGCGGGAGAAGCGCCAGCGGGCGTGAGCAATCGCGGGCGGCTGTTTTCAACGGATCGCTTCCCGATGCCGCCCTGCCGCGGGGGTCGTCAACCCATCATGCTTTTCAAGGGCTCGCGGCGCAGATTGGCTTCGATCTTCTCGCGGCCAGGCGTCTCCGGCAGCGCCTTGCGAAGGTTCCTGCGATATTCGTCGGGCATGCGGGGCGGCATCATCGGCTCATAGGCGTCGACCACGGCTTCGATGATCACCGGCCCTTCGGCGGCGAAGGCTGCCGCGATGATGCTGTCGACCTGTTCGGGCCGGGCGACGCTGTAACCTATGCCGCCCATCGCCCGGGCGGCGAGGGCGAAGTCGATCGGCTGGAGCTCGCAGGCGAATTGCGGTTCCCGAGGAACATCATCTGCTCCCAGGCGATCTGGTTCAGCATGTTGTTGCGGATGACGAGGAGCTTGAGCGGGATCTTGTAGCGGACCGCAGTCGAGAACTCGCCGAGCTGCATGGCGAGGCCGCCATCGCCGACCACCGCGAAGACGGGACGCCCGGGAAAGGCGATGCCGGCGGCAATGGCATAGGGCAGGCCGCAGGCCATGGAGGCGAGCGATCCCGATACCGAAAAATGCCTGGCCGGCCTTGATGTCGATATGCCGCGCGGCGAGCTCGGTATTCTGTCCGGAATCGGCCGCGATCACCGCATTGTCCGGGAGGTTTTCGCCGAAGGCGCGCACGACGCGCTGCGGCTTGAGCGGCATGTCGGCGCCGGTCTCGGAGATCCGCATCATGGCCCGCCAGTCGGACATGCGCTTTTGCGCCTGCCGCAGGAAGCCACGGTCCGTCTTTCTGACGAGCTTCCCGGCGAGGAGGCGCATCGTCTCCGCGGCGTCGCCGACGAGTCCGGCATCGACGCGCTGCCTGAGACCGATGCGTTGCGCGTCGTGGTCGATCTGCACGCTGCGGCATTTTTCCGGGTCGGGATAGTATTCGATGTAGGGGAAGGACGAGCCGACGATGAGCAGGGCCTCGCATTGCTCCATGATCTCCTGCGACGGCAAGGTCCCCAACATGCCGATCCCGCCGGTGCTGTGGGGATGGCCATCCGGCAGGACGGCCTTGCCGAGCAGCGCCTTGGCGACGGGCGCCGCGAGCATATCGGCGATTTCTTCGACCTCGGCGGCCGCGCCGAGCGCGCCCCTGCCGGCGAGTATCGCCACCTTGCTTGCGCCATTGAGGATGGCGGCGGCCTTTTCGAGCTGGGCGGGATCGCATCGGGGACGGCCCTCGAACCATCGCTCGGGCGTGTGTCGCGGCCGGTTGCGCCGTGACCGCATGCTTTCGGCGAGAGACTGTTCCTGCACGTCGCTCGCCACGGAGAGGTGGGCCACGCCATGCCGGGCAAGGGCCGAGCGGCAGGCGAGTCCGGCCACGCTTTCCATGTGCGCGGCGTCGCTCACCTGCGCGTTGAAGACCGCGACGTCGCTGAACACCCTGACGAGATCGACATCCTGCTGGGTGAAGGTTTCGATCAGGTCGTGAAACTGCATGCCGGTGATGGCGAGGACGGGTGCGCGATCGAGCTTGGCATCGTAGAGGCCGGTGAGGAGATGCGTGCCGCCGGGACCGGAGGTGGCGAGGCACACACCGAGCCTTCCGGTCCATTTCGCATAGGCCGTGGCCATGAAGGCCGCCGATTCCTCGTGCCGCGCCTGGATGAACGTGATCCTGTCCCGGCGCGTCCGCAGCGCCTCCATGATGCCGTTTATGCCGTCGCCCGGCAGGCCGAATACGACGTCCACCTTCCATTCGATGAGCGTGTCGACGAGGATTTCGGCGGTGTTCGGCATGAGGGCTCCCGGGCGCTGGTGGATGCGGTCCTTCAGGGAAACCGGGGCTCGCGGCCGCGGTTCCAAAGACCGGATTTGGAACCATCGCTTCCATCGGCGCCTTGACGGGCAGATTGGCGCATAGAAAGGAAAATCCCCCATGAAACGCAGCGAATTCATCCGGATGAGCCTGCTGCTCCCACTGGCTCCCGCCATGCTGGCGATATCCTCGCCCGTCCGGGCCGGCGGCACGACCGCCGCCCAGTTTGTCGAAAAGGCGGGCGTTGCCGGCCGGTTCGAGATCGCCTCGAGCGAGATCGCGGCGGCGTCGACGAAGAACGCCGACATCAAATCCTTCGCCGAGCGGATGATCAAGGATCACACCGCCGCCGCCGAGGAGCTCAAATCGACGGCCGCCGACAAATACACCGTGCCGGCGAAGCTCGACGAAAAGCACCAGAAGATGGTCGACGAGCTCAAAGCGGCGGGCGAGGGGGCCGGTGCGAGCTATGTCGAGATGCAGGTCAAGGCGCATGAGGAAGCCGTCATGCTGTTCGACGACTATGGCAAGCACGGCGACGACGCGGCGCTCCAGGCCTTCGCCATCAAGACCCTGCCGACGCTCCAGATGCACTACGACATGATCAAGAAGATCAGCGCGGCGCAGAGTTGAGGCGCGCCCGCCGCCGCGAGTCTTCCGAAAGCCGCGGCGGCTGGGGCGAGAAGACTTGAGAAAGAGTCGCTCCACTTGTCACCCTCGTGCTGAGGCGCTCGCGACCTTGCTCCGCCGAGGCGAAGCCTCGGCTTCGCGAAGGCGAGAGCGAGCCTCGAAGCATGGTCCAGGCACAGAGAGCCTGCCGCTTGCCACCCTTCGAGGCCCGCCTGCGGCGGGCACCTCAGGATGAGGATTGTGGGTCGACGTATGCTCATCTCGCTCTAGCTCTTGCCGGCCGAGCCCGGCTCCGCCATCTTGCGATGCTGTTCGGCCAGCATGGCCGAGGGCGTCACGTTGGCGATGGCCGATTGCAGCTTGTTGTGCCAGCCGCTGACCACATCGCCATCGCCGCGCAGCATGGCGTCGTAGCCTGTCCTCGCGACGTCGGCCGGATCGTCCTTCTTGCTCTGGCCGATCCTGGTGTCGAGGAGATCGGCTCTCTCGAAGAAGTCGGTTTCGGTGGCGCCGGGCATCAGGCAGGTCACCGTGACGCCGCTGTCCTTGAGCTCGGCGCGCAGGGCGAAGGAAAAGGAATCGAGGAATGCCTTGCTGGCATTGTACACGGCCTGATAGGTGCCGGGCATGAAGCCCGCGATCGAGCCGGTGATCAGGATCCTGCCGCTTGCCCTGCCGCGCATCTCCCGGCCGATCCGGTGGATGAGATAGACGGTGCCGGTGATGTTGGTGTTGATCACGTGCAGGATGTCGTTGAAGTCCTGGTCGAGGAACGCCTTGCCCAATCCACGCCCGGCATTGGCCAGGAGCACGTCGACGGCGCGCCCCTTCGCTCGCGCGCACAGCGCGTCCACGCCGGCCACCGTCGCGAGATCGGCCCTGAGAGCCACGACGTCGGCATCATAGGTCCTCAGGCGCTCGGCGGCGTCATCGATGTTCTCTTCGTCGGCGGCGATGAGAAGGTCATAGCCGTCCTTGGCGCAGCACTTGGCGAGCTCGAAGCCGATGCCCGAGCTGGCGCCGGTGACGATGGCGAATTTTCTCTTGTCCACTTCCATTGTCCTATTTGCTCAAGGCTTGAGAACCACCTTGATGCAGCCGTCCTCCTTGTCCCTGAACGTCTTGTAGAGTGCCGGCCCTTCTTCGAGCGAAGCGCGATGAGTGATCACGAAAGACGGATCGAACTCGCCGCTTTCGATCTTCTCGAAAAGCAGGGGCATGTAATGCTGGACCGGCGTCTGCGCCATGCGGAACGTCAGGCCGCGGTTGAGCGCCGAGCCGATCGGGATCTTGTCGAGAAAGCCGCCATAGACGCCGACCACCGAGACCGTGCCGAAATTGCGGCAGCAGTGGATGGCCTGGCGCAGCACATGCGGACGGTCCGTGCCCATGAAGGTGGCGACCTTCACCCGGTCGATCACGGCATAGAAGCTCGAATTGGTCTCTGGCTCCGTCCCGACCGCATCGATGCAGGCATCGGCGCCGCGCCCGCCGGTCAGGTCCTGGATCCGGTCATAGACGTCTTCCGCCAGAAAATCGACGGTGACGGCATCGCTCTCCCTGGCGAGAGCCAGCCTCTCAGGGACGGTGTCGATGGCGATGATGCGCTCGGCGCCGAGCATCCGGGCACTGCGGATGGCCATCTGTCCGACCGGACCGCAGCCCCACACCGCGATCGTGTCGCCCCGCTCGATATTGCAGAAGTCGGCCGCCATGTAGCCGGTCGGGAAGATGTCCGAAAGAAAGAGCACCCGATCGTCATCGATGCCGTCCGGCACCTTGAAGGCGCCGACATCGGCGTAGGGCACGCGCAGATATTCCGCCTGGCCGCCGGCATAGCCGCCGAGCATGTGGGAATAGCCGAACAGTCCGGCCGGCGAATGCCCCCACAGCTTCTCGGCCGCCCGGTGATTGGGATTGGAGCGTTCGCAGGCCGAGAAGAAGCCACGCTCGCAGAAGAAGCACTCGCCGCAGGCGATGGTGAACGGGACGACCACCCGGTCGCCGGCCTTGAGCGTCTTGACGGCCGAGCCCACCTCGACGACTTCGCCCATCGTCTCATGTCCCATGACGTCGCCGGCCTCCATCGAGGGAATCAGGCCGCCATAGATATGAAGATCGGATCCGCAAATGGCGCAGGAGGTCACCTTGATGATGGCGTCACGCGGATGCTCGATGCGGGGATCCGCGACGTTCTCGCAGCGCATATCGGCCTTGCCGTGCCATGTGATCGCTTTCATAGCGGGTCTCCTTGCCAGGCGGGCAATGGCGCGGGTGCGGAGTTCGTTCCAAAATCGCCGGGAACATGCGGAATCGAGCGAGCAGGCTGCGCGGACCTTCGATGGTCTCGGTCTGGAACTTCGGCCGTGCTGGCGCATTAGGTCGGCGGCCTCCTCAGAGGCTCCTTCTGGTCTGTAGGGACCCGCCCCGCCGTCGTCACCGGGGGGCGGGTCCGCACACATCCCATATGTCGCGATCTCCCTCACGCTTCGGCGGCCGCCGGGCGCATTTTCGCGCGGCCACGCCGGGCTCGATCGCCTGCCCTGCCGGCGTCATTGCAGCGGCGATATGGGAAGCTCCGGCCGGGCATGGCCCCATTGGCCCATGAGCTCGGCGACGCGCACCGTCTCGATCTGCTGGTCGAAGCGCGGGAAGATGCCGCGCAACGCCGCGTCATGGCCTCGCGCATTGGAGCTCGCGACGGCATCCTCGACCACGACGACGCGATAGCCGATGTCGATGGCCCTCAGGACCGAAGCGAGGACGCAGACATCGGTCTCGACGCCGCTGAAGACGAGCGTATCCACGCCGCGCGCCTCGAGCAGCGGCCGCAGACCGGCGATCTCGAAGACGGAGAAGACATATCGATCGGCCAGCCGGCCGGGCGGAACGAACGGCACGAGTTCGGGTACGATGTCGAAGAGGCGTGGATCGGCCGCGAGCATCTGCGGGCAATCGGAATAGAAATGCCGCCATTGACCGCACAGAGCGCGCCCGTCGCGCGGGCACAGAAACCGCGTGAAGATGGTGCTGGCGGCCTTATATGTGCAGATTTCCCTTACCGCCGGCAGGATCGATCTGACGGCGCCCGACGCCCAGGGCGTATCGTCGGCGAACATCGCCTGCATGTCTACGCACAGATGCATCGCCGACGAGCCGAGCGGGCCGAAACGCAGTCCTCTGATATGGTCCATGGCGTGAGCGTCAACCATGGCGGGCCGTCACGGTTCCCGCCGGCTTGCCGCTTCTCGAGGGAACCGCCGGAGCCCGGCATCGTTCCTCTTGGATATGCGTCGACGCAGATCAAGGAGAAGACACGATGAAGATACGCGATTGCATGAGCTCCGACGTCCAGCTCGCCAACCCCGGCGACACCATTCAGGATGCTGCGGCGACCATGGCGCAGATCGATGCGGGCGCCATCCCCGTCGGAGAGAATGACCGGCTGATCGGCATGATCACCGACAGGGACATCGCGATACGCGCCGTTGCCGCCGGCCGCGGTCCGGATGCGAAGGTGGCCGACGTCATGAGCCACGACGTCAAATATTGCTACGATGACGAGGACACCGAGGAAGTCCTGGCCAACATGGGCGACATGCAGCTGCGCCGGCTTCCGGTGCTGAGCCGCGAAAAACGTCTCGTGGGCATCGTGTCGCTCGGCGATCTGGCCATGACGGGCGCTCGCGCCAGAACCGGCCAGGCACTGGGAGACATGTCGCGTCCGGGCGGCAATCACAGCCAGAATGTCACGCTGTGACCGGATGATCGGCTCAGTCTTTCAATATAGGGCGCTCTTCCACCGCCGCGTCATTGTAGTTCTCGCGGGTGGCGGCATCCTTCTTCTGCAGTGTTCTCGCGTCTCTCGGCGCATGCCGGGCGGCCCAGACGCCATAGCCCAGGCCGGCACCCAGTATCGTCGTCGAAAGCACGATGATGGCCGCCCACCATGTGCCAGCCAAATCCAGCATGTTCACGTTGCGCTCGCTTTCTCAGTTCAGGCGAACCGGCTCTGCTGAAGAAGCCGGTCCGGTTTGCAAATGCAGCTCGGACCGGCCCTGTCCCGCAACGACGTCGCTAGAACGTTTGATGTGCGGGACCCTATGAAGACGTCCGTGGCGCGGAAAGGGTTCCCGGATCCCTGGTCCGATCCGCGCCGCTGCCGAGCGGCGAGGCCGCAGACATCGTTCGTCATTTTCAGAAGCCTTTCCCCCCGCGGGAACCCGACGCGGACTCCGGGGTTCAGGATCTATGGCCACCATTCCCACGCCCGAAACACCGGAAGTGCCGGAGCCGCCGGTGCCATCGCCGGCGCCTGTGCCGCCGGTGCCATCGCCGGCGCCTGTGCCGCCGGAGCCCGGCAAGCCTTTGCCGCATCCCGAGATCGAACCCCCCGACCGCCGCAAGCATCAGCCCGTCGAAGAGCGGGGCAAGGACGCACCCGAGCGCGCCTGACCTGTTTTCTCGAGTTCGACGGCGCCGGAATTGCGAGCGCTTATGCAATCTGGGCATCATTGCGACCGCGGAACCTACATTCGTCGGAACAATTAACCAGACACCGACCTCTGCTCTGATTGCGAGGCGGGCATACACCGGGGATGTCCCCATCCTGACGGCCGGTTGCGACAACTGGATTGGTTGAATTGGAGCCGCCGCATGACGAAACCCTGGCCGCTGTTCATGTTGCTCATCGCAGCGTGGATATATCTTTTAGGGACCAAACTGTCGGAGGCTCACGACTGGTACAGCTCGACGGCCGACCCCGTCTATCAATCGAACTGCTGCGGCGGCCATGATTGCGCGCCTGTCGATCCTGCCTGGGTCAGCGAAGTCCGCGAGGGCTACCGCCTCACCATGACGGCCGATCAGGCGCGCACCGTCAACCCGGCGGCTCAGGCACCGATCGATGCCGTCGTGCCCTGGAGCCGTATCCAGAGTCCGCCCAACGCCGATCACTTGTTCTATGCCTGCATCTACGACCGCGATCGCACGCCGCCGCGTCATGGCGTGATCTGCTTTTTCGCCACTCCGGTGATGTAGCTGTCTCGGCGTCCGGTTTCGTCTGCGAGACGGAGCGTTGGCTAGCCGGGAGGCCTGACGACATAGCCGCTGCGCTTCCGCTTGGCATCGATGCGGGTGGCGCTGTCGGCCAGCATGGCGAGATGCGACTTGAGCGGCTCTTCGTCCAGACGCAGGTCCTGTCCGCAGCTCTCGCAGGCGAATGCGGCCTTGCCGATCAACCGTCCGACCTTGACCTCGCTCGGGCCGCAGTCCTTGCAGTTCACCCTGACCAGGATCTGGTCGAACATAGAAACGATTGCGCCCATGATGGAGCCGTCCCCCCGAAAGGCGGCGATAATAGAAGCAGGAGCCGGTTTCGGGCAACTCATTGCCGGCGGCTTCAGGAAGACGGTCCGGACACCTGCGCGGCGAAAGCCGCAAGGCCGATGACGGTGCCGGCGGCGCACACCGCCGGCCAGCCGCCATGGGCGAAGAGCAGTCCGAAGAGCGCCGATCCAGCCGCGCCGCCGATGAAGAAGAGGCCGACGAATATGCCGTTGAGACGGCCGCGCTGTCTGGGGTTGAGCAGGTTGACGGCTCTGCGGCCCAGCGTCTGGTCGCCGGTGACGGCGAAATCGAGCAGGAAGGCGCCGACGCCCATCGCGGCGAGAGGGACGAGGGCATCGCCATGGCCGTCGCGTCCGGCCCATGCCACCAGGCCCATGGCGGCGACGAGGAGGGCATGCGAAGCGAGCGTTGCCGCATGCGTATGGCCGCGGTCGCCGAGCCGGCCGAAGAAGGATGTGGCGCAAGCGCCGCCGGCGCCGACCAGGGCGAAGAGAGCTATCCCGTTCTGCCCCAGTCCGAAAGGCGGCTGCGACAGCCTGAGCGCGACCGTCGACCAGAACAGGCTGGAAGGCGGCCATGACCAGGCCCGCCGTGCATGACCGGCGGCGCAGCACCCTTTCCGCGCGCAGGAGCGTCCACAGGGAGGCGAGGAGCGCCGGATAGGAGGTCGAGCCGCCGGGCAGGCGGGATGGGAGGCGAAAGGCGAGGACGATGCCGAGCGCCGTCATGGCGGCGCCGGTCGTTCCGTAGAACGCCCGCCATCCCCAATGCGCGGCAAGAAAGCTCGCGAGCGGACGCGACGCTTCCCCTGGGTGATGAACGAGAGCGGCTGCGGTTTTCGCACCTATATGCGCACCCGTTTCGAGGCCGCCGGCCTGCCGTTCATGGTGGGCATAGAGGCCCTGAGCGCCGAGCTGCGCATATCGCTGATCGCCCGCGGCCACGGGATCGGGCTGGTGACGGAAGCAGCGCTCGCCGGCGGGCGATGGCGCAGGAAGATCGTGGTCGTCGAGGCCAGGGGCTTCACGCCGGAAGTCCGGTCGTGGCTGGTCCATCGCCCGCCGGCGGGCCGTCTGGCGCGCCCGATCGCCCTGTTCCGCGACGCGCTGACCGAGGCGCTGAGAGAGCGCGAGGCGCTCGCCGCATAGGCATGGGGCGTCACGTGCTCTCCTCGGCGAACACCTCTTCGCGCTTCTTCTTGACCGAGGGCAGGAACACGATGACGAGGACGGCAAGCGCGATGGCGAGAAGGCCGGCGCTGATCGGCCGGGTGACGAAGGTCGTCGGGTCGCCATGCGAGAGGATCATCGCCCGCCGCAGGTTTTCCTCGAGCATCGGTCCGAGGACGAAGCCGAGGAGCAGCGGCGCCGGCTCGCAGCGCAGCTTCACGAGGGCGTAGCCGAGAAGCCCGAAGAAGGCGACCGCGAAGAGATCGAAGATGTTCGAGTTCACGCTGTAGACGCCGATCGAGCAGAAGGCCATGATGATCGGGAACAGGACGTAATAGGGCACCGTCAGGAGCTTCACCCACAGGCCGATGAGCGGCAGGTTGAGGACGATCAGCATGAGATTGCCGATCCACATCGAGGCGATGATGCCCCAGAACAGGTCGGGCTTCTCGGTCGCCACGTTCGGGCCGGGCACGATCCCCTGGATGATCATGGCGCCGATCATCAGCGCCATGACCGGGTTGGCGGGGATGCCGAGGGTGAGCATGGGGATGAAGGACGTCTGGGCGCCGGCATTGTTGGCCGATTCGGGGCCGGCGACGCCTTCGAGGGCGCCCTTGCCGAAATCCTCCGGATGGTCCGACATGCGCTTTTCGACGGTGTAGGAGGCGAAGGACGCCAGGATGGCGCCGCCGCCCGGCAGGATGCCGAGCGCCGAGCCGATGACGGTGCCGCGCAGCACCGGCGCTGCCATGCGGCGCAGGTCCTCGCGCGTCGGCAGCAGGCCGCTGACCTTCCTGATCAGCACCGCGCGCTCATGCTCGTTCTCGAGGTTGCGCAGGATCTCGGCGACGCCGAACACGCCGACGGCTACGGCCACGAAGTTCAGCCCGTCGGCATATTCGGTGATGCCGAAGGTGAAACGCGGCGTGCCGCTGATGACGTCGGTGCCGACCAGGCCGAGCAGCAGGCCGAGCACGACCATGGCCAGCGCCTTGACGACCGAGCCGTGGGCGAGGGCTACGGACGACACGAGGCCGACGATCAGCAGCGAGAAATATTCGGCCGATCCGAATTTGAGCGCGATGGCCGTGAGGGGCGGCGCGAACAGGGCGATGAGGAATGTCGAGACGCTGCCGGCGAAGAACGATCCGATCGCCGCCGTGGCCAGCGCCACGCCGGCGCGGCCGTTGCGCGCCATCTGATATCCGTCGATGGCGGTCACCGCGGAGGACGACTCTCCCGGCATGTTGATCAGTATGGCCGTGGTCGAGCCGCCATACTGGGCGCCGTAATAGACCCCGGCCAGCATGATGAGCGAGGAGACAGGGTCGCCGATCTGGAAGGTGATCGGCAGCAGCATGGCGATGGTCGCGGTGGCGCCGATGCCGGGCAGGACCCCGATCAGCGTGCCGAGCAGGACGCCGATCAGGCAGAAAAACAGGTTCCAGAGGGTCGACGCGGTCGAGAAGCCGAGGAGGAGATTGTCGAAGAGCTCCATCCGATCCTCCTCAGAAGGGAAGCCAGGGGCCGAAGCTCCTGAACGGCAGGCCCAGCCCGTGGCTGAACACCACATGCGAGAACACCGTTACGGCAAGCGCCAGGACGACAGCCGGGATGGGCCGCATCCGCAGGCTGGCGAAGGAGGCGATGAGGGCGGTGAGAAAGATCGCCGGCAGGAAGCCTAGGCCATGCACGGTCAGGCCGAAGAACACCGGCGCCGGCAGGATCAGCAGCATGCCGCGCCAGGCGATCGCGCCGACCGGCTCTCCCCTGACGCGCGTCGCCTGGATCAGGATGACGATGCCGAGCAGTATGAGAAGGACGGCCAGCACCGAGGGAAAGTAGCCCGGGCCCATGCGCAAGGCGGTGCCCATGGCGAGCGACCAGGCCTGCCAGGCGAAGACCAGGCCGAAGACGATGAAAAGGGTGCCGCACAGGCCGTTGACGGGATCGATGTGAAACGACTTCATCGCGCATGCTCCTGCGGCCGCTCACGAGGGCCCGTCCCGTCCGGATCACATTGGATCCGGACGGGACAGGTCCTCGGAGATTCACGGGCCGTCAGTCGGCATATTGGCCGGCGGCGTCGATCACCGGCTTCCAGCGCGCGATCTCGCTTTCGAGCTTGGCCTTGAGGCCGGCCGGCGTGGCGTCGGCTTCGGGCGAGGGTGCGGTGCCGAGCTCGGCGAAGCGGGCTACGACGCCGGGGTCCTTGAGCGCGACCTGCAGGGCCTTCGACAGCCGCTCGGTGATCGCGGCAGGTGTCCCCTTGGGAGCGTAGATGCCGTGCCAGACGCTGACCTCGAAGCCGGGGAGGCCGGCTTCTTCGGCGGTCGGGAGGTCAGGCAGCGCGGCGATGCGCTTCGGCGTGGTGACGGCATAGCCCTTGATGGTGCCGCCCTTGATCTGCTTGGTGGTGTTGGTCGTCTGGTCGCACATGAAGTCGACCTGGCCGCCGAGGAGATCGGTCATGGCGGGGCCGGTGCCCTTGTAGGGCACGGTGACCACCTGGGTCTGGATGGCGCTCATGAACATCATGCCGCACAGATGCGAGGCGGCCCCTATGCCGGCATTGGCGAGGGTCACCTTGTCCTTGTTGGCCTTGACATAGTCGATCAGGCTCTTGAGGTCGGCGGGCTCGAAGTCCTTGCGCGCGACGATGGTCATCGGCACCTCGGTGACGAGACCGACATATTCGAAGGAATTGAGCGTGTCATAGGCGAGCTTGCGATAGAGCGTCGCGCTCGTCGCCATGCCGATATGGTGGAGAAGCAGCGTATAGCCGTCGGGATCGGCCTTGGCCACGCGGCCGGCGCCCAGTGTGCCGCCGGCACCGCCGACATTCTCGACGACGATCTGCTGTCCCAGGTCCCTCGACATGACGTCGGCGACGAGACGGGTCACCGTATCGGTCGGTCCTCCGGCCGAGAACGGAACCACGATGGTGATGGTGCGCTCGGGATAGTCCTGCGCAGCCGCGGCGCCCGCGAAAGCGAGCAGGGTCGCCGCCGCCAGGATTGCGAGAAGCTTCTTCATGCCTTCCTCCCAGAAGTTCCGGCCTTGTTTCGTCGGCCGTCATGTCCGCACTGACGAATGGTGGTGGGGCTTGCCCGATCAGGGATTCCGGCCGCGCCTCTCACCTGTCGATCCATGTCCTACACGCGCGGGCCGGTGAGCACAACTGCCGGGCTATAGGCCGAAAGGATAAGTGTCGGGCGCCCCGGCGGAGCGCTCCGGCGCGGGCTCGGGCGTCACGGCCGTGGTTTCGTCGAACCACACATAGGCATCGAACTGGCGCGAGAGCGAGGCCTCGGCATAATGGCTGGAGAACTCTGTCTCCGGCCGATAGATCACGCCGATGAAGCGCTCGAAACGCGGCTCGGCCAGGGCCCGATGCAGGGCGACGTCTCCGGTCAGGTCCAGAAAGAACCGCTTCGGCCGGGATTGATGACAGAGCTCTTCATAGCTGCTGGGCCGCGCGGGCCGTACTTCTTTCACTTCCATGGGCCCGTCCCAGTCGCTTGCGCAGGCGACGGTTCCCGAATGTGTCCCGAAGCCGATCAGGGCGGCATCCCGGCCGAAGCGCTCTCGGCAGAGCTGGCCGATGGTAAGCTCGCCCCGCACCTCGCCCATGTCCGTGAAGCGCGCATCCCCGATATGGGAATTGTGCGCCCACACGACGGCCCTGGTGCCGGGCCCCTTCGCCTCGAGGATGTTCTCGAGCGTCTCGAACATGTGGCGGTCGCGCAGGTTCCAGCTTTCGGCGCCGCCATAATACATCACGCGGTAATATTTCTCGGCGGCCGCGACGAGGCGGGCATTCTGCGCGGCATCGAGGAAGCTCTCGGAATCGCGGGCGGCGTAATCGAGCCTGCGCTCGAGGAGGTCGCGGCACTGCGCGGCGACGGCGTCCTCGCATTTGCGGTATTGCGCGGTCAGGACGGCGCGGCCATAGGTCGAAGGCTCGCTCTGCCAGGGCGTCAGGCAGCCATAGCGCTCGCGCGCCGCCGCCGCGGCCTCCGGATCGACCTCGTCGAGATAGCGCAGCACGGCGGAAATCGAGCTGCGCAGGCTGTACAGGTCGAGCCCGTAGAAACCGGCGCGGTCCTCCGGCCGGGAGACAGCCTCGTTGTGGTCCCGCATCCATCGGAAAAAGGCTTGCATTTCGGCATTGCGCCACATCCAGCCGGGGAAGCGCCGGAACGGCGTCTCGTCACCGCCGAGCGCCGGACGCAGCCTGACGTGGCGGTCGATCGTTGCGGCGTCGGGCCAATCGGCTTCCACGGCGACGATCGTGAAGCCATGCTTCTCGATCAGATGACGGGAGATCGCCGCCCGGGCGCGATAGAATTCGGACGTCCCGTGGCTCGCTTCCCCCAGCAGCACCACGCGGCAGTTGGCGAAAGGGGCGAAGATCTCGCCGAAGCGTTCGGCGTCGAAATCTGGAAGCTCTACGGCAGCGGCCGTGATCATCCGGGGCAGGGACCGGTTGCGCGCCGCGATCCCGGCGTTGCGGCTTTCCAGCTGCCAGCCATGTTCGCCGATCAGCGGAACGAACATGACGCCGCCCAGGTCCTCCTCCTCGAATTCCCGCTCGTCCATCCGCGTGACCCGCATCAGCCGCTGCGAGGTCATCTCGGCGCCGACCGGTATGATCAGCCGTCCACCCGGGGCGAGCTGACGCTTGAGGACGTCCGGAATGACGGGGCCGCCCGCGGTCACCAGGATGGCGTCGAAGGGAGCGGCCTCCGGCCAGCCTTGCGTGCCGTCGCCGATGCTGATGCTGACATTGTGATAGCCGGCCGCCTCCAGCCGCCGCCTTGCGGTCTTGGCGAGCCGCGCATGGCGCTCGACCGTGTAGACTTCCCTGGCGATCAGGCTGATCACGGCGGCCGCATAGCCCGAGCCCGTGCCGACCTCGAGAACGCGGTCGGTGGGATCGATCTCCGCCGCTTCGATCATCCGCGCGACGATGTAGGGCTGGGAGATGGTCTGGCCCTGGGCGATCGGAAGCGGCGCATCCTCATAGGCGAATTCCGCAAGCCCCTCGTCTACGAACGATTCGCGCGGCACCGCGCGCATGGCTTCGAGCACGCGCGGGGCGCGGACACCCCGCCGGACGACCTGGAAATCGACCATGTGCTGGCGTGCGTGATCGAGATCGGGCATGAGACGCCTCCCTGAGAGCCAAACCGCATCCGCCCTCCAATGTTCCCGCGAGGCTTGGCGATCGCTCCGGCCATCATCGGGAAATCGTGTTATTACCTGGACTTACGATCGAGTCGTCATAAGCCGGTGAAGCTCTTCCGCCATTGGCCTTTACAAAAGGCGCTCTTTGCTTAAACCAGCGCCCCAATCGAAGGAGAAGATCATGGCCAGGATAAAGATCGGCGTCATCGGTGCCTCGGGCTATACCGGGTCCGATCTGGTGCGACTGGCAGCGTGCCATCCGGGCATCGAGATCACCGCCCTTACCGCCAATTCGCATGCCGGCAAGCCGATGGCGGAGGTCTTTCCGCATCTCGCCCATCTGAAGCTCCCGAAGCTCGTCAAGAACGAGGAGGCCGACTGGTCCGCGATGGAGGCGGTCTTCTGCGGCCTGCCGCATGCGACGAGCCAGGCGGTCATCCGCGGGCTGCCGAAGCATCTCAGGGTCATCGACATGTCGGCCGATTTCCGCCTGCGCGACGCCGCCCTGTACGAAAAATGGTATGGCGGGCCGCATCAGGCGCTCGATCTGCAGAAGGACGCGGTCTACGGCCTCACCGAGCATTACCGCGATGACATCAGGAAGGCGCGGCTCGTCGCCTGTCCTGGCTGCTATCCGACCGCCGCCCTCCTGATGGTCCTGCCCCTGGTCGAGGCCGGTCTGATCGACGCCTCGGACCTGATCATCGATGCGAAATCGGGCGTATCTGGCGCCGGCCGCTCGCTCAAGCAGAATGTGCTGTTCTGCGAGGCGGGCGAGGGGCTTTCGCCCTATGGCGTCGCAAGCCACCGCCATGCGCCCGAGATCGAGCAGGAAGTGAGCCGCGCCGCCGGCAAGGCGGTGCTGGTCAATTTCACGCCGCACCTCATTCCCATGAGCCGCGGCGAGCTTTGCACGACCTATGCCAGGCTGGCCGCAAGCGCCACGGCGGCGGACTGCGCCGCGGCGCTCGAGACGCGTTACAAGGACGAGCCCTTCGTGTTCATGGCGCCGAAGGGCGTCATGCCCTCGACGCAATATGTGCGCGGCTCCAACAATGTGATGCTCGGCGTCTATGCCGACCGCGTTCCCGGGCGCGTCATCCTGTTCTCGACGCTCGACAATCTGGTGAAGGGCTCGGCCGGGCAGGCGATCCAGAACTTCAACCTGATGTTCGGTTTGCCGGAGACGCAGGGGCTCGAGCAGGTGGCGCTGTTTCCCTGATCAGGAGAGCGCCTTGGCGAGGAGGGGCAGGCTCGTGTCCATGCGGTAGTCGACCGCCGTGTGATCGTCGGGAAACTCCTCATAGACATGCGCCACCTTCATCCGGGTCAGCCGCCTGTGCATCCGCCGCGAGCCATAGACCAGGTTGTACTGGTCGACGGCGCCGCAATCGATATAGAGCGCCTTGAGCCTCTTCAGCCCCTCGCCATGCGTCTCGACCAGGCTCAGCGGGTCCCATTTGAGGAAGTTCGACCAGCGCTCGGGGATGAGCTCGCAGGTGTCGAGCGTCACCGGAAGGCGGACCCCCATATAGGCTTGCGGATCGGGATCGTAGGTGGCGGCCATCGCCAGCACCATCAGGATATGGACGTCCGGGTCCCTGGTCTTCGGGGCGGCGAAGAACCTCTCGAGCCATGTCCGGATGGAGTTGTCCGCGGTCGCGAGCGCCCGCAGGACCTTGGGAAAATCCGGGATGAACAGCAGCTCGAAGCCGACATCGCCGGAATGCGAGGCGGCGGCGCTCCAGAAGTCGGGATGCAGCATCGCCTGGACCATCGCTCCATAGCCGCCGGAGCTCTTGCCGAAGCAGCCGCGGCGGCCCGCTCCGCCGCATCGGAATTTCGTCTCGACGGCCGGCACGGCCTCCTCGCGGAGGAAGTCGTCCCAAGGGCCCATCGCGGCGGAGTTGATGTACTGGTTGCCGCCGAGCCTGGTGAAGCAGTCGGGCAGGGCGACGACGCAGGGTAGCATCGCGCCGCTTGCGATCAGCCGGTCGAGCCGTTCGGGCAGGTTCTCGCCGAAATTCCGCCAGTTGCTGTGCGCCGGCCCGCCGGCGGTGAAGCCGACCAGATCGACGAGCAGGGGCAAGCCCGTGCCGTCATGGCCTGCGGGCACATAGACGTCTATGATCCGCTCGGTCGGATCGTCGAGCAGGTTGCCCTGGAGAAGGCTGCTGTCGATCGTCAGCCGGTGAACCGTGCCGCGGCGACCGCCATGATCCGTGCGCATCCATGCCTCTGAAGTTCGTTGTCCGTCGAATGGCAGATATTGAAGCGCAGCAAGGCCCGGCCGTAAAGCCTCGTTCCCCGGAAGGTCCATGTCTCAGTGATGCTTGAAGTACTGCACCGCGCGCTCGTGCTTCTCCGCCGCGGCGCGGCTCTTGAAGGTGCCGAGATTGCGGCGCTTTCCGGTCTTCGGGTTCTTCTTGCGCGAATAGAGACGGTATTGGCCTGATTTGAGCTTGCGTATCACCTCGCACCTTTCCGCCGCGCAGCCATCCGATTCGCAATGATTATCGCCGGGGGATTGTTCCGGTGCTTGCGGCCGGCGAGGCGGATGCCCTAAGACGCCGTTCAATCGATGACGCTTCATTGCGGTCCAATTCAGGGCCGAATCGGCGTCCAATGAAGGATCATGTCGCTCTTGCTGGATAGCCGGGCTGCTTCATCATCGCCCTTTCTCGGCGTCACCCGGTCGGTCACCGGGCGCTCCTGGCGCGCCCGCTCCTTCCTGAGCCGCGACGCCCAGGCGATCGCGGAAAAGAACGACCTTCCGGAATTGCTGGGCCGCGTCCTCGCGGCGCGCTCGGTCGCTCTCGACGATGTGGAGAACTATCTCAACCCCACTTTGCGCCGGCTCATGCCGCAGCCCGCCGCGCTCGTGGACATGGAGAAAGGGGCCGACCGCCTGGCCCGCGCGATCATGCGGGGCGAACGCATCGGCACGATCAGCGACTATGACGTCGACGGCGTGTCCTCCGCCGCGCTGGTCACGCGGTTCCTGGCCAGCGTCGGCGCCGGCAACACGGTCCACATCCCCGACCGCCTGACCGAAGGCTATGGCCCCAGCCGGGCCGCCGTCCGGTCGCTGAAGGAGCGCGGCACCGAGCTTCTGCTGACGCTCGATTGCGGCGTGCTGGCGCATGATCCCCTGGCGGAGGCGCGCGCCCTCGGGATGGACGTGATCATCGTCGACCACCATCAGGCGGGAGCTGCGCTTCCCGATGTCACGGCGGTCATCAATCCCAACCGCCAGGACGACATATCGGGCTTCGGCTATCTCTCAGCCTGCGGCGTCGCCATGATCCTGGTCGGCGTCGTCAACCGCCTGTTGCGCCAGCGCGGCTGGTACGGACCCTCCCGGCCCGAGCCCAACATGCTGCAGTGGCTCGAGCTCGTGGCGCTCGCCACCGTCTGCGACGTCGTGCCGTTGACGGGCCTCAACCGCGCCTATGTCGCGCAGGGATTGAAGGTCATGGCGCGCCGCGAGAATCCGGGGCTGGCCGCGCTCTCCGACGTGGCGCGCCTCAAGCGCAGACCCGATACATATGCGCTCGCTTTCCTCCTGGGGCCGCGCCTCAATGCGGCGGGGCGCATCGGCCATGCCAATCTCGCTTTCGAGCTCCTGGTGAGCCAGGACAGGGGACGCTGCTCGATCATCGCGGCCGAGCTCGAGCGCCTCAATCGCGAGCGCCAGGCCATCGAATTGAGCGTGCTCGACCAGGCCTTGCGCGAAGCCGATGCGGCCTTGGGCGCTGCGCGCTCGCTGCCCGCCATCGTGGTCGCGGGCGAGGGCTGGCATCCGGGCGTGCTCGGCCTCGCCGCGGCGCGTCTCAAGGAGCGCTTCAACCTGCCCAGCATCGTGCTCGGCTTCGAGAAGGACGGCGGCCATGCCTCGGGCTCGGGACGCTCGATCGCCGGCGTCGATCTGGGCCGCGCGGTGCGCGCCGCCCTCGATGCCGGCATCCTCCTCAAGGGCGGCGGCCACGCCATGGCGGCGGGCCTGACGATCGAGCGCGCCCGCCTCGGCGATTTCAGAAGCTTCCTCGAGACGCATCTGGCCTACGTGCCCGATCTCGCGGGCGAGCGCTGGCTCGACGTCGACGGCGCGCTCACCGCCTCCGGCGCGACCCTCGACCTGATCGAGCTCGTCGAGCAGGCGGGGCCCTATGGCATGGGCAATCCGGCGCCCGTCTTCGTGCTGCCGGCGCATCGGGTGGTCTATGCCGACGGCGCCGGCAGCGACCATGTCCGTCTCACGCTAGCCGCCGCCGACGGCACGCGGATCAAGGCGGTGGCGTTCCGCGCGCTCGGCACCGATCTCGGCGAATTGCTGCTGACCGAGCGCCAGCACCCCCTGCATGTCGCCGGCCGGCTCGTCGTCGACGACTGGGGCCGAGAGCGGGTGCCGTCGCTCCATGTCGACGACGTCGCCCGGGTGGGATAAGGGCGCAGAAGCCCGATTTCCCGGGCGAAATTCCCTCCCTTGCGCTCTCCGGCGAAGCCCCTTATAGAGCCGCATCCCGCGCGCCCTTCGTCTATCGGTTAGGACGGCAGCCTTTCACGTTGCAAAGACGGGTTCGACTCCCGTAGGGCGCGCCAACAACACGAAAAACGGCGCAATTAGCTTTGGAGTCGGACCACGATTGGATCATGCGGCGTGGTGAGGCACGTCCATCCGGGAGGGCATGTTGTATAATCGCTTTGTTCTGGGCTTGACGCTCGGAGCAGCCTTTGGCGGACTCGTCGGGAGCTTCACGCTCACTCCGCCGGTCGGCATACTCATCGGCGCCATCGTAGGCGTGTCCTGCGGCATGATCCTGCATGTCTGGATGATGTGACGGCGGGCGCCTGCTTCAGGGAATTCACGTGTTCGACGATCTCAAGGCCAAGCGCATCGTGGTCACCGGCGGGGTGACCGGCATCGGCGGCGCGGCGAGCCGCGCTTTGGCGCAGGCGGGCGCCAAGGTCCTCGCGCAGTATCTGGGGGGCGGGGCGGAGGCGGCGGAGCTCGCAGGCCGGGGGATCGCGACCGTCAGGCTCGATCTTCTCGAGCGACGGGCGCCCGCGCGGCTCATCGCCGAGGCGCAGGCGCGCCTGGGCGGGATCGATGTCCTCGTCAACAATGCCGGCGGCATGGTCGAGCGCCGCCTGATCGCCGAATTCGACGACGAGCTCTATGAGCGCGTGCTCGACCTCAATATCCGCCAGCTCGTCGATTGCTGCCGCGCCGTGATCCCGCTGTTCCGCAAGCAGGGCTCGGGCAATATCATCAACGTCTCCTCGATCGCGGCGCGCTCGGGCGGCTCGGCGGGCTCGGGCATCTATGCCGGCGCCAAGGGCTTCGTCTCGGCGGTGACCAAATCGATGGCCAGGGAGCTCGCGCCGAGCAACATCCGCGTCAACGCCGTATCGCCCGGGACGATCCACACCGCCTTCCATGACCGGCACTCGACGCCGGAGAAGCTCGAAGCGACCCGCCGGCAGATTCCCCTGGGCCGTCTGGGAACGGCCGAGGACTGCGCCGGGACCTTCCTCTATCTCGCGAGCGAGGAGGCCTCGGGCTATGTCACCGGTCAGGTCATAGAGGTGAACGGCGGACTGCTCATGAACTGATCCGGCGCCCTGCAAGGGATCGCCGCCAGGTCACCAAGTGCCGGTATTCGGCATCGACGCCCATGGCTCCCTGGCGGGCAGGGCGCCGCCCTTGTTCAGGATCTCAATCGAGATGCCGTCCGGCGTCCTGATGAAGGCCATGCGTCCGTCGCGCGGCGGGCGGTTGATCGTGATGCCACTTTTCTGCAGCTTCTCGCAATAACCGTAGACGTCGTCGACTTCGATGGCGAGATGGCCGAAATTGCGCCCGCCGGCATAGTCCTCGGGGTCCCAGTTGTAGGTGAGCTCGACCGGCGCGTCCGGGCTCTCGGGTGCCGCAACGAAAACCAGCGTGTAGCGGCCTTTCTCGTTCTCGTAGCGGCGCTGCTCGACGAAGCCCAGTTTATTGATGAAGAAGTCGAGCGATTGGTCCAGATTGGACACGCGGATCATGGTGTGGAGATACTTGACCACGGCTTTCTCCTTTGGCTGCCGGACGGACTGACGATGAGTGACATAGACGAGCTTGCCCGAATGATCCAGTCCGCCAGGCGCGTGGTCGTCTTCACCGGGGCCGGCATCTCGACCGAATGCGGCATCCCCGATTTCCGCTCGCCGGGCGGCTTCTGGACCCGCTACAAGCCGATCGAGTTCAGCGCCTATCTGGCTTCCGAGGCGACCAGGCTCGAGGCCTGGCGCCGCTATTTCATGATCTATGACGCGGTCTCGGATGCGGTGCCGGGACGCGGCCACAAGGTGATCGCGCAGCTCTATCATGCGGGCAGGATCAGCCATGTCATCACCCAGAACATCGACGACCTGCACCGCGCCGCGGGCGTTCCGGAAGAGGCGATCATCGAGCTGCACGGCAACGGCTCTTATGCCCGGTGCCTGAGCTGCGGCGAGCGCCATGAGCTCGCCTGGGCCCGCGCCAAGATCGAAAGCGAGGGGCGGCCGCCCTATTGTCCGTCCTGCGACGGCATCGTGAAGACGGCGACCATCTCCTTCGGCCAGGCCATGCCCGATCGGCAGATGGCCGATGCCCGCGCCGCGACCTTCGATGCCGATCTTTTCCTGGCTCTAGGCTCGTCGCTTCAGGTCTTTCCGGCGGCGAACTTCCCGGTCATGGCGAAAAGCAACCGGGCCAGGCTGGTCATCGTCAATCGCGAGCCGACCGGGCTCGACGGGCTAGCCGATCTCGTGATCACGGGCGAGCTCGGCGACATCCTGACGGCGACCGCCGCGCGCCTGTGGCCGCCGGAACGAATCAGTTGAATGGATTCTGCGCGTTTTGGCGCCTTGCGCTGCCGAGCGGCAATGCGCGGCCTCGTTCACCGCAGCGGTGAGCGCCATGCCGGCGCAGACCTTCACCGAATTCCGCGCCGCTCCACGCCTTACGCGAATCAGCCTTTGTTTTCAGAGCTTTTTGTGCTGCGGAACGCGTCGGGCAGGCATGCCGCGGAGATTATTTCAATGGCTGCCGCGTGTTTTCCACATCTGTTGCGGGCGCCCGCTCTGTACAATTGCAAAAGAGTCGATCAATCTAGCCGTTGGCAGCAAGGGGTTGGCTGAGGGCTGCCATTAGTTCGGGTATGCGGTCATGGCGGTAAGCGGGCCCTTCGAGGCAGACAGGGAGCACGAACACCAGGCTCCCGATGTGAATGTCAAAATCTTCCAGATCAGCGGATTCGTAAAGTGGTTTGATGTCGGCAGGGGATATGGCTTCATCATCCCCGACAACGGCATGCCGGACGTGCTCCTTCACTTAAGCTGCCTGAAGCGCGACGGCTTCGACGCCCCGCTCGAGGGCACGCGCGTCTTCTGTGAAGCGGTGGAGCGCCAGAAGGGCTATCAGGCGTTGCGCGTGCTCAGCGTCGACATCTCGACCGCCATTCACCCGGTCGAGCGCCCGAGCCGGACCCATGTGAACGTCTCGCCGTCGAGCGGGTGGGTCAGGGCACGGGTCAAATGGTTCAACCGCGCGCGGGGCTTCGGCTTCGTCAGCGAGGGGGAGGGATCCCCCGACATCTTCATCCACATGGAGACACTGCGGAAAACCGCGATTGCCGAACTGCACCCCGACCAGTGGATCTATGTCCGCTTCGGCAGCGGCCCCAAGGGGCAGATGGCGGCCGAGGTCCGGCTCACCCTCGACAACGGCCCGCGTCACACCAACTAGCGCTTGCCGCCGCGGCATGGCTATAGTGCGGCGATGCGCCGGGTCCTCTTCGCCTTTCTCGTCATGCTTGCCGCGGCCGCGGACCTGTCGGCCGAGACGCCGTCGGCCCTGCCGACCGTTCCGCTGACGGTCGAGAGCGACAGCGGCAGGATGCGGACCGATTTCACCGCCGAGCTTGCGGCGACGCCCGAGCATCGCGCCAAGGGGCTGATGTTCCGTACCGAGCTTGCCGACGACCATGGCATGCTTTTCGACTTCAAGCAGACCCGCAGCGTCTCCATGTGGATGAAGAACACGCCGGTCTCCCTCGACATGATCTTCTCCGACGACAAGGGAGTCGTGCTTTTTGTCGCGCGCAACACGGTTCCCTATTCGGAGGAGGTCATCACGCCGGGCGTGCCCGTCTATGCCGTTTTCGAGGTCAAGGCGGGGACCGCCTACCGGCTCAGGATCAGGCCCGGCGACCGCCTCCTGAACCCGATTTTCGGGCCTGGCGGGTGATCCCGGACAATCCCTTGCTCCCCGGAGGCGATTTCGCTATCCCCTGCGGAGCATAGGCGGAAAACGGGGTGTAGCGCAGTCTGGTAGCGCACCTGCCTTGGGCGCAGGGGGTCGTCAGTTCGAATCTGGCCACCCCGACCACCGCCGACTGACGCATGAAGGACAAGGTGACGGCATGACTGCGAAGATCTACAGGCCCGCCCGCAATGCCATGCAATCCGGCAAGGGCAACGCCGACCTCTGGCTGCTCGAATATGAACCCGAGCTGCCGCAGACGGCCGAGCCGCTGATGGGCTGGACGTCGTCCGCCGACATGAAGCAGCAGCTGCGCCTGACCTTCGAGACGAAGGAGCAGGCCATCGCCTATGCCGAGCGCAACGGCATCGCATACTGGCTGGAACCCGAGGCGCCGGCCAGGCCGCAGCGCAAGTCCTACGCCGACAATTTCAGATGGGGCCGCAACGAGAACTGGACCCACTGACAAGACATCGTCCGTTTCGTGAGTGCCGGCCCCGTAGCTCAGTTGGATAGAGCAACAGCCTTCTAAGCTGTGGGTCGGGGGTTCGAATCCTCCCGGGGTCGCCATCCTGCTTCTGCGCCTTACGGCGCTTCGCAGAATTTGTAAATTTTTCGGCGCGAAGCAGGATGCCCTCCGGAGCTTTAGCGCAGGAGGGCTGTCTCCGTGTACTGTGTCATCCCGCTTTGTACCTTACGGCGCTTCGCAGGATTTGCAAATTCTCCCGCGCGAAGCAGGATGCCCTCCGGAGCTTAGCGGAGGAGGGCTGTCTCCTGTGTATTACGTATATCTTATTGAAAGTCTTTCCGAGCAAGGCCAACGCTATGTCGGGGTGACGGCCGATCTCAAGCAACGTCTTCATGCGCACAATAGTGGACGGTCACCGCATACTTCAAAATTCAAGCCGTGGCGGCTGACAGCCTATGTTGCCTTTGCGGAGCGGCCAAAAGCCGAAGCCTTTGAGCGGTATCTGAAATCCGGCTCGGGTCACGCGTTCGCTCGCAAGCGGTTCTGGTAAGACCTGTTCGATCGAATCAGCGGCGGGTTGGCGCAGGGCCCGGAATTCGCGCGCGACCTCTTTCCGAAAGAGATATGATGTCATATGATAATAAGAATGGAGGCAGGCACAATGAACGTTAACGAGGCGGCGGGGAGCAGACATTGATCGACGGTCACGTCCATATATGGGCCCTGGATCCCGCCCGCTATCCCTGGCAGCAGACTCTCGCCCACGTTCCGATCCCGGACGCGCCCGCCGGCGCGGAGATGCTGATGGAAGCGATGGATGCGGCCGGCGTCAGTCACGCGATACTCGTTCAGCCCAGCGTCTACGGCTGGAACAACGGCTACATGTGCGACTGCCTCGACCGCTGGCCCGGGCGGTTCGCCGCAATATGCCTCGTCGATCCGAGATCGGCCGACGCCGCCCGGCAATTGCAGCATTGGGTCGGCGAGCGGGGCTGCTGCGGGGTGCGGATCAACCTGATTTCGGAACCGGACGCGGCCTGGATCCAGGCGGACAGCCGGACGGCGCTCTGGGAAATGGCGGCGGGGCTCGAGGTTTCCATCTCCCTGCAGATGCGTCCCCGGCATGTCGATGCGGTGGCCGGGCTGGCTGCGAGATACCCGGACACGCCTTTCGTCGTCGATTATCTCGGCACGGAGGCCTTTCATGACGGCAGTGGCCCGGAAGCCCTGGCGAAGCTCGCGGCGAGGCCGAACATGAACTACAAGATCCTGACCCTCGGCCAGGATTCGAAGCAGTCTTATCCCTACGAAGACCTGCGTCCGCTCTATGCCGAGGCCTATCGCCGGTTCGGACGGGAGAGGCTGGTCTTCGGCACCGACTTTCCCCATGTTCTCGGCCATGGCAGCTATGCCGAGGGCATGGCGTGGATAGAGACCCTGCCGTTCCTGGATGCGGCCGCGCGCGGATATGCGACGGACGCGAACGCCAGGCGTCTGTGGCGGCTGGCCGACTGATCCCGATGCCGATGGTTCACCCTTTCTGAGCGGTCTTTGCGATGTCCATACAGCAATCAAGCGGCAATTCCGGCCGGATCGCGCATGTCGAGGCGTTCAGCGTCTCGATCCCCTTCACGGCGCCCGAGGAGTCGGCGACGCTGAGCCGGCGCGGGTTCGACAACATCCTGCTGAAGATCGAGACGACCGACGGCTGCGTCGGCTGGGGCGAGGTCAGCGGCGGCAGCGGCGCTCCGGTCGAGACGCTGCGGGCCCTCGTCGACCGCGTTTCTCCGGCCGTGGTCGGGCGCAGCGTCTTCGCGACGGAGAGCATCCGGTCGTCGATCATCGCCGACGGACGGCTCGCCAATCTGCGGCGGCTCGCGCATCTGGTGACGGCCGGCTTCGACATGGCCTGCTGGGATGCCGCGGGCAAGCTGGCCGGCAGGCCGGCGCATCAGCTCTTCGGCGGAGCCATGCGCGACACCGTGGACTTCTATGGATATCCGCTGGGAAAGAAGCCGCAGGAGGTGGCCGATCAGGCTTCGGCGCTGTGCCGGCGCGGCTTCTCCGTCATCTATATCAAGGTCGGCATGGGCGACGGCCGTGATCTCGACGCCGTGCGGCGCGTGCGCGAAGCCGTCGGCCCCGAGCCGCGGATAAGGGTGGACGCCAACGAAGCATGGGATCTCGCCACGGCGCGCCGGATGTCGATTGCGATGGAGCCCCATCGCATAGATTTCATCGAGCAGCCCATGGATGCCCGCGACATCGCCGGAATGCGGGAGTTGCGCCGGAGCACGCGCATCCCGCTCGCGGCCAACCAGGGCATATGGAGCCTGGCCGAGGCCCTGCAGGCCATAAGGAGCGAGACCTGCGACGTCATCGTGACGGGACCCTACTGGGTGGGCGGCCTGCTTCCTCTGCAACGGATCGGCGCGGTTTGCGCGGAAGCCGGACTGGGCTTCTGCCTGCATGCCCCGCCGGCGACGAGCATAGGCACGGCCGCCGGCATCCAGGCGCTCGCCACCCTGCCGACGCTGCTCGATGGCAACCAGACCTATCTCTACTACCTCGCGGAGGACGTATCGAAGAGCCTGGGCGATCCTGGAGCCGCCAGGCTCGCGGTCCCGTCCGGCCCCGGACTTGGCATCGACGTCGAGGAGGCGCGTATCCGCGAAATGGTGAGGCGGTACGAGGTGGATGGCGGATTCCTGCAGACGGGCGCCATCGGACGGTAGGGCGGGGGCCGGCGGCGGACGATACCGCGCCGTCTCAAGACTTCGCCGGTCGCCGCTGCAGGATCGCGCGGTTCGCGTCCGAGAGCTCCTCCGGCTCCATCTGCTCCAGCCGTTCCAGACCGCGGCGCAGGTGCTGGCGCATCGCATGCCGCGCCATCTCCGCGTCGCGGCGCTCGATGGCCTGATAGATGCGGCCGTGCTCCTCTTCGAGCTGCTCCATATAGCTGGCGCGTTCTAGAGCCGTTCCGCTTCCGATGCGGATGCTGCCGCGCGGGATGATGTATCGGCCGAGAAACTCGAGAAAGGTCACAAAATACTGGTTGCCGGTCGAGGTGGCGATATGGCTGTGGAACAGCCGGTCCTCCTCGACCGCGAGCTGCTGCTTGCGCGCCGCCGCGATCATGGCGCGGAGAGCCGAGTTTATCCGCCGGAGATCGGCGGTGCCGCGATTCATGGCCGAAAGGCCGGCGGCCTCCACCTCGAGTCCGAGTCGCACCTGCATGATCTCAACCATGTCCCGGATTCCGGTGACCTGGCTCGGATCGATGCGCAGCGGGCGGTGCCTGAGATCGCTCGCCACGAACATGCCGGCCCCGTGCCGCACGGTAATGAAGCCGTCGGCCTTCAGCTTTGCGACCGTCTCGCGGACCACTGTCCGGCTCACGCCGAACGTCTGGGCCATCTCCTGCACCGTGGGCAGCCGTTCGTTCGAGGTCAGCTTGCCGGAAAGGATCTGGTCAGCGATCCGGCGGGCCAGTTCCTCGGTGAGGCTGCCCTGGCTGCGCAACGGACTCACGTCCCATCGCTTGTCGCTCATCTTTCATCCATTCGTCGGTCGGTGGACTGGTAATCTGGTCATATTATGTATTGTCTCGGGCTTTGACGAGTCGCTCAACCGGCGCCCGGAAAGTGGCAGGCGACTTCGTGGCCGGCCGAAGCCGGGCGCAGGGGCGGCGCCTCCTCGGCGCAGCGCGTCGTCGCGATCGGGCAGCGGGTCCTGAACCGGCATCCGCTCGGCGGCTCGAGCACGCTCGGCATCTCGCCGGTCAGGCGATGGCGCTGTCTCGCATGCTCGATCGCGACGTCCGGAACGGGAACGGCCGCCATGAGCGAGCGGGTGTAGGGATGGAGCGGTTGCGAGAACAAGGCTTCCGCGCTGGCGATCTCGACGACCTTGCCGAGATAGAGGACCACGATCCGGTGGGCGATCTGCCGGACCACCGCCAGATTGTGGGAAATGAAGATGTAGGTCAGCCCGCTGTCCGCCTGAAGCTGCATCAGCAGGTCGATGATCTGCGCCTGGATGTTGACGTCGAGGGACGAGATCGGTTCGTCGCAGACGACGAGCTTCGGCTCGGCCGCCAGAGCCCGCGCGATCCCGATCCGCTGGCGTTGCCCGCCCGAGAACTCATGCGGATAGCGCGACGCCGAGTCCCGCGACAGGCCCACCCGGGCCAGCAGGTCGAGCACCCGCCGGCGCGCGGCGTCGCGGCTTTCGGCAAGCCCGTGCAGCAGCATCGGCTCGGCCACCGCGCTGGCGACCGTCAGGCGCGGGTTGAGCGACGAATAAGGATCCTGGAAGATCATCTGCAGGTGCCGGCGCAGCGGGCGCAGCGCCCTCTCGTCCATCTCGCCGATCTCGTTCCCCTCGAAGAATATCTCTCCGGCCGTCGGCTTGTGGATGCGCACGATCAGCCGGGCGAGCGTCGACTTGCCGGAGCCGGATTCCCCGACGAGCCCCAGGGTTTCGCCAGCGCGGACCGTGAGGCTTACGTCGTCCAGCGCATGGACCCGCCGCGCGGGCCGGAAGAGCCCGCCGCGCGATACCGTGAAGTGGCGTGTCAGGCGACGCGCCTCGACCAGAAGCCGGGAACGGGACGGATCCATGCCGGGTCCGTCCTTCGATGCCGGCGCGGCGTGCGCCGCGGGCGGGACCGCCGGATTCTCCAGCCAGCAGGCGACCGTGCGGCCGCCCGGCCGCGCGCGCAGCGGCGGGGCCTCGGCGCAGCGCTCCATGCGATGCCGGCAGCGATCCAGGAAGCAGCAGCCCCCCGCTTGCGGCCGACGGTATTCCGGCCTCTCGCCGCCGCCGGCCGGGGATCGCCCGATCCGCCGCATGCGGTCTATCCGGGGAATGGCGGCGATCAGTCCCTGGGTATAGGGATGCCGGGGATCGCCGAGGATCAGCTCCGCCGGGCCGGTCTCGACGATCCTTCCATTGTACATGACCACGACCCGCCTGCACAGGCTGGCCACGACGCCCAGATCATGGGTGATGAGGAGAATGGCCGTCCCGAATTCCTCGTTCAGGTTCCGCAGGAGATCGAGGATCTGTGCCTGGATCGTGACGTCGAGCGCGGTCGTGGGCTCGTCCGCTATCAGAAGGGAAGGCGAGTTGCCGAAGCCCATCGCCAGCATGATGCGCTGGCGCATGCCGCCGGAGAACTGATGCGGAAACCGGCGCATGGCGGCGTCAGGCGTCGTGAGCCCCATTTTCCGCAGCAGCTCCGTGGCGTTCCGGCGCGCCGTCGCGGCCGCCTCGCCGCGATGCGCAAGGATGCCTTCGATCAGCTGATCGCCGATCCGCAGCACCGGGTTCAGAGAGGTCATCGGGTCCTGCAGGATCATGGAGATGCGGTTCCCCCGCAGGCGGCGCAATTCGTCCTCGCGCATGCGCAGGATGTCCGCGCCCTCGAACAGGATCCGGCCGGTGGTCGCCTGGTTGGGAATGTCGAACAGGCGCATGACGGAGAGCGCCGTGACGCTCTTGCCCGAACCGGATTCCCCCACTATTCCCACGATCTCGCCTGACGCGACCTCGAGGTCGATCCCATCGACCGCGGACTGCCTCCCACGGGGCGTCTCGATGACGACCCGCAGATCCTCGATGCTGAGGAGGGGCGGCCGGTCCGGCACTGCGGGACGGCGCTCGCCGTTCATTGGCGCGGACCTCCGCGCCCCGGAACGGGCCGCGCGCCGTACCGGCGGTCCCATTCGTCCTGGACCTGCTGGAGCGCCGCCATCATGGGCAGCGCGCTGCGGCCGGGAATGTCCGGCTCGCGGTCGTGGCGGACGGCCGCGAGGAAGTCTCGCAGCGCCGCCGCGCAATCGGCTTCCTCGGTCTGGAGCTGGACGGTGCGGTCGCCGACCGTGAGCCGGTTGGCCATCGCGTCGATGCGATAGGTTTCCCGGTCGGTGAGCACCATGGTATCGCAGATGGCGTCGTGGCCCGCATATGAGCCGACGATCGTCAGGAGCCGGTTGTCCCCGGTCTCGATCAGGATGGCCGCGTTCATCGGCGTGCCGGTTCTTTCGTCGGGCGGCGACATGGCGCCCGACACCTTTGCCGGCTCGGCGCCGCTCATCCACAGCGCAAAGTCGACCAGATGACCCAGGTGATGCCAGAGCAGGTTGTCGGTCCAGCTTCGCCGGTATCCGGTGGCGCCCATGTTCTCCCAGCGCCTGATGATGAAGCGGCTCTCGATCATGCCGATCCGCTCGGAGCCGGCGGCGATCCTCCGCCTGAGCTCGATCATGCTCGGCATCATGCGCATCGGATAGACGAGGCCGAGCCGGCGCCCCGCGGCTTCGGCCGCGCGCACGACGGAGCGCGCCTCGGCCAGGCTCATGCCGAGCGGAATCTCGCATAGCGTATGCCGTCCGCTCTCCAGGCACCGCGCCGCCATGTCCGCATGCGCCTCGCTGGGGCTGGCGACGATGAACAGATCGATCGCGGGATCAGCCAGCGCCTGTGCGAGATCCGTCGTCCAGCGGTCATAGCCGTGCTCGAGCGCGAAGGCCGCCGTCGGCTCGGCCCGCCGGCCGACCAGCATGTAGCGGCGGCAATCGGGCTCGCCGGCGAGCGTCCTGCTGTGCCAGCGCCCCATCATTCCATGGCCGATCATGCAGACGTTGAGCATTCGTCCCCCTGGTGCTTCATGCGCCGCAAACGGCGGCGGCGGTCATCCGACACGGCCTTTCGGATCGAGCAGGTCGCGCAGGCCGTCACCCAGGAAATTGCAGCCGACGACGACCGAGAAAATCGCAAATCCCGGGAAAGCCGAAACCCACCACTGCTCCAGGAGCATGCGGCCCGAGGAGACCATGGCTCCCCATTCGGGAGTGGGCGGCACGGCTCCCAGTCCGAGGAAGCTCAGGCCGGCGAAGACGATGATGGCACTCCCGACGTCCATGGTGAGGAGAACGATCAGCGGACCGAGGATATTGGGCATGATGTGCCGGAACAGGGTCGTCCGCCCGTCGCATCCGATGACCCGGGCCGCTTCGACATATTCGAGCGAGCGCTGCGACAGGACAAGACTGCGGCTGAGCCGGGCGTAGCGCGGCCACCAGACGACGGTCATCGCCAGCATGGTATTGGCCACTCCGACGCCGAGCGCCGCGGTGATCGACATCGCCAGAATGAGCGGCGGAAAAGCGAAGAAGAGGTCGGTTACGCGCATCGCGGCCTCCTCGAACCGGTTTCCGACGAATGCGGCGATGCTGCCATAGAGCGTTCCGATCGACGCGCCGAGCAGGACGACCACCAGGCCCGCGGCGAGCGAGAGGCGGGAGCCGACCAGGAGGCGCGAGGCGACGTCCCGCCCAAGCTCGTCGGTTCCCAGCAGATGAGTGAAGGACGGAGGCTGAAGACGCTGGTCGAGATCGACCGCATTGTAAGGGTAGGGAGCGATGAACGGGCTGAGCACGGCGACCAGGATCCAGCCCAGGACGATCGCGCCGCCTATGGCGGGCAGCAGATAGCGGCCGCGCCAGAGCCGGGCCGCTCGGTCGCGGCCGCTGTCGGCGTCATCCAGGGAGGTGAGCTGCTCGGCGGTCATCGGCACGAAGCTCAGGCGGCCACGACGCGCGGATCGATGACCATGTAGCTGAGGTCGACGAGAAGGTTGATCAGCAGGAAGACCATCGCCACGATGAGCGTCACCCCCGTGATGGCCGGGAAATCGAGGGCTACGGCGCTGTCGAAGGTGAAGCGGCCGAGGCCCGGCCATGAGAAGATCGTTTCGGTCAGGACCGCGCCGGCAAGCAGTTCGGCGTAGGTGATCCCGCCGAGCGTGATGATGGGGAGGAGGGCGTTGCGAAAGGCGTGCCGGCCGATGACCTGGCGCTGCGGCAAGCCCTTCGCCCGGGCCATCCGGATGTAGTCCTGGCCGAGGACGTCCAGCATCGCCGCGCGCGTCGTGCGCGTGATGAGGCCCACCGTCGTCGCGGCCAGCACCAGCGCCGGCAGCATCAGATGGGCGAGCGCGCTGCGGAAGGTCGCGAGGTCGCCGGCCAGGAGGCTGTCGATGAGATAGAAGCCGGTGATTTGGGGCGGCGGCAGATCGATCGGGCTGAGACGCCCCGGACCGGGGGCTATTCCGAGGGCTCCATAGAATATCGCGAGCGACAGAAAGGCCAGCCAGAATGTGGGCGTGGAGACGCCGATGAGTGAAAGGATGCGCGCCGCATGATCGATCCACGTGTCGCGTCTGAGGGCGGCCACGATGCCGAGCGGGATGCCGACGATCAGCACGAAAATGGCGGCGACGCAGGACAGCTCGAATGTCGCCGGCAGGTAGTCCGCGATATCGCGCAGGACCGGCCGCCGCGACACGATGGACATTCCGAGATCGCCTTGGGTGATGCCCTTGAGAAAGATGCCATATTGCACCAGAAGCGGCTCATCCAGGCCCCAGCGGGCGCGATAGCGTTCGACGAGCTCGGGATTGGCTGCGGCGCGGTCGCCGAGCTGGGCGAGGACCGGGTCGGCGGGCACGGTGTGGGCGATCAGAAACACGACGAAGGTGGCGGCGAGGGCCATGGCCATGGTCGCTGCGAGCCGTTGGAGAATGTAGCCCAGGAGCTTCACGATGACCCTCGCCCGTTCACGCTAGGGGGCCGGCTTGATGTCGGCCAGGTCGGTCAGCCAGCCCGCCGCCGTGACCCGATAGCCTGTTATGCTGTTGCGCGTCGCGACGCGATAGACGGGCTGGAACAGCACGATGTAGTTCGCGTTGTCGACCAGCCGTCCGAGGAAGTTCTCGTTCAGCGGCGCAGCCTCGGCGGCATCGGCCTTGGAGGCCGATTGGGAGACCAGCGCTACGACGTCCTCCGACGGTTTCCAATGGACGCGGTCGGCCAGCCGCTCGACCGCCGGACCGGTCCACGTATAGGGATCGGGAATATCGGGCACCCATTCCCACATGGCCGCTACGGATTTCGCGCCCTTGAACTTGCTGGTGAAATTGGTCGTCGTCATCGGTTCGAGCGTCATCGAGACGCCGACCGCGGCGAGGTCCGACTGGATCTTCTGCGCGAGCACCTCATAGGAAATCCCGCCGAAGGCGGTGTTCGGATAGGACAGCTCGAAGCTGAAGCCTTTCTCGTAGCCGGCCTCCGCCAGCAGCGCCTTGGCCTTTGCCGGGTCGTGGCGGTAGCCGATCTTCCCGGTAAGGGCTTCCGTCGATCCGGCCATGCCGATGGCGAGGAACGACGCGGGCCGCACGGCGTAGCCGCCGAGCAAGCTGGAGATGATGCCGTCATAGTCGATGGCGCTCGCGATCGCCTGCCGCACGGGACGTTTCGACAGGGGCTCGCTCATCTCGGCCGAGCCGGTCAGCGTCATATAGGCGAAGTCGAGGCTCAGTCCGGACTGTATGGATATGGCGGCATCGCCTTCGAGCGACTTCAGCTGTTCGGGCGTGAGATTGAAGGCGACGTCGATGTCCCCGTTCTTCAGCGCCAAAAGCTGGGCGCCGCTGTCGGCCATGTAGCGGATGACCACGCGCTGAAACGGGGCCGGCTCTCCCCAGTACTTCTCGTTGCGCTCGAGCACAACGGCGGTGTTCCTCTGCCAGGCCGTCATCCTGTATGGGCCTGAGCCGGCGGACTGGTCGTCGAGCCACGCCGTCGCAGCATCCGTCGTGTCCGCATCCGCGGCCGCGGTGCCGCCATGCCCGCTCAGCAGCTTGGAATCCAGGACGGAGAAGGATACCGACGCAAGGAGCTTGAGCAGCGGCTTTCTCCTGTCGACCATCGTGAGCTTGACGGTGTGGTCGTCGACGACGTCGACGGCCGCGATGTTCTCGGTCAGATAGGCGGGCTGGTCCTTGAGATTCTTCAGCCTGTCGATGGAGAACTTCACATCCGCGGCGGTCAGCGCGTTGCCGGAGGCGAACGATACGCCCGGGCGCAAATGGAACAGCCATGCCGCGCCGTCATCGGCAGGCTCCCATTTTTCGGCGAGCATCGGCTTGAGCGCGTTGTAGTCGTCGGGGGTCAGGGTCACGAGCGTGTCGTAGACCGAGCGGAATATGAGGGGCGGCGTCGTCTCCGCGGCGCGCGCCGGGTCCAGGGTGCGTATGTCGCTTGCGTCGCGGCCGATGGCGAGGACGGCCTTGCCCGCCGCCCACCCGTCCGCGATCCCGGCGCATGCCAGCAGAACGCTCGCCAGCGCCAGTCGGCACCAATATCCAGTCTTGGCTATCTTCATCTCTAGGCGCTCCTCCCTTGTTTTCCATCTATCCCGCCGCGTCGCGGCAGGTACCGGACGATTACTCACGCGAACCTATGCACGAGCGCGTCGCAGCCCTTGACGAGCAGCCCGAGGTCGCTGCCGACGGCCACGAAGCTGAAGCCCCGTTTCAGATAGTGATCGGCGTCGCTCTCGACCGGAGCCAGGATGCCCGCGGGTTTTCCTGCCCGATCGGCCGCCGCAAGAACCCGGTCGAAGGCCCGTTGCACGTCGGGATGGCCGGCGTCGCCGAAATGGCCGAGCTCGGCGGCGAGATCGGACGGCCCCACGAACAGGCCGTCGACGCCCGTTACATCCGCGATCTCGTCGACGGTCTGGAGCGCCGGCCGCGTCTCGATCTGGATGAGGACGCAGAGATCGTCATTGACGCGACGGAAATATTCACGGTCCCGGCTGAAGCGGTTGGCTCTCTGCGATACCGAGACGCCGCGGATTCCATGCGGGGGATAGCGGGTGGCGCTTATGGCGTTGCGCGCTTCGTCGGCACAGCGCACCTGCGGGATCATCAGGCTCCTGGCGCCGATGTCGAGAAGGCGTTTGATCAGCACCGGGTCGTTGGCCGCGGGCCGCACGACCGCCTCGGCGGTTCCGCCGCGCATGGCCTGAAGCTGGAGGAGGACGCTGGACAGTTCGTTGGGCGCGTGCTCTGCATCGATCAGGACCCACGAGAACCCGGCGCCGGCGATGACCTCCGCCACGATATTGCTGCACAGGCTCGACCACAGGCCGATCTGCCGTTGCCGGCTCTTGATGGCGGTCTTGAACCGGTTCTCGACGAGGCTGTCGGTGAGGTCCGGTGCCGGAAGCTGCTCGACTGTCACGCCCGATGTCCCGTTTAATGAGCAGGTGATATGATCACTTTGAATAGCATGAGACGGCGGACGAGACAAGGGGATGCGCGGACCGCGCCTTCGCCGGAACTCGGGCGGGCAGGAACTCCGGCCCGGTGCCATGGTTGATTCCTGCCGGCTTCGAGCCGGAGGAGAACTGTCTGCTGGAGGTCCGATGCATCAGGCGCCCGCCGCCCTCATGGCCGCCAGTTTCGCGCTGGGCCTGCTCGCGGGAGCGGCGCGCGCCGAATGCCGTCAGGAGCTTCTGGCTTGCGAAAGCCGATGTTCCGATATGCGCGACGATGCGAAGACGGACTGTACGGCGAGAAGGTGCCGCAGCATCGTCATCTGCGAGGCCGAGCCTCGTCGCGCCGCGGCGAGGGACAAGCTTCCCGCAAGCGCCCTGCCGACCGGCAGCCTGCCGACGGGCCACTTGCCCGGGAGCCGGTTGCCGGACAGCTTCCGGAACTGAGCACGTCTATTTCTGCAGAAAGTCTCCGCATTTCGGCGGCGGTAGCGCGCCCCAGGGCATGATCGGAACCGTCGATGTCGAATTTTGCGGGCTGCCTTCGATGAGCTTGTCGGTATAGCTCAGATAGACGAGGGTGTTGCGCTTGGCATCGCAGCCGCGCGAAATGTGGAATTTCTTGAAGAACAGCGAACGGCGCATGCGGTAGACGTCGTCGCCCTGCGCGAACTTGCCCTTGAAGGTGACGGGACCGACCTGGCGGCAGGAGAGGGACGTCTCCGACCGCTCCTCGGCGAAGCCAGCCCAGCCGCTCCAGCCGCCGATCTCGGGCACGGTGAAATGGCAGGCAATGCCCTCGATCAGGGGGTCGTCGAGGGCATAGGTGGCGAGCTTCGCGTCGGGCGACAGCATGCGCCATACCGTCGTCTTCTTGAAGATGAGCTCGGGGTCGTCCGCTTCCTGAGCGGAGAGCGGTTGGGTCATCGCCAGCCCCGCCAGGACCAGGGCAGTGAAAGCGGTGCGCTCGAGCATGGCGATCCTTCCTTTTCGGCTGTCGGAAAAATGGGCCTGCGCGCGAGGATTTCAAGGCGCGATCTTGAGACGCTCGAAACCGGCCGCGAGGTCGGCCATCAGATCGCCGGGATCCTCGAGCCCGATATGGAGGCGAAGGCAGGTGCCCTCGCGAGCCCATGACCGGGCGGTACGGTGCGGCTTGAACGGCACGCACAGGCTCTCGAAGCCGCCCCAGGAATAGCCCATGCCGAAAAGCTCGAGCCCGTCCAGGAACCGGCCGAGAGCCGCCTCGTTCTGCGGCTTGAGCACCACCGAGAACAGTCCGCTGGCACCGGTGAAATCGCGCCGCCACAGCTCATGGCCGCGCGCGCCGGGCAAGGCCGGATAGAGAACCTCCTCGACCTCGGGACGGCCCTTCAGCCACTCGGCGATCCTGAGAGCGCTCCTCATGTGACGCTCGAGCCTGACATCGATCGTGCGCAGGCCTCTGAGAGTCAGATACATGTCGTCGGGCCCGGCGAACTGGCCCATCGTCTCGTAGCTTTCCTTGAAGCGCGGCCAGGTGGCCTCGCTGCAGGTGACGGCGCCCATCATCGCGTCGGAATGGCCGACGATATATTTCGTCGCCGCATGGACCGAGACGTCGCCGCCATGGGCGAAGACGTCGAAATAGCGCCCGCCCGACCAGGTGTTGTCCACGACGACGAGGGCGCCGGCCTTGTGCGCCGCGTCCGCGATGGCCGGAACGTCCTGGACCTCCATCGTCTGCGAGCCCGGGCTTTCGCAATAGACGACGCGGGTCGCGGCGCGGATGAAGGCCGATACGGCGCCGCCGAGCAGCGGATCGTAATATTCGGTGACGACGCCCCAGTTCTTGAGCAGCGTATCGCAGAAGGCGCGCACCGGCGCGTAGACGCTGTCGGGCACCAGCAGGTGATCGCCGGGCTTGAGGAAGGCGAGAAGAGTCGTGGTGATGGCGGCGAGGCCGGAGGGACATACCTTGCTGGCGAAGCCGTTCTCGAGCGTGGCGATCGCGGTTTCCACGGCGCGCGACGTCGGCGTGCCGCGCCGCCCATACTGGTAGGTCTGCGTCCGCTCCTTCAGCGCCTGATAGGTGGGATAGAGGATGGTGGAGGCGTGATAGACGGCCGGCGAAACGATTCCGTGCTCGGAATAGTCGCGCGCGGTCGCGATGATGCGGGTCGCGGGCTTGAGTGTCCTGGGGTCGGTCGTGGATTTCGCCATGGTTCTCGAGATGTTTCAAGCTATGATGTCTGGGGTTAGCACGGCTTGCGTCGAGGGGAAAAGGCATGGGCGACATGTCGCCGCTGGGAAGGTTCATTCTCATCGCCATGCTGTGGGGCGTGCGCTTCACGGCCGCCGCCCTTGCCGCGATCTTTGCCCTGGTGCTGTGGCAGAAGGCATTTCCTGCCGCCGCTTCCGGGCTGGCGCGCCAGGACTACGCCGTGCTGGCCGTGCTGGCGGCGCTCTTCGCGGCGGCCCTCTGGTTCGCCCGCGCGATCGCGCGCGAGCTGCGCCAATAGGGCCGGATCCGCCGGCTGCTTCGCTCATGAGGCGATGAGGCGGGCCCGGGCCGGAACATTTCGCGCTCCCCTCGCGTTCCGCTCCGATACCGTCAGAAACGGAGTTCACCCATGGGTTTCTTTTCCAAGGACATCAAGACGCTGGACGATCTCTTCGTCCACACCTTGCGCGACATCTACTATGCCGAGAAGAAGATCGAGAAGGCACTGGTCAACATGGCCGACAAGGCGAGTGACGCGGGCCTCAAGGACAGCTTCGACCGTCATCGCGACCAGACCGGCCTCCATATCGAGCGTCTGGAACGGGTGTTCGGGATGCATGGCGCCGAAGCCAGGGCCGTCGCTTGCCCGGCCATCGAGGGCATCATCGAGGAAGCCGAGGAGATTGCCGGCGATATCGATGACGACGGGGTCATGGACGCAGCGCTCATCGCCGCCGCCCAGGCGGTGGAGCATTACGAGATCACCCGCTATGGCACGCTGATCGCCTGGGCGCGCGAGCTCGGCCGCAACGACTGCGCCGAGGTGCTCGAGGAGACGCTGGGCGAGGAACGGGCCACCGACCAGGTGCTGACCAATCTCGCCGAAAGCCGGGTCAATATGAGATCGGCGGCCTGACCGCCCATCGTCCCTCGCTTTTCCGGCCCGCCCTTGAACCGGGTCGCTTAACCCAGTACCTAGCTCCCGAAACGGAGCAAAACATGCCGATGACCTCAGAATTGCGGGTGGCCGAGAAGAAGGACTGGCTCAAGGGCGCCACGGGCGACTGGGAGATCATCATCGGCATGGAGGTGCACGCCCAGGTCACCTCCAGATCCAAGCTGTTTTCCGGCGCCTCCGCGGAATATGGCGGCGAACCCAACGATCATGTGTCGCTGGTCGATGCCGCGATGCCCGGCATGCTGCCGGTCATCAACGAATTCTGCGTCGAGCAGGCGGTAAAGACCGGGCTCGGCCTCAAGGCCAGGATCAACCGGCACTCAATCTTCGACCGGAAGAATTACTTCTATCCCGACCTGCCGCAGGGCTATCAGATCTCGCAATACAAGCAGCCGGTGGTGGGCGAAGGCGTGGTCAGGGTCGATGTCGAGGACGGTCGCGCCATCGACGTCGGCATCGAGCGCCTTCATCTCGAGCAGGATGCCGGCAAGAGCCTGCACGACCAGCATCCCGATATGAGCTTCGTCGATCTCAACCGCTCGGGCGTCGCCCTGATGGAGATCGTCTCCAAGCCCGACATGCGCTCGCCCGACGAGGCCAAGGCCTATGTCGCGAAGCTCCGCCAGATCATGCGCTATCTCGGCACCTGCGACGGCAACATGGAGGAAGGGAGCCTCAGGGCCGACATCAACGTGTCGGTGCGCCATCCCGGCGCCGCTTTCGGCACGCGCTGCGAGATCAAGAACGTCAATTCCATCCGCTTCATGGGCCAGGCCATCGTCTATGAGGCGCGCCGCCAGATCGGCATCCTGGAGGATGGCGGCGAAATCGAGCAGGAGACCCGCCTCTTCGATGCCAGGAAGGGCGAGACGCGCTCCATGCGCTCCAAGGAGGAGGCGCATGACTATCGTTATTTTCCCGATCCCGACCTCCTGCCGCTCGAGCTCGACGAGAACTGGATCGCACGCATCGCGGCGACCCTGCCGGAGCTGCCGGACGAGAAGCGCAGGCGTTTCGTTTCCGACTACGGTCTTTCGGCCTATGACGCGGACGTGCTGATCGGCGAGCGCGCTTCCGCCGACTATTTCGAGGCCGTGGCCAGGGGACGCGACGGCAAGGCGGCGGCGAACTGGGTCATCAACGAGCTCTTCGGCCGGTTGAACCGGGAGGGCAAAGCCATTGACGGATCACCGGTTTCCGCCGATCAGCTGGGTGCCGTCATCGACCTGATCGGACAGGGCACGATCTCGGGCAAGATCGCCAAGGACGTCTTCGAGATCGTCTGGACGGAGGGCGGCGACCCGAACGAGATCGTCGAGAAGCGCGGACTGAGGCAGGTCACCGACACGGGCGCCATCGAAAAGGCGGTGGACGGGATCATCGCCGCCAATCCCGACAAGGTGGAGCAGGTCAAGGCCAAGCCCACCATGCTCGGCTGGTTCGTGGGGCAGGTCATGAAGGCCACCGGCGGCAAGGCGAATCCCCAGGCGGTTAACGGGATTTTGCGCGAAAAGCTCGGCCTTTAACCTACTGCCTTAAGAAATTTCTCAGATTTACCAATAAGTTATACCTGAGGTTCCGATTCGCCGGCTTTGGCGCTATACTCCGTACCCGGAATGTTGAAGGGGGGCGCGCGCCTTGGGGGGCCGCGCCAACGGAGGTTGAATGGCCAAGGCAGCAAAGAGGGCCGTCAAGAAAACGGTCGTAAGGAAGCCTGTATCCAAGCCGTCGGCGCGCCGGCCGGTGAAGGCGTCGTCGCAGCGGGCGAAACCGGCCGCTTCCGTCCAGGGCAACAAGGAGCGCTTCACGCTGCACGGCTTCGCGCTCTCAGGGCCGACCTATACCGTGGCGCTGATGCTCTCGCTCTGCCGCCATCCGTTCTCCTATATCCACGTCAATCTGCGCGAGGGGGCCCAGAAGCAGCCGGATTACCTGGTGAAGAACCGCTACGGGCAGGTGCCGTGCCTGCGCGACGGCCAGACCTTCCTCAGCCAGTCGGCGGCGATCCTCGAATATCTCGCCGGCAAGCTCGGCCGCTTCGACGGCAAGACCGAAGCCGAGCAGCAGCGCGTCCGCGAATGGATGTTCTGGCTGTGGGACAAGCTCGCCACCCAGATCTACCGGCTGCGCCAGCGCGCCCGCGGCCTGCGCCAGTTCGGCGACGAGGTGAAGGTCATGTATGACAGCGAGGCCCGCGCCGCGCTCGCCATGCTCGACCACGAGCTCGCCCGGTCGGAATGGCTCATCGGCCGGAGGCCGACCATCGCCGACATCGACGCCTATGGCATCATCCGCTTTGCGGCGGAGGCCGGGCTCGATCTCACGGCCTATCCGCGGATCGCGGAATGGAAGAAGCGCTTTGAAGCCTTGCCGGGTTTTGCTACACCCGAGCAGCTCCTGCCGCTCGAAAGCAGGCTGCTGTAGGGACTTCGAGGCCAGATTTGACAGTCGAGACTGAAACCGGCCCGACCGGGCCGGATTTGGAGGCGGACGACTCCGTCTCCCCGAAGAAGCCGCGCCGTGCCGGACGCTCCGCCTGTTTCATCGTATTTGTCCTCGCCATTGCCGGGGCGCTGGCCGGCTGGCTGGGCAATCTGTGGATCGCCTTCGACGTCTTTGCGCAGTTCTCCCTGCATTTCTGGCTGATCGCGGGCGCTTTCGCCCTGGGCTTCCTCATGCCCGTCGCGCGCGTGCTCACCGCCATCACGGCGCTCGTCATCGGCCTCCTGGTGATCGGGGCCCTGCCGCATTACAAGGCGGCGTCCGGTGGCACGGGCGACATCCAGGCGCCCGCCGGGCATCGCATCGTCCGTCTCATGTCGTTCAACAGCTGGCTGCACAACGGCAATGTCGAGGCGCTGGCCCGGGAGATCGAGCGCAACGATCCCGACATCCTGCTGATGTTCGAATTCGGACCGGAGAAGCGCGCTCTCAAGGAGCGCCTGCGCGCCCGCTACGCCTATCAGGACGACTGCTCTCATCTCGAGCATTGCTTCATGGCGGTGTTCTCGAAGTATCCGATCGCCGATTTCGAAAGCCACGGCGCCTGGACCGGCCCGCCGATGGTCCGCGCCACCTTAGGCAGGGAGCTCGGCGGTCTGACCGTCATCGGCACCCATACCATCCGCTTTCCCTATCTGCGCGCGCAGCTGACACAGCTGGGCGAGCTCGGCGATCTGGTGCGCAAGCTGTCCGGCCCGCGCATCGTGGCAGGCGATTTCAACGCCACGCCCTCGTCGCGCATGCTCGCCATCTTTCAGGGGCGCTCGCTCCTGCGCCGGCTCGACGGCTTCCTGCCGACCTGGCCGGCGCGCTGGCAATTGCCCCAGCTCGCCATCGATCACATCTTCGCCAGCGAGGAGGTGAAGAGCGTGGAGGACGTGCGCATCGCAGGCAATGCGGGATCGGATCATTTTCCGCTGGTCGTGCGCGTCGCCGTCCCGGTTTCGCCGTAAAGGGCTGCGACCGGCAGCGCCGGACCGCGGCCAAAGATTCCGCTGGTTAGCGCGCCGTAAATGCGGGAACTCTGGCGCTCGCGCCAAGCTTTTGGAATAATTCGGTAATTCTGAAACTCGGTAAGCTCGCCTTCAACTGCCGTTAAGCCTGCCGCTTAACGCCGCCTTGGCGGTTGGGGGCGCACATTCAGCCTTGCACGGTCGCACAAGACGGCCGGCGGGAAAAGTCAGACAGAAGGGACAGGAGCATGGCTCGCTCCGGGACGCCGTCATCGCCGGCCGGGACGCCGGCGGAGATGCTTTTTCACCTGGGCATGATGTATTGCCTCGGCCGCGAGGTCGAGCAGGACTATGTCGCGGCTCATAAATGGCTCAACATCGCTGCTCTGAGAGGCAGTATCGAAGCTCGGCGCCATCGCCGTGAGATCTCGCGCAAGATGACGGCAGGCCAGATCGCCGAGGCGCAGCGCCAGGCACGCGCCTGGGTCTCGATCCGCTGAAGCCCGGCTTCAATATTCCGGTGAATAGTCGCCGCCCTTGAGCTCCTGTTCGCCGATGAAGCGCTGGAACTGGCTGTCGAGCAGCTTGCGCTCGCGCTGCTGGCGGTTGATCTCGGACTGGATGAGGTCGGCGTTGAGATTGATATTGTCCTGCTCGCTGTTGAGTTCGGGCAGGGGCTCGTTGTCGGGCGAGTAGGTATGGCCGCCGGGGATGAAGTTCTCGGCCGCCAGGACAGGAGCGATGAGGACGCCGGTGAAGGCGAAGCTCAAAAGGATCCGGCGCATCTTACTCTCCTGCTGACTTGGATTGCGGGCCGACTGGCCTCGGGCCCGAAGATTCCTTGAACGCCGCCGACTGTCGCACGGTTCCCTCAGCCAGGCAATCGGCTTGACGGCCAAGCGATACAATATGATTCCTTTCCTTGCAAGATTTTTCCCTTCACAGCCGATCCTTTTCCGGGCATGAGGTGGCCCCGCGCCGGAGACGTGGCCGAGAGGCTGAAGGCGGCGGTTTGCTAAACCGTTATACGCCCTTAAAGGCGTATCGAGGGTTCGAATCCCTCCGTCTCCGCCACCCTGCGCCTTCGGCTTCGGGTGGCAGGCCACCTCAAACCGAAGGCGCAGGGTGATCTCTCGGAGCGGCGCAGACGCGCAGGAGGCCGATGAAGCTGTATGGTTTTTTATTTTGCGGCCGCTCACGTTCCGCCGGATGACATCCAACGGGCCACAGCCATTTTGGCGTCTTTCCTTCATGCTGACGCGCGCGGACGCCTTGGCCTACGAGATGCTTCCGCGCGAGATCGGAGGTTGGCGCCTTATCCTGCTGTTCGTCTGGATCGGTTTTGGCGGCATGGTCGTGGCGATGCTCCCGGAGGACTGGGTCGGGGAGGAAGGCGGCTGGCGATTCTGGCTCTTCATTGCGGCAAGCAGCGTCGCTCAGTACGGGTCGGCAATGGTCGTCATGTACATGTTCAGATATTGGCGAGCAGTGCGGCGCCTCGGGCACCCCATTGCCGTGGAGATGCTCGATCACATCGACCAACTCGAATGGCGCGAGGGTGGCGTTCCCTTCTTTGTTGCGCCCGAGACGATCAGCGCGATCATCGCAGCGCCTGCGCACGCGTTCGTCTGCGTCGGTCGCCGTGTCCTGATCCTGCCCGCCCGCGCTTTCGGGAGCCGGCGCGAGATGACGATGTTCGCTGAGGAGCTAGAGAGGCGTAGCGGGGAAGACAACTGAATTGCATGGTGGAAAGTGTTACCCATGCGTGTTCTGACAGAAAAGCGCCTCGGCGCCCGACCGGCCGCTGATATAGGACAGGGTGGGTACGCCTTCGCGTATCTCGTAGATGGCCTTGAACCCGTCCGGCATGGCCCCCGAAAGCGTGCCGCTGGTGAAGGTCACCTCTCCCGAAGCCGTATCATGGCTGTAGGTTCCGGGCGTGTCGTCATAGCCTTTGTAGCTGTCGGGGCCGAGCACGGTGAAGTTGAAGGTCAGCCGCGCCTCGCTGAAATACCAGCATTCGTAACTGCCGTTCGCCATGTCGGCGTGGGCCGGCGGTGCGGCGAGCGATGCGGCGGCAAGGATGAAAGCAGCCACATGAAGGCGCATGAGAGATCCCCCCTGATGCGTGGGCCGAGGCAAGCCGGTCCACTTATGTTTTTATATCCCCGAGCCGCCGAGACCCGATCCTCGGCCAAGAGCTCGTCATGGCGCGAATTGCGTCGGCATCGGGACCATAGGCATCGAGGTTTTCAGGCGCAAGAGCCGGCGGCGCTTTCGGGCCCCGAGTTCCATTTGTCTTAAGCAAATGCTCGGCGCCCGGCTCCCAACGATCAAGGTTCGAAAGGCAAGGCGCGGCGCGAGCCTTTTCCTCAGCCTTGGTCCGCTTCGACGGAAGCAATGGCCGGCATGGCAGGGGGGTGATCGCCCGCGGCGGGCACGATGCCTTCCAGGGCGAATTTCAGCATCATATCGTCGTCATGATCGCCCTTTGCGGCGAGGTGCAGAATTCGCGCGGCGATGGTATCGCGTAATTCCTTCGGCGCGGGGTGATGCTTTTCCACCAGGGCCATCGCGCGGTCAAAGATCATTTCCAGATGCTTGAGACCATCCGATTCGAAATAGGCGCTGGGCATGATGGCATTTCCTCCGGAAGCCGGAATCCAGTGGAGGCCTTCCGCGGCGGCTTGTCAACGAATCTGATAATGGACGCCGGTCCAAATAACGACGTCCCATGTTCAGCATGCCGCGGGAAGGCGGCCGAAGGACCGGCGCCGCGGCTTATTCAAGAGAGAATTGGAACTTTTCCGGCTTAAGGAGATTTTCCAGGGGCCATCTCCCCCGCAGACGGCACCCCTTCGATACGCGTCTCGCCCGCCGGCACGTCCACACCCGGCGGGCATTTCTCCTTCGCTCTTGGGACGGCGCTGGAGGTCACGAATGCCACGCTCCTACTTCGACCCGGAAAACCTTCGCGGTCTTGCGCAGGTATTCTCGGAAGCCAGGACCATATTGGAAGCGCGCGGCCAAGCCACGCCATACGAGCTCGACCAGATGGCCAAGAAGATCCTGCTTCTCGCCGCGGAAGGCATAGCGCCGCCGCATATCCTCGCCGACGTGACCAGAACGAAACGCTCTCGCCTTGAGGTGCCTGTCACGGCCATTCCCGAGGCCAGGCTCGCTCATCGCCTGGAGGGCTGAGGCCCCCTCGGTACCGCCCGCTCGGGCGATCGTCATCGGTCCGACATCTCCTGGATGATCGCCTCCGAGAGGCTGGCGTCCAGGTCTTTCGACAGTCTTCTTCCGGAGCGCAGCACGTGGCAGACCGGCGGGAATCGTGGAAGGCCGTCGGCGATTTCCGACAATCCGGCCGTCAGGCGGCGACGGCCGATGACCGCCACACCCAATCCATGGCGAACGCCGGACTGGACTCCATCGACGCTGGGACATTCCAGGACGACCTTCAGGCTGCGTCCGGAATTGGCCAGCGCGAGCTGGGCGGCGCGTCGGTAGAAGCAGTTCGAGTCGAAGGACACGAAGGGTATGACCGGCCCGAGCTTCGGCGGGTGATCCGCCGACTGGACCCAGACGAGATCCTCGCACCACAGCTCGCGATCCCCCGGCTGCTTCTCGTCGGCGAAAATCTGCATCACGGCCAGATCGATCTCCCCCGTCATGAGCCTTTGCCGCAGAAGGAGGCTCTGCCCTACGCAAATGCTGAGGGAAACACGGGGATGCGCTCTCCGGAACCTGCCGAGAACCCCGGCCAGGCGGCTGGTTGCCGCATCCTCTGTCGTTCCAAGACGAACCTGGCCGGTGAGCTCGGATAGCCTGAAATGCTCCGCCGCCTCGTCGTGAAGGGCTACGAGCCGCTCCGCATAGGACAGGAGGCTGCGGCCATCCGCGGTCGGGGTGATGCCGCCGGCGGTCTTGAGCATGATGGAGCGGCCGATACGCTCCTCCAGCCGCGCGAGCTTGTGGCTGATCGCCGACTGGCTGAGGCCCAGCTTCCGGGCGGCGCGCGTCACGCCGCCCAGGTCGATGACGGTTTTGAAGGCGCGTAGCGAATCGATATCGAGGCGCATTCGATGGCTATGACTAAATTAGATGGATTTCATGAAATCATATCATTTTCGTCATGTCCAGCGGCCGGGTTAGAACTCCACCCGTCTCAATATCGGGAGGATACGGCCCATGGCTCTGCGCGACTACAAGATCCTGACATTCGATGTCGTCGGCACCCTGATCGATTTTGAAGCCGGCGTGCTCGATTATATACGCCCGATCGCCAGCCGGGCCGGGCGCACGATGGACGACGAGGCGGTTCTCCTGAGCTATGGCAGGGCCGAGGACATCGAGCACAGGCGCACGCCGGGCCTGCCCTTTCCCAGCATGCTGGCGCCCATCTACCGGACCATGGCGAAGGAGTTCGGCCTTCCCGCCGGCGAAGCCGAGACGGAGGGTCTGCGTCTCTCCATTCCCGCCTGGCCGGCCTTTCCCGACGCGGTCGAGGCGATGAAGCGTCTGCGGCGGCGCTATCGCCTGGTCGCCATGACGAATTCCGACAACCGGGCGCTGGACAGCTTCGCCCGGACTCTCGACCATCCCTTCGACGACGCCGTCACGGCCGAGGATGTGGAGACGTGCAAGCCCGATCCGCAGTTCTTCGCCTATACGCGCGGCCGCCAGAGCGCGCAGGGCTACCGGATGAAGGATTACCTGCATGTCGCGCAGAGCCAGTTCCATGATATTGGAGTGGCCAAGTCCCTGGGCTATAGCACCTGCTGGATCGAGCGGCGCAAGGGCAAGACGGGCTTTGGCGGATCGCCCGCGCCGGCGGTGGTGACCAGGCCCGATTACAACTTCGCCACCTTGGCCGAGCTCGCGGACGCGGTCGACCGCGAGGGATGATGTCGAGCGGGAGTCGGAGATGCGGATAGGTGTGATCGGAGCGGGCTTCAGCGGCCTCGTGGCGGCTGAAGAGCTTCAGCGCAAGGGACACGACGTCATTGTCCTCGAAGCGCGCAATCGCGTAGGCGGGCGGGTATGGTCGCAACAGCTCGGCAATGGCTGCTGGATAGAAAGAGGGGCCGAGTTCATCGAGCATGAGCAGACGGCCTTGTGCGCGCTTGCCCGGAGGCTGGACGTTTCGCTCGTCCGCACGACGATGAACTATTCGGCGCGCACGCCGCGCGGCGGGATACCGGTGACGATCGCCGACTGTGTCGCCGGCGTGCGGAACGTCCAGCAGACCATCAGGGACAGAAGCTTCGGCAGCCTGCGCGAGGCGCTCGACGCCGCGCCCATACCGCCGGGCGTACGCGATGCCATTGCGGCCCGCGTCGAGATCTCCTTCGCCCAGTCGGCGGAGAGGCTGGAGGCGGACGTCCTGATCGGGCACCACGCGGCGGCCTTCGGCGGCAAGGAGGGCGTGCGCTGCGAGCACGGCAATCAGGAGATCGCCTTGCGCCTCGCCGGACGGCTCGGCGAAGCCGTCCGGCTCGACGCGCCGGTCGTGGAGATCGACTGGTCGGGCGAGCCGGTGCGGATCCGCACCGGGGCGCACGAGCTTGTCGCCGACCGGTGCGTCGTTACCGTCCCGGCCTCGGTCTGGCGCAGCATCCGGTTCACGCCGGCGCTTCCCGGCTGGAAGGCGAGCGCGCTCGACGCTGTGGATTATGGCCATGCGGCGAAGCTTGCGGTCGAGCTCGACCGGGCGGCGCCGGCGAGCGCCGTCATGTCCGTTCCGGATGTCTATTGGACCTGGGTCGCGACACGCGGCCAGGCGACGCCCGATCCGGTGCTGAACTGTTTCGTCGGCTCCGCGGCGGCGCTGGGCCGGCTCAAGGTCGCCGAAGGTGCGGACACCTGGCTCGAAAAGCTGCGCAAGCTCCATCCCGAACTGCACATCGACGCCGGCCGCGCCCTGTTGTCGACCTGGGACGACGATCCGTGGATAAAGGCCGCCTATTCGACGCGGGGGCCGCAGCATAAGACCGACGTCGAGGCGCTGCAGGCCGCGGTCGGTCCGCTTCACTTCGCGGGCGAGCATACCGAGACGGTCCATTTCGCCCTGATGGACGGGGCGATCCGGACCGGCCAGCGCGTCGCAGGCGAGATCGGGTGATCGGGGGTCAGCGGGGGAGAGCCGCATCGAATTGCACCTGACTATCAGAAGATGCGGAGGCCGTCATGCCAAGGAAAACAGCCAAGATCCTTAGAACAGGCCGCGGTCAGGCCGTTAGGCTCCCAGCGGAATTCCGCTTCGAGGGGAAAGAGGTGTTCGTGCGTCGCGATCCCGCAACCGGCGACGTCATCCTGTCGCACAAGGCGGATTCATGGGACGGCCTTTTCGAGCTCTATGGCAATGATCAGGTGCCGGACGACTTCATGGGTGCGGCGGATCGCGACCAGACTTCGCAAGATCGCGATCCGTTCGAGGGCTGGCGGGAATGACCGCTTGGATGCTCGACACTAACATTGCCAGTCATGTCATCAAAGGCGACCGCACCGAGATCATCGCTCGTCTTGTGTCGCTTCCCATGGCGGATATCGTCGTTTCATCCGTTACGGAAGGGGAATTGCTTCATGGTCTCGCCAAGCGCGCGACTATCCCAGGGCGCTATCGGAACGGGTCAGGCGATTCCTTCTTCCGCGTGGATGTTCTGCCTTGGGACCATGATGTGGCGCAAACCTACGGCGACCTGCGCGCTGCCTGTGAAGCCAAGGGCCTGGACTGATTGTCCCCTAGGTGCACGGAGGGAGGGCGGTCGACACCCTCACCAAAGTCATCACCCCTCGAGATGACCGGGAGCCGCGAGACGCCCCCGGTCCGGATTGAAATCCGCCGCGAATGGCGCTAGCTTTGACTGCCGATGGGGATGGGGCTCCCCGACAACCGCCATTCAGGCTGATAGCTCCTACCGATGTGATGGGGTCCCGCGTGACACCGGTCCGATGGTAGGAGTTCGAGCGTTTCCACACCTGGGCTGTGTTCCGCGTCCTCGACAAAAGGAGGACGACAATGGACTATGTTCTCGTATTCGTGGGCGCCGGCGCCGGCGGCGCCCTGCGCCACGGCGTCAATGTTCTTTCGGTGAAGGCCTGGGGCCTGAATTTCCCTTATGGGACCATGCTGATCAACATCGCAGGCTCATTGGCGATGGGTCTGCTGGTCGAATATCTCGCTTTGAAAGGCTCGGCGCCGCAGCAGATCAGGTTGTTTCTCGCGACCGGCGTGCTGGGCGGTTTCACGACCTTTTCGGCATTCTCCCTCGAAACCGCCTTGCTCTATGAGAGAGGGCAGCTCCTGCTTGCCGCCCTCTATGCCGCCGCATCGGTCGGGCTTTCGCTTGCCGCGTTGTTCGCAGGACTGCATATTGTCCGGGGGCTCGCATAGTGTCTCCGAAGACGAGGACGAGGCCGCATGATCCTGACCGGGGAAATCGTGGAGAAGGGGGCGAGGGCGCTCCATGAGCTCGGCCATGGACCGTTGGAAGCCTGCCGGGCGCAGGCCCGCGCCTGCCTGGAAGCGGCTCTGCCGCATGTGGTGGAGAGGTGTGCAAGAGAGATCGAGGACACGCCCAGTCGCATCTTCGCGCTGACGTTCCATGGCGGCGGAACGCCAGGCCGCTCCCTGAACACCTTGAGCGTGAAGCGGGAATTGGCCGACAGAATCCGTTCCTTGCTGAACGGGGAGAATGAAAACGGGCCGGGATAACCGGTCTGCGTCACGAGTTCCACAGGCTGACGGCCGGCTCGCCGGCATTGCCGTGGCCGAAGCCGAGAGCGCTCACCGACCCGGTCGACAACAGCAGCGCCCGCGCGAAGCTTGCCGGCTGCCCGACCCATCTGGCGGCCAGCACCCGCAGCAAATGGCCGTGAGCGAACACCAGGACGTTCCCGCGCAGCGCCGTCAAGCGGGACACGAGCCGATCGGCCCGTTCGGTCATCTGCCGGACGGATTCTCCGCCGGGGCAGCCGTCGTCGAACAGGTCCCAGCCCGGACGGACGGCGCGGATTGCGGCTGACGTCATGCCTTCGTAGTCGCCATAGTCCCATTCGACCAGGTCCGCATCGGGCGTCGCCGTGAAGCCGGCGAGTTCGGCCGTGCGCGCGGCCCGCCGAAGGGGACTCGTAATCACATTGTCGAAGGCGATTGCGCTCAGGCGCAGACGAAGCGCCCGGGCTTGCGCCTCGCCTTCCCGGGTGAGCGGCAGGTCTGTTAGCCCCGTATGCCGTCCCGATCTCGACCATTCGGTCTCGCCGTGCCGAACGAGATAGACGGTCGGCGGATCGCTCATCGGGCGCTCGCTTTCCTGCTCGTGGCTGCCTTCCGCGGACGCATGCCGCGATCGAGCCTACCAGGCGTATCTCACCCCGGCATTGCCCGTGACGGCCTCGTAGTCCGTACCGAACAGATAGTTGGCGCGCAGGAAGCCCGACCACCCTTCGGGATCTGCCGCACTGAAGCCGAGCGCAATGTCCCCATAAGTCTGGCCGGGATCGTCCGATGCCCCGAAGGCCGGAACGCCCGTGTCGACGATGGTGACGTCATTGTCGCCCGAGAAGTCCTCCCAGACGCTGGCCGTGACGTCGCCGGAATAGATCACGCCGTTGCTCCCCGTCTGCTCGTGGCCGAGCCTCAGGCCGAGCCTGCCGCGCACGCTCGTCTCGTCGTCGAACTCGACCGAGCCTCCGAAGATATCGACGTCGTCGATCTCGGTATGCACCACCGCCAGGGTGGCTTGCGGCTCGATGAAGAGGGACTCGCCGAACTTGTAGCCGAGATCGAGGCGGCCGCCGGCATTGAACGCGTCGGTGTCGGCATCGTCGGAGCCGGGCGCCAGGTCCTGCGGATCGATATCGATGTCGAGGAAATCCGCCTTCACCGTCAGATCGGCATGGAATGCGCCGTTGAGATAGGTGGCATAGGCGCCGACCGTCGGGCCTTCGTAGGTCCATCTGGTGTCGGTCGCGTCGAAATCGAGATCGGAGTTGAGATAGCCCGCGAAGAGGCCGAACAGCCAGGCGCTGCCGCCATACTGGTCTCCGAAGTCGAAGCCGGCCATTCCGCCCCAGATCGTCTGCTTGCGGTCGAGGGTGAAGCCGTCCTCTTCGTCGTCGCGGTCGACATAGGCGCCGACCGCCTTGAGCCAGAACCCGGGCGTCACCTTGCCGGCGGGGGTCGGCGCGACGGGCTCGGCATAGTCGGCGACCGGCGTCACGCCGAGGCCCTCGAGCAGGGCCCGCAGATCGGCCTGGCGCTGCAGCAGCGTTCCCGTGGTTTGGTGCCAGATCTCCTGGGCGCCGCTGATGCCGGCGGCGAATTCGTAAGAGCCGATGCCGACGCCGGAGGTGAAGAGCTCGTGCCAGTTCTCGGCCGCGTCGTAGCGCATGTCCCAGGTGAAGAAGCCGGCATTGACGGGGGCCCCGAGCACGAATTGTCCGTCCGCCGAAGCGCCGCCGACCAGGACCACCGGCAGGCCTTCCGTATCGGCGCCGAGCGCATCCGTGACATTGACGAAAACCCGGGTCGTGCCGCTGGTATTGCCGCCGACGAAAAGCTGGTCCGAAAGCCCGCCGGCAGACTGCGGCCCGAGCGCTGCGTCGACGAGGAGCGTGCCGTCCTTACCCTCGTAATCCGTCGGGGTGTCGGGCGACAGCGAGCCTCCCAGGCGCAGCTCGTCGCCTTCCGCCCCGTCTGCCATCGTGACGCGTCCGGAATTGTGGAAAGTTTCGACACCGCTGAACCGGGTGGTCTCGTTGCTGCTCCCGTCATCGGCGGCAATCAGCAGGCCGCTATTGGCGACGAGATCGTTGCCGTCGCCGAATTCGTTGGTCCCGCCGGCCGTGTTCCAGGTCCCGGAATTGCCCAGCCTGTCGTTCCCAGGGTCATCCGAGTCGATATTCACGTATCCGACGAGATTGCCGTAATTGGCGATAACCGCCCTGCCGCCGACCAACACGAATTCGATCGCCAGATCGTCGGATGCGCCTGAGAGATTGCGCACCAGGCCGTAATTGGTGATCGACACGTTCTGGTCGCCATAGGACTGCGCGAAAATGCCGGCCTCGTTGCCCTGCACCAGACCCGCGGCGCCGACTTCGATGATCGTGCGGCCATATCCCCAGTTCTGTGCAGTTATGCCGGAATTTTCCAGTCCGGTGACCTCGCCATTGGCGGTGATCCTGAGATTGCCACTGCCGAACTGCTCGGCGTCGATGCCGTCGCCGCCTTCACCGGTCACCACGCTGCCGACCCCCGTTTCTATTCTCAGGGCTCCGCCATAATACGAATTGGTGGCCTCGATGCCGTTATTGTCGCCCAAAACCGTGCCCCGGGCGGTAATGGTGAGAATGCCCGAACCATAGTTCTCGGCGTCGATGCCGTCGCCGCCTTGGCCGGTGATCACGCTTTGGGCGCCGGTCTCGATCCTGAGGTCGATGCCGTTGCCGAGAAGACCGCTTCCCGGACCTCCATTATAGGCGAAGATGCCGTCCTCGTCTTCGCCGGTGACTTCGCCATTTGCCGTGATGACGAGATTGCCATAGCCGAAATTTCCGGCGATGATGCCGTTCGTATAGCCGGTGACCGTGCTGTCGGCGCCGGTCTCGATCCTCAGATTGGCACCGTTCTCCGAATTGTAGGCGTCTATGCCGTCATCGTGGCCGGTCACCTGGCCATCGGCGGTGATGACGAGATTCCCGCTGCCGAAGTTTCCGGCGTTGATGCCGTTCGTATAGCCGGTGATCGTGCTGTCCGCGCCGGTTTCGATCCTCAGATTGTCGCTGTCCTCGGAATTATAGGCGTGTATGCCGTCCTCGTCGTAGCCGGTCACCCGGCCGTCGGCGGTGATGACGAGATTCCCGCTGCCGTAGTTCTTGGCGTGTATGCCGTATTCGTCGCCATTGACGTCGCTGCCGGCGCCGGTCCTGATCCTCAGATTGACGCCGTTCTCGGAATTGTAGGCATATATGCCGTCCTCGTCGTAGCCGTTCACCCGGCCATCGGCGGTGATGACGAGATTCCCGCTGCCGTAATTTTTGGCGAATATGCCGTATTCGTCGCCGGTGACGTTGCTGTCGGCGCCGGTCCCGATCCTCAGATTGACGCCGTCCTCGAAATTATAGGCGTTTATGCCGTCCTCGTCTTCGCCCGTGACCTCGCCATTGGCGGTGATCCGCAGGCTGCCGTCTCCGTGGTTGAAAGCGCCGATGCCGTCATAGCCGCCGGAGACGACGCTTGCCGCTCCCGTCGTGACGGTGAGGTTGTTTCCGTAGTTCACGGCATATATGCCTGTGAAGTCCCCGCCATAGGCGCTGCCGATGACATGGCCGTCGGCGGTGATCTCGAGATTCCCTGCGCCGAAATTGCGGGCGTTTATGCCGTTCTCGTAGCCGGTGATATTGCCGTCCGTACGGATGGTGATCGCGCCGTCATTGTCCGCGCTGTCGCCGTTCGACGTGATCCTCACACCACTGCCGCTGGCCACGATCGGGGAGGCGTTGTCGTCGATGAACTGGAGATGGCCGTCGGCTTCGATTTCGATGCCGTCGCCGGCATTCTCGGTCACGCTGAAGCCCGGAACGGTGGTCAGGATCGCGTCGTCGGTGCCGATGAACTGCCCGCCGCTGGCGCCGCTGCAGGTGAAGGCCGCGGGCGGACCGGCCGGATCGCAGTCGGCGAAGGCTTGGCGCCCATAGCCCAGGAAAGGCGCCGCGGCCAAGATCGTCGTCACCGCCAGCCGACGGCGTAGGGCCCGGCCTACGCTCTTGCCAAGCTTGCCGCGGAAGAACTCCCGATCTGATCGCCGTTCCATATGTCCCCCAATACGAATCGAAGGGCATTCCGCGAAGCCCAGACTGGCCGGAGAGTATCTTACTTCGCGGAAGCGCCGGTAGCAGATTTCCCACGCTGCCGGCAGTTTTCAAATGACTGTGGCCTTCTTGCCACAGATTCTGCCCTAAGGCCGCTTGCCTCCGGTCCGGATGATCGTGTCTGATTTGCCACAGGATCAACCCGCCGACGGACGACCGAAGTCCTGCCGCGCGCGCTCGACGATCCATTCCCTGACGATCCTGACGACATTGCCTTTCGAGTGCTGCGTGTCGGTCAGGTAATAAGCCCATGGGCTGGGCGCTCTTATCGGGAAGGGCTCGATCAGCAGGCCCCGCTTCAGATATGTCCGGGCGAGGGAGAGCTGGGTCGCGACCAGGCCGGCGCCGGTCGCGGCAAGCTCGAGCGCGATATTGGAGGCATTGGTGGTCAGACCCCGATCGTGATCGGGAACGTCGATCTTCAGCAGATCCGCAAAGCATTGCCAGTATTCCTGGCGGCCGAGGACGAAGATCCGCTCTCTCCTGATGATCTCTCGGGGCGGGTCGCGCACCTCGCCGCCGCCGAGAAAATCCGGCGAGCAGACGAGGACGAGCTGATCGTCCCACAGGAGCGTGCTCGCCGCCGGCCGGTCGTCGAACCTCCTGACCGAGATCGTGATGTCGGCCAATTGGTCGCTCAGATCCTCCCAGACGGTTCCCTGCAGGACGACCTCGATCTCGGAATGCCGGTTGCGGAATTCCGCCATGGCGCCGGCGAGCCAGTTCTCGGCAAGGCTCATCGGGCAGGAGACGACCACCGTTCTGGTGCGCGCCTTGGCGACGACCGCTTCGGTCGCATGGTCGATCTGGTCGAGCGCCTGGCGCAGGGTCGGCAGGAACGCCTCGCCCATCTCGGTGAGCTTGAGGCTTCGCGGGTAGCGGGTGAAGAGGCGCCGGCCGATATACTGCTCGAGAGCCCGGACGTGATTGCTGATGGCGGCCTGCGTATAGCCGAGCTCCTCGGCGGCGGCCGTGAAGCTCAAATGTCTGGCCGAGCTTTCGAACGAGCGGATATAATTCAAAGGCGGCGGCGGCTTCATTTCGGTCGTGGCCAGAATGCTCCGGCAAGCCTAGTGGAGGGCGCCCGCGCTCGCAAGGTGGATGGCGGTTAGACATCATTATTTTTGGTCAAAGCCTGCAAAAATCTTTCGTGAAGCCTTGGTGTGACCAAATTAATTTGCTGGCATCCATCCATGAGGACTGCGAGGGCGATGGGAAAACCTGACCTGCAACGCACGGGCGAGGCCTTCTCTAAGGGCCGCGGCGGTCCCGTGGACGGGTGCGTCAGGCCAGGCCCCCGATGAGAACGGGCGCGCGATGTGAAACCGGCGTCATCGTCGTTGGCGGCGGCATTGCCGGGGCCGGCGCGGCGTTTGAAATTGCGCAGGGCTCGCCCGTCGTCCTGCTCGAGCGTGAAAGCCAATGCGGCTATCATGCGACCGGCCGGTCGGCGGCGAGCTTCACCGAAAATTACGGCAACGACGTCATTCGCCGCCTGGTCCTGGCGAGCCGGTCCTTCATGAGCGACCCGCCGCCCGGTTTCTCGGATTACCCGCTGCTCGGCAGGCGCGGCATGGTCACGGTGGCGCGGGCCGACCAGCTCGATCTCCTGGCGCAGGCGCTCGACAGGGCCCGCCGGTTCGTTCCCTCGATCCACGCCATCACGCCCGCCGAAGCCATTGCGCGTGTGCCGGTGCTGCGCGCCGGCTATCTGGCCGGGGCGTTCCTCGAGCCCCATTCCATGGATGTCGACGTGAACGGCCTGCACCAGGGGTTCCTGAAAGGCGCCCGTGCCCGCGGTGCGCGCATCGTCATGGACGCCGAGGTCAAGGCGATCGGGCATCGCGGCGGCTGGCAGGTCGAGACCTCCGCCGGCGAGTTCAGTGCGGCGGTTCTCGTCGATGCCGCCGGGGCCTGGGCCGACGAGGTCGCGGTCATGGCGGGCTTGCGGCCTATCGGGCTTCAGCCGAAACGCCGGACCGCCTTCACTATTCCGGCTCCGCCGGCCGAGACGATCGCGGACTGGCCGCTGGTCGACGATGTCGGCGCCGAGTTCTATTTCAAGCCGGACGCCGGCCAGATCCTCGTCTCGCCGGCGGATGCGGCACCTTCGCCGCCGATGGATGCCTATCCCGAGGACATCGATGTCGCGATCGGCGTCGAGCGGCTGGCGCGGGCGACGACGATCGAAGTCAACCGCGTGTCCAGGTCCTGGGCCGGACTCAGGACCTTCGCCGGCGATGGGTCGCCGGTTGTCGGCGCCGACGACGAGGCGCCGGATTTCTTCTGGCTGGCCGGGCAGGGCGGCTACGGCATCAAGACCGCTTCCGCCTTGTCGCGGATCTGCGCCGCTCTCGTCAAAGGCGACGACATTCCCGACGACATCAAGAGGTTCGGCGTCACCGCCGGCGACCTCGGCCCGCGCCGCTTGCGCCGGGCGGCGGCACCTTTCCAGCAACCAGAGCAGGTTCTTTCCTCATGACCATAGAGCGCCTCGAAAACGGCCAACGCTTCTGCCGCGTCCTCAAGCATAACGGCACCGTCTATCTCGCCGGCATGACCGCCGACGACACGGCCGGCGATACGGCGCAGCAGACGCGCGACACGCTCGCCAAGATCGACAGATATCTGGCGCTTGCCGGCTCGGACAGGACGAAGCTCCTGACCGCGCAGATCTGGCTGCGCGACATCGCGGACTTTGAACTGATGAACGGCGTGTGGGACAAGTGGATCGATCGCTCCGCCATGCCGGTGCGCGCCACCGTGGAGAGCCGTTTGGCCGGTGACGCCTATCGTGTCGAGATCATGGTGACGGCTGCCACGTGAGGCTGTGACCGCCAGGGCTTTTCCTCGGGGCACTGAGGAAGAGAGCGCAGGGTTTTCCTGCCGTGAACAAGCATGCGCCGGGCAACGGCCATAACAGGAGAGGAGCTGAACATGTCCGACAACGGGAAGAAGGCACTGTTGAAGAATCTGCAAGCGCAGCTGAAGACCGGCAAGGTCGACCGGCGCGAATTCATCCGCATGGCGGCGCTGATCGGCGTGGCCGCGGCGTCGGCCTATTCCATGGCCGGACTGAGCGCGCCGGCCGTAGCGGCCGACACCCAGCCTTTCCCCAAGCCCGATCCGGCCGCCAAGCGCGGCGGCAAGCTGCGCATCGGCCAGCGTGTCGCGGCGATGAAGGATCCGGCCACCTACAGCTGGAACGAGATGTCGAACCAGTCGCGCCAGATCATCGAATATATGACGATCCTCGGCCCCGACAACGTCATCCGCCCGATGCTGGTCGAATCGTGGGAACCCTCGGAAGACCTGAAGACCTGGACCCTTCATGTGCGCAAGGGTGTGCTGTGGCACAATGGCGAGGAGCTGACCGCCGAGCATATCGCCTGGAACATCAGGCGCTGGACCGATTCGAAGACCGGCTCGTCCAATGTCGGCCTTTCGACCTTCAACGCGCTCGCGCGCGACACGGGCGAGAAGGATGCCAAGGGCAAAGCGGTCAAGGTTCCGGCCGACAACGCCGTCGAGGTCGTCGACAAGCACACCTTGCGCCTCAATCTGTCGCGGCCGGTCCTGTCGGTGGCGGAGGATTGCGCCGAATATCCGACCGGCATCGTGCATCCCTCCTTCGTCGAGCCGTTCTCCGACAAGCCGATCGGCACCGGCCCCTACACGCTGGCGGAGCTCAAGGTCGGCGACCGCTGCATCCTCAAGCGCGTGACCAAGACGACCGACGGCAAGGATTTCGCCCATTGGGCGGGCGACGCCTATCTCGACGAGATCCACTTCTACAACTTCGACCAGGAAAACCAGACGATCGCGCTGGCCTCGGGCACCGTCGATGCGACCTACGAGCTGACGGTCGACCAGATTTCGCTGGCGCAATCGATCAGCGGGGCCCAGATCAAGTCGGTCGCAACCGCGCAGACCCTGTGTTGCCGCATGCAGGTCGATGCCGAGCCGTTCAAGGATATCCGGGTCCGCCAGGCGGTGATCAAGGGGGTGGACAATGCGGCGATCCAGAAGCTGATCTTCCCCAAAGGCGGCGCTACCGCCTACAACTTCCATGTCGCGCCGGTGCATCCCGAATATTTCCCGCTGCCCGAGCTCGTTCGCGACGTGGAAGGCGCCAAGGCGCTGCTCAAGGAAGCCGGCCATGAGGACGGGCTGTCCTTGACGATCGACGTGGGCAATACCGACGGCCCATGGCATCAGGCGGTCTGCGAGGCCATGCGCGACCAGCTTCAGGAGGTGGGGATCAAGCTGGCGGTCAACGTGCTGCCGACGACGCGGTTCTGGGAGGTCTGGAACCTGACGCCGTTCGGCGCCACGTCCTGGGCGCATCGGCCGATCGGCACCATGGTGCTGTCGCAAGCCTATCGTACGGGCGTTCCGTGGAACGAATCGCATTTCTCCGATCCGGCGTTCGATGAGGCGCTCGCCGGTGCCGAAGGCACGATCGACGTGGAGAAGCGCAAGGCGAAGATGGAGCAGGTCGAGAAGATCCTGCAGGACGCGGCCGTCATGGTGCAGCCCTTGTGGCGGCCGGTCTACAATTTGTGCGCCGCGAATGTGCATGGCCTCGAACCGCATCCGGCCCGCGTCATGCAGTTGAACCGCGTGTGGATGAGCTGAGGGCCGCCGCCCGGTCTGCCGGGCGGCTCTCTTGCGTCCCGTCCGCGAATTCCGGCGCATGACGAAGCTCATCCTTCGACGGCTGGCCCAGATGCTGTTGATCATGGTCACGGTATCGCTGCTGCTGTTCGCGATCTTCGACACGGATGAGTTTCGCCGCAAGATAGCGGTCTCTGAGCTCGGCGGCTTCGGCGTCGCCACCTTGTCCGAACCGGACTATCAGGCCTGGCTCGACAGGAAGGGGCTGAACCGGCCCTTTCCTGTCCGCTACGCGGAATGGATCGGCAACGTGCTCCGGGGCGAGCTCGGCCATTCGATCGAAAAGAACGTGGCCGTATCGACGCTCCTCGGCGAGCGCCTGAAGAACACGGGACTTCTCGCCTTCTTCGTGTTCCTGTTCATGATTCCGATCTCGCTGACGATGGGCACGCTCGCCGGCATGCGCGAAGGCAGCCGGCTCGACCGGGCCATCTCCTTCGTGTCGGTGCTCACCACCTCGATCCCGCAGATCGCCACCGCCGTGCTGCTCACCGTCTTTCTGAGCCTCGGCCTCGGCTGGGTGCCGGCGAAATCGGCGATGATCGGCGGCTGGTCCTTCACCCAGCTGATCCTGCCGCTCCTCACCTTGCTGCTCTACGATGTCGGCTACGTGGCCCGGATGACCCGCGCTTCGATGGCCGAAGTCATGTCCTCGCATTTCATCCGCACCGCTTTCCTGAAAGGCCTGCCTTACTGGCGGGTGATCCTGCAGCACGCGCTGCGCAACGCGCTGATCGTGCCGTTCACGCTGATCTTCCTGCAGCTCAACTGGCTTCTGTCGCAGGTCGTCGTGGTCGAGGTCTTTTTCCAGTATGCGGGCTTCGGACGCATGCTCTACGAGGCCGCCATGTTCGGCGACATCGACGTCCTGCAGGCGGCGACGCTCGTCGCGGTCATGGTCGCGGTCATGTCGCAGCTTCTCTCCGACATCGGCTATGTCCTTCTCAATCCGCGCGTGCGGTTCGGCTAGGAGAGGGCATGGTCCAGGAGCAGGCACAAAGCCGCGCCGTCATGATGGGATTGTCTCCCCTGCGGGTCGCCGTTTTCCTGCTGGCGGTCGTCTGGCTGGCGCTGGTCGGTTATGTGATGTTCCCGGCCCAGCTCGGACCCTGGCGCGACCAAATCCTGCTGCCGGCCATGCCGGCGGTCGTCATCCTCTATATCATGGCGTTCCGGGCCTGGCGGAGCTCCCCGATCGCCCTCGTCGGCCTGACCCTGGTGGCCTTCTGGATCCTGATGGCGGTGAGCGCGCCCTATCTGCCGATCCTCGATCCCAACAAGCCGGTGGCGCCCTTCACGCTGCCCGGCACGGAGGTCAACGGCACGACGCTGCTCTTCGGCGCCGACATGCGCGGGCGCGACATGCTGGCGCGGACCATCTGGGGCTGTCAGCGCGTCCTCGTCTGGGGCATCTCGGCCACGGCCGCGGCCTATTTCGTCGGCGCCGCCTTCGGCCTGATCGCCGGCTATCTCGGCGGCTGGTGGGACGAGGTCGTATCCTATGTCGGCAACGTGCTCCTGTCCTTCCCGGTGATGATCCTCCTGATCCTCGTCCTCAACTATCTGGGCCAGAGCGGCTTCAACATCATCCTCGCGGTGACCTGCTCGTCCGCTCCCTCGATCATGCGGATCGTGCGCGGCCTGTCCCTCGACGCCAAGACGCGCGACTATATCCAGGCGGCGCAGACGCGGGGCGAGAACGCCCTGTGGATCATGCTGGTCGAGATCCTGCCCAATGTGCGCGGCCCGATCATCGTCGATGCCTGCCTGCGGCTCGGCTACACCACCGTCGCCATCACGACGCTCACCTTCCTGGGGCTCGGCCTCCAGCCGCCCGATCCCGATTGGGGGCTGATGATCAAGGAGGCATCGTCTGCTGCATTGCTCTGGCGCTTCTCCTATATGCTGATCATACCGTCGGTGGCGGTGACGACCCTCATATTGGGGTTCAATCTGATGGCCGACGGCTTGCGCGAAATGAGCCTCAGGGACTGAGACGATGAACAGGATCGCGCCCAGCAACAGCCAGGTGACTCCGGTTCTCGAATGCCGGAACCTGTCCGTCTCCTATCTGAGCCGGGCGGGCGAGATCCCGGCCGTGACCGATTTCAACCTGACCCTCATGCCCGGCGAGGCGCATGGCCTGGTCGGCGAATCGGGCTGCGGCAAGTCGACGGTGGCGCTCGCCGTCATGCGCTATCTGGGAGGCAACGGCCGCATCACCGGCGGGGAAATCCTGTTCAACGGCCGCAACATGCTCGGCATGTCGGCGCCCGAGCTGCGCCGGCTGCGCGGCGCCGATATCGCCATGATCTACCAGGAGCCCATGGCCTCGCTCAATCCGGTGATGCGGGTCGGCCGCCAGCTTGCGGAGGTCCCGCGCCATCACGAAGGCCTCGGCCGGGCCGAGGCCATGGCGAAGGCCGAAGCGATGCTGGCGCGGGTGCGCCTGCCGGATGGCCGGCGCATCATGGAGTCCTATCCGCATCAGCTTTCCGGCGGGCAGCAGCAGCGCATCGTGATCGCCATGGCGCTCCTCGCCAATCCGAAGGTGCTGCTGCTCGATGAGCCCACGACCGCGCTCGACGTCACCGTCGAGGCGGACATCGTCGACCTGATCCGCGACATCTCCGACCAGTTCGGCACCTCGATGCTCTATATTTCGCACAATCTCGGGCTGGTGCTCGAGACCTGCGACCGGATCACGGTCATGTATTCGGGCGAGGCGGTCGAGACCGGGCCGGTGCGCGAAGTGTTCGGCGCGATGCGCCATCCCTATACGCGCGGCCTCTTCGCCTCGGTGCCGGTGCCGGGCGCCGACAAGAACACGCGGCCGCTGATTCCGATACCGGGCCAGCTGCCGGCGCCCGGCGACCGCCCGCCGGGCTGCAACTTCGGGCCGCGCTGCTCCTTTTTCGTCGCCGGGCGCTGCGATGCCGGACCGGTCGCGATGCATCCTCTCGGCGAGGACCGCGCCTCGCGATGCCTGCGGATCGGCGAGATCGACTGGGCGCATGATGCGGCAAACACGTCTGAGCTTGCGGAAGCGCGCGCCGGCGAGGTGGTGCTGAAGGTCGAGGATCTGTCCAAGACCTATGACCGCATACAGGCCAACCGCAATCTGAGCTTCGCGGCCCGCAGGGCGGAAACCCTCGCCATCGTCGGCGAATCGGGCTGCGGCAAATCCACCTTCGCCAAGGTGCTCATGGGGTTGGAGGAGGCATCCTCGGGCTCGGTCAGGCTGGCGGGCGAGGAGCTCAGCCGCCTGCCGGTGACGAAGCGCAGCCGCAAGACCATCCGCAGCATGCAGATGGTCTTCCAGAACCCCTTCGACACCCTCAATCCGAGTCACACGATCGGATTCCAGATCGCCCGCGTCATCCGCAAGTTCGGCGTCGAGACGGGTGAGGCCGCTGTCACGCGCCGCGTCCACCAATTGCTCGATATCGTCAAGCTGCCGCGCGAATATGCCGATCGCCGGCCGCGGCAATTGTCGGGCGGCCAGAAGCAGCGCATCGGCATAGCGCGCGCCTTCGCCGGCAATCCGTCGGTGGTGGTGGCCGACGAGCCGGTCTCGGCCCTCGACGTGTCGGTGCAGGCCGCGGTGACCGAGCTCCTCATGGACATCCAGCGCCGCGAAGGCACGACGCTCCTGTTCATCAGCCACGACCTGTCGGTGGTGCGCTATCTCTCCGACCGCGTGGTGGTGATGTATCTGGGCAGGATCATGGAGGAGGGGCGCACCGAGGCGATCTTCGCGCCGCCCTATCATCCCTATACCGAGGCGCTGCTCTCCGCCGTGCCGGTGGCCGATCTCACCATCCGCAAGCGCAAGGTGCTGCTGAGCGGCGAACTGCCCTCGCCGGCCGATCCGCCGCAGGGCTGCCCCTTCTCGACGCGCTGTCCCTATATGATCCCGGGCGTCTGCGACCGCGTCCTGCCGCCCTTCCAGGATTTCGGCGACGGCCATCGCATCGCCTGCCATCTGCCCGCCGACCGGCTCACGGCGATGGAGCCGGTCATGGTGATCGAGAAGGATGCCGCCGATGCATGACCTTGTCGTCCGCGGCGGCCGCGTGGCGTTGGACGAGGGCTGGCGGGACTGCGACATCGGCATCGATCGGGGCCGCATCGCCGGATTGGGCGCGAATCTCGCCGGCGCCGGGACGCTCGATGCCCGGGGACTGTGGGTGCTGCCGGGCGGGATCGATGCGCATTGCCATCTCGACCAGCCGTCCTGGGGCGGCGCGGTCACCGCCGACGACTACCGCTCCGGGACGATATCGGCCGCTTTCGGCGGCACGAGCTGCATCGTTCCCTTCGGCATGCCGGGGCCCGGCACGACCACGGTGCAAGGGGTCGAGCGCTCGCTCGATCGCGCCAGGGACAAGGCCGTCATCGATTTCAGCCTGCATGGCGTCGTCACCGAGGCGACCGGCGGCGTCGCCGACCAGCTGCGGGAGCTTGCGGCGAGGGGCATGCCGTCGGTCAAGCTGTTCATGACCTATGAAGGCTTCGCCGTCTCGGACGAGCGGATCCTCGCGGCGATGGATGCGGCGCGGGCGAACGGCATGGTGGTGATGGTCCATGCCGAGAACGACGCCATCATCCGGCGGACCCGCCAGCGTCTTGCCGACAGCGGACGGACGGACCTGCGCTATCATACGCTCGCTCATGCCGAGGTCGCCGAGCGCGAGGCGGTCAACCGGGCCACGGCGCTCGCCGAAGTGACCGGCGCGCGTCTGGTGGTCGTCCATCTCTCGTCGGCCGCGACGGCCGCGGAGCTGGCGCGCGCCCGCGCGCGCGGCACCGACGTCATTGGGGAAACCTGCCCGCAATATCTGTTCCTGAGCGCCGCCGATCTCGGGCGAGCGCCCGGCGATGCGGCCCGCTTCATGGTCTCGCCGCCGCCGCGCCAGGCCGGCCACGGCGATGGCCTGTGGCCGATGCTTTCGGATGGCGGCATAGCGCTGTGGTCGTCGGACCATTCGCCCTACCGGCTCGCCGACAAGCTCCGCGATCCGGCAAGGCCGGATTTCACGACGGCGGTCAGCGGCATCCCGGGCCTCGAGACGCGGTTGCCGCTGCTCTTTTCCGAAGGGCTGCTCGCGGGCCGGGTGCCGCTCGCGCGCTATCTCGACCTCGCCGGCGGTGCCGCGGCCCGTCTCTACGGCCTCGACCACGCCAAGGGCCGCATCGCGCATGGCCTCGACGCCGACCTCGCTTTGTGGGATCCCGCCAGGCGCTGGCAGATCCGGCGGGAGGATCTCCATTCCGAGGTCGATTTCACATCCTATGAAGGCCGCTGGCTGACCGGAAAGCCCGTGAGCCTGCTGCTGCGCGGCCGGCCGGTGATACGTGACGGCGCGCTCCTTGCCGATCCGCCCGCCGGCCGTTTCGTGGCGCGCCGCGCCGCCGATCCTTCGACCTTCAACACGCCCATCGAGGAAACGACACCATGGCTCGCACCCTGACCATCGCCGTCTGCCAGACCGGCCCCATTCAAAGGAAGGACAGCCGCAAGGACGTGGTCGGGCGGCTCGTGAGGCTTCTGGAAGAGGCGGCCGCTGGCGGCGCCGGGCTGGCCCTGTTTCCCGAAATGGCGCTGACCACCTTCTTTCCGCGCTGGGAGCTCGACGACGAAGCCGAGATCGATGCCTTCTACGAGGAGCAGCTGCCCGGTCCGCAGACCCGGCCGCTCTTCGAGGCGGCGCGCCGTCTCGGGCTCGGCTTCGCGCTCGGCTATTGCGAGCTGGTGAAGGAGGACGGGCGCAAGCGTCGCTTCAATACGATGGCGTTGGTGGGCGACGACGGGGAGATCATCGGCACATACCGCAAGATGCATGTGCCGGGGTCGGAGAAGCCCGAGCCCAATACCACCGTCCATCTCGAACGGCGCTATTTCGAGCCCGGCAACAAGGGATTTCCGGTGTTCTCCTATCGTGGCGCGCGGATCGGCATGGCGATCTGCAACGACCGGCGCTGGCCCGAGACCTACCGCATGCTCTGCCTCAACGGTGCCGAGATGGTGCTGATCGGCTACAACACGCCGCTCGTCCTCGACGAAACGCCGCGGCTGGCGCATCTGCGGATGTTCCACAACCATCTGCCGATGCAGGCCGGCGCCTATCAGAACACGCTCTGGGTGGCGGCCGCCGCCAAGGCGGGCTGCGAGGAGGGCCAGACGCTCATCGGCGGCTCCTGCGTCATCGCGCCGAGCGGCGAGATCGCCGCGCTCGCGACGTCGCTCGAAGACGAGGTGATCATCTGCAAGGCCGATCTCGACATGAACAGCGACTGCGCCAGGGCCGGATTCGACTTCCTGCGCTATCGCCGCCCGCAGGAATACCGCCTCATCGCCGAGCGCGCGGGGCCCGAGTTCCAGGTGCGTGGCTGAGGCGGCGCCATACGGCGCCGGCGGGAGGCTTGCCGCCCGGCTCTTGGACGAGCTTGCCGCGGCGACCGCGGATCCGCCCGGCGTGACGCGCGCGGCCTATGGGCCGGGCGAGCGCTTTGCCCATGGCCTGATGCGCGCCGAAGCCGGGAAGCTCGGCGCCGCCCCGCGCACCGATGCGGCCGGCAATCTCTATCTGACCCTTGCCGGCGAGAACCGGGCCCTGCCGCAGATCGTCATCGGGTCCCATCTCGACAGCGTGCCGCATGGCGGCAATTTCGACGGCGCCGCCGGCGTCGCGGCGGGGCTTGCGGTCCTGGCCGAGTTCACCTGCCGGCGCCTCGCGCCGCCGCGCGACGTCACCGTGCTGGTGACCCGCGCCGAGGAGGCGGCGTGGTTTCCCTTGTCCTATCCCGGAAGCCTCGCCGCCCTCGGCCGCCTGCCGCCGGAAGCGCTCGATGCCACACGCTCCGACAGCCGGCGCAGCCTCGCCGATCACATGCGCGAAGAAGGTTTCGATCCCGACGCGGTCGGGCGCGGTGTGCCGGGCATCGCTGGGAAGGACATCGCGGCATTCATCGAGGTCCATATCGAGCAGGGGCCGCGTCTCCTCGCCGCCGCAAAGCCTGTCGGCATCGTCACCGGCATTGCCGGCGGCTTCCGCCACGTCGCCGCGCGATGCCTCGGCGCCTATGGTCATTCGGGCGCCGAGCCGCGCTTTGCCCGGCGCGATGCGGTCCTGGGCTTCGCCGATCTCGTGGCCGGGCTGGAGCAGGAATGGGACGCGCTCGAGCGCGAGGGCCATGAGGCCACCATCACCTTCGGGCGGGTCGAATCCGATCCGGCCCAGCATGGCGGCAGCCGCATATTGGGCGAGCTTTCCTTCACGCTGGACGTGCGCAGCGCTTCTGCGTCCGTGCTGGAGCGCATCGAGGCGCGCCTGCACCGGCTCTTCGCCGGGATCGGCGAACGCCGCGGCGTGCGCTTTGAGGCAGGGCCACGCTTCACCTGGGCGCCCGCGACCATGGCGGCCTCCCTGGTCACGGGCCTGGACCGCGCCGCACGCGACCTCGGCCTCGAAGCGCCGCATGTGCCGAGCGGTGCCGGACATGACGCAGCCGCCTTTTCCGGAGCGGGGGTCCCCAGCGCCATGCTCTTCGTGCGCAACCGCAACGGCAGCCACAACCCGCATGAGAGCATGGAGGTCGCCGATCTCGACCAGGCGATCAAACTGCTTTTTCATTTCGTGAAGACCTTCGATCAGTGAGGAAGCAGATGGATCTAAGCCGCACCGCCATGCTCGCCATCGACCTGCAGAACGAATACAGGCAGGGCGCCGTCTGGCCGGTTTCGGGCTATGACGCGATCCTCGCCAATGCCGCCGCCCTGATGGCCGCGGCGCGCCGGGCGAGCGTTCCGGTGATCCATGTCCAGGCCTGGGTCGAGGAAGCCGCGCGCGCCGATCACGAGCGCCTGAACGAATGCCTTGCCGACGAGCTGCGCTCGGCCGTGGCCGGAAGCGCCGGCGCCGATATCTGCGCCGAAGTGGCGCCGGCCGCGGGCGACGTCGTGCTGCGCAAGCGGTGGCCGAGCGCCTTCCAGTCCACCGCGCTTCATGAGGATCTGCGCCAACGCGGCATAGATAACCTCATCGTCGCCGGCGTGTGGACGGACAGCTGCGTGCGCGGCAGCGTCTTCGACGCCGTCTATCGCGGCTATCGCGTCTGGCTGGTCAAGGACGCCTGCGGCAGCATGACGGAGATGATGCATCGGGTGGCCGTCCTCGACATGGCCAATCGCCTCTATGGCGGCGGGGTGATGGTGACGAAGGAAGCGGTCAGGGCCCTGTCCGGCGCGGACCATCGCGCCTGGACCTGCACGCGCCCGATCGAGTTCCGCTACGACGCGGGAAACTACGACCGGCTCTACGAGTCGCTGTGAGGGGTGCTGCAGCCGCAGCCATCCCCGACGACCATTCGCGAGCCGGTGGGCCGCAAGACCGCTCCCGGCCGCGCGCCGGTCGCCCCGCCGCCGCGCCACACGGCCCTGCCGTTGACGAAGACATGCTCGATGCCGGCGGCAGGCCGGCACGGGTCCTCGAATGTGGCCCGGTCGATGATGGTGTCGGGATCGAAGACCACGAGATCGGCGAAATGGCCTTCGGCCAGGATTCCGCGGCGATCGATGCCGAATTCGCGGGCCGGCAGGCCCGTCATCCGGAACACCGCCTCCTCGAGGCTGAACAGGCCGACATCCCGGGCGTAGTGGCCGAGCACGCGCGGGAAAGTGCCCCACAGGCGGGGATGGGGATGGATGTCGTGGGGCAGGCCGTCGGAGCCGATCATGGTGCGCGGATGGCTCATGATGTTGCGCACGTCGGTCTCGTCGAGCTGGAAATAGACGGCGCCGGCCGGCAGCAGCCGCCGGCCGGCCTCGCGCTCGCTGCAGTTCCATTCGCGCGCGATGTCGGCGAGCTCGCGCCTGGCCATTTCGGGATGCGGACCGGACCAGGTGACGAGGATCCTGAGGCCGGTGTCGCAGCGCTCCAGCCGCAGCACGGTCGAGCTCGCATTGTAGGGATAGACGTCCATGCCGATATCCATGCTGGCGCGGGCCTTGTCGATGCGCTCGAGGCTCGGCAGGCTCTTGCCGAAATTGCCGCGTCCGGTCGCCTGGTGATGCGAGATGATGAGCTTGCCGCCGGCATGGCGGGCGATGTCGATGGCTTCCTCGAGGGCTTCGTCCATCTTCTCGAAATAGTTGCGCGTATGGGTGACATAGGGGCCGCCGAGACGGGCGGCCTCGGCCGCCAGCGCCTTGACCTCGGCGGTCGACGAGTTGACGGCGGGCGGGTAGTCGAGGCCGGTGCTGAGGCCGAAGGCGCCTTCCGCCATGGCCTCGGCCATGGCGTCGCGCATGCGGGCGGTCTCTTCCGCGCTCGCCGGGCGGTCGGTCGCCGGCATAACGCGCTGGCGCAAGGTCGTATGGCCGACGAGCAGAGCGGCATTGGTCGCGATGCCGCAGGCCTCGAGCTCGGCGACATAATCGGCGAACCGGTCGAACCGGAAATTCTCGCTGCCGCCGACGAGCGTGAAGGGCGGGGGCGGCGCCTTATCGAGGCGCAGGGGCGCGAGGCTCACGCCACAGTTGCCGGCAATGACCGTGGTGACGCCCTGGCTGATCTTCGGGTCCATGCCGCGGGGCGACAGGAGGGCGCCGTCATCATGCGTATGCACGTCGATGAAGCCCGGCGCCACGACCTTGCCTTTAACGTCGATCTCCTCGGCGGCGCGTTCCCCGGACAGGCGGCCGATGGCGGCGATCCTGTCGCCCTCGACCGCGATGTCGGCCTCGAACCGGCCGGAGCCGTCGCCCGGAATCAGCACCGCCCGGCGGAGGACGAGATCATACGGCATGAGCACTATCCTTTCCGATGCGTTCGGGCGCCGAGGGAAGTGTATGGTCGCGCGGGCCGCGCCGCCAGCCGCCGCGATCTTCCGGCTGAGCAGATTTTTCGAGCCCAATGCCGTAGAAATTCTTTTGTGAGCCTCGTAAGAAGACTGCATTAGTCTGGTCATGCCATGGACAAGCCGGTGACAAGTTGCGGGGAGCTCGGGGCCTTCGACCGGGTGGCGTCCTTCGCGCTCGAGCGGGATGCGGAAACGTTCCCGGATGATGTGCTGCGCCGGGCCGGGCTGCTCTTCCTCGATACGCTCGGCGTGGCGATTGCCGCCTCTCCCATGGAGGCGGGGCGTATCGCCCGCGACGTGGCCGCACTCCTCTTCTGCGCCGGCGACCCGGCGTCCGCCGCCCGGATGCTGTTCGACGGCAGGGAAGTGAGCGCGGCCGGCGCCGCCTATGCGGCGGCGACCCAGATCGACAATCTCGACGGCCATGACGGCTACAATCCGACCAAGGGCCATGTCGGTGTCGTCGTCATGCCGGCGCTCGCCGCTCTGGCCGAGCGGCTGCCGGATCTTGCCGGCCGCGAGGCGTTGGCCGCCGCCGCGGTCGCCTATGAGGTCGCCGGCCGCGCCGCCATCTCGCTGCATGCGACCGTCTGCGACTATCACACCTCCGGCGCCTGGAACGCCCTGGGCGTCGTGGCGCTCGCCGCGCGCCTGCGGCGTCTCGACCGCCGGCAACTGCGCGAGGCGCTCGGCATCGCCGAATATCACGGGCCGCGCAGCCAGATGATGCGCGAGATCGCGACGCCGACCATGCTGCATGACGGCTCGGGCTGGGGCGCGCTGGCCGGCCTGACCGCCGCGACGCTTGCCGGACGCGGCTTCACGGGTGCCCCGGCGATCACCGTCGAGGCGCCCGAGGTGGCGCGGCACTGGGCCGATCTCGGCGACTCCTGGCAGATCCTGGATCACTACATAAAGCCCTATCCGATCTGCCGCTGGGCGCATGCCGCGATCGACGCGACCCGCATGCTGGTCCTCGCGCATGACCTGAAGCCGGCGCAGATCGCCGGCATCGAGGTCAACAGCTTCCACGAGGCCGCCCGCCTGTTCGGCGGCCAGCCGGAAACCACCTCGAAGGCGCAATACAGCCTGGCCTTCGCCGTCGCGGTGATGGCGGTTCACCGCCGCATCGGCGTCGAGCATATTTCGGGCGACGGACTTGCCGACAGGGATGTCGCGGCACTTCTGGGCCGCATCACGGTGCGCGAGAGCGCGCGCCACAGCTCCCGCTTCCCGCTCGGCCGCTGGGCCGACGTCACCATCCGGCTGACCGGGGGAGGCGAGCTGGCCTCTGGAGACGTGCATGCGCGCGGCGGACCGGAAGCGCCTTTCCCAGCCGACGACATCGCCGGAAAATACATGGAATTCGCAGGTCCCGTGCTCGGCGGACAACGCGCGGCGGCCATCCGCGACCGCGTGCTGGGCCTCATCGAGCCGCAAAGCCGCTTCGCCGATCTGGCGCAATGGATCTACCAACCCGTTCACTGACCGAGGTCCCTCATGAACAAGCCGCGCGGCGTCATCGCCCCGATCCTGACCCCTTTCGAGAAGGATGGCTCGATCGCCCGGGATCTGTGGGCCGCCCATGCCGGGTGGGTGCTGGAGCAGGGGGCTCATTATCTCTCGCCTTTCGGCACCACGGGCGAGGCGCTGTCCATCTCGCTGCGCGAGCGCATTCAGGCGCTGGAGTGGCTGCTGCTCGCCGGCATTCCGGCCGACCGTCTGATGCCGGGTGTCGGTGTTACCGCGCTGGCCGAAACGGCCGAGCTTGCCGCGCATGCCATCGCCTGCGGCGCGGCCGCCGTCATGGTGCTGCCCTCCTTCTTTTATGGTGTCGCGGGCGACGAGGGCCAGGCGCGGTATTTCGGCGAGCTGATCGAGAGGGTCGCGAGCCCGGCGCTGAAGGTGATCCTCTATCACATCCCGCAGAATGCCGGCGTCGGCATCTCTCCGGCGCTGGCCGCGCGGCTCAATGCGGACTATCCCGAAACGGTCGTGGCCTACAAGGACAGCGGCGGCGATTTCGTCCATACGCAGGCGGTGATCGCGGCGGCGCCGGCGATCTCGGTATTTCCCGGCTCCGAGAGCTTCCTGACCCGGGGACTTGCCGCCGGGGGTGCTGGATGCATATCGGCCACGGTCAACCTGAATGCCGCCGCCATCCGGGCCGTCTATGACGGGGCCCTCAAGGGACGCGACATGACAGCGGCGGATGCCGCCATGAAGGCTTTCCGCAAGACCGTCCAGGATGCCGGACTGATCCCGGCCATGAAGGCGGTTCTGGCCGTGCGCAGCGGCGATCCGCGCTGGCTCAATCTGCGGGCGCCGCTCATCCATGCGACGGCGGAGCAGGGGCAGGCTCTTCTCGACCGGCTCGGCGATGCGGCCGCCCATATCAGGGAAGCGGCCTGATCGGATGACACTGGCTCCGACCGTCATCATCCATGGCGACGATCCGGCGCCTGCTGCCGGGACGGTGAAGGAGGCTCATCCGGATCTGGACGTCCGTTCCTGCTCCCGCCATGAGGCGCTCCCCGGGCTGATCGCGCAGACGCAAGCCGAGATCGTCTATTCGGTGCGCTTCAAGGGCACTGCGCCGTTCCCGCGCGCGGCGCTGGTGGAAAGCGGGACGGTCAGATGGGTGTCGGTCGGCGGGTCCGGGACCGATCATCTGCATCCATGGGATCCGGCGCGGGTCACGGTGACCAATGCGGCCGGCGTGGCCGCCGGCATGATGGCGGAATATGTGCTGGGGACGATGCTGTCCTTTTCCCTCGGCCTGCCCGGCTTCGCCGCGAAGCAGCAGGCCCGGCAATGGGACGGCGCCGCCCGGCTGATGCCCGTGGCCGGCAGGACGGTGCTCATCCTGGGGCTGGGCAAGACCGGAATGGTGGTGGCGCGGCGCTGCAAGGCGCTGGGCATGACGGTGCTGGGGGTGCGCGCCAGTCCCAGGCCCATGGACGATGCCGACGAGGTTCACGGCATGGCGGCGCTGCCGTCGCTTTGGCCCAGGGCCGATGTGATCGTCTGCTGCGTGCCGCTGCTCGAGAGCACCAGGGGCCTCGTCGGGGCGGAAGCCTTCGCGGCCATGAAGCCCGAGACGATCCTGATCGACGTGTCGCGAGGCGGGATCGTCGATGAAGCGGCCCTGATGGCGGCCCTCGGTGCGGGCCGCCTCAAGGGCGTCGCCCGCGACGTCTTCGCCGTCGAACCCCTGCCGGCGGATCATCCGCTCTGGGCCTATGACAATGTCATCGTCACGCCTCACTGCTCGTCGGTCTATCATGGCTGGGACCTCAAATCGGCGCGGATGTTCGCCGACAACCTGGCGCGCTACCGGAAGCGTGAACCGCTCGCCAATGTGGTCGATCCGGTGCGCGGCTACTGAAATGAGAAGAGGATCGTGGTGATGTCACAGGACAGGCGCAGCGGCGGACGCCGCTCCAAATCAGCGCGCCGGGCGGGCGGGATCGCGCAATTGCCCTGGCAGCGCGTGGTCAATCCCTATGAGCCGATGCGGCTGCTCGACGAGGAGCAGATGGAGACGCTGCATCGCACCTCGATGCGCATCCTGTCCGAGCTCGGCATCCGGGTGATGGGCGACAAGGTGCTCGACATCTTCGAGAAGGCCGGCGCCATCGTCGACCGCGACGAGAAGGTCATCCGCGTCGATGAGAGCATCGTCATGGCCGCGCTCGGCAGCGCGCCGTCGTCCTTCACCTTGACCAGCCGCAATCCGCAGAAGCAATTGCTGATCGGCGGCAATGCGCTGGTCTTCGGCCTGGTCGCCGGCCCCCCCAACGTGCATGACATGGTCAACGGCCGGCGGTCCGGCAACTATGCCGACTATCAGAACTTCATCCGCCTGGCGCACCATTTCAACGCCATCCACATCATCGGCAACCAGGTGGTGGCGCCGATCGAATTGCCGGCGAACCAGCGCCATCTCGACACCTATCGCGCCAATCTGCTGCTGAGCGATCTCTCCTTTCACTGCACCGCGATCGGGCGCGGACGCGCCATGGACGGCATCAACATGATGGCCATCGCGCGCGGCATCTCGCTCGAGGAGATGAGCCGGTCGCCGGGCGTGATCACCATCATCTCGGTCAACTCGCCGCGGCTCCTCGACGATGCGATGGCGGATGGGCTGATCGCGATGGCCGAGCACGGCCAGCCGGTGACGGTGACGCCCTTCACGCTGATGGGCGCCATGACGCCGGTGACGCTGGCCGCGGCGCTGGCGCAGCAGAACGCCGAGGCGCTGTTCGGCGTGGCGCTGACCCAGCTGGTGCGGCCGGGGACGCCGGTCATGTACGGCGCCTTCACGTCGAATGTCGACATGCGCTCGGGCGCGCCGGCCTTCGGCACGCCCGAGAACACCAAGGCCAATATCGTCGGCGGCCAGCTGGCGCGGCGCTACAGCCTGCCTTATCGCAGCTCGAATGCGAATGCGTCCAACGTCGTCGACCTGCAGGCGGCCTACGAGACCGAGATGGCGACCTGGGGCGCGGTGCTCGGCGGCGCCAACATGATCTATCACGCCGCGGGCTGGCTCGAGGGCGGCCTCACCGCGTCTTACGAGAAGCTGGTCCTCGACGTCGAGATCCTCCAGAACATGATGGAGTTCCTGACCCCGATGGCCTTCGGCGAGGACGACCTCGGCTTCGAGGCGATCAAGGCGGTGCCGACGGGCGGGCATTTCTTCGGTTCCGACCACACCATGGCGCGCTACGAGACCGCCTTCTATCGGCCGATGCTGTCGGACTGGCAGAGCTACGAGAACTGGCAGGTCTCGGGCGGACGCAACGCGCTCGAACGTGCGACGTCGCTGTGGCAGCAGGCCTTGCAGGACTATGAGGAGCCGGCGATCGATCCGGCGATCCGCGAGGCGCTCGACGCCTATATCGCCGGGAGACGCGAGGAGATCGGCGGCAACGAGCCCTAGATCAGGCGGGGCGCGGCCGGGACGAGTATTCCGAGCACCCGCTGCATGACCTCGTCCGGCGCGATCGTGGCGCGCAGGCAATGGGCCAGGCCGTAGCCTGCAAGCCCGCGCATGATGAATCCCGCCTGTTTCAATGCGGCGTCCGCCCGGCGCGCCGCTGCCTGGTCGGCGAACGGGATCATCAGGAAGTTGGTGTGGCTTTCGGGAACGGGGAAGCCCGCCTCCATCAGCCGCGCGCGGCAGCGATCGCGAATGAGCGAGGTCCGGGAGACGATCCGGCGCATATGGGGCTGGTCGGCCACCGCCGCCGCCGCCATGGCGAGGCCGACGATGGTGACGTTGTTCGAGTTCTGCAGTTTCCTCACTTGGGCGCCGATGGCCTTCGGGAATATCCCCCAGCCGATGCGCTGGCCGGCAAGCCCGTAGGCTTTCGAGAAGGTGCGCAGGATCACCGTGTCGCCGCGCTCCGCCAGGGCGAAGATGGGCGCCTGGTCCTGATCGTCGAATTCGCCATAGGCCTGATCGATGACGAGCAGGATGTCTTCGCGAAGCTCCCGGCGCAGGCGCATCAGGTCGCCATTGGGAATGCGCGTGCCCGTCGGATTGGCGGGATTGCAGACGAAGACGACGCGCGTCCTCGCCGTGACGCCTGCGAGCAGGTTTTCGACCGACACCCGGAAATCGACCTCCGGCACCGTGACATACCGGGCATTGGCGCGGGCCGCGGCGGAGGCGGCGAAGAGATAGGAATAGGCGGGGGCGAGAACCTCGTCTTCCGGTCCGGCGAAAGCGCGGATGACGGCGTCGATGAGATCCATGGAGCCGGCGCCGCAGAGGATGAGATCGCGGGTGATGCCGTGAGTGGCGGCGATGAGGTCGCGCAGGGCCTGCCAGTCGGGATCGGGATAAAGCGCCGCCCGCTCCAGAGCCGCCAAGGCAGCCGATTTCGTCCGCGGGCTTGGCGGAAAGACGCTTTCATTCTGGGCGAGGGTGGGTTTCTCCTGGCCGCCCAGGTCGGCGAGCGCATAGGCGTCCATCGCCGCCACATAGGCACAGGGTGTGATCATCCATCGCTCCGCTCGCCGCCGCCCGACGCCAAGCTACAGGCGCCGGGGACCCGCACAAATAAGATTTGACGCGCCATTGCCTCGTTTTTTTTTGGTCAAGCAGGCTCAGAAAACAAGCCTCAAGCCTTTCGCATCCCCTTATAAATTCTGCCTCTCCGGTCCCCGGCCGGCCGGTCCACCAAGGGAATCTCGTCATGCGGTCTCATGCACAGGCGGTTGTCATCGGCGGCGGCCTGATCGGCTGTTCGATCCTCTATCATCTCGCCAAGCTCGGCTGGAGCGACGTCGTGTTGCTGGAGCGAGACGAGCTGACCTCCGGTTCGACCTGGCATGCCGCGGCCAATATCCATGGCCTGCACGACCACACCAATATCAGCCTGCTGCAGCACTATACCATGAGCCTCTACAAGGAGCTCGAGGCCGAGACCGGCCAGGGCTGCGGCATCTTCCAGCCGGGCTCGCTCTATCTGGCCCAGACCGAGGCGCGCGAGCACCAGTTGCGGCTTCAGGCGGCGAAGGCGCGCCGCTACCGCATGAACTTTCATGAAGTCAGCCGCGACGAGGCCGAGCGCCTGCATCCGCTCGTCGACTATGACGGCATTCGCTGCATCATGTACGAGCCGGACGGCGGCAATGTCGATCCCTCCGGCGTCACCCATGCCTATGCGGCGGGAGCCCGCCGGCGCGGCGCCGAGATCCTCCGGTTCACGCCGGTGACCGGCACCGAGGCGCAAGCCGACGGCGGCTGGATCGTGCGCACCGCCAAGGGCGACATCCGCACGCAGTGGGTGGTGAACGCAGCGGGCCTGTGGGCCCGCGAGGTCGCGGCGATGGCCGGCGTCGAGCTGCCGCTGATCCCGACCGAGCACCAGTATTTCGTCACCGAGAAGATCCCGCAGATCGCCGATCTCGGCCGCCGATTGCCCTCCGTCGCCGACCGGGACGGCGAGTACTATCTGCGCCAGGAGGGGCTGGGGCTCCTGGTCGGCGCCTACGAGCGCGACATGAGATTCTGGTCGGAGGAGAAGACGCCGCCGGATTTCGGCCACGAGCTCTTCGCCGAAGACCTCGAGCGCATCGAGCCCAACATGATGCGGGCGATCGCGCGCGTGCCGGCGGTGGGAACGGCCGGCATCAGGCGGGTCATCAACGGCCCGATGATCTGGTCGCCCGACAGCGCCGCGCTGTTCGGCCCGGTGCCGGAATTGCGCAACTACTTCTGCTGCAACGGCATCATTCCCGGCTTCTCGCAGTCGGGCGGGCTCGGCAGGCTCGCCGCCGAATGGATCATGGAGGGAGAGCCGACCCGGGACATGTTCGGCTGGGATCTGGCGCGCTTCGGGCATTGGGCGGGCAAGGCCTTCACCAAAGCGCGCGTCGAGGACCAGTACGCCCATCGCTTCAAGATCCATTTCCCCAATGAGGAGCGCATGGCCGGACGCCCGGTCCGCACGCGTCCGGCCTATGAGATGCAGAAGCAGATCGGCGGCGTGTTCGGCCTGAATTTCGGCTGGGAGCACCCGCTATGGTTCGCGACCGAGGGGGAGCCCCGCGAGGAGACGGTCGGCTTCACCCGCCAGAACTGGTGGGCGCCGGTCGGCCGTGAGGCGCGGATGCTGCGCGACAGCGCCGGCATCATCGATATCTCGAATTTCGCGCGCTACGAAATCAAGGGGCCGGGGGCCGAGGCCTGGCTCAATGCGCTGCTCGCCAACCGCATGCCCGCGAAGGTCGGCCGCACCTGCCTGGCGCCTCTCATCGGCAAGCGGGGCGGCGTCGCCGGCGACTTCACCGTCACCCGGCTGGGCGAGGAGGAGTTCCTGATGATCGGCTCGGGCATCGCCGAACGCTTCCATCAGCGTTTCTTCTCGGCGGTGCCGCTGCCGGCGGGCACCACTTTCCGCTCGGTGACCGAGCAGATGGCCGGGTTCAACATCGCCGGACCGCGGTCGCGCGAATTGCTGCAGCGGCTCACCAATGCCGATCTCTCGACGCCGGCCTTTCCGTTCACGGCTGCGCGGCGGATCACCGTCTCGGGGATAGAGACGGTGGCGCTGCGCGTTTCCTTCACCGGCGATCTCGGCTGGGAGCTGCATTGCGCGGAAAGCGATCAGGTGGCCCTTTACGGCGCGCTGCTCGAAGCCGGCCGTTCGGTCGGTGCCGGGCCGGTCGGTTCGCGGGCCCTGATGTCGCTGCGCATCGAGAAGGGCTATGGCAGCTGGAGCCGCGAATATTCGCCGGAATACTGGCCGCAGGAGTCCAATCTCGACAGGCTGGTGCGGATGGACAAGGGCGGCTTCCTCAATCGTGAAGCCTATGCCGCCATCGCCGGCAATGCCCCGCGCGACCGGCTGGTGATGCTGTCGATTGCAGCCGAGGATGCCGACGCCACGGGCGGCGAGCCGATCTTCCTCGGAGACGGGACGCCGGTCGGACAGGTGACCTCAGGCGCCTATGGCTATTGCGTGGGGCTCTCGCTGGCGCTCGGCTATGTCAGGAACGGATCGGCCAGTACCGGCGACAGGCTGACGGTCGCCATCCTGGGCAGGCCGCATGAGGCGGTTCTTCTCGACCAGCCTCCTTTCGATCCGGAAGGGCGGCGCCTCAGGATGTGATCCGGCCGCATGCCGTCGGGATCTCTCGCTTTCCAGATGCTATCGGGCACGCTACCTTGGACGCTCGACCCCGCACCAATGCGAGACCATGACAAGGAGCCCGCCGGATGGGCAATCCGGCGGGCCAAGAGACGGGTTACAAAGGGGTGTCGCCTGGGCGGGCGACGATCGGTAACGCCGTCGCGGGGAGCAGGTTCCCGCTCCCTGAAAAAATATTCAACGCCCGAGTTGGGGAAAAGAATGATTGTTCGACTCTTGACCGGCCTGGCCCTTGCCTTCCTGGTGAGCTTTGCCGTCCATGCGCAGGAGCCGGCGCCGTCATCGCGCCTCGACGACATTCTCGAGCGCGGCACGCTTCGCGTCGGCATGACGGGCGACTACATGCCGTTCACCCTTCTCGACGCGTCGACCGGAAAATACCGCGGCTTCGACGTCGACATGGCTGAAGCGCTGGGGAGGGCGCTCGGGGTGAAGGTCGAGTATGTCGCCACCGCCTGGCCGCAATTGATGAAGGATTTCGAGGCCGGCCGCTTCGACATCGCGATGGGCGGCGTCTCGATCACTCTGGAGCGCCAGAAGAAAGGCCTGTTCTCAAGTCCCGTCATGCGGGAGGGCAAGGCGCCGATCGCGCGCTGCGCCGATGCCGACAAATACCAGACGCTTGCCGATATCGACAGGAAAGGCACGCGGCTGATCGTCAACCCGGGCGGCACCAATGAGCGTTTTGCCCGCGAGCACGTCAAGGAAGCCGAGATCACCGTCCATCGCGACAACACGACCATCTTCGATGAGATCGCCCGGGGCCATGCCGACCTGATGATCACGGACGCCTCCGAGACGCGCTACCAGCAGAAGCTGCATCCGGGCGTTCTGTGCGCGGTCCATCCGGACAAGCCTTTCGACTTTTCGGAGAAGGCCTACTGGCTGCCCCGTGATATCGCCTGGAAGGCCTTTGTCGACCAGTGGCTCCATATCTCGATGGAGGACGGCAGCTTCACCAGGATCTATGGCACCTGGTTCGATTAGGCGCGCGTCCTGCGGATCGAGAACCGGGTCACGGCTCAGGTCACGATGGCCACGCCGGCAAACAGCAGGATGAGGAAGACGACAGCCAGGATCAGGAACAGCGCGAAGAGGATCTTCGCGATTCCCGCCGCGCCGCGGGCCACGCCCGAAAAACCCAGGGCGCCGGCGACGATCGAAATCAAGAAGAAGATGATCGCCCATTTCAGCATGACGCGGCTTGGCCTCCCGATATGGTCCAGTATTGAACAGAACATCCGGCCCGGTGGAAAGTTCCATCCGGGAAACCTGCTCGCCGGCCGCGCAAGCCCGAAAATGGAATGACGCTCTGCGCGACAGGCTTGAAAGGCCGGACGGGCCGCGTATGCTGCGCCAAGCTCGAGCGGGGAAACCGGTATGGCGGACAATGCCTCAATCTCATGGCGGACAGCGGCCGTTCTCGTCGGCCGGTTGATCTTCGCGGCCGTCTTCCTGATGGCGGCGGTCTTCAAGTTCATCGACATCAATGCGACGGCCGCCTATATCGCCGCCGCCGGCTTTCCCTTCCCGCTGCTCCTGGCGTGGCTGGCCGCCATCTTCGAAACGGCGCTCGTGCTCTGTTTCCTGACCGGGGCCTTCTTTACCGAGGCCGCCTTGCTGGCGGCGGTCTATGTCATTTTCCTCGCTTTCGCTTTCCACGGGCCCGGTCACTGGGAAAACCAGGTGGAATTCGGCTTCTTCGTCGATCACTTCACGTTCTTAGCGGGCCTGCTGTTCGCCGCCGTCCATGGTCCGGGGACCTGGCTCGCCCTGCGGCGCAGCCTGGCAGGCCGGCTTTAGCTCCCGGGCATTCGGCGGGATCGAGGCCGATCTTCTTCATGTCCGCCGATCTGCATGCCATGGGCGTCAGCCGCTGTCCTGGCTCTCGATCAGCCGCGCGACGACGTCGGGCATGAGGGCGGCTTCGACATTCGCGAAAGCCAGGCGCAGATACCGCTCCTGGCCGGGCCCGAACATGCTGCCGGGCAAAGCGAGGAGATCATGCTGCCGGGCCAGCCGCTTGGCCACCGTCTTCGCATCCTCGGCGAAAGGATGGCGGACATAGGCGAAGAAGGCGCCGGCGGAGAGCAGCCGATAGTCGAGCCCGGGATGCCCGAAGGCCTGGCGGAGGGCGACCGCCTTGTCCCGCGCCAGGCCGAGCTTCTGCGCCTTCCATTGATCGAGGGCGTTGAGGCCGAACAGGGCGGCACCTTGCGAGATGGTGGGCGCGCAGATCGCGACGCAGTCGAGGATCTTCTCCAGCTCGGCGAGGAATTCCGGGCTTGCCGTCACCGAGCCCACCCGGTAGCCGGTGAGCGCGAAGACCTTGGAGAAGCTGTAGAGCTGGATGAGGCAGTCGCCCCAGCGCGGCTCGCTGAAGAGATCGTGCGGCGGATCCGGATCGGCGCGGAAGTCCTTGTAGGTCTCGTCGATCACCAGTGCCAGGCCGCGGCCGGCGGCCAGCCTGTAGAAGTCCCTGATCGTCCCGGCCGGATAGATGGCGCCGGTCGGATTGTTCGGGCTGCACAGCACGATGGCGCGCGTGCGCTGATCGATGAGGTCCGCGGCATCCGCCGCCGATGGTATGGGGCTGTCGCCCCCGATCGCCGGCAGGTAACGCGGCGTGATGCCCAGCGTCTCGAGCCACATATGATGGTTGAAGTAATAGGGCACCGGCAGGATGACGTTGTCGCCTGCCTCGGCGAGCGCCATCATGGTGGCGGCAAAGGCCTGGTTGCAGCCCGCCGTTATGGCGATGTTGTGCCCGGCGACCGGCGCCCGATAATCGGCGGACAGGCTCTCGGCGAGGGCGTCGCGCAGGGCCTGAATGCCCAATATGTCGGAATAGAGGCTGGTCTCCGGCAGCCTTGCGAGGCGGCCGACCTCCTCGGCGAGCGCCTCGGCTGGCGGATAGCTCGGCACCGCCTGGCAGAGATTGATGAGCGCGCGGTTGCTCGGGCTCGTGCCGATCCAGCTCATCGCCTCGGCGATGGGCGGAGCCTCGATGCCTCTGATCGTGTTGCTGGCGAGAAGGGACATTGAGCTCAAGACCGCGAAGGTATTTTCTTGGTGAAAGCGCGATCGGCGCTCGAAGGATTTGACATTTCTTGCTGCTTGGTTGGAATGGCGAAGGTGCACCGGCGATGTCCGGATTGCCTTTAGAGCAAATCCCGCCAAAGTTGAAGACTTTGGCGATCAGGACTTGCTCCAAGATATTGATTTGGCGCGAATCCTTTTCGGCGAAGCGATTCCGCTTCGCCGGGATGCGCGCTAAGGGCAGCAGCATGCGAAAAAGTCGAACTGGAATTTTTCAGGCTGCCGTGCTGGTTTTGGAGAAGGTGAGAAGGTGATGACGAAAGCCATACAGATTACGGAAACGGGCGGGCCCGAGGCCCTGCGTCTGGTCGATATCGATGTTCCGGATCCGGGTCCCGGCGAGATCCAGCTGCGCCAGACCGCGGTCGGCCTCAACTACATCGATACCTATCATCGCTCCGGGCTCTATCCCTTGCCCTTGCCGGCCGGCATCGGCATGGAGGGCGCCGGCGTGGTCGAAGCGGTGGGCGCCGGTGTCAAAGGCTTCAAGCCCGGCGATCATGCCGCTTATGGGGTGGGCCCGCGCGGCGCCTATGCCGAGCGCCGCAACATCCCGGCCGGCCGGGCCGTCAAGCTGCCCAGGGCCATCAGCGATGAGACTGCTGCGGGCATGATGCTGAAGGGCCTCACGGTCCGCATGCTGCTGCGCGCCGTCTATAAGGTCAAGCGCGGCCAGACCGTCCTTTTCCATGCGGCCGCCGGCGGAGTCGGTGTGATCTTCACGCAATGGGCCAGAGCGCTCGGCGTCAAGGTGATCGGCACCGTGGGCTCCGAGGAGAAGATCGCGGTCGCCAAGGCGCATGGCTGCGCGCATGTCATCAACTATCGCCGCGAGAATGTGGCGGAGCGGGTGAGAGAGATCACCGGCGGCGCCGGCGTGCCCGTCGCCTATGACGGCGTCGGACAGGCGACCTACATGTCGTCCCTCGACTGTCTTAAGCCACGCGGGTTGCTTGTCGTCTTCGGCAGCGCTTCGGGACCCGTGAATGCCCTGGACCTGGGGCTCCTGGCATCGAAAGGCTGTCTCTATGTGACCCGGCCGACGATCATGGGCTATTCGGTCGACGATCGGGAGCTGGCGGAGGCGGCGAAGGACGTGGTCGAGATTGTCAAGAGCGGCAAGATCAGGATACCGATCAACCAGCGCTATGCGCTGGCCGATGCCGGAAAGGCGCATCGTGATCTCGAGAGTCGCGCCACCACCGGCACCACGATCCTGATTCCCTGAGCCGTCTCCTCAGGAGGAGAGGCTATCTTTTTGAATTTGCCGTCAGCTCGATGAGCGGCAGCTTTGCGTCGACTGTCCGGCAAGCGCCTGCCAGCGTGCCGAGCACTGGATCTGCGAGCAGAGGAAATCGGCAAGATTCGAGCTCGGCACCGCATGAGCCAGGTTGAGCGGCCGGCCGTTGCCGTCCGACAAGGTGCTGACCACCATGCCCGTGAGCTCGCCTTCGCTGTTGAAGACGGGACCGCCGGATTCGCCTTTCTTGGTGTTCATCCTGAGCACCATGGCATCGGGGTAGCCGAAGCCGTTGTAGCGGACGGCGCGGCCGAAGCTCATCGATTCCACCTGGCCGAGCCGCGCGGTATCGCCCTGGGCATGCGGCTTGCCAAGCGAGAAGACCTGGGCTCCGCGCGGCATGCAGGGCGTGGCGGCCGGCTCGACCGGCTTGCCGCTGAGACCTCGCACCGAGATCAGCGCCATATCGTTGGTGGGCCGTATGGCGATGACTTTGCCGGCATAAAGGCGTCCATCGGCGGCGCGCGCGGTGACGCTGTAGCCCTGTTTGACGGCGACATGCCCGGCGGTGAGGACATGGCCGGAATCGTCCACGATGAAGCCGCTGCCGGACGTCACGGCCTGGCCGGCATCGCCGTCGCCGGGCCGTCCCGTGCGGCGGGCTTCGGCTATGGTGATCGTAACGTAGCTGGGGCTCGTCCGCCGGAGAAGGTTCGACATGTCCGGCGACGGCGCCGCGGCGGTCGGAATGGCGCCCGATTCGACATTGATGACCCGGTCCTCCAGAGCATTCTGGTTGCCGCTGCAGGCCGCAAGAAGGACAAGGAGGGGCAGCGCCACAATCGATTTGTGCTTGGGGGTAGACAACAGGAGTCTCGCCTCGACGGAAATTCCAGCCTTTTCCAGCCATCTATCAGCGCCTTGCGTCGGGAACAAGGCAGCTGTCCGAAGAAGCCGAAACTGCGGCAAACTTGCAACAGGTGCCGCTACGGACGCAAGGTTTGGAAATCCGTTGTTTTGGCCATCTCCAGGTGCCATAAATTCCTGACAGGCTACGGTGGAACAAGCAGGAAAGCCCTGTGATTTCAGGGGCAAAGAATGGCCGGACGGCCGGCGTGAGGAAGTGCCGGCAAGGGTGGGGTAGGGGATATGAGATGCAATCCGCGTAGATGGCTTCTTTGGGCAATACCCATGGCGGGCTTGCCCTTTCTCGTGGCCCTCTGGCTCAACAGCAGGGCCATCGAAGCAAAGCTGACCGAGGCTGCCGGCGCCAGCCTGAGCGCGGTCAAGGCCGATTGGGCCAAGGTGGCTTTCAATGGTCGTGACGCGGTCCTGGCCGGCGCAGCGCCGGGCCGTATCGCCATGGACGAGGCGGTCAAGGCCGTCGAGGGAACGCCAGGCGTGCGGCGGGTGGACGCTGCACAAGCCAAGGTCGTACTGGCCGCGCCTACAATCGAAACGCTTTTGACCAACAACAACCGTCCGGAGGTCAAGGGCACCTGGCCCGAACGCTATGCCAAGACGCTGTCCGTCATCCTGCCCGACCACGTCTATGCGTTGGGCAAGGATCCGGAAGTCGAGTCTGACGGCGCCGGAAACTGGACCTTCATGCCGGGCGAGCCGTTCAAGGATGGGGCCTATGAAATCGCCGTCGAGGTGGATGATGGTGCCGGCGCCACATCGAAGACAGCAGCACCGGGCACGCTCACCATCGACACGGTGGCGCCGCCTTTGCCGGTCTTCTCGCCGGTCACCGGCGGGGTCTCGCCGCAGAACCTGTCCGGCGCCTGGGCGGAAGGCGATGCCTCGGCGCTCAAGGTCGGACTTGCCGGCAAGACACATGTGCTGGGCCAGGACCCATCCCTGACGTCGCAGGCCGGCACCTGGACGCTCGCCCTGCCCGAACCACTGGCCGAAGGCGTCTACGATCTGACGGTCGAGGCGATCGATCCTGCCGGCAACGTCGCCAGGCTCGACATGCCTCAGGCCGTCACGATCTCGTCCAGGCCGCCCGCCCCGAGCGTCGCCAAATACTCCGGCAACGACCCGACGCCGCTGATCTCGGGAACCTGGGGCGAAGTCCCGGGCAGCAGGCTTGCCGTCGCCATCGGCGGCAGGACCTACGAGCTCGGCCGCGACGCCGATCTGACCTCCGACGGCCTCGGCAACTGGCGTCTCGACATCACGGCACCGCTCAAGGACGGCATCTATGATGCGGTGGCGACGGTGACCGATGCGCAAGGCGGCATCGCCAGGGATGCGACCGTGGGCGAGATCGAGATCGACGCCACGCCGCCGGCGGTGCCCGTCGTCGACAAGGGAACCGCCCTGCCGGTCACCGGCACCTTCTCGCCGAGCGACACCAAGGTCCTCCGCGCAACGCTCGCCGGCCACAGCTACACGCTGGGCCAGGATCGAGCCCTCACCGCCCAAGGCGGGGCGTGGTCTCTGACGCCGCCCGCCAAGCTTCCGGCCGGAACCTACGACGTGATCGTCGAAGCGGTCGACGCATTCGGCAATCTGTCCGCCGATGCGAGCAAGGATGAGCTTGTCATCGCCGCGGACGAACCGCCGCCGGCGCCGCCGGCCGGCGACATGGCGGCGCCGACCGTGACGGTGCAGGAGGCGACGGTTGCTCGTCCGACCGTCACCGGTACCTGGTCTGAAGCCGCGGACAGGTCGCTCAAGGTGACGCTTGCAGGAACGAGCTACAGTCTCGGCGCCGATGCGGAGCTGACCTCGTCCGCCGGCAAATGGGCCTTGAAGCTCTCCGCGCCATTGAAGGACGGCACATACGACGTCGCCGTCGAGACCGTCGATGCCGCCGGCAAGCTCGTCACCGACACGACCAGGGACGAACTCGTCGTCGACGCAGCGGGGCCGGCGGCCCCGACCGTCAAGCTCTATGCGGGAGTGGAGAGTCCCTCCGCGGTCTCCGGCACCTGGCCCGAGGGCGATGCCACGAGCCTGGCCGTCACGTTCAACAACGGCACGGCGACACTCGGGCAGGATGCCGGTCTCAAGTCCGACGGCCAAGGCAACTGGTCCCTGGATGTCGCCGACAGGCTGCAGCCCGGAAGCTACGATGTGGGTGCTGTCGCCACCGACAAAAGGGGCCGCTCCGCTGCCGATCAAACGCGGTTTGAAATCCTCGTGAAGGAAGCGGCGACGGAAACGCCGCCGACCGAGCCGCCGCCGACGGAGCCGCCGACAACGGAACCGCCGACAACGACACCACCACCGCCCGAGCCGCCGGTCACGACACCACCGCCTACGGAGCCGCCGACAACGGAGCCGCCGACAACGGAGCCACCGCCGACGGAGCCGCCGGTCACGACGCCGCCTCCGGAACCGCCCCCACCAACAGAACCGCCGCCGACGCCTCCCGGTGATTGCGCGACCGGCCTCGGGCAAACCTTGCGGGATCGCCCGCTTCATTTCGACCGCGACAAGTCGGCGGTGACGCCGGCCGCCGCCGCCATCATCGAGGATCTGGCGGCGATAGCGGCGAACTGTCCGGCGGAAAAGCTCGAAGTCGGCGGCCATACGGACAATATCGGATCGGAGGCCTACAATCAGGCGCTGAGCGAGCGGCGGGCCGTCGCCGTCGCGCATGCGCTCGCCGCGGCGGGAGTCGCCTCGAGCCGCCTCTCCGCGGTCGGCTATGGCGAGACCGTTCCCATCGGCGACAATGGAACGGACGCAGGACGCATGCTCAACCGGCGCATCGAGATCAAGATCGTAAGATAGAAGGGACCGGCCATGGTCGATTTCTGGAATTTTCACGACACGTTGTTTCTGGCGAAGGAGAACTGGCTCTGGCTCCTGGTGGCGCTGGGCCTTGGCATCATCGCCGGCTGGACGACCTGCTCGCGAGACATGCGGCGCTGATCTGAGCGATCACGATTTAGCGGCGGAAAGGGAAAACCATGTCACATCTCGTTCTCGAACTCGCCTTGTGGGCGCTCCTGGCCTTCTTTGTCGGCTGCATCACCGGCTGCCTCCTGCACCGGCTGTTCGGCGGCGAGCGAACCGCAGCGGCCACGCGCGCTTCGCCGTCACCCGGGCTGGATGAACCTCCGCGAAGCCCGGGGGCGGAAACCGTCGAGGCCGCGGGCCTCGCTCTCGCGACACAGGAGGATGCTGCTCCTGCTGCGGCCATGCCGGCCCGCCCGCAAGGCATTCCCGCGGCAAGGGAGGGCCGGCCCGACAATCTTCAGCGCATCAGTGGCATCGGACCCAAGAACGAGAAGACCTTGCACGGGCTCGGCTTCTTCCATTTCGACCAGATCGCCGCCTGGACCGAGGAGGAGATCGCCTGGGTCGACGATCATCTGAGGTTCAATGGTCGCATCCACCGCGAGGAATGGACGAGACAGGCAAAGCTTCTGGCCGAAGGCAAGGAGGAGGAGTTCCATGAGCTCTACGGCACCGGCGGCTCGCGGAACAGGAAGGGTGAGTCCGATGCGGGCGCGCGGACGCGCAAGAACTAGACGATGTCCAGCCAGGCCGTGATCGCCGATCGGGCAGCCGGCTCGTCGAGGAACGGAACATGCCCGCGATCCCTGATCGTCCGGGCGGCCAGGCGCGGATGGCGCTTCTTCATCCGGGCGACGGTCCCGGCGCTCAGCAGGTCGGAATTCTCCGCCCTGAGCACCGTCGCCGGGAAGGCGCGCAAGGCATCGAAAAGCGGCCACAGGTCCGGGGAGTCCGCCTTTGCGATCTCTTCGTCCGTCGGGAACGTCCGGGCCAGACGAAGGTCATAGTCGTGCGAGATCCGGCCGTCCTTCTCGATGAAGGTGCGACGGGCGAAGCTCAGCCATTCAGCGTCGCTGAGTTTTTCAAAACCGGGATTGCGGTCTCTCAGCGCGATGACGGCATCATCCCAGGTTTCGTATGCCGCCGCCTTGCCGAGATAGCTGCGGATGCGCAGGAGGGAAGCTCTTTCGATGACCGGACCGACGTCGTTCAACAGGACGCCCTTCAGCCGCTGCGGATATTGCGCAGCCATGATCATCGCAATGATGCCGCCCCGCGAGGTTCCGATGACATTGACGCGCTCGATGCCGAGCCGGTCGAGAAGCCGCAACGCATCGGCAAGCTCGATGTCGGGGCGATAGGTCGATGGATCGTCCGCATGAGCGGATCGTCCGCGTCCGCGGTAATCCAGGGTGACGATACGGCGTCTGCCGCCCAGCCATTGCGCCAGCGGCTCGAAATCCCGTGAGGAGCGCGTGAGGCCGGCGAGACAGAGGACAGGCGTGCCGTCGCCGCTCGCTGGATAATCGCGTCCATAGAGCGCCAGGCCGTCCGAGGAGGTGAAATGGACGTCGCGATGGGAGACCGACGCTCCCATGCCTCAGTCGCAGCCGGTGATCAGTTCGACGATGTTGGAGCCTGAGCAATCGCCCGAGCCGGGCTCGGTCGAATTGGCGAGCGCAATCGCTCCCGGCGATCCGCGTCGCAGGTCGGCCGTCATCGCATGCATGGTCTTTGGCGCCATGCGCGAGCGATAGACGTGCAGGTTCTGCATCACCTTCTGCACATAGTTGCGCGTCTCGGTGAAGGGGATCATCTCGACCCAGTCGATCGGATCGACATGGCCGGAGCGCGGATCGCCATGGGCCTCGACCCATTCGCGCGAGCGTCGCGGACCGGCATTGTATGCGGCGAGGGTAAGGATATAGGAACCGCCGAACTCGTCGATGAGATCGCCGAGATGCGCCGCGCCCAGCTTCACATTGTAGGCCGGATCGCTGGTCAGCTTCGCCCTGACATAGGGCAGGCCGAATTGCTTGGCCACCATCTTGGCGGTCCCCGGCATCAGCTGCATGAGGCCCTGCGCGCCGACGCGGCTGCCGGCCTTGGGGTCGAATTCGCTTTCCTGGCGCGACAGGCCATAGACGAGGGCGCGCTCGACCGGCGGGCCGATCTGCCGCCAGTCGGGCAGCGCCTTGATCGGATAGCCCCAGTAGTCGATATCGAGGCCCCGCTGTCCGGCGAGCTTGGCAAACCTCACCGCCGTTGCGGGACCGCCCGCCGCCGACAGGTTGCGGGCGACGGCGCTCATCTCGTCGCTCGTCTTGAAGCGGCGCGACAGCGCCCACAGGAACATGTTGAGTTCGCGGCTGCGGTCGGTCTCGGCCACCATCTGGAAGGCCCGCATGACCTCGTCGTCGTCGACACGCGCTTGTGCCGCCGCCGAGGGCTTTCCGCCGGTGATGGAGATGGGCTGCCCCGCCAGGCCCAGCTCTTCCCGGGCGAGCTGACCGTAGAAGACCGTCGGCACCTGGGCGGCATCGCGATAAGCCGCCTTGGCGTTGGCCTTGTCGCCGAGCGCCGCATAGGAGCGGCCGATCCAGTAGGCCGCACGGGCGCCGTCGGTGCGCGTGACGGCACCTGCCTGCAGCCTGCTGAAATGCTTGAGAGCGGTTTTCTCGTCCTTGAGGAAGCGCAATGCCACCCAGCCGGCGAGGAATTCGCCTTCGACGAGGAATTCGCCGTCCGAGAAGCCATGCGCGCGGGCGAGCTGATAGGCCGTCTTCGCGGCGCCGGGCTTGCGCGGGTCGAGCAGCATGCGCGCGACGAGGCGGCGCTCGACCCACCAGGCCTCGCCGTCGCCGATGGCCGCATGATCGGCCGGTATGTCGATCAGGATCTGTGCGGCTTTCGTCGGCTTGTCGGTCTTGCGGTAGTAGCGGGCCAGGGCATAGCGGATGGCGAGCTGTTTCTTCATCGCGCCGGAAAGCGACCGGTACTGCTTCTCGGCGCCGCCCACGCCCCTGATCAGGGCCTGGGCGACTTTGGCCGCCGACTGATACTCGCTCGGCAGCGATTTCGACATCCGGATCGCGGCATTGGTTTCCTGCTTGTAGACCAGGCGCCACATGCGGGCCTTGCGGTCGTCGCTCGTGATCAGCGATCCGAACTCATTGTCGATCTGGCGCTCCATCGCCGGATCGAGCGTCTCGTTGAGCCAGACGCGCCTGACCGAGCGGCGGGCAGCGTCGGCATTGCCGCCGGCGAGCTGGGCGCGCGCCAGGGCAAGAGTGCCTTCCATAGTCAAGGGCTTGCGCTTGTCGAAATGCGCCAGGACGACCTCAGGCGACGCCCGCTCCGTATAGAGGCTTTGCTCGGCACGCTTCAGCAGTGTCTCCGAGAGCGGCCATTTCGGCGCGGCGTCGAGGAACGCCATGATCCGCCGATAGCCGGCATCCTTCCAATGGTGACGCAGATAGATGAGCTCGACCAGCTTCATCGCTGCGGGATCGCCCGAACGCTCTGCGAGGGCGCCGGCGTCGGCATAGTTCCCTTTGAAGGCGGCATCGGCGGCCGCGACCGCGCTGCGGCTCACTTTCGGCGCCGCCAGCACCGGCTGGCTCAGGGGCAAGGTCACGGTGAGCGCCGTCGATCCGACCAACGCACCAAGAAGCAACCCCGCCGAAAATCCCCGAATCATCAACTATATCCCTGCCAGTAGCCCTGTCGGCCTCAACCCCTAGGAACCAAATGCGACCGTCCTGTGGCCGGCCGATCGGCCCTTTTACTCTGCTTGCCGGTCTCAAGGCGAGCGTCTAATGTTTCGCGCAACCATGGGCTTGCGCGGAGCGCTCGAACTGTAGCCAGCCCATGGTTGCCAAGTTCTTACCGGAGACAAGACCGTGCAGCTCAAGGGTTCTTTTCCTGCTTTGATCACGCCGATAAGGGACGGGCGCGTCGATGAGGACGCCTTCCGTAAATTCGTGAATTGGCAGATCAAAGAGGGCAGCCATGGGCTGGTTCCGGTCGGCACGACCGGTGAATCGCCGACCGTCAGCCCGGAAGAACACAAGCGCGTGATCGAGATCACCATCGAGGTGGCGGCCGGCCGGGTTCCCGTTATTGCCGGCACGGGTTCCAACAATACCAACGAAGCCATCGAATACACGCTTCATGCCAAGAAGGCCAAGGCGGATGCCGCCCTGATCGTCGTGCCTTACTACAACAAGCCGACGCAGGAGGGGATCTATGCGCATTTCAGCGCCATCGCCAGGGCGGTCGACATTCCCATACTGGTCTACAATGTTCCGGGCCGGACCGTTGCGAATATATCGGTCGAAACCCTGGCCCGCCTCGCCAAGGATCACGCCAATATCATCGGCACGAAGGATGCCAGCGCCGATCTGACCCGCCCGTCGCGCCAGCGCGAGATCTCGGGGGAGGATTTCACCCAGCTTTCGGGTGAGGACGGTACCGCTCTCGGCTTCAACGCCCATGGGGGCGTCGGCTGCATTTCGGTGACGGCGAACGTGGCGCCGCGTTTGTGCGCCGAATTCCAGAACGCGACGCTTGCGGGCGATTTCCGCACGGCTCTCAAGCTGCAGGACCGGCTGATGCCGCTTCACACCGCGCTCTTCGTCGAGACGTCCCCGGCGCCGGTCAAATATGCGGTGAGCCTCCTCGGCCATTGCCGGGCCGACATCAGGCTGCCGCTCGTCGAGCCCTCGGAAGCCTGCAAGAAGCAGGTGCGCGCCGCGATGGTGCATGCCGGGCTGCTGAACTGAGGAAACCATGTCGTCCAAGAGCGGCGGAACGAAGTCCTCGCGCAAGGAGGACGGCGTAAAGGTTGTCGCCGACAACCGGCGCGCCCGTTTCGACTATGAGATCATCGACACCTACGAGGCCGGCATCGAGCTGAAAGGCCCGGAAGTCAAGTCGCTGCGCTCCGGCAAGGCGAATATCGCCGAATCCTATGCCGCGGTGAGGGACGGCGAGCTCTTCCTGGTCAATGCATATATTCCGGAATACCGCGAGGCCAACCGCTTCAATCATGAGACCAAGCGGCCGCGCCGCCTCCTCCTTCATGCGCGCGAGATCGACAAGCTGTCGGGCGGCGTGCTGCGGGAAGGCCTCACCATCGTGCCGCTGCGCGTCTATTTCAACGCCCGGGGCCGGGCCAAGGTCGGCATCGCTCTGGCGCGCGGCAGGAAGCTCCACGACAAGCGCGACAAGATCAAGGAGCGCTCATGGGACCGCGAGAAGGCGCGGCTTCTGCGCGACAAGGGGTGAGACCACGCCGGCGTCAGGGAAGCGCCGCCCGTACCTTCGCGAAGACCGCCTCGAACATCTCGGTCGTGAGCACGCCGGTGTTGGTGTTGTAGCGCGAGCAGTGATAGCTGTCGAAGAACCTGACCGTGCCGACCGCATGCTGCGCGCCATGGCCGAAGACATGACGCGATTTCCTTTCGCCGAGCGCCGTCAGCACCGCATCGTGGGCGATGCGTCCGAGCGCCACGATGACCGAGAGATTCCGCAGGCTTGCGATCTGATCGCTCAGAAAGATGTTGCAGGTCCTGATCTCGACGGGCAGCGGCTTGTTCTCGGGCGGCACGCAACGCACCGCGTTGGTGATCATGCAGTCGACGAGCGTGAGGCCGTCGTGAGGATCGGCGCGATAGACCCCCTTGGCGAAGCCGAAGCGCTGCAGCGTCGCATAGAGGAGGTCGCCGGCATAGTCGCCGGTGAACGGCCGGCCGGTGCGGTTGGCGCCGCGCAGGCCCGGAGCGAGGCCGACGACAAGAAGCCGCGCATCAGCGTTGCCGAAGGACGGGACCGGCGCATTGAACCACCCGTCATGCGCGGCCCGCTGGGTATCGCGGAAGGCGGCGAGCCGCGGACAGAGCGGACAATCGGGGGAAGGGACCAATCTCGCGCTCAGATGTCGGCGAAATCCTCGAACGATCCGGCGGCCTGCTGCGGCGCCGACCGCTCGCGCGCCCGCTCGATACGCTCGCTCGGTTCGCGTCCGATCTCGTCGCGAAGATCGGCGAGATCGATGAACTGGTCGGTCTGCCGGCGCAATTCGTCCGCCACCATGGGCGGGCGCGTGGTGAGCGTGGAGACGACGCTGGTTCGCTTGCCTTTCGCCTGGACCGCCTGGACCAGCGAGCGGAAATCGCCGTCGCCCGAGAACAGGACGACGTGATCGAGATTCTCGGCGAGCTGCATGACGTCGATGGCAAGCTCGATGTCCATATTGCCCTTCACCTTGCGGCGCCCGAGCGAGTCGGTGAATTCCTTGGCGGGCTTGGTCACCACGCGGTACCCATTGTAGTCGAGCCAGTCGATGAGGGGCCGGATCGGCGAATATTCGGCATCTTCCATGAGCGCGGTGTAATAGATGGCGCGGATGAGCCTGGAGCGCTTGCGAAAGAAGCTCAGGAGTCTCCGGTAGTCGATGTCGAAGCCCAGCGATTTTGCTGTTGCGTAAAGATTTGCACCGTCGATAAAAAGCGCCAAGCGTTCGTCCTGGTAAAAATTCATGATCGAAATCTCCTATTTGAAACAGTGCTTTGATAGTCCCTTGCAGACGCAAGCTCAAGGTCAAATATGATCCTGGTGGGCCTCGGCAGCAATGTTTCCGGTCCGTGGGGCACCCCGCGCGAGACGGTGCTGCGCGCGCTGCGCGAGCTCGATGCCGGCGGCACGCGGCTCATCGCTGCGTCGCGCCTGGTGGAGACGGCGCCCTTCGGCAAGGTGAACCAGCCGAGCTTCGTCAATGCGGCAGCCCGGATCGCGACCGCGATGCCGGCCGAGACGCTGATGCATCACTTGCACGACATCGAGCGCCGCGCCGGCCGCCGCCGCCGCCTGCGCTGGGGGCCGCGCACGCTCGATCTCGATCTTCTCGACTATCACGGGCTTGTTCGCCGCGGCCGGCTCATGCTGCCGCATCCGGGCATCGCCGAGCGCGATTTCGTGCTGACGCCCCTGTCCGAAATAGCCCCCGGCTGGCGCCATCCGGTCACGCGCCTGAGCGCCCGGACGATGCGGCGTCTCTTGTCGGGATTCGCGCGCGGCGGTGCGGTCCTGGGCGAGGCGGCCGAAAGGGAGTCTTAACCACTCCCCGGCATGCTTCCGGGCGCGCCGGCATCGGCGACAATGAGTATGTACATGCGTCTTCTCTCACCCCTGGCGGGACTGGCCGTCCTCACATTGCTGGCGGCCTCGGGCAAAGCCGAACCGATCACCTTCTCCGCCGATACGTTCGAGATCATCGGCGGGATGAGCGCCGAGCAGCCGCGGATGCGCCGCTCGCGCTACAGGGGCAAGGAATTCGTCGAGTTCAGCACCATGATGGCGCCGGGCTCCATCGTCATCCGCACCGCCGAACGCAAGCTCTATTATGTCCTGCCCGGCGGCCGCGCCATCCGATATGGCATCGGTGTCGGGCGCGAGGGTTTCACCTGGTCGGGCACCGACAGGATCACCCGAAAGGCGAAATGGCCGGACTGGCGTCCGCCGAGGGAGATGATCGAGCGTGAGGCGGAGCGTGGCAACTATATCCCGGCGCACATGGTGGGCGGTCCCGAAAATCCGCTGGGCGCCCGCGCCCTCTATATCGGATCGACGCTGTACCGCATCCATGGCACCAACCAGCCCTGGAGCATCGGCCGTGCGGTCTCCTCGGGCTGCATCAGGCTCCTGAACGAGGAAGTGATCGACCTCTTCGACCGGGTCGAGGTCGGCGCCACGGTCGTGGTCGAATAGTCAGAGCGTCTCCTCGCGCCAGCTCTTGCCTCTGAAGTATTGGAAGGAGACGGGCTGGTCCGGCCCGAGCTCCTCCTGCTTCTCCATCAGGGGCTGAAGGCGCTTCAGGATATCGCGCGTGATGGTCGGCAAGTCGAGCTCCAGGGCCTCGGCAAAATTGAACCAGTGCGGCGTAAGGAGCTCGCCAGAACCCGGGTGCCGGGGGTTGTCGAGGTTGCCGATATGGCGCGCATTGGCCACGAAGAAGCGCGAGTCGAAGCGGCGCGTGCGCCCGGGCGGCGTTATGGCGCGCGCGAAGTAGCGCAGGCCCGAAAGATCGAGCCGGGCCGCGGCAAGGACATCGGTCCAGTCCTCATCGGCGAACGCGCAGGGAAGGTCTCCAAGGAACAGCCCGGTCTCCTCATAGGTTTCCCTTATGGCCGCGACCGCGAGCCCGCGGGCGCGGCCCGGACTGGCCCGCCCGCGCATGCGCCGCAGCAGTTTTTCATGCACCGCCGGATGCAGGTCGAGGCCGACCTTGGTCCGCATGTCGCCGGTATCCAGCCGTCCTCCCGGAAAGACGAATTTGCTGGGCATGAAGGCATGGCTGTCATGCCTCTGGCCGAGCAGGACCCTGGGAGACGCGTCATCGTGCCGGACGATGATCAGCGTCGCGGCATCGCGCGGCTTTTGCGTCACGGGAAAATGCCGTGACGTCGAAAGCTCGGGATCGTGTCCGCTCATCGCCGGCCGCCGCGGGCCCTGACGCGGCCGCGCATCGACCGGCGCGACACCGGCTTGCCCTTGCGGCCGCCGCTCAGCATCTCGAAACGCAGGCCGCCCGAGACGGGCGCCGCTTCGACGAGGCGGACCTCGACCGGATCGCCGAGCTGGAACGTCTCGCCGGTGCGCTCGCCGATCAGCGCGCGCCGGGTCTCGTCATAGACGAAATAATCCGAGCCCAGCGTGCCGGCCGGGATGAACCCGTCGGCTCCCGTGTCGTTGAGCGTGACGAAGAGGCCGGCCGCGACCACGCCGCCGATCCGGCCCTGGAAGCTGGCGCCGATCTGCGACGCGAGATGACTTGCAATGAGCCGGTCGGCCGTCTCGCGTTCCGCCGCCATGGCGCGTCTTTCGGCGCCGGAAACGAGCTCGGCAGTGTCGCTCATGCGCGCGATATCCTCGGGCGAAAGCCCGTCGGGCCCGAGGTCGAGAGCGGTGATGAGTGCGCGGTGCACGATCAGGTCAGCATAGCGCCGGATCGGCGAGGTGAAATGCGCATAGTGCCGCAAGCTCAGGCCGAAATGCCCGATATTCTCGGTATCGTAGACCGCCTGTGCCTGGCTTCGCAGCACCACTTCGTTCACGACATGCTGATAGTCCTTGCCCTCGACCTGCTTGAGAATCTGGTTGAACTGGCGGGGCTGCATGTGCTGGCCCTTGGCAAGGTTGATGTTCACGGTTTTCAGGAACTCGGCCAGGCTCTTGATCTTTTCCGGCGCAGGTTCCGCATGCACGCGATAGAGCAGGGGCACCTTGCGCGCCTCGAGGATCTCGGCTGCCGCCACATTGGCCTGGATCATGAATTCCTCGATGAGCTTGTGCGCATCGAGCCGGTCGGGCGTGACGACCCGCTCGATGAGGCCGTGCGCGTCGAGGATCAGCTTGCGCTCGGGCAGATCGAGCTCGAGCGGCTCGCGCTTGTTGCGGCTTTTCAGCGCCACGCGATAGGCGCGCCAAAGCGGCTCGAGCACGGGCTCGAGCAGCGGACCGGTCCGGTCGTCGGGCCTGCCATCGATCGCCGCCTGCGCCTGCTGATAGGAGAGTCTGGCGGCCGAGCGCATGACGGCGCGGACGAAATGATGCTTCCGCTTGGTGCCGTGGCGGTCGAAGGTCATGAAGCAGGCAAGGCACGGCCGGTCCTCGCCTTCGCGCAGCGAGCAGAGATCGTTGGAAATCCGCTCCGGCAGCATCGGCACCACGCGGTCGGGAAAATACACCGAGTTGCCGCGAATGCGCGCCTCACGGTCGAGCGCGCTGCCCGGACGCACATAGGCGGCGACGTCGGCGATGGCGACCAGCACCTTGACGCCGCCTTCATTCCGGGGATCGTCGTCGGGCTCGGCCCACACCGCGTCGTCGTGGTCGCGGGCGTCCGGCGGGTCGATGGTGATCAGCGGGTAGTCTCTGAGATCGAAGCGGTTCGCCGGCGAGAAGGGCTTGAGCGCCTCCGCCTCGGCAAGCGCCCGCGCCGGGAATTCAGAGGGGATGCCGTGATGCTCGATGGCGATGAGCGATATGTTGCGCTGATCGGTGATGTCGCCGAGCCGCTCCTTCACCCGGGCGGTGGCGAGCCCCAGGCCGCGTCCGCGCATCACCTCCACCGCAACGAGCTCGCCGGACCTGGCGCCGCCCTCATGGCCGGGCTGCACCTTGAGGTCGCCGCGCGCCTTCTTGTCGATCGGCACGATGCGCGCCTCCTGGCCTCTGGCATGGCGGAATATGCCGAGGACCCGCGTGCTGCGCGAGGTGAGCTTGCGGATGATGCGCCCGCGATAGGGGATCTTGGGATCCCTGTCGGGCTCGATCCTCGCCAGGACCCGGTCGCCCACCGCCGCGGGCTGGGCCTCTTGCAATGTTCCTCTTGCCGGCTGCGCGACGATGAGGATCTTGGGCCGCGCGCCTGCTGCGTCGTCATCCCACTCCGCCGGCTCGGCGACGAGCTCGCCGTCATCGTCGCGCGCCACGATCTCGAGAGCGGCGATCGAAGGCAGTTCGCCACCCCTGCCGATGGCGCGGCCCGCGCGCTTGAGCCTGCCTTCGTCCTCGAGGGTCTTGAGCAGGCGCTTCAGCGCAATCCGGTCGCCGCCCTTGATGGCGAAGGCGCGCGCGATCTCACGCTTGCCCACCTTTCCGGGGCTGTTCTTTATGAAGTCGAGGATCTGGTCGGCCGTCGGCAGATCGGGGAGGGCTGAATTCGCCTTGCGCGCCACGGTCTCAGGCACTCACCTTGTCTTTTGCAGTCGCCTTCTTGCTCCGCCTGGCTGTCCTGGCCGCGGGCTTGGCCGGCTTTTCACCGGCCGTCTCCCGCTTCGCCGCTTTGCCGGCCTTGACCTTGGTCTTGCTTGCGGCCTTGCCTTTGCCGGCGCGGGCATTGACGAGGGCGACGGCCTCCGCGAGCGTCGTCGCTTCCGGGGCCTTGTCGGAGGGCAGCGTCGCATTCACCTTGCCCCATTTCACATAGGGGCCGTAGCGTCCCGACATCACATGGATCGGGCCGCCGTCCGGATGCTCGCCGAGCTCCTTGAGGGCGCCGGGACGCTTGCGGTTGGCGCTCTTCTCCTTCTTTTCCGCAATGAGGTCGACGGCACGGTTGAGCCCTATCGTATAGACGTCCTCGGGGTCCTTGAGGGTGGCATAGACCCCGTCATGCAGGATGAAGGGGCCAAAGCGCCCGAAATTGGCGACGATCGGCTTGCCGGTCTCGGGATGCAGCCCGACCTCGCGCGGCAGCGACAGGAGCTTCAGCGCGGCCTCGAGATCGATGCCGGCCGGATCGCTCTTTTTCGGGATCGAGGCGCGGCGCGGCTTCTCATCCTCGCTCGCCTCGCCCAATTGCAGATAGGGGCCAAACCGGCCGTCGCGCCGGGTGACGGGAAGACCGGTTTCGGGATCATGGCCGATGAGGATGCCCTCGGCCGGGACTGCGTCTTCAGAGCCGCTGCCGGGCGTGATCTGGCGCGTATAGCGGCAGTCGGGATAGTTGGAGCAGCCGACAAAGGCGCCGAACTTCCCGATCTTGAGCGACAATTGCCCGTTGGCGCAGGACGGGCAGGCGCGCGCCGGAGCGCCGTCGGCGCGCTCCGGGAACACATGCGGCCCCAGGATCTCGTTCAGCGCGTCGAGCACATTGGTGATGCGCAGGTCCTGGATGTCGCCCACGGCGCCGATGAAGTCCTGCCAGAAGTCGCGCAGCACCGCCTTCCAGTCGATCTCGCCATTGGAGATGCGGTCGAGCTGCTCCTCGAGATTGGCGGTGAAGTCATATTCGACATAGCGCTTGAAGAAGGCCTCGAGGAAGGCGGTGACGAGCCGGCCCTTGTCCTCCGGGATCAGGCGTTTCTTGTCGAGCCTGACATAGCCGCGGTCGCGCAAGGTCGAGAAGATCGCCGTATAGGTCGAAGGCCTGCCGATGCCGAGCTCCTCGAGCTTCTTGATGAGGGTGGCTTCGGAATAGCGCGGCGGCGGCTCGGTGAAGTGCTGTTCGGGGAGAATCGTCTGGACGCCGACGCCGTCGCCGCGCGCCAGGGCCGGCAGGCGTCTCGCATCCTCGTCCTCCTCGTCGTCCAGCCCTTCCTGATAGAGCTTGAGGAAGCCGTCGAACTTGACGACGGAGCCGGTGGCGCGGAAGGCGTAGGTCTTGCCGTCGCCGCCCCTGGCGCCGAGATCGGCGGTGGTTCGCTCGATCTCGGCACTCTCCATCTGGCTTGCGATGGTGCGCTTCCAGATGAGCTCATAGAGGGCCTGCTGATCGGCATCGAGATGGCGGCGGATGTTCTCCGGGAAGCGGAAAAGGTCGGTCGGCCGGATCGCCTCATGCGCTTCCTGCGCATTCTTGGCCTTGGTGGTGTATTTGCGCGGCACGGACGGCAGATAGGGCTCGCCGAAACGCTTCAGGATGGCGTTGCGGGTGGCCGCGATCGCCTCGCCGGCGAGATCGACGCCGTCGGTGCGCATATAAGTAATGAGACCGGTCGCCTCGCCGCCGATATTGACGCCCTCATAGAGCCGCTGGGCGATCTGCATGGTCTTGGCCGAGGAGAAGCCAAGCTTGCGCGAGGCCTCCTGCTGAAGGGTGGCGGTGCGGAAAGGCGGATAGGGGTGACGCTTGACCGGCTTGGACTCGACCGCGTCCACGGCGAATCGCGCACCATCGAGGGCAGCCACGACGGCTTTGGCCTGCGCCTCGTTCGCGATATCGAGCTTGCCGAGGCGCTTGCCGTCGACGGCGTTGAGGCGGGCGGAGAAGAGATCGCCCCTGGGCGAGGTGAAGCTCGCATCGATCGTCCAGTATTCCTGCGCCCTGAAGGCTTCGATCTCGAGTTCACGATCGCAGATGATGCGCAGAGCCACCGACTGTACGCGTCCCGCCGAGCGCGCGCCCGGCAGCTTGCGCCAGAGGACGGGGGACAAGGTGAAGCCGACGAGGTAGTCGAGCGCGCGGCGGGCGAGATAGGCGTCGACCAGCGCCGGATCGACCTGCCGCGGGTGCTTCATCGCATCGAGCACCGATTGCTTGGTGATGGCGTTGAAGACGACCCGGTCGATTTCCTTGCCTTTGAGCACGCCCTTCTTCCTGAGGATTTCCAGGACATGCCAGGAGATCGCTTCACCCTCCCGGTCGGGGTCGGTCGCCAGGATCAGCCGGTTGCTGTCCTTGAGGGCGGCGGCGATGTCGGACATCCGCTTGGCCGACTTGCCGTCCACTTCCCAGGACATGGCGAAGTCCTCGTCGGGGCGCACCGACCCGTCCTTGGGCGGCAGGTCGCGCACATGGCCGTAGGAGGCGAGGACGATATAGTCCTTGCCCAGATACTTGTTGATCGTTTTGGCCTTTGCGGGCGATTCGACGACGACGACGGTCATTTATCTCGGGTTCTGAAACTAGGACGGGCCTCATATAGGGATCAATTCGGGCTCGCAAGTCGCTCAAGGAAGCAGGGCGTCCAAAACTTACCTTGAATCACACCTTAAGCGATCAATATGCAACTATAAGTAACATTCACCTGGCATGTGGCTGGCGCCACAAATCAAGATCTTGTGTTCGTGCCCGGAGTTTCCCCGATGTTCCGGACATCAGACGAGAGAGACGAGCTGGCGCCCATGCCGGACAAGCCTGCCGGCGAGCTCCAGTTCCAGGAGCATCCCCAGGACCATCTGCGCGGGCACGCCGCTTTCGCGGATGATGTCGTCGATGTCGGTGGGGGCCGGGCCGAGCAGGGCCAGGACGGCCTGGCGCACGGGCGGGTCGATCTCCATCGCCGCCGGCGTCCTTATGAATGACGTTTCCGGAGGTTGCGGCGCGTGCTGCTCCTTGAGAGGGAGAAGCGCATCGAGCACCTCCCGGCTGCGGGTCAGCAGATGGGCGCCGTCGCTGATGAGGCGGTTCGTGCCCACGGCCCGCGGATCGAAGGGCGAGCCCGGCACGGCGAACACCTCGCGGCCCTGTTCGTTGGCGAGACGCGCTGTGATGAGCGAACCCGAGCGCAGGGCCGCCTCGACGATGATCACGGCCCGGCTCATGCCGGAAATGATGCGGTTGCGGCGCGGAAAAGACGTCTCCCGCGGGGCCGCGCCTGGCGGCATTTCCGATATCAGGAGCCCATCCTGCCCGACCGCGTCCTGCAAGCCCGCATTCTCGGGCGGGTAGACGACGTCGATCCCGTTGGCGATGACGGCCACGGTGCCCCGCGGGAGCGCCGCTTCGTGAGCGGCGGTGTCGATGCCGCGCGCCAGGCCCGAAACGATCGCATAGCCCGCCTCGGCAAGCTCGGAAGCGAACATCCGGGCAAGCCGCCTGCCATTGGCCGAGGCATTGCGCGAGCCGACGATGGCGATGGCCTCGCGCCGCGCCAGGTCGCTCCTTCCCTTGAGGCAGATCAATGGCGGTGCACTGTCGATATGGCGCAGCAGGACCGGATAGTCGGGCTCGCTTTTGCCGACAAAGCGCGCGCCGACGGAATTTGCCGCGGCGATCTCGGCTTCGGCCTGTGCCCGGCCGCAGATCCTGAACGGCCGGCGGAGTCCGCCCTGGCGCGAGAGCTCGGGCAGGGCCTCGAGCGCTTCGCCGGCAGTGCCGAATTTCTCCAGGAGCTGGTCGAAAAGGGCGGGTCCGACATTCTCGCTGCGGATCAGCCGCAGCCAATCCAGGCGCTCGTCATCGGCCAGGACGCGCCCGCTCATGCATGGGAGCCGAGCTTGATCTTCGCTTCCTCGCCTTTGACGAGGCGCGCGATGTTGGCGCGATGCATGACCCAGATGAGAGCGCCGATGATCACCAGCGGCAGAACGAAGGACGGCTTGCCGAGAAGCCAGGCGCAAAGCGGGCTGAGAGCCGAGGCGGTCAGGGCCGAGAGGGAAGAGATGCGGAAGAGGAAAGCGATGGCGAGCCACACGGCGAGGAAGATGAGACCGAGCGGCCAATAGAGCCCGAACAGGATGCCGATATTGGTCGCCACACCCTTGCCGCCCCTGAAGCCGAGCCAGACGGGGAAGAGATGGCCGGCGAAGGCGGCGAGCCCGGCGACGAGGCCGGCCGTCTCGCCGCCCAGCGCCCTCATGACGAGAATCGGGACCGTTCCCTTCACCGCATCGGCGAGGAGCGTCAGGGCCGCGATCTTCCTGTTGCCGGTGCGCAGCACATTGGTGGCGCCGATATTGCCGGAGCCGATCGAGCGGACATCGCCAAGCCCGGCCCAGCGGGTGAACAGCAAGCCGAAGGGAATGGATCCTGAAAGATAGCCCAGGACGACGGCAAGGATCGTCATCAATGGCGTGACCGCCGCGAAGTCGAGCATCGGATCCTCCCCCCTATCGGGCGGGATCGTACGCATAGACGGTGCGTCCCGCAACGACCGTTTCGAGCACGCGGCCTTCGAGGGTGCGGTGCTCGAAGGGCGAGTTCTTCGACCGCGAGCGCAGGATATGATCTTCGACGGTCCAACTCGTCTGGATGTCGGCCAGGACGAAATCGGCCGGAGCACCCGGCGCCAGGCGGCCGGCCTCGAGTCCGAGGATCCGCGCCGGCTGGGCGGAAAGCGCATCGATGAGGCGAGGCAGGGAAATGCCCTCGTTGTGATGCAGGCCGAGGCTCGCGGAGAACAGCGTCTCGAGGCCGATGGCGCCGAATTCGGCCTCGGCGAAGGGCAGGCGCTTGGTGTCGGCGCTCTGCGGATCATGGCTCGAGACGATCACGTCGATCGTGCCGTCCCTGACCCCCTCGACGAGGGCCCGCCGGTCGTCCTCCGCGCGCAAGGGCGGCGACAGCTTGAAGAAGGTCCGATAGGCGCCGATGTCGTTCTCGTTGAGCACGAGATGATTGACCGACACGCCGCAGGTCACGGGAAGTCCTCGCGCCTTGGCCGCGCGGACGACGTCGACCGACTGGCGCGCCGAAACCTGCGCCACGTGATAGCGGGCTCCGGTCAGCTCGACGAGGCGCAGGTCGCGCTCGATCATGATCACTTCCGACACCGCGGGGATGCCGGCAAGCCCGAGCCGGCTCGCCGTCTCGCTCGCGTTCATGACCCCGCTGGCCAGGGTCGGCTCCTCGGCGTGCTGGACGACCAGCATGTCGAAGTCCTTGGCATAGGCGAGCGCCCGGCGGAACAGCCTGGCATTGGCGACGGCCTTGTTGCCGTCGGTCACCGCGACGGCCCCGGCTTCCTGCAAGGTGCCGATCTCGGTCATGAATTCGCCGCCAAGGCCCTTGGTGAGCGCGGCCATGGGCGCTACCCGCACGATGGCGGTGTCGCGCGCCCGCCTCAGGATGAAGTCCACGATCGCGGCATCGTCGACGACCGGGTTGGTGTTGGGCATCACGATCATGGTAGTGATGCCGCCGGCCGCCGCCGCCTCGGACGCGGTCGCCAGCGTCTCGCGATATTCATTGCCGGGCTCGCCGGTAAAGACGCGCATATCGATGAGGCCGGGTATCAGGAGCAGGCCCTTGCCGTCGAAGGTCGCCGTGCCGGACCCTGCCGAATGTGCGGTGACTTTCGGACCCGCGGCCAGGATCCAGCCATCCTCGATCAGCAATCCGCCTTTTTCGTCAAGGCCTTGCGCCGGATCGACGAGATGCAGGTTAAGATAGGCCTTGCGCCCGGCCGAATGTTTCGCTGAAGGCGCCATCATGCGTTCTGGCCCCCCGGCAGGTTGCGGGCGAGCGCATCGAGCACCGCCATGCGTACCGCCACGCCCATCTCGACCTGCTCGCGGATCACCGACTGGACGCCGTCGGCGACATTCGAGTCGATCTCGATGCCGCGATTCATCGGGCCCGGATGCATGACGAGCGCATCCGGCCTGGCGAGCCTGAGCTTCTCCTCGTCGAGCCCGTAGAACCGGTAATATTCCCGCACCGACGGCACGAAGGCGCCGCTCATCCTTTCGAGCTGCAGGCGCAGCATCATCACGACATCCGCCCCCTCGATCCCGTCGCGCATATTGCGATGGATCTCGGCGCCAAAGGCTTGCGCGTCGGTCGGCAGCAGCGTCGAAGGCGCCACCAGGCGCACCCTTGCGTTGAGCTTGTTGAGCAGGTGGATGTTCGAGCGCGCCACGCGCGAATGAAGGACGTCGCCGCAGATCGCCACGACCAGCCCTTCGATGCGGCCTTTGCGGCGGCGGATCGTCAGGGCATCGAGCAGGGCCTGGGTCGGGTGCTCATGCTGGCCGTCGCCCGCATTCACGACCGCGCAGGAGACTTTCTGGGCGAGGAGCTCGGCCGCGCCCGAGGACGGATGACGCACGACCAGTATATCGGGATGCATGGCATTGAGCGTCATGGCGGTGTCGAGCACGGTCTCGCCCTTGGAGATCGCCGAGGTGGAGACCGCCATGTTGAGGACATCGGCGCCCAGACGCTTGCCGGCGATCTCGAAAGAGCTTTGGGTTCGCGTCGACGCCTCGAAGAACAGGTTGATCTGGGTGCGTCCCGACAGCATGACCTGGCGTTTGTCGATCTGCCGGCTCACCTCGACATAACGCTCGCCGAGATCGAGAAGCTTGACGATGTCCTGGGCTGAAAGCAGTTCGATGCCGAGCAGGTGCTGGCTCTCGATGAGGCGTTTGGAACTGCGCGCGAAGGTCATCGAAAGGGAGTGTCTATGGGCGAATCCGACGGGCCGCAAGCCTCAATCCGAGGCTGTGGGTAAGTTTCCGCGGAAGGAGGACGTGGCGGCACCCTTTCCTGGGCCTGGCTCGTATCACAAAACCGCCCCGAATGCTGGTGAGACTCACCTGCGAGGCCGGCCCGGCCCGCGTGGTTTCAGGCCGCTCGCAGGGGTTCGGGGGAACTGGTGGAGGGTTCACATGTACAAGACGTTTGCCGCGGGCGGCATGGCTGTGCTTGCAGCTTTGGCGTTCCAGCCTGCCGGCGCCAGCGCCGATACCACGATCGGCATAGGGGTGGGCGGCGGCTGGTATCCGCCTCCCTATGAGCCGCGATATCCGGTCTATGACCCGGACGACGAAGACGACGAGGAGTATGACTACATTTCCTGCAGCGAGGGCCGGCGGATCGTGCGCGACTTCGGCTTCTACCGGGTGGTGCCGACACGCTGCGGCGGCCCGGTTTACCGCTATGAGGCGGTCAAACGTCACCGGCTGTGGAGCGTCAAGGTGAGCGCCCGTTCCGGCCGCGTCATCAGCGCCCATGCCATAGGCGATTTCTATTGAATGCCGGGTGGGAGCGGCCCGAATGCCGCTCCCGCCCGATGGATCTGGTCGAGCGGGTCCCGGTCGTCGGCGCCGGAGCTTTCCTTCAGACGATGAGCGCGAGAACGAACGGGATGGTCACGGCGGCGCAGATTACCTGCGACGTCAGGATGTTGGCGACGAGCGGCGCATCGCCGCCCATCTGCCTGGCGAGGACATAGGCGCCCGAGCCCGTGGGCACCGCCGAGCAGATAATGGCGACGGCGGCCGGTGTGCCGCCCACGGCGAAGAAGCGAAGCGCCAGATACATGAAAAACGGCAGGACCAGGAGCTTGAGCACGGTGGCGAGGCCGATCGTCATCCTGTTGGCCGCCGCCTCGCCGAAATGGAGACCGGCTCCCACGGTGAGGAGGGCAAGGCCCAGGGCCCCGCGTCCGATCATGTCGAGGACCTGGATGGCTATGGCGGGAAGCGAGAGTCCGAAGAACTGGAACAGCACGCCGCCCACGGATGAGAGGATAAACGGGTTGCGCAGCACGACCAGGGCGAACCACCTCGCCGACAGTGCTTCGCCTTGCGGGCGCGCATAGAGCGACATGACGATGACACAGATGACGTTGAGGACGGGCGTCATGGTGGCGGCGCCGACGGCGGCGAGCGCCAGGGCGCCATTGCCGAAGAACACGGGCACGATGGCGAAGGCGATGAAAGTGTGCCACCGCGTGGCTCCCTGGAACAGGCTCGAGAACTGCGGGCCGTTGATCTTGAGCGCGGACGAGATCGGCACGCGCAGGATCAGCAGCAGGCCGAACATGGCGCACAGCGCCACGACCATGGCGGCGGCCATGCGCCAGATCGGGATGTCCGAGAAATCGGCTGTGGCGATCTCCTTGAAGATGATCGCGGGAAACAGAACGAAGTAGCAGATATGGTCGATGCCCGGCCACTGCGTCTCGCCGATGAGCCCCGACAGTCTCAGCACAACGCCGATTATGATCACGATAAAAACCGGCAGGAGGGCCAGGAATATCTGGGTCATGGCTCAAGCGAGTCGAGTGCGGACTGCAGGATGTAGGCGGCGGCGAGCTTGTCGACGATCTCGGCGCGCCGGGCCCTGCTGGTATCGGCATCGATCAGCATGCGTTCGACGGCGGCGGTGGTGAGTCTTTCGTCCCAGAAGACGATGGGGAGCGGCGTGAGCTTGCCGAGGTTGCGGGCGAAGGCGCGGGTCGACTGCGCCCTGGGGCCCTCGCTCCCGTCCATGTTGAGGGGGAGGCCCAGAACGAAAAGGCCGGCCTGCCGTTCACCGGCAATGGCAAGGAGGCGCTTCGCGTCCTCGGTGAATTTCCTTCTGGCGATCGTTTCGACGGGAGAGGCGATCCGGCGCGTAATGTCGCTGACGGCGATGCCGATCGTCTTGCTGCCGAGGTCGAGACCGATCACGGGCGCATTCGGCGGCAGGCTGGCGATCGCCTCGGCAAAGGATGGAGAATCCATGACGCCCTCTTACGCGACTTGGTGAAACGGCGCAAAAGGGGATAGAAGACGAAGAGGAGAAGCAGAGATGAAGATCACCTATTTCGGCCACTCGGCCTTCCGCATCGAGACCGGCGACGCCGTCATCATGCTGGACCCGTTTCTTTCGGGAAATCCGCTGTTCAAGGGCGATGTCGCTGAAGCCTCGCGCGGCTCCACCCATGTTCTTCTGACCCATGGCCATGACGATCACCTGGGCGACACCGTCGAGATCTGCAAGGCCACCGGCGCAACGTTGGTCGCCAATTTCGAGATCGCCATGTATCTCGCCGCCAGGGGCGTCGCCAACTATTCGCCCGGAAATCACGGCGGGCGCATCTCCTTCGAGGATTTCGACTGCGTCTTCACCAATGCGTGGCATTCCTCCTCTCATATCGAGGATGGGACGCCGACCTATCTCGGCAATCCTTCGGGCTTCGTCATCCTGCCCAGGAAGGAAAGAGGACGAAACCTCTATGTCTCGGGCGACACGGGCGTCACCTACGACATGAAGATCGTCCATGATCTCTACAAGCCGGCCCTCGGCATCATCTGCATCGGCGACCGTTTCACCATGGGACCGGACCAGGCAGCCTATGCCTGCACGACCTTCTTCAAGTTGAAGAAGGTCATACCGTGCCACTACGCAACCTTCGAGGGCTTCCTAATTCCCGATGCCCGGCCCTTCGTCAAGGCCATGGGCCCGAAGGGCAAGACGGTCGCGGCCATGAAGCCCGGCGAGGCGCTGACGGTCTGACCGGCCGGCACATCACCGCCACAGGCGCTTGCGTCCGGCCACCCGCGCCAGGGCCGGCGCCAGCGCCTCGTCCATGGGGGCAAGCCGATGGCCGTCGGGCTGTGGCGGCGCGCTGCGCCATCCCATGGCCTCGAGCACCTGGCCCGATTCGTAATAGGCCTTGATCAGCGCCAGCGCGAAGTCGCGGAACGCCTGCGGATGCGCCCGCTCGATCTCCTCCAGGAGACCATGGCGCCTGCCGGCATCGGCGAAGTCGGGATGGGCGCCGGCGAGAGCCTTGACCGGAGAGGCCGACTGCACGAGGGCGCTCATGACGTCCGGGACGAGCGAGCCGGGCGGCAGGCCTTCCCGGTCGCCGGGAAGGATCAGGTCGGCCAGGAGCCTCAGCTGCGCCGGGGTCATGCCATGTCCTCCGCCAGGGCGCTCGCCAGCTTGAGGGCCACGGCCCCGATGGTCGAGGCGGGATTGGCGGCGCCGACCGTCGGGAACAGGCTACCATCCGCGACGATCACGTTTTGAACGCGGTGGCAGCGGCCGTTGCGGTCGGTGACGGAAGTCCGGGGGTCGTCGCCCATGCGCGCCGTGCCGAGGAGATGCCAGCCGGTCAGGGGCGCGGGCGATACCCGGATCGTGCGGCAGGCGCCGGCGGCCAGCAGGACTTCCTCGGCGCGCGCGAGGCCGAAGTCGAGGCTTTTCTGCGCGCGAGCGGCCACCGTGTAGTCGATTCTCACGCCGGGCAGCCCGTCGGCTTCCTCCTCCGGTGTGAGCGACACGCGGTTGTGCGCCTCGGGCAGGTCCTCGACGAGGACGAGGATGGGCATGGTGTGCAGGAACTCCTCGCGCAACTGCGCCTGAGCCGCCGGGCCCCACAAGGGCTGAAGCCTGGAGGCCTGGACGGCCGGCGCGTTCTCTCGCGACAGTTGCAGATGCACGCCGCGCTCGAAGCCGCGGGCAAGGTCGGTCTCGTAGAATTCATGCGAATAGATCGAGCAGCCGACGGGACCGACCGGCCCGTCGAGCCGGTCCTTGAACAGGCCGCGCACATAGGCCGCCGGATGGTACATGAGATTGCGGCCGAGAGCCGGGCTGTCGACGCCGGAGGCCAGCAGGAGCCGGGCCGTCCCGATGCCGTTGCCGGCGACGACGACGGCCGCCGCCGGCTGGACATGTTCGGCGCCGTGGCGGTCGGCATAGGTGACGCCTGTGGCGCGGCCCGCTTCGATGTGGATATGACGCGCGGTGGCGATGGTGCGCAATTCGACCCCGAGCGCGATGGCCTTGGGCCAATAGGTGAGGTCGGTCGAAGCCTTGGCGCCGGGGATGCAGCCGGTGAGGCAGGGACCGCAGCCGTTGCAGGCGGCGCGTCCGTCATGCGCGATCGAATTGATGGCGGCATCGACCGGCCACCAGTGCCAGCCGAGATCGCCGAAGGCCCGCGCCGCGCGGTTGGCGACCGCGCCGAAAGGCAAGGGCGGCATGGCGCGCGGACTCTTCGGCGGGTAGGCCGGATCGCCATCGAGACCGGCGACGCCCATGATGCTGTCGTTGAGGTCATACCACGGCTCGAGCTCGAAATAATCGAATGGCCAGTCGTCGCCGACGCCGTCGAGCGAGCGGGTGCGGAAGTCGGACGGGTGAAGGCGCGGGAAATGCGCCGCCCAGGCTACCGTCGAGCCGCCGACGCCGTTCCACATCAGCGGCTTGAAGACGGAATTGTCGTCGTCGACGGCGTAGTCGTTGGAGCCGCGATAGGCGCCGGACCTGAGCCTGAGATTTGGGCTCGAGGCCCAGTCCTCGAGGATGGCCCGTTGCCAGCGCATCGTCCTCGCCGGCATGCGGGCGGGATCGGGCCAGCCGCCGCGTTCGAGGCAGGCGATCTTGAGATGGGGGGCCAGGCGCTTGATCTGCCAGGCGAAGGCCGCTCCGCCGCAGCCGGCGCCGATGATCGCGACATCGACGGGATCCATGCGTTTTCTTGTCATTAGCCCAGAGGATAAGCGGGAATTGCGCATCTTCGCAAACCCGGACATAAGCTCTTCGCCATGTCGGACCGAAAGCGCCCTTTGGGACCTATTGTCGATCCCCTCCCGCCAGGGCTCGCGCCCGACCTGCGCCCGCTCTTCGGCCGCTGGGTCAGGCTCGAGCCGGTGGCGGCGGTGCATCACGGCCGCGATCTCTATGAGTCCTTCGCCGACAGCGATCCCGACGGCGCGCTGTGGACCTATATGGGCTATGGACCCTTCGCCGACCAGGAAACCTTCCAGGACTGGCTGGCCCGCCAGGAAGCGAGCCGCGATCCCTGGTTCTATGCCTTCGTCCGCCGCGACACCGGCAAGGCCGCCGGCATGGGTGCCTTCATGCGCCTCGACAAGGCCAACGGCGTGATCGAGATCGGCCATATCTGGATGTCGCCGGCCTTGCAGAAGACCCGCGAGGCGACGGAAGCCATCTATCTCATGATGCGCCATTGCTTCGACGATCTGGGCGTGCGCCGGCTCGAATGGAAATGCCATGCGCTGAACGCCCCCTCGCGCAAGGCGGCCGAGCGTTTCGGCTTCAGCTATGAAGGCCTCTTCCGTCAGCATCTGATCGTCAAGGGACGCAACCGCGACACCGCCTGGTATGCGATGATCGACGGGGAATGGCCGTCCATGGCGATGAGGTTCCAGGCCTGGCTCAGGGACGAGAATTTCGACGCGCAAGGGCGCCAGAAGAGACCGTTGCTCCCCAGATGAGCCGGTGTTATTGAGCGCCCCTGTTTCCGGAAAGAAGCGAGAACATGTCGGTCGATCAGAAAACCGTGCGGCGTATCGCGCATCTGGCGCGCATAAAGGTTGCCGAGGAGGATGTGCCCCGCCTCGAAGGCGAGCTCAATTCCATCCTGCACTGGATCGAGCAATTGAACGAGGTCGACGTCGCGGGCGTCGAGCCTTTGACATCCGTCGTCGCCATGAAGATGAAGAAGCGCCGGGACGTGGTGACCGACGGCAACTGTCCCCAGGACGTCACCAGGAACGCGCCGGCGGCCGAAGACGAGTTCTTCATGGTCCCCAAGGTGGTGGAATGATTTACCTCTCCCCATGGGGGAGAAGGAAAAGAGCAAAAGACATGACCTCGCTGACCTCTCTTACGATCTCCGCCGCGCGGGACGGGCTGAAGAAGAAGTCCTTCTCGGCGCGCGAACTGACCGACGCCTATCTCGCCGCCATGGAGAAGGCGCGCGTGCTCAACGCGTATATCGTCGAAACGCCCGATCAGGCTCGCGCGATGGCCATGGCTTCCGATACCCGCATCGCCAAGGGCGAAGCGGGCGCGCTCGAGGGCATACCGCTCGGCATCAAGGACCTCTTCGCCACCAGGGGCGTGCACACCCAGGCGGCGAGCCACATACTGGACGGCTTCAAGCCGACCTATGAATCGACCGTCACCGCCAATCTGTGGCGCGACGGCGCCGTCATGCTGGGCAAGCTCAATATGGACGAGTTCGCGATGGGCTCGTCCAACGAGACGAGCTACTACGGCAATGTCATCAATCCCTGGCGCCGCCGCAACTCAAACGCGGCGCTGGTGCCGGGCGGCTCGTCCGGCGGCTCCGCCACCGCCGTCGCCGCCCGCATCTGCGCCGGTGCGACCGCGACCGACACGGGCGGATCGATCCGTCAGCCGGCCGCTTTCACCGGCACGGTCGGCATCAAGCCGACCTATGGCCGCTGCTCGCGCTGGGGCATCGTCGCCTTCGCCTCATCGCTCGACCAGGCGGGTCCGATCGCCCGCGACGTCCGCGACGCGGCGATCCTGCTCAGGTCCATGGCGAGCGTCGACCCCAGGGATACGACCTCCGTCGATCATGAGGTGCCCGACTACGAAGCCGTCATCGGAAAGCCGGTCAAGGGCCTGAGAGTGGGCATACCGAAGGAATATCGCGTCGACGGCACGCCGCCCGAGATCGACGCCTTGTGGGACAGGGGCGCCGGGTGGCTGCGGGAGCAGGGCGCCGAGATCGTCGAGATCTCGCTGCCGCATACGAAATACGCGCTGCCCGCCTATTATATCGTGGCGCCGGCGGAGGCCTCTTCCAATCTCGCCCGCTATGACGGCGTGCGTTATGGCCTGCGCGTGCCGGGCGAGGACATCGTCTCGATGTATGAGAACACCCGGGCGGCCGGTTTCGGGCACGAGGTGCAGCGGCGCGTGATGATCGGCACCTATGTGCTTTCGGCCGGCTACTACGACGCCTATTATGTCCGCGCCCAGAAGGTCCGCACCCTGATCAAGCAGGATTTCGACAAGGCATGGGACAAGGTCGACGTGGTGCTGACGCCGGCGACCCCGAGCCCGGCCTTCGCGCCGGGCGAGATCACCGATCCGGTACAGATGTACCTGAACGACGTGTTCACCGTGACGGTCAACATGGCGGGCCTGCCGGGAATCTCGGTGCCGGGCGGCCTGTCGGAAGAGGGGCTGCCGCTCGGGCTTCAGCTCATCGGCAAACCCTTCGACGAAGCGACCCTGTTCCAGGTCGGCTATGCCATCGAGGAAGCGGCCGGCAGGCTCGAGGCGCCCGAATGGTGGTGACGCCGTCCATCGAAAGGCGAGGAGGCCGCAGGCGGAACCCACGGCCTCCTGTTCAAGACTCTCTGGTGGACCTCAGTCGAGCAGGTCGGCAGGTACCTTGCCGCCATTCTCCGCGAGCTTCTTCATCAGAGCCTTGTGCAGCCAGACGTTCATCCTGGCGCTGTCCTTGGTGTCGCCGGTATAGTTGAGTTCCTTGGCGAGCTTCCTGCGGGCGGCCAGGCTGCTGTCGAGATCGAGCGCCTTCATCAGATCGACGATCGACGTGCGCCAGTTGAGCTTTTGCTTTTTCGATGCAACGGCCTTCTCCAGAACGGCGGAAACATCGACAGCCGGGGAGCCCGGCGCGGCCTTGGGCTCGGTGGGAGTGGGCGCCGGCGCTTGCGGCGCCGGTGACGTCGATGTGGTCGCTGCCGGCGGAACGGGCGCGGCGTTGGCCTTGCCGAAGATCGTGTCTCTGATGCTGTCGAAGATACCCATGTCTCTCTCCTATGAACGCTGACATCGACGTTGCGGACCAGAGATAGGGCCGCATGTCATCCTAGGGAGGAGAAATGGTGGTCGCAAGTCGGCGGCGGCCAAGCCCATGACGTAAGGGTATTTGCCGTCGCGGCCGACAGTGATCCGTCAATATTTGCGAATAAGCCCGACGAGCCTGCCCTGCACATTGACCCGGTCGGGGCCGAAGATCCGGGTCTCATAGGCAGGGTTGGCGGCCTCGAGCGCGATCGAATCGCCCTTCTTGCGGATGCGCTTGAGCGTGGCCTCTTCGTTGTCGACGAGGGCGACGACGATATCGCCGTTGGTGGCGGTGTCGCCCTTGCGGATGAGCACGGTATCGCCGTCGAAGATGCCGGCATTGATCATCGAATCGCCCTTGACCTCGAGGGCGAAATGCTCGCCCGAGCCCAGCATCTCGGGCGGCACCGTGATGTTGTGCGAGTGATCCTGGATAGCCGAGATCGGTACGCCGGCGGCGATCCGCCCCATCACCGGCACGACCGCTGCGCGCGGCGTTCCGGAGCCCGCATGCGGGATGGGCTTCACCTTGCCGAGATTGCCTTCGATGACATTCGGGCTGAAGCCGGAACGCTTGGCGGTCGACAGGCTGGGGCTATGCGCGTCCGGCAGCTTCATGACCTCGAGCGCCCGCGCCCGGTTGGGCATGCGGCGCAGGAAGCCGCGCTCCTCGAGCGCCAGGATCAGGCGGTGGATGCCTGACTTTGACTGGAGGTTGAGCGCTTCCTTCATCTCCTCGAAAGAGGGCGACACGCCGTCTTCCTTGAGGCGTTCGTTGATGAAGAGAAGCAGTTCGAGTTGTTTGCGCGTCAGCATGGCGTGACCTGTTCAAAGAACGTTCCGGGGAAGTCGTTGAGCGAGAATCGGAACAAATACAAAACGAAAATACCCGTTCCCGTTTGGTTCGGCAAGCTGAAATTGGTCGCCGGTTCAAAAATCCATCAAGATGACGTCGACCAGCTCGCCCGCTTGGGCCTCCGGCGCCAAAGGCGGGCGGACGATAAGGCCCTGTGCCTCGGCCAGAGCGCGCTGCATCGAGGAATCCTGCGTCCGGAAGGGAGCGGCCAGATAGCTTCCATCGGCGCCACGGCTCACTTCTGCCCGAAGATAATCCTGCCTTTGATCATTCGCGGGCAGAGCCGCGCCTAGCCTGGCCTTGACCGTGTCCGGGGCGCCGGGCGGAAGTCCGAGCAGTGCGAAAATGAGGGGTTTGAGAAATATCCGGGCGCAGACGAGGGCAGAGACGGGATTTCCCGGCAAGCCCAGAATCCGCCTTTGGCCGTCGCGGGCGAACATGAGCGGTTTTCCGGGCCGGAGCGCGATTTTCCAGAAATCGAGCCTTATGCCGGCCTGCTTCAAGGCCGCCTGGACGAGGTCGTGATCGCCGACCGAGGCGCCACCGGTGGTCAGAAGGACATCGGCGCCGGAAGCCCTGCCGATGGCCCGGGAAATGGCGTTCAGCCTGTCCGGAACGATCCCCAGGTCGATCGGCTCGCCGCCATAGCGGCGCACAAAGGCGGAAAGCGCGAAACTGTTCGAGGAAACGATCTGGTCGGCCTTCGGCACCCGCCCGGGGGGCACCAGCTCGTCGCCCGTGGTGAAAACGGCGACCCTGGGCCGGCGGGCGACCGGCAGGGCCGGCCGGTTCATTGCCGCGGCGAGACCGATCTCGCGGGCACCGAGCAGCATTCCGCGGCGCAGCAGGGTTTCGCCCCTGGCGAAGTCCAGTCCCCGCCGCCTAATATGCTGCCCCGGGCGCCGTGCGGCGACCTTGATGCTGACCTGACCGCCGACGGCCTCGGCATTTTCCTGGATCACGACCGTATCGGCCCCTTTGGGAACCGGGGCGCCGGTGAAGATGCGCACCGCCTCTCCCGCGCCCAGCCGGCCCTTGTATTCATGTCCGGCCGGCGCGGTGCCGATGATCCTGAGCGTGACCGGAGCCGCTTCGACGTCGGCGAAGCGCACCGCATAGCCGTCCATCGCCGAGGCGGGGAAAGGCGGCTGGTCGCGCTTCGCCGTGATATCGGCCGCCAGCACCCGCCCGGCGCACTGGTGCAGCGCCACGGTCTCCCGCGGCAGCGGCTTGGCGCCCTTGAGGATGCGCTCCTTCGCCTCTTCGACCGGGATCAGCGCCATCGATCAATCCGCGGCATAGCGGCCGGACTTGCCGCCCGATTTCTCGACCAGCCTGATATCGCCGATGCGCATGGCGCGGTCGGCCGACTTGCACATGTCATAGATGGTGAGGCAGGCGACCGAAACGGCGGTCAGGGCTTCCATCTCGACGCCGGTCCTGCCCTCGACCCTGACCGCCGCCGAAACCTCGATGGCATTGGCCGCACCGTCCGGCGTGAAATCGACCGAGACGGCGGAGATCGCGAGCGGATGACACAAGGGAATGAGCTCATGCGTCTTCTTCGCCGCCATGATGCCGGCGATGCGCGCCGCGGCCAGCACGTCGCCCTTCCGGGCGCGGCCTTCCGTGATCATCGCGAGCGTTGCGGGACTCATGGTGACGCGCCCGCGCGCCATGGCCGCGCGCGCCGTGACATCCTTGGCCGAGACGTCGACCATGCGGGCGCGGCCCTGGTCGTCGAGATGGGTGAGCTTGCTCATGGTCTGGTGAGGATAGCACGGGTTGCGGCCGCGACATCGGTTTGCCGCATCAGGCTTTCGCCGATGAGGAAGGCGTTGACGCCGGCCCTGGACAGCCGCTCCAGGTCGGCCGCCGTGAACAGCCCGCTCTCGCCCACGATGAGCCGGTCCGCCGGCACCAGCGGCGCCAGGCGCTCCGTCGTCGCGAGCGTCGTCTCGAAACTGTGAAGGTCGCGGTTGTTGATGCCGATGAGCCGTGTCGACAGCTTCAGCGCGCGCTCGAGCTCTTTCTCGTCATGCACCTCGGCCAGCACATCCATGCCCCAGTCGAGCGCCGCCGCCTCGAGCTCGCAGGCGAGCGCATCGTCGATCATCGCCAGGATGAGAAGGATGCAATCGGCGCCCCAGGCGCGTGCTTCCGCCACCTGATAGGGATCGAGCATGAAGTCCTTGCGCAATGCCGGCAGCGCCGTCACCGCCCGTGCCGCGCCCAGATATTCGGGCGCTCCCTGGAACGAGGGCCCGTCGGTGAGGACGGAGAGGCAGGCGGCACCTCCGTCCTCATACGCCATGGCGAGCTGCGGCGGATTGAAATCGGGCCGGATCAGGCCCTTGGAGGGGCTTGCCTTCTTGATCTCGGCGATGAGCGCCCATCGGCCCTGCGCGATCCGGGCTTCGAGTGCCCCCGAGAAGCTCCTCACCGGCGGGGCATCGAGCGCCATGACGTCGAGCTCACGTTCGGCGATCCCGGCCCTGGCCCTGGCGACCTCCTCGCGCTTGTAGGCGGCGATCCTGTCGAGGATGGTGGCCATTATGGCGTGCTCCTCCCGCCGGCGCGGCTGACGATGGGGAGAGTTGCCTCCTCAGCCATTGGAAACCTTCACCAGCTTCTCCAGCACGGCGCGGGCGGCGCCGCCGTCGATGGAAGCTTGCGCCGCCGCAACGCCCTCCCTGAGATCGCGGGCCTTGCCGGCCACGAGCAGCGCTGCCGCCGACGTCATCACCGCCGCGTCGCGGAAGGCGGTCTTCCTGCCTTCGAGCACGCCGCGCAAAGCCTCGGCGTTATGCGCCGCATCGCCGCCCTTGAGATCGGCGGCGGACGAGCGGGCGATGCCCATGTCTTCCGGAGTGACCTCGGCGAGCGTCACCTTGTGGTCCTTCAATTCGGCGATCCAGGTCTTGCCGGAAGGCACGATCTCGTCGAAACCGCCCTCGCCATGGCAGATCCAGGCGCGTTCCGAGCCCAGATTGTTCAGCACATGCGCCAGGGGCTCGACCCAGGCCTTGGCGAAGACGCCGGTGACCTGGCGCTTGACGCCCGCCGGGTTGGAGAGCGGGCCCAGGAGATTGAAGATCGTGCGCGTCCCGAGCTCCACGCGGCTCGGTCCGACATGCTTCATGGAGGCATGATGGGCGGGCGCGAACATGAAGCCGCAGCCGGCCTGCGAAATGCAGCGGCTGATCTGTTCCGGGCCGAGATCGATCTTGACGCCGAGCGCCGCGAGCACGTCGGCCGAGCCCGATTTCGACGACAATGCGCGGTTGCCGTGCTTGGCGATCTTGAGACCGGTCCCGGCGGTGACGAAGGCGGCGCAGGTCGAGATGTTGTAGGAGCCCGAGGCGTCACCGCCTGTGCCGACGATGTCGATGGCGCCGGGCGCCGCCTTCACCGCCGTCATCTTCTCGCGCATGATCTCGACGGCGCCGGTGATCTCGTCGACGGTTTCGCCGCGCACTCTGAGCGCCATGAGAAAACCGCCGATCTGGGACGGCGTGGCCTCGCCCGACATCAGCACGTCGAAAGCGGCGCGCGCCTCGTCGCGCGTCAGGGGCTCGCCGCCCGCTGCCTTGGCTATCAGGGGTTTGAGGTCCGTCATGTGAGTGCCCCCGCTTGCTGGAGGAAGTTCTTCAATAGAGCGTGGCCATGCTCTGAAGCAATGCTTTCGGGATGGAACTGCACGCCATGGATGGGTTTCGTCTTGTGCTGCAGGCCCATGATGATGCCATCCTCGGTCTCCGCCGTGATGTCGAGGCTTTCGGGCAGGCTTTCCCGTTCGACGATGAGCGAGTGATAGCGCGTCGCGGCGAAGCCGTCCGGCACCGTGGCGAATATCCCCTGCGCCTTGTGCCGGATCTCGGACATCTTGCCATGCATCAGCTTCGGCGCCCGGATCACCCTGCCGCCGAAAGCCTGGCCGATCGCCTGGTGGCCGAGGCAGACGCCGAGGATGGGCACACTGTCCTGGGCCTTGTCGATGAGCTCCAGGCAGATGCCGGCCTCGTTCGGCGTGCACGGCCCGGGCGACAGGACGATCGCCTGGGGCCGGGCCGACAGCACCTGGCCGACGCTGATCTTGTCGTTGCGGTGCACGACCGTCTCGGCGCCGAGGTCGCCCAGGAAATGATAGAGGTTCCAGGTGAAGCTGTCATAGTTGTCGATGAGGATGATCATTGTCCCCTCCCGGCGCGGCCGGCGAAACGCACCGCGTCGTCGGCGGCGCGGAACAGCGCCTTGGCCTTGTTCACGCATTCCATATGCTCCGACCGGGGGACGCTGTCGGCGACGAGGCCGGCACCTGCCTGCACATACATCTTGCCGTCCTTGACGATGGCGGTGCGCAGCATGATGCAGGTGTCCATGTCGCCGCCGGCCGAGAAATAGCCGGCGCAGCCGGCATAGGCGCCGCGCTTCTCGCTCTCGAGCTCGTCGATGATCTGCATGGCGCGGACCTTGGGCGCGCCCGATACGGTGCCCGCCGGGAACCCGGCGACCAGGGCGTCGATCGCGTCATGGCCGGCCGCCAGCTCGCCTTCGACATTGGAGACGATATGCATCACATGGCTGTAATATTCGAGGATGAACTGGTCCGTCACTCTGATCGAGCCGATCTTGGCGACGCGGCCCACGTCGTTGCGGCCGAGATCGAGCAGCATGAGATGCTCGGCGCGCTCCTTGGGATCGGCCAGGAGCTCCTCGGCGAGCGCGCGGTCCTCGCCCGGAGTCTCGCCGCGGCGCCTTGTGCCGGCGAGCGGCCGGATGGCCACCTTGCCGTCCCTGACTCTGACCAGGATTTCGGGCGACGATCCGATGATCGCGAAGCGGTCGAAGTCGAGATAGTAGAGGAAGGGCGAGGGGTTGACGCGCCGCAGCGAGCGGTAGAGCGCGAAAGGCGGCAGGGTGAAGGGAGCCTCGAAGCGCTGCGACAGCACCACCTGGAATATGTCGCCCGAGGCGATGTACTCCTTGGCCTTCTCCACCATTCCCATATAGTCTTCGGGCGTCGTGTTGGAGCTGGGCTCGCCGATCGCCGGGACGTCGGCGCGCCCCATCATGCCGTGATCGAGCGGCCGGTCGAGCGCTTCGACCACGTAAGCGAGCCGCTCCATGGCGCGCGCATGGGCGGCCTTGGCGCTGACGTCGCCTTCGGGATAGACCGGCGTCACCACCGTGACGTCGTCCTTCACCGAATCGAAGATCGCCATGATCGTCGGGCGGATGAGCATCCCGTCCGGAAGGCCGATGACGTCGGGATTGGCGGCGGGAAGCTCCTCCATCAGCCGCACCATGTCATAGCCCATATAGCCGAAGACGCCGGCCGCCATGGGCGGCGCATCCGGCGGCAAGGCGATGCGGCTCTCCTTGAGCAGCGCCCTGAGCGCGGGCAGGGGATCGAGATCGACGGCCTCGAAGGGACCGTCGGGGTTGAACAGGGCCCGCCGGTTGATCATGGCTCTGCGGCCTTCGACCTTCCAGATGACGTCGGGCCGCATGCCGATGATGGAATAGCGGCCGCGCACGGCGCCGCCTTCGACCGACTCGAGGAGGAAGGAATAGCGCGCGTTGCGGGCGAGCTTGAGCATGGCCGAGACGGGCGTCTCGAGATCGGCGACGAGCCGGGTGGACAGGATTTGCGCTTCGCCTAGGTCATAGACGTGACGGAACGCGTCGAATTCGGGGTGGACTTGCATGTGAGTGGACCAAGATGAGTGTGCCTTCAGAGGATGAGGTTCAGTTCGCGTTCGCGCCCGTGACCTGTCGCCACATACCCTCGTCCACATAGACGCCGAGCTCATTCTGCACATCGGCCACATAGCTCGCCGCCAGATTGGCGCCGACCCCGTCGGTGAGCGCCTTGGCTATGGTCTTGGCTTCTTCCGAATTGGCGTCGAAGGTGGGAATGAGCACCGCCTGCGACTGCATGATCTTGGCGCCCTTGCCGTCGCCTTCGGGGGCGAAGGCGAAGCCGTTCTCGGGCACCGAGAAGAGGGCCGAGACCGCCTCGGGACCGAACTCGTTCGTCGTCTCGTTGCGCTTGAGGCCCTGGACCGTCTTGACTTCGGCCTTTGCCTCGCCGGCGAGCGCGTCGAGCGTGACGCCGTTCTGCGCCCGCTCGACCAGCTGCTTGGCCTTGTCCATGGCGATCTCGCGCAGCTTCTGCGCCTTCCAGTCGACCTCCACTTCCGCCTTGATGGTGTCGAAGGGCTTGACCGACGAGGGCGTGACTTCGCGCACCTCGTACCACACATAGCCGCCGGACGGCGTCGTCAGGGCGTCGTTCTCGACTCCGGTGTCGCTTTCGAATGCCTGCTTGAGGACGCCCTCCTTGAACGGCACGTCGACGGCCTTGCCGTCCTTGCCGAGGCCTTGCGGATCGACGGGTTGCGTCACCACGAGATTGAGCTTCACCTCCTTGGCGATCTCGTCGAAGGATTTCTGCTGGGCGCGGGCGTCTTCGACCGCATCATAGGTGTTCTGCACCTCGCCCTTCGCCTTCTCGAGCTGGAGGCGCGAGGTAAGCTCCTGCTTCACTTCCTCGAGCGTCGACTGCTTCTCCGGCGTGATCTTCGTGACCTTGAGCAGCACCACCGACAGCTTGCCTTCGACCGGATCGCTGACCTGATCCAGGGTCAGCTTGAAGGCCGCGTCGGCGATGATCGTGTCGAAGATCTTGTCCTTGCTCACGTCGCCCAGCGAAGCGTCGGCCTCGGTGAGGCCGCGCTCCTTTACGACGGCCATGAAGTCCGTGCCGGCGGCGATGCGCTCCTTCGCCTTCTTCGCTTCATCCACATTGGGGAACGGAATCTGCAGAATGGTCCGCATCTCCGGCTTGAAGTAGTCGCGCTTGAACCTGTCGTAGGCCGCGGCGAGATCGGCATCGCTGATCTGGATGGTGGCCGCCAGGTCCTGCGGATCGGCCTTGAGGACGGCGATGACCCGATATTCGGGTGCGGTGTAGCGGGCGCTGTTCTTCTCCCAGTAGGTCTTGAGGTCCTGCTCGCTGGGCGCCGGCACGTCCTGCTCCGCCGGCCGCAGGACGAAGTAGCGGGCGTCGCGCTCTTCGTTGCGATGGCGGTAGGCGGCCTCCTTCATCGTGTCGGGCGGAACGAATTTCCACGCCACGCTGTCGGCGAGCGCGCCGCGCAGGAAGCGCTGGCGTTCGCCGGCGACATAGCCGGCCTCGCTGAGACCGTTCTGGCGCAGCACCTCGCGGAACCGGGCCGGGTCGAACTGGCCTTGCGCGTTATGGAAGATGGAGTTGGCCTGGATGATCTCGACGAGCTGCTGGTCCGAAACCGCGAGCTTCATCTTGCTCGCCTCGCCGTCGAGCGCGGCGTTGCGGATCATGTCGTTGAGCACGGCACGATCGAGGCCGAGGAGGCGGGCCTGCTCGGGCGTGATCGTCTGGCCGGTCTGGCGCTGATAGTTCTGCAGCCAGTTGCGGTAGGTTTCGGTGAAGGCCTGGCCCGAGATCTCCTGGTCGCCGACGGTCGCCAGCGCCGATCCCCCACGGAAGGTGAAGACGTCGGCAATGCCCCAGACGCCAAAGCTCACGACCAGAAGACCCATGAGCAGTTTGGCCACCCAGGTCTTGGCGGCGCCGCGCATTCTATCGAGCATCAATCACCTTCTCTGAAGCAGCTCGACGGATGTTCCGGGCCGAGCGGCGCGCATCATAGGGATGAGGATCAGGCCTCGCAAGCATTGCTTGGCTCTGCTAGGAGGGTGTGACTCTGTCGTGTAGGGGACTGAAATGGCTCAGAAATCGCCGCGACCGCTGGTGGCGGGAAACTGGAAGATGAACGGCACCACGGCGTCCTTGAAAGAGGCTCGCCTCCTGGCCGGCATGCTCAGGGACGTCAGGCTCGGATGCGAGGTCATGATCTGTCCGCCGGCTACCCTCATCACCAGCGTCAGGACGGTGGTCAAAGGCGCGAAGATCAAGCTCGGCGGGCAGGACTGTCATTGGGACGCCGGTGGCGCCCATACCGGCGATCTTTCCCCTGAAATGCTGAAGGACGTCGGCTGCAGCGCCGTGATCGTCGGCCATTCGGAAAGGCGCACCGATCATGGCGAGACCGACGAGATCGTCCGGCGCAAGGCTGAAGCGGCGCATCGGGCCGGCCTCACCGCCATCGTCTGCATCGGCGAGACGCTGGCCGAGCGCAAGTCCGGCCGGACCCTGGCCGTGATCGCGCGCCAGCTCGAGGGATCGGTCCCGGCCGGAGCCGCGGCAGCGAACACGGTCATCGCCTATGAGCCGGTCTGGGCCATCGGCACCGGCCTGACCCCGACCGTTGCGGAAGTGGGCGAGGTCCATCACTCCATCCGCCTGAAGATCGATGTCCAGATGCGCATTCTCTATGGCGGCTCGGTGAAGCCCGCCAATGCCGCCGAGCTCATGTCGGTCGCCAATGTGAACGGGGCCCTGGTCGGCGGCGCAAGCCTCAAGGCGGCCGATTTCATCGGCATCGTCAAGGCCTATGCCTGAGCCGCCCGGCCGGCGCGGGTGAAGGGAACCGGCCTTGCCGGAGGGTTGCCTCCGCCCCATATCCGCGCTAGACGCTGCCCCGAATTCGAAACCGGACCCCGAAGATGCAAACCGTCCTGCTTGTCGTTCATCTGATCATCGCCATCGCGCTCATCGCCGTGGTGCTGCTGCAGCGCTCCGAGGGCGGCGCCCTGGGCATCGGCGGCGGAAGCAGCGCGGGCTCGCTGTTCTCGGCGCGCGGCGTCGGCAACACGCTCACCAGGACAACCGCCATCCTGGCCGTCATTTTCTTCATCACCTCGATCGCGCTGACCCTGCTCGCCACCCACACCGGTGGCGGTTCGCTGTTCGACCGGCCCGCGGCCCAACAGGATCAAGGCCAGACGACGCCTCCGGCGGGCGGCGAGAGCGGCGTCCTGCCGCAATTGCCGCCGAACAGCCCGCAGCAGGGACAGGACCAGGGCGGCGGCTCCGGCAGCTCGGGACAACCGCAAGTTCCTGTTTCGCAGTAGTATGTTTCACAGCTTTCCACAGAAGCCCGGACCTCAAAATCCGGGCTTCGAATCGTGTGAATGAGAGGTTAGACTAGGGGTCCATGGCGCGGTACATCTTCATCACCGGCGGCGTGGTCTCTTCCCTGGGCAAGGGTCTTGCTTCGGCAGCGCTCGGCGCGCTTCTCCAGGCGCGCGGCTTCTCCGTGCGCCTGCGCAAGCTCGATCCCTATCTGAATGTCGACCCCGGGACCATGAGCCCCTATCAGCATGGCGAGGTCTTCGTCACCGACGACGGGGCCGAGACCGATCTCGATCTCGGCCACTATGAACGCTTCACCGGCCGCTCCGCCAATCGCCAGGACAACATCACCACCGGACGTCTCTATCAGGACATCATCGCCAAGGAGCGGCGCGGCGACTATCTCGGCGCCACGGTGCAGGTCATCCCGCATGTGACCGACGCCATCAAGGAATTCGTGACCACCGGCAACGAAGGCTATGATTTCGTGCTCGTCGAGATCGGCGGAACGGTCGGCGACATCGAAGGCCTGCCGTTCTTCGAGGCCATCCGCCAGCTCGGCAACGAGCTGCCGCGCGGCCAGACGATCTTCATCCATCTGACGCTCCTGCCCTATATCCCGACGGCGGGCGAGCTCAAGACCAAGCCGACGCAGCATTCGGTGAAGGAGCTGCGCTCGATCGGCATCCAGCCGGACATCCTGCTGTGCCGCGCCGACCGCGAGATCCCGGTCAATGAACGGCGCAAGATCGCGCTGTTCTGCAATGTGCGGCCGTCGGCCGTGATCCAGGCGCTGGACGTCAGGAGCATCTACGACGTCCCGCGTGCCTATCACGCCGAGGGTCTGGACAGGGAAGTGCTCGAGGCCTTCGGCATCACCACCGCGCCGGAGCCCGATCTGTCGCGCTGGACGACGGTGATGGAGCGCATCACCCATCCGGAGGGCGAGGTGAAGATCGCCGTCGTCGGCAAATATACGGGTCTTCTCGATGCCTATAAGTCCCTCAGCGAAGCGCTGGTCCATGGCGGCATCGCCAACAAGGTCAAGGTCAGGCTCGAATGGATCGAATCGGAGATCTTCGAGAAGGAAGATCCCGCCCCCTATCTCGAGGGCGTGCACGGCATATTGGTGCCGGGCGGCTTCGGCGAGCGGGGCTCGGAGGGCAAGATCAGGGCGGCGACCTTCGCGCGCACCCGCAAGGTCCCGTATTTCGGCATCTGCTTCGGCATGCAGATGGCCTGCATCGAGGCGGCGAGGAGTCTCTGCGGCATCGCCGATGCGAGCTCGACCGAGTTCGGCGAGACGGCGGAGCCCGTGGTCGGCACCATGACCGAATGGATGAAGGGCAACGAGCTGGAGATCCGCAGGGCCGGCGGCGATCTCGGCGGCACGATGCGGCTCGGCGCCTATGCCGCGGACCTGAAGCCCGGCAGCAAGATCGCTGGAATCTACGGCGATACGCGCATCTCGGAGCGCCACCGCCACCGCTATGAGGTGAATACGCGCTATCGCGAAAGGCTGGAGAAGGCGGGCATGCTGTTCGCCGGCATGTCGCCCGACGGCCTGCTGCCGGAGACCGTCGAATATCCCGATCACCCCTGGTTCATCGGCGTGCAATATCATCCCGAGCTCAAATCCAGGCCCTTCGAGCCGCATCCTCTCTTCGCCTCCTTCATCGCCGCCGCCGTCGATCAGAGCCGTCTGGTCTAACGCCGCCGGCGACGGTAAAACCGCGCCCATGACCGCGACGACCGAGCTGAGAGTTCGCCATGTCCTGGCCCTGTTCTGCGGGCTCCTGCTGTTCGTCCAGCAGGCCCTGGCCTTCGACGAGGCCGTTCTGGGGCAGGCCGAGCGCGCGGCCGTGTCGCTGCGGCAGGATCTCACCCGCATCCAGAATGAATTGTCGCTGCCGGCGCTCACGTCCGGCCAACTGACCGGTTTCCGGCGCCAGCTCGACAATATCAGGGCCAGCGCCCTGGCCCGGTCGGAGAGCCTGAACGGTCCGCTCGCCGAGGTCGACCAGCAGCTGAAGAGCCTCGGCCCCGTGCCGGCCGACGGCGCCGGCGAGCCCCAGGAGATCGCCGACCGCCGCGGCGGACTCGAGAAGGACCTGGCCCGCATCAAGGCGGCGCAGGCGCAGCTCGACCTCATCTCCGTCGAGACCGACCAGCAGATCGACCGGGTCACGCTCTTGCAGCGCGATCAGTTCCTGGGCCGTCTGCTGGAGCGCACGCGGTCCATTCTCTCGCCCTCGCTGTGGTATGACGGGCTCGTCGCCAGCGGCGTCTTCTTCACACGGCTCGGCCAGCTTGTCGTCAACTGGTGGGGCGAGGCGTCGCGCACCGGCGATCTGATCGTCCTCGTCGTCATGCCGCTGCTGCTCGGCGGCCTGTTCCTGCTCTATCGCTCGCTGCGGCGATGGTTCATGCGCCGCTACGGCGCCACCTTCTTCGTGCGCAGGCCGCCCGACGATGCCGACCGCTTGTGGCGCGTCGTGCGCGGCGTCGTCTTCACCGCCATCGTCGGCACCGCGCTCACCGTCACGACCTTCCTCGCATTCCAGCTCGCCGGCATCTTCACGGTCCGTTTCGAGCAGCTGCTCTCGGCGCTGGTCGACCTGCTGTTCTTCCCCGCCGTCTATGGTGCATTGGCCTATCGGCTGGCGGCGCCGGCCAGTCCCGCCTACCGGATCGTCAATCTCGACGACGGGGCGGCGGGCCGCTTCGCGATCCTCGCCAGCATCGCGGCGCTCCTTTCGCAGGCGAAGGATTTCTTCAGGGAGATCTCGGGGGTGCTCTACCTGCCGGCGGCCTTTCCGGTGGCGCAGGGTGCGTCGATCTCGATCGTCCTTATCGTGGTCATCGCGGCGATCCTGGTCGTCGCCCGCAACCAGGAGGGGCTGGCCGGCGCCGCCCATGGCGGAACGCTCTATTTCGGCTGGGCCAGGCAGTTCGTTCCGCTCGTCTGGCTGTTGCTGGCGGCCTCGCTCGGCGCCCTCTGCCTGGGCTATACTGCGCTCGCCGGCTTTGTCACCGAGCAGATCGTCGATACGGCCTTCATGGTCGTCGCGCTCCTGCTCGTGCATCATCTCTCGGATGCGCTCGTGGCTTCGGGTCTCGACGGCGCTTCGAGCTTCGGCCAGTTCCTGCGCCGCCTGACCGGGCTCGGCGATCGCGGCGTCGCGCGTCTCAGCACCTTGTTCCGGACCTTCATCGACCTGGCACTCGTCTTCGTCGGCCTGCCTCTGCTGTTCCTCAGCTGGACGGTCACCTGGGTCAGCTTCTCGAGCCTGGTCGACCGCGCTTTCGACACCTTCAAGATCGGCGACGTCAGCTTCTCGCTGTCGAGCATCGCGCTCGTCGTCGCCGTCCTGGTGGCGGGCTTCATCATCACCAGGCTGGTGACGCAATGGCTCAATGTCAGGGTGCTGTCGCAGACCCAGGTCGACAAGGGTGTCCGCGATTCGATCGTCAAGGGAGCCAACTACGCGGGCTACGTCGCGGCCGCCGGCTTCGCATTGTCGGCGGCGGGCCTCGACTTCTCCAACCTCGCCATCATAGCCGGCGCGCTCGGCGTCGGAATCGGTTTCGGTCTCCAGTCGATCGTCAACAATTTCCTCTCCGGCCTCATCCTCCTCGCCGAGCGGCCGGTACGCGCCGGCGACTGGGTCGACGTCAAGGGTGCGGAAGGACTCATCAAGCAGATCAACGTGCGCTCGACCGAGATCGAGACATTCGACAGCTGCACGATCATCGTCCCGAACTCGCTGCTCATCACCGAGCCGGTCAAGAACTGGACGCACCGCGACACGATCGGCCGGTTCGTCGTGACGATCGTTGCCGGCATCAGCGCCGATCCCCTGAAAGTGAAGGAGATCATCCTCAAGGCGGCCAAGGACCACGCCCTGGTGCTCTATCATCCCGAGCCCGTGGTGGTGCTGCGCGATTTCGGCAAGGAGGGCTTCATCTTCGACCTGAAGGCCTTTGTCGGCGACATCACGAGCGGCGCGAGCGTCGCCAGCGACATCAGGCTGGCGGTGCTTGCGGCTTTCCGCGAGAATGACGTGGCACTCCCGACCATCACGCGCGATGTGCCGGTGAGCGAGCCGGAGAACAAGCCGAGGACATGAAGGGCATGAAGGGCATCGATCATCTGGTCTTGTGCGGGCGCGATCATCAGGCGATGCGCGACGCCTATGCCGCCCTGGGCTTCACCCTGACGCCCGAGGCTCGTCATCCTTTCGGCACCGGCAACAGCCTCGTCCAGTTCGAAGGCTGCTTCCTGGAACTGCTGAGCCTGTTCGAGCCTGCCAAAATTCCCGAACATGAGGAGGGACGATTCTCCTTCGCCGCCTTCAATCGCGATTTTCTGGCGCGCCGGGAAGGACTGTCCATGCTGGTGCTGGATTCTGCCGATGCCAGGGCGGATGTGGCGGCCTTCCGCGCCGCCGGACTTCGGACCTATGAGACTTTCGACTTCTCGCGCCGGGCACGCCTCCCGGATGGCCGGGAAGTGACGGTCGGCTTCTCCCTTGCCTTCGCCACCGATCCCAAGCTGCCCGGCATGGCTTTCTTCACCTGCCAGCAGCACGCGCCGGAGCATTTCTGGAAGCCCCAGTATCAGCGTCATCCCAATCGCGCCCTGACCGTCCTCGAAGTCAGCATCGTGGCCGAGCGCCCGGCGGATCATGCGCCGTTCCTTTCGGCCTTCTGCGGCGCCCCGGCCGAGCCGGTAAGCGGCGGCATCACGATCAGGACGGCGCGTGGCAACATCACCTGCATGACGCCCGAGCGCTATGCCGAGAGCTTTGCGCGGCCGCGGCCCGGTCCGCATGATGGCCCGCGCTTCGGCGGCTTCACCATCGGGGTGCGGCGGATGGACAGGCTCGAAGAAAGCATCAGCGCCTCAGGTCTGGCGCTGCGCAAGGATGGCCCGCATCGCGCAGTTTTATCAGTTGACGTTAACGGCAGCAGTATTGCGTTTTTCGCTCTGAACCGGCAAGACGCTGAGGATGAGTGATGACGACCTTGCATTGACGCAACGTGAAGAGATCGAGCGCTGGTGGCGCGGGACTGGCTCGCCGCTGAACGAATTGCTCGACATGCGTCTCGTGAGCCTCGGCGACGGCGAGGCGATGTTCGAGGCCACACCGGCGCGCAAATTCTACAATCCGCAGCAGCGCACGCACGGCGGCTATGCCGCGGCCCTGATCGACAGCGCCATGGGCTGCGCCATATTTTCCAGGCTTGGCAAGAATGCCAATTTCGGCACCATCGAGCTCAAGGTCAACTATGTGCGCGGCATTTTCGAGGAAACCGGACGCTTGACCTGCACCGGAAGAGTCATTCATTTCGGCCGGCGCATCCAGACCGCCGAGGCGCGGATCGTCGATGCCGCCGGCAAGCTCTATGCGCACGGATCGGGCACGTTCATGGTCTATACCGAATGAAACCGAATGCGATCGTCGAGATCGGCCCGCTGCGGATCGGCAATGCTCTGCCGCTCGTCCTGATCGCCGGCCCATGCCAGCTCGAGAGCCGCGACCACGCTTTCATGATGGCGGGCAAGCTCAAGGAGATCGCCGCGCGCCTGGCCATCGGCCTGGTCTACAAGACCTCCTTCGACAAGGCGAACCGCACCAGCCTCTCGGGAAAGCGCGGCCTGGGCCTCGAGCGCGCCTTGCCGATCTTCGCCGACATCCGCGCCGAACTGGGCCTCCCGGTTCTCACCGACGTCCATGAAAATCATCAGTGCGCCGAGCTTGCCCCGGTCGTCGACATCCTGCAGATTCCGGCCTTCCTGTCGCGCCAGACCGATCTCCTGATCGCCGCGGCCCGGACCGGCCGCATCGTCAATGTGAAGAAAGGCCAGTTCCTGGCACCCTGGGATATGAAGAACGTGGCGGCGAAAATCGTCGACACCGGCAATCCCAACGTCATCCTCACCGAGCGCGGCGCCTCTTTCGGCTACAATACCCTGGTGAGCGACATGCGGGCGCTGCCGATCATGGCCGAAACCGGCTGCCCGGTGGTGTTCGACGCCACTCATTCGGTGCAGCAGCCGGGAGGGCAGGGCGCCTCGTCCGGCGGCGACCGGCGCTTCGTGCCGGTGCTCGCCCGCGCGGCGGTCGCCGTCGGCGTGGCGGGCGTCTTCATCGAGACCCATGAGGATCCCGACAATGCGCCCTCCGACGGTCCCAACATGGTGCCGCTCGATCGGATGGAAGCTTTGCTCCGGGAGCTTCAGGCCTTCGACGGTATCGCCAAGGGCCGCTGACCCGCGGACTTGCAATCGTCATCCATCGCCAGCATAGAGACGCTCCGACCCTGAACCGGAGCTGCTCCATGACCGCCATTCTCGACATCACCGCACGTGAGATCCTCGACAGCCGGGGCAATCCGACCATCGAGGTGGATGTGATCCTCGAGGACGGCTCGTCGGGCCGCGCTGCGGTCCCGTCCGGCGCATCGACCGGCGCCCATGAGGCGGTCGAGCTCCGGGACGGCGACAGGAAGCGCTATCTCGGCAAGGGGGTAGGCAAGGCCGTCGCCGCGGTGAATGGCGAAATCTTCGACGCGCTCGCCGGTTTCGACGCCGAGGACCAGATCGCCCTCGACCGGACCATGATCGAGCTCGACGGCACGCCCAACAAGGCAAGGCTCGGCGCCAACGCGATCCTGGGCGTGTCGCTCGCCGCCGCCAAGGCCGCCGCCGATGCGATCGGCCTGCCGCTCTACCGCTATGTCGGCGGTCCCGCCGCCCACATCCTGCCGGTGCCGATGATGAACATCATCAATGGCGGCGCCCACGCCGACAATCCGATCGATTTCCAGGAATTCATGGTGATGCCGGTGGGCGCCAAGACCTTCCGCGAGGCGCTGCGCATGGGGGCAGAGATCTTCCACACGCTGAAAGGCGCCTTGAAGAAGGCCGGCCACAACACCAATGTCGGCGATGAGGGGGGCTTCGCGCCGAATCTGCCTTCGGCCGAGGCCGGACTCGATTTCGTCATGAAGGCGGCGGAGCAGGCGGGCTACAAGCCCGGCAGGGATGTCTATCTGGCGCTCGACTGCGCCGCGACGGAGTTCTTCAGGAACGGCAGATACGAATATGAGGGCGAGGGCAAGTCCCGCTCGGCCGACGATCAGGTGAGCTATCTTGCCAGGCTTGTGAAGGACTATCCGATCATCTCGATCGAAGACGGCATGGCGGAAGACGACTGGGAGGGCTGGAAGGCTCTCACCGGCCTTGTCGGCAAGAGCTGCCAGCTTGTCGGCGACGACCTCTTCGTCACCAACACGAAGCGCCTCGGCGAGGGCATCAGGAAAGGCGTGGCCAATTCCATCCTGGTGAAGGTCAATCAGATCGGCTCTCTGACCGAGACGCTCGAGGCCGTCGAAATGGCCCACAAAGCGGCCTATACGGCAGTCATGTCGCATCGCTCGGGCGAAACCGAGGATTCGACGATCGCCGATCTTGCCGTCGCCACGAATTGCGGCCAGATCAAAACCGGCTCGCTGGCGCGCTCCGACCGGCTCGCGAAATACAACCAGCTTCTGCGCATCGAGGAAGAGCTGGGAACGCAGGCCCGCTATGCGGGACGTTCGATCCTCAGATAGAGGAGCCGGAGGGGCGGCAAGGACCTCCAGGCTTTCCGGTCTTCACCTCGGCATCAGCGCTTTCGCCGCGCTGGCCGGCGTGATCTTTGCCGGCATCCAGGCCTTCTCTCCGACGTCGGGAACGGCGCCCATCAACGTGACGGTGGCGCTCGATCCGGCCAGGGCCGAGGCCATGACGCCGGCCGACGTCGATCTGACCAAGACCGCGGGGCTTGCGGCGACGGATCGTGTGAATGCCGGTGGCAAGAGCGACGTGACGGCCGCCACCTTGCCCGAGCCTGCCCTACAGACGGCGGCGCTCGATCTCAGCCGCAATACCGCCACGGCGGCGCTGAAGGACGGCAGCGATGCGCGCTACCGGTTCCATGACCTGTTCGACGGCCGCGCCGAGACATCGCTGCTGATCGCGCCGCCCGACCGGGAAGTCAACGTGCTTCTCGATCTCGGCGGCGAGCGCGAGGTCGCGGGCCTCGAATATGCGCCGCCGGCCGGCGCCGATGGCGCGGCACCGGCCACCATTCTCGATGTGATGGTGCTGCCCGCAGGCGCGCTGGAAGCGTCGGGCAGGCCGGTCTTCAGCTTCCCGCTGCAGACCGAGGCGGGCCGCCAGACCTTCTCGCTTCCGGTTGAGGTCCGCGGCAAGTATCTCTGGCTCCGGATCGCCGGGCCGAACGGCGCCGAGAAGACCGCCGTCGGCGACTTCCGGATTCTGCAATAGCCTCACGCCGCCGACCGCAGCCTGGCCGCTTCGATGTGCTGATCGATCCGGGCTGCGAGGCTGTCGCTGACCGGAACCATCGGCAGACGCAATTCCGGACTGGCGATGAGGCCGGTGCGCCACAGCCAATGCTTGACCGGGGCCGGACTGGGCTCTTGGAACAGCAGGCGCGGGAGATCGGCGAGCGCCTGCCAGGCGGCAAGCGCGCCGCGCTGGTCACCCTGCCTGAGCCGCTCATGGATGGTGGCAAATGCCTCTGTCTCGACATGGGCGGAAGCTGTGATCCCGCCATCGGCGCCTTGCGTCAGGGCGGTGTAGAACAGGGCGTCCTCTCCGGTCAGTATGCTGAACCCGTGCGGCCGATGGCGGAGAAGATCGAAGGACTGCGCCGCGTCGGCCGCGCAATCCTTGACGCCGACGATGTTGTCGATCTCTGCGAGGCGCAGCATCGTCTCGTTCCCCAGATTGACCCCTGTCCGGTAGGGAATGTTGTAGATCAGGATCGGTCGCGAGGTGTTCTCGGCAAGCCACGCGAAATGCTGGAACAGCCCCGCTTGCGAGGGGCGGACATAGTAGGGACAAGGAATAAGGTAACCGTCGATTGGCAGCATCTGCGTCCGATGCAGCGCCTTGACGACCTTGACCGTGGCGCCGCCTGAAAGTCCGAGATAGAGCGGTATCTGGCGCTTCGTGGCGGCAAGCGCCGCGCGGGTCGCGAGGACGAGGCGGTCGGTTTCCTCGTCATCGAGGCTCAGTCCTTCACCGGTCGTCGCCGCAAGGATCAGGCCGTCGACGGGCCGGTCGGCATAGTGAACGGCCAATCGCTGCAGCGACGTCTCATCGAGTTCGCCATCCTGAAAGGGCGTGATGAGCGGTATCCATAATCCTTGTGGTGTCATGACCATCTCCTGACAGACCGGAGACGGGCAATAAAAAAACCCCGTCGAACCGGCGGGGTTTGATTGCGAAAAGGCAGCTTCAGCTAGCGCGCATGCCGATCGACATCCCCCGTCATGGGAGATTTTTTCGATTTGACGAGTGCGAGGCGATAAGCGGCCATGACGGCCAAGATGGCCTAGGGACCGACACCGGTCAAGGGCGTTTCGTTATTTCTTCAAAGCGAGACGGACAACACGCCTGGACGGATTTGGACTCGGTCAAGGAACTTTTCCCATTGACAATGGTTCAAGCGCGGAGGGCCGGACATGATCCTGCTGCTTACGCTTGTGCTTGTGCTCACGGGTGCGACCATTGTCGGCGGCAGGCCGCGAGCCTCGATGGCTGGATTGCCCATGCACTGTCGCAACCGGTGACCGTGTTGCACGGGGCTCACACAGGGAAGGGCGGGCCCGGGTGTTATCTTCTCGCGATTTTCCCGTTTGCTCTGGCCGGCTGCGCTGGTCCCCAATCGGCGCTCGACCCCGGCGGCGAGGAATCCCGCCAGATCGCCGCCTTGTTCTGGGTCATGGCCTCGGCGGGAGCGCTGATCTGGCTGGGCATCGTGGGATTGCTGATCTATGCGCTGTGGCCTGAGCGGCGCGTTCACCGCGATCGGACCGTTGGTCACCTCATCTTCTGGGGCGGAGCGATATTCCCTTCCGTGGCGCTGCTTCTGCTGCTGGCCTATGCGCTGTGGCTGATGCCGGGCTTGCGGCCATTCGCGCAAGCGGAAGCGACGGTATTGCGCATCGAGGTGACCGGAAAGCAGTTCTGGTGGCGGGTCGTCTATCGCCCGCCCGGCGGCTCTCCGGTCATCGACGCGAATGAGATCAGGCTCCCGGTCGGCGAGCGGGTGGAGCTGACGCTGAAAAGCGAGGATGTCATCCACTCGTTCTGGATCCCGGGGCTCGGCGGCAAGATGGACATGATTCCCGGCCGCACCAACCGGCTGTCGCTGGTGGCGGAACGGCCGGGCACGTTTCGCGGCGCTTGTGCCGAATATTGCGGCACATCGCACGCCCTTATGGCCATCGCCGCCGTGGCGGTGGAGAAGGATGCCTTTGAGGCCTGGCTTGCGGCGCGGGCGCAGCCCTCGGCGGGGACGGCGGCTCCGGGCGCGGGACTTTTCCGGCATCATGGCTGCGGCGCCTGTCACCGTGTCGCGGGAACGCAGGCCCAGGGCAGGGTCGGGCCCGATCTTTCCCATGTCGGCTCGCGCATCACATTGGGGGCAGGGATCCTGCCCAACACCGAGGCGGCCATGGTCCGCTTCATCACCCGGCCGCAGGAGGTCAAGCCCGGCCAGCACATGCCGGCCTTCGACATGATCGCCGCCGACGACGTCCGCGCGATCGCTGCCTATCTGAGGGCGCTGCGGTGAGCCCGGGCGAATCCCCGACGGCAGCGAAACTGCAGTTCGAGCAGGAAGAGCGGCTGCGCGCGGTATGGGCCAACCCGCAAGGCTGGCGATACTGGACCTCGGTCAACAACACCCAGATCGGCCTCTGGTATGCGGCCGCGGCCTTCGCCTTCATGCTGTTCGCGGGAAGTCTGGCGCTGCTCATGCGGCTGCAGCTCGCGGTCCCGCAGAACGACTTCCTCTCGCCCGACGTCTTCAATCAGGCCTTCACGCTCCATGGCACGGTGATGATGTTCCTGTTCGCCGTCCCGATCTTCGAAGCCGTAGCGATCTTCTTGCTGCCGCCGATGCTGGGGGCGCGAGAACTGCCGTTTCCGCGCCTCGGCGCCTTCGGCTTCTGGAGCTTCCTCCTGGGCGGCATCTTCGTCTGCGGCTCGATCTTCTTCGGCGCCGCGCCGGCGGGCGGCTGGTTCATGTATCCGCCGCTCGCCACCGACGAGAGATATTCCGGGATCGGCGCCGACATATGGCTCCTGGGCCTGTCCTTCATCGAGGTCGCCTCCATCGCGGCAGCCGTCGAGCTCATCGTCGGGATCATGAAATGCCGCGCTCCCGGCATGCGCATCAACCTCATGCCGCTCTTCGCCTGGTACCTCCTGATCGTCGCCGGCATGATCCTGTTCGCCTTTCCGCCGCTCATCGCCGGCGACCTTCTCTTCGAGATGGAGCGCATGTTCGGCTGGCCGTTCTTCGACGCCGGACGCGGCGGCGATCCGCTCCTGTGGCAGCATCTGTTCTGGATCTTCGGTCATCCGGAGGTCTACATCATCTTCCTGCCCGCCATCGCCCTCATGGCGATGATCGTCCCGACGTTCTCCCGTCGCCCGATCGTCGGCTATTCGTGGATCGTGCTCGCCGCCGTCGGCACCGGCTTTCTGTCCTTCGGCCTGTGGGTGCATCACATGTTCGCCACCGGTCTGCCGCAGATATCGCTGGCGTTCTTCTCGGCCGCGTCGGAGGCCGTCGCCATCCCGACCGCCGTGCAGATCTTCGTTTTCGTCGCCACCATGCTGACGGGCCGCGTCGTCTTCTCGACCCCGATGCTGTTCGGCGCCGGCGGCATCGCCGTCTTCGTGATCGGCGGCCTCACCGGCGTCATGGTCGCGCTGGCGCCTTTCGACTGGCAGGCGCACGATACCTATTTCGTCGTCGCCCACCTCCATTACGTGCTGATCGGCGGCATGCTGTTCCCGGTCGTGGCCGGCATCTATTACTACTACCCGCTGATCGACGGCAGGCATCTGTCCGACCGTCTCGGCCGGATCGCTTTCTGGCTGATGCTCGTCGGCATCAATGTCGCCTTCTTCCCGATGCATATCGCCGGCCTGCGCGGCATGCCGCGCAGGATCTTCACCTATCCGGCGGATATCGGCTGGGACGGGCTCAACCTTGCGTCCTCGCTCGGCGCTTTCGTCTTCGCCTCCGGCATCGCCGTCGTCGTGTTCGACGTCCTTCGGCCCAAGCACCGTCAGCCGCGCGGCGAGGTCAATCCATGGAACGCCGGCACCCTCGAATGGATATCGGAGCCCAAGGAAAACTGGGGCGTGCGTTCGATACCGCATGTCGAAAGCCGTTATCCCTTGTGGGACCAGGAGCGCCTGATGCGCGACGTCAATGCCGGACGCTTCTACCTGCCCGATGCCGAGGAGGGCCGGCGCGAGGGTCTGGTGACCTCGGTCCTCGACGCCCGGCCCGAGCAGGTGCTGCGCGTCGGCGGGACGTCCTATGTCACCATCGCCGCCGCCCTCACGCTGGCTGCGGTGTTCGTTGCGCTCACTTTCCATTGGTGGATCGCATCGGCGGCCGCGGCATTGTGTTGCTTCTGCACCATCATCTACTGGCTATGGTCCGGCACCGGCGAGATCCCGGAAAAATCCGAGAAGCCGATCGGCCATGGCCTGAGCCTGCCGCTCTATGCCGCGGGACCCGCCTCGGTCGGCTGGTGGGCCATGTTCATCACCATGGTCGGCGACGGCACGGCCTTCGCGAGCCTCGTCTTCGGCTATTTCTTCTACTGGACGATCCATGCCGACTTCACGGGCGGGCAGGCCGGGCCGGGCGTGGTCTGGCCGCTGGCTGCGCTCGTCCTCTTCGGCATGGCCTGGGCGCTCATGCTCGCCGCCCGTACGGCCAACGGCCGGGGAATGACAAGCTTGATGCGTATCTGCCTGATGGCGGCAGTCCTGCTGACTCTCGCGGCGGCGGGCGCCGGCCTCATGGGGCCCTGGTCGCATGCGATGGACCCGACGCGGCATGTCTATCCCGCCATCGTCTGGATCCTCGTCCTCTGGCTGTCGGCCCACGCCGCAATGGGCGCCGTCATGCAGCTCTACTGCCTCGCCCGCAGCCTTGCCGGACGCCTGACGCCGCAGCATGACATGGACCTGCGCAACGTCGTCCTCTACTGGCATTTCCTGCTGATCACCGCCTTCATCACGCTCGCGGTCGTCGGCCTCTTTCCGCGAGCGATGTGAGGCCCGATGCGCATTCTCCCCAAGGAAATCGAATCCCTTTGGACCTTGTTCACCGCACCGGCCGTCTGGGCCGTGCACTTCCTGATCTGTTATGTCGGCGCGGCCGTCTATTGCGCCAAGCAAGGGTCGATCGCCGCGTCTTTCGACGCCCTGCGCCTCGCCATCGCGTCGGTGACCTTTGTCGCGCTGGCGCTCATCGCGCTCTCGGCCTGGCTCGCCTGGCGGCAATGGGGCTTCGGCGCCAGCGACCCGCCCCATGACGATCCGTCCCGCCATGACCGCGTCCTGTTTCAGGGCTTCGCGACACTGCTCCTGTCGGGCCTGAGCTTCATTGCGGTGATCTATGTGGCGCTGCCGGCGATGTTCGTCACGGAGTGCCTGCGATGAGGAGGACATGCCTGCTGCTCGGACTGCTCTGCCTGGCCGTCATCTGGACGGGACCGCTGCTGTGGGTCTGGCGCCAATCCCTCGCGTCGCACATGCTGGCCCATATGGGCGTCGTCGCGGTCGCGGCGCCGCTGATCGGCATGGGGCTCGCCGGGCGCCCCGGGACGGGACCGGTCCTGCCGGGCCTGCCGGTGGCCGCCTCGCTCGTCGAGCTCGTCGTGGTATGGTCCTGGCATGCGCCCTATCCGCGCGCGCTGGCCGAAACGTGGGTCCTGGCGACGGGTCTCGAACAGGCGAGCTTCCTGGGCGCCGGACTGCTGCTGTGGATCAGCTGTCTCGGGCCCGCGGAAAAGCACGGCGGCAGGGCCGCTGGCGTGGCGGGCCTGCTGCTCACCTCGATCCATATGACGCTGCTCGGCGCCTTGCTGGCCCTGAGCCCGCGGCCGCTCTTCGGCGACGGGCAGGTGACCTGTCTCGGCTACGTCCTCGACGCGCGGCAGGATCAGGAGCTCGGTGGCGTGATCATGCTGTTCATCGGCGGCGCCGTCTACCTGGCGGGCGGCTTGGGGCTGATGTTCAGGCTGCTGAACGACACGCCGGCGGCCGGAAAGGCGGCGCGCTGATGCATGTCAACTGGAAGCATGTGGCGGTCTTCCTGGGCGTCCTGCCCTTCGCCGCGATTCTCTTTGCCTGGATCGGCTTCTTCAATGTCGGCGCGTCGAGCGGCCATTGGAGGATCACCGACTGGTTCCTCCATTTCGCCATGCGCTCCGCCGTGCGCACCTACGCGCTCGCCGTCGACGTGCCGGAGGAGCTGCCGCGCAGCGCCATTCAGCCCGCTGCCGGCCATTATGCGAAGGGGTGCGCCATGTGCCACGGTGCGCCGGGCGAGACGCGCAGCCCGCCCGTCCTCAGGATGCTCCCGCAGCCCCCCGACCTCGCCCGCACGGTCGGGGAATGGACCGACGCGCAGCTGTTCCGGATCGTCAAGCATGGGATCAGGTTCACCGGCATGCCGGCCTGGCCGGCGCAGGCGCGCGACGACGAGGTCTGGGCGATGGTCGCGTTCCTGCGCGAACTGCCCGCCATGACGCCCGAGGCCTATCGCGGCCTTGCCTACGGGCCGCATATGCCGGCCGGGCGTCCCGCCGGCCTCGACCAAAGCCTCGTCGAATGCGCGCGTTGTCATGGCGAGACCGGCGAGGGACGCAGCCCGTCCGTGCCGGTCATTGCCGGGCAGAAGCGAGCCTATCTTCTCGCGAGCCTGCGCGCCTATGCGCGCGGCGAGCGGCCGAGCGGCATCATGGGCCTGGCCGCGTCCGGCATCGCCGATGCCGATCTGGCGGCCCTCGCGCGTCATTTCGCGTCCCTGCCGCGACCGCCTGCGCGGGCGACCGGCCATGCCGCGGGGTTGGCCGCGGACGGCGAGGCCATTGCGCGCTCGGGCATCCCGACGCGCGGCGTTCCGGCATGCCTGGGCTGCCATGAGCGGCCGGACCGCAATCCGGCCTATCCGAACATTGCCGGGCAGCCGGCCGATTACCTGCGCAACCAGTTGAGCCTGCTCCGGGCAGGCAAGCGGCGCGGCACGCCTTACAGTCACATCATGACCAACGTGGCGCGCGAGCTCACCGACAGGGAGATCGAGGCCCTGGCCGCCTTTTTCTCCGGCGGCAGCGTCCGCTGATCGGCCGTCGCGCATGAACGGACGTTCTTCTCGCCGGGGGGACTCCCAGGCCGGTTCAGCTCGAAGACGGCAGATCAAGTCTGACGATGTCCGTCACGGTATCGAGAGCCCGTATGTGGCGCGTGACCACCAGCGGGTCATGTCCGGGAACAATGTGGCCCTTCGGTCCTGCGAGCGTCTTCATGCGGTCGAATCCGGCCATGACGTCTGCGCTGTTGTCGAAAACGGGAAACGGCTTGCCGCGGTCCATATTGGCGTAGAAATGGGTGGCATCGGAAGCCAGGATCACGGTACCGTTCCTCGTCTTCGCGCGCACGACCTGCAAGCCTCGCGAGTGGCCGCCCACCAGATGCAGGGAAAGTCCCGGCGCCAGCTCTTCATCCCCGCCGTGAAAGCACACCCGCCCGTCATAGACGCGGCGCACCATGTTGGCCACGTCATCCACGTCAAAGGGATGGTTGACCGCATGGTGGCACATGCAGCGTCCGGTCGCGTAGTTCATCTCCGCGTCCTGCAAATGGAAGGTCGCGGCGGGGAAGAGATGGTGATTGCCGCAATGATCGTAATGCATATGCGAGATGATCACGTCCGTCACCCGGGCATGATCTATGCCGATCATCGCCAGCCCCTCGTTCACCGGCCGCAGCAGATTGCGCCCACGCCGGTCGGCCGACATGCGGTCATAACCCGTGTCGAGGATGAAAGTGCGGGCCGCGCCGACGACCGCCCAGACGAAGTAATCGAGCGGCATGTCGGTGTCGTGCGGATCGCCGCCCAGGAAATTCTGCGGCGAACGCCGTTGATGATGGCCGTAGCGGACGGCATAGAGCTCGTAGGTGTCGTCGGACATTTGTCTTTCCGGCTCCGGTCAGGTCTTCGGCTGCGCCTTGCCCACCTCGACATGCGCCCAGCTCTCGACCGTCTTGACCATGCAGGTGAAGTCGGAGTCCGGACCGAAGAGCTGGTTGGTGACGCTCAGCATCTGACGGACGGCGCTGCCCACCACCATCGGAACGCCCATCGCCTCCGCCTCGTCCACGCACAGGCGGACATCCTTGAACGAAAGGCCGGTGGCGAAGCCGAAGTCGAATGTCCGGGGGAGAACGGATTTGGGGAACTTGTCCTCCGTGGCGCTGTTGCGTCCGCTGCTGGCGTTGATGACATCGATCATGATCTTGGGATCGAGCCCGGCCTTGACGCCCATCACCACGGCTTCCGAGGATACGGCGAGGGCCGCCGCGGCGAGAAGATTGTTGGCGAGCTTCATCGTCTGTGCGGCGCCTGGCGTTTCCCCTATCACGAATATCCTGCCGAAGACCTGGAGCGCCGGGATGGCCTTCTCGCACGCCTCCGCCGGGCCCGAGATCATGACGGCAAGCGTGCCGTTGCGGGCGCCCTTGAGACCGCCGCTGACGGGCGCGTCCACCATGACGATGCCCTTGGCCCTCAGTCCGCCCGCCACCTTGGCGGCGACGCGGGGACCGGTGGTCGAAATGTCGATGAAGAGCCTGGCGCGGCTGCCGTGCACGATCCCGCCTTCGCCCAGGGCCACGGTCTCGAGCACCTGGGGGCTGGGCAGGCTGGCGATGACGATGTCGCAGCGATCCGCCACGTCCTTTGCGCTGCTTCCCGCGGTTGCGCCCTTCGCGCCGAGTTGCTCGACCGCTTTCCGGTCGAGGTCATGCGCCACCACGGCATAACCCGCATCGAGCAATCGGCCCGCCATGGGAGTGCCCATTCTTCCAATTCCGACAAACCCGATTACCGGCAGCGTCATGGCCTGGGCTCCCTTCAAGATGCAGTTTCCTTTGAACGTTCGATCTGGTGAGCGGGCACATCCCCGCTCGCGGGCACGAGGAGTTCGGCGACGTCGAGGACCCGCAACCGTCCGGACACGCCCAGGGCATCCACGGCCGCCGTGTACATGACCTTGTCCTTGGGGCAGGCGACGGCGAATATCCCGACGCCGGCGATCGCGAGGGCTTCGCGGATGCGGTTCTCGCTGGGGCGTTCCTTCACGGCCTCGTCGCTCTGCCATATGCGGCCGCCGCCGGCACCGCAGCAGAAGGAGTTCTCCCGGCAGCGGCCCATATCCTTGAGCATGTGACCGGCTGCGCCGATGAGAAAGCGCGGCGCGTCGAATTCGCCGTTATAGCGGCCGAGATAGCAAGGGTCATGATAGGTGACGACGGCGGGGCTGTCGCACGGCCTGTGCTTGAGGCGGCCCTGCGCCACCAGCGCGGCCAGCAGGCCGGTATGGTGGACCACCTCGAAATCGGCGTCGAAGCGGCGGTAGTCGTTGCGCAGGGCGTTGAGACTGTGAGGATCCGTCGTCATGATGCGCTTGAAAGTGCAAGCGCCGATCGCGGCAATGTTGTCGTGCGCAAGCTGCTCGAACAGTCCCTCTTCGCCGGCCCGGCGCACATCGTTGCCGCTGTTGCGCTCGGCGTCGTAGAGAATGCCGAAATCGACGCCGGCCGCCGCGAGAAGGCTCGCGACATGACGCGTAACCTGCTGGGCGCGGGGATCGTAGGATGCGAAATCCCCCACGAACCAGAGCACGTCGACAGCCTCGCGGCGCGCGTCCTTGATGGGGAAGGGCAGGTCCTTCGCCCATTTCGGACGCATGCGCGGCGGCTTGCCCATGGAGTTGCCCGTGCGCGCAAGGCCGGTGAGCGCCGTCTGAAGGTCCCTTGATACGCGACCTTCCTCGACGAGCGAGCGGCGCAGATCGACGATTTTCGGCACATGCTCGATGGCGATGGGACATGCCTCCATGCAGGCCCGGCAAGTGGTGCAGGCCCACAGCGTCTCTTCGCCGATCCGGCCGCCTATGACGGGGGACGCCGGATCGCCGGCGAGGAGGCCGTCCCGCAGATCCATGATCAGCAGTTTGGGACTCAGCGGCAGGCCCGCGGCATAGGCCGGGCATGCCGCCTGGCAGCGGCCGCATTCCGTGCAGGCCAGGAGGTCGAGGTCCTGCTTCCAGTCGAAATCGGCAAAGGTCGCGCCCCTCGGGCTGGTCCGGCTCTCCTGCGCGGCCGGGAGCTCGCCCTTGGGGGCCAAGCTGCGGAAGTAGAGATTCGGCGCCGCAAGGAACATATGGCGATGCTTGGACCCCGGAATGTAGACGAGGAAGGAGAGGACGGCCGCTATGTGCGCCCACGCGATGCAGGTCGCCGTGGAGCCGTCTCCGAGGAGGCGAGGAGCAAGGGCCGCGATCCGGCTCGCCACGGGTCGCCATGGCGAAAGGCCGGTGTGCGCGACCGTCGCCGCCGCCTCGATGAGCAGCGACAGCACGATCACCACGATGAGGAGATAGATGATCGCCGCATCGGCCTGGTTCGATCCCTCGAACCGGCGGGGTCCGAGCAGGTAGCGGTTGAAGAGCGCAAGTCCGACGCCCGCGAGCATGATGAGCGCGAAGATGTCCTGGAGGAGCGCGATCCACGTGTCGCCGCCCACGGGCTCCAGGCCGAAACCCGGAAACAGGCGCGAACCGAAGGTCTCCAGGGTCGCGGTGAGCAGGACGAAGAAGGAGATGAAGATCAGCGCGTGCAGGAGGCCGGACAAGGGCTGCTCAAGCATCTTGCGGTGGAGACCAATGGCCGCGAGCACGCCGGACAGGCGTTCGCCCGGCCGGTCGAAGCGGGAGGCGGGCCTTGCCCGCCTGAGCGCCGCGATCTGGTGACGCGCGCACCAGCCCGTGGCGAGGACGGCCGCGATCGTCAGGGTCCAGAGCGCCACCGCCTCCCGCATGTCATCCGATCTTGGCGGTCTGCAGCCGCGCCGACAGCGACTCGATCAGCTCGAACAGGTCGCATGTCGCGGCATAGTGGGCTATGTTGAAAATAGGAGCGTTGGGATCGGTGTTCACGGCGATGATCATGCCCGACTTCGACATGCCTTCGAGATGCTCGGGCGCGCCGGAGACGCCGAGCGCCAGATAGAGCTTCGGCTTGACCTTCTGGCCGGACTTGCCGACCTGCCGCAGCTTCGGCAGCCAGCCGCGATCGATGACCGGCCGGCTGCCGGCGAGTTCGGCGCCGAGCAGATCCGCAAGCTCGCGCGCCTCGGCGATGCTCGCTTCCTCGCCGATGCCGCGGCCCACGCATATGATCTTGTCGGCAGCCGCCAGGTTCACTTCCGAGAGGTTCGGGAAGTTCAACTGCTCCAGCGTGATTCCACTCGGGGAGCTCGGCAGGGGCACCACCGAGACTCGTTCGATGGCGAGCGCCGAAGGAGCCGCCTCGTCGAAGCTGCCGGGATTGACCATGACGACCGCCGGGAGCGGCAGCTCGGTCCGTGCCCTGATCTTGCCGCCATAGATCTGCGAGGTGACGGCGATGCCGTTCGCCGATTTCTCGAGCGCCACCGCATAGGACGTCAGTGGCAGGTCCCTGCGCGCGGCGATGAAGGGCGCGACGTCGAGACCGTTGGCGGAGTAGGGCACGAGCACGAGATCGGGCGCCTCGGCCACCATGACCGCGAGGGCCGCCTCGCCATAGACGCAGGCCGGCACGAGGGATTGCGCGTCGGCAGCCGCATAGACGAGCCGGTCCGCCATGCCGAGAACGGCTTGCGCTTTCGCGGGAGCGGCGCCTGCGCAGAACGCGATCACTTCGCCCGCCGAGCCGGAGAGCAGCGCGCGCGCGGCATTGATCAGCTCGAGGGTAGTGGGCGCCACCTCTCCGGCGACGGCCTCGGCGCAGACAAGGATCTTCATGCCGCACCCTTGAGCAGGTTGCTTCCGCCAAGGAGCTCGACCAGCCGGTCCGCCACGTCCTCCGCATCGCTGCCGAGGTTTTCGGCGGCATTGCCGTCGATCATCCCGGCGAGCGAATGAATGGCCGCAGTGGCGGCAAACCCCGACGGGCCGGCCGGTTGCCTCACGATGGGAATGCGGGCTGCTTCGCGCAGCTTGCTGCCGGAAACATAGCGCGGGGCCTTGGACGCGGTCTGTATGCCGAGAACGGCCGGAAGCGACACTTTCCACGTGGCGGCGATGCCGCCGCCGCGCTCCTGCGTGACCACAAGGCGGTCCGGCTGCAGGGAGACCTGGCTGGTGCCCGACACATGCGGCCAGCCGAGCAGGCCGCCCAGATAGGGAACCAGCTGCCCGAAGAGATCCTCCGAGGACTGGACGCCCGATACGACCAGATCGACGGATCGCGACCTTGCAAGGTCCGCTAATCCGTGCGCGAGGTCGCGCGAGGAGATCATGCCGTCTCCGCCGTCGCCGAAGGCGATGACCTCATCGGCGCCCTTCGCCGCCGCCATCTGCAAAGTGCGGCTCGATCCTTCGCCCAGGCAGGCTGCGGTCACACGCCCGCCGGCGGCCTCCTTCAGGAGGATCGCCTCCTCAAGCGCATGATCGTCGAAATCGTTGAGCTGGAAGTCGAGCCACTCGCGGTCGAGGGACAGGCCGTCCTCGGCGACCTGAAGCTCGCCGGCGGGATCGGGGACCATCCTGAGTATCGCGAGAATGTTCACGCTGACTCCTCTTCGTCATGCCGCGGCTCTCGCCGCTTCACGTGCGCTGAGGATAAGCAGCGGCATGGTGCTGCCCCAATAGGGCCGCGGGTAATAACAGCTATTACGAGATACCTGATTGACCGCACGCCTGCACCTATTGGTTACTGCACGCACAGAAGAGAACATGCCGGCCGAAAGCAAAGGCATGCGCAGGACTGCAGCGGCGAATGCGATCGCCGCCGACGGTGAGAAGATCAATTGGCTTTCCGCGGAAGAAAAATGGGAAAGCCTCATGCCGGATGACGGCTGTGGAGGAAGCGAATGGTCTATATTGGGAAAACTGGAATGAGGGCTGGCGTGCGCGGCGCCTTCGCGGCGCTCGCATTGGTTTTGTCGCTGTCGGCGTTTTCGCCTGCAATGGCCCAGGACAAGCCGGGTTATTACGGCGTTCCGCGCACCTGGCTCTGGAACCCGGGCTACAACAACATGGTGGACACGACCAAATGGAAGAAGGATGGGCCCTATGTCATCGGGTTCTCCAACGCGTCCATTTCCAACGCCTGGCGCGTGGCGTTCCAGCACGGCGTGCTGTGGTCCGCCGGTCAGCACAAGGACAAGATCAAGAAGTTCATCGTGACCGACGCCAACGACGATCCGGCGAAGCAGATCTCGGATATCCAGGATCTGATGAGCCAGGGCGTAGATATTCTGCTGATCGCTCCGGCTACGGAGGACGCGCTGGACGCCGTCGTGGGCCGCGCCATGCAGCAGGGCATTCCGGTCGTGATGGTCGACCGCAAGGTCAAGACGCCGGAAAACTATATCACCTTCGTGACCGCCTCCGACGCCGCGCTCGGCCGCATCGAAGCCCAGTGGCTGGTGGAGACCCTCGGCGGCAAGGGCAACATCGTCATGCTGCCCGGCGTCGCCGGCGCGAGCCCGGCCGAAATCCGCATAAAGGCCAACAAGGAAGTCTTCGCCAAATATCCGGATATCAAGGTCCTCGATATGCAGTACACCAACTGGAACCCGGCCACCGGCAAGCAGGTGATGGCCGCGCTCATCCAGAAATACGGCAAGGAGATCGACGGTGTCCTCGCGGACAGTGCGTTGCAGGGATACGGCGCCATCGAGGCTTTCCTCGACGCGGGATACAAGAAGGGCGAGATTCCGCCAATGACCGGCGGCGACGTGGCCCGCATGTACCAGCTCGCCAAGCAGTATGAAGTCAAGATGGTGGGCATCGACTATCCGACATCGATGGGCATCACCGGCGTCGAGACGGCTCTCGACGTGCTGGGAGGCATCGCCGTGCCGGACAAGGTCGAGGTGAATTTCCAGATCGTGACCTCGCCCGGCGCGGACACGATCTCGGTGAAGGGCGACCGTCATCTCCTCGATCACGTGAGCATGGACGATCCGGGCGATCTGTCGCCCAGCAACGGCCTTCCTGCGGGCTACAATCCGGCGACCTTCGATCCGGACTATCCCAAGTAAGGTGCGCTTCGAGCCTCCGGCGCGCCTCCCGGCGCCGGAGGCTCAGCGCCCGGCAGGATTGCATGCATGGCAGAACCCGTCATCCGGCTCACCCAGATCGAGAAGTACTATCCCGGCGTGAAGCCGCTGGATCGTGTCGATTTCGACGTGATGCCGGGAGAGATTCATGCCCTTCTCGGCGAGAACGGCGCCGGAAAGACGACGCTCACGCATGTGATCGGCGGGTCGATCCAGCCCAGCGGCGGCGGCATCCTCTATCTCGGCAAGCCGACGGAGTGGCAATCGCCGCGCCAGGCGCGCGAAGCGGGTATCGTCGTCATCCACCAGGAGCTGGCTCTGTTCCCGGAACTGACCGTCGCCGAGAATATTCTCGGCGCCCGCCAGCCGCGCAACCGCCTGGGCCTCATTTCGGTCGCCGAGCGCGAGAAGAGGACGCGCGCCATCCTGGCGCAGCTCGGCGTCGATATTCCGGTATCGGCCCGGGTGGAGAGCCTGGCCCTTGCCGACCAGCAGATGGTGGAAATCGCCAAGGCGCTGACCGGCAAGCCGCGGCTGCTCATCCTTGACGAACCGACCGCCGTCATTTCGGGCCGCGCCGTGGATCTGCTTTTCGCCACCATGCGCCGGCTCAAGGCCGAAGGCCTCGGCATCGTCTACATCTCGCACCGGCTCGAAGAGATTTTCGAGATCGCGGACCGCGTCACCGTGCTCAAGGACGGCAAGCTCGTCGGCACGCAGCCGGTCGGGGACCTGACCCGCGAGAAGATGATCAACATGATGGTGGGGCGCCGTCTCGAGCAGATCTATCCGCCGCGGCGCGAACTCTCGCGCGGCGCGCCCGTGCTGCTCGACGTTTCCCGTCTTGCTTCGGGCGACCGCGTGCGGGATGTGACCTTCAACGTGAGAGTCGGCGAGATCGTGGGGATTGCCGGCATGGTCGGCTCCGGCCGGACCGAGGTGGCCGAGGCCATTTTCGGGGTGCGCCCCATCGACGGAGGCGGCATTACGCTCGACGGCAAGCCCGTGGCGTCCGCCGGTCCCAGGGCGACGATCGCGGAAGGTGTCGGCTTCCTGACCGAAGACCGGAAGGGGAACGGCTTGTTCCTCAATCTTTCGGTCGCCGCGAATATCGTGGCGCCGGCTCTAGGGGACGTCACCCGCAACGGACTTCTCGACCTCGCCCGGGAAACCGAGATAGCACGAAGACAAATCGAGACCTTTGCCGTCGTCGCGCCGTCGCACGACGTCGAAGTGGGCTATCTGTCCGGCGGCAACCAGCAGAAGGTGCTGTTCAGCCGCTGGGCCCGCGTCGCCGGCCGGCTCCTTATCCTCGATGAGCCGACGCGCGGCGTCGACATTGGCGCCAAGGTCGAAATCTACCGGATCATCCGCGAGCTGGCCGAGGCGGGCGCGGCCGTGCTGATGATCAGCTCCGAGCTTTCAGAGGTCGCCGGACTGTCGGACCGCGTGGTGGTGATGGCGCAGGGCCGGGTGACCGGCGAAGTGGAGGGAGACGCGATCTCCGAGGAAGCGATCATGAAGCTCGCGGTCGTCAGCCACGCGCGCCGGCCGGAGCAGGCGGGGGAGGTGGAGCTTGTCTGACGTCGCAGCCGTCCATCCGCCCTGGCGGAGCAGCAAGCTGCTGACGGCCTATCTCGTCGTCATTTCGCTGCTTGTCCTCCTCGTCATCGTCGGCGGCCTGGTGTCCGACCGTTTCCTGACGATGCGCAATTTCACCAACCTGCTGCAGCAGCTGGCCGTGCTCGGCTTCGCAAGCCTTGGACAGACGCTGGTCGTGCTCCTGGGCGGCATCGATCTGGCGATCGGCTCGCTGGTGAGCGCCTGCACGGTGTTTCTCGCCAGCTTCATGGAATGGCGTCCGGATCTCGCATGGCTCGCCGTGCCGCTCGTGCTGGCCGGGGCCGCGCTCGTCGGCGCCGTCAACGGACTGCTGACCGCCGTCCTGCGCATCCATCCGCTGATCGTGACCCTCGGCATGTCGTCCATCATCTTCGGCGGCACGCTGATGTACCGCAAGGAGCCCGGCGGTTCCATTCCGGTGTCCTTCGGCGATCTCGCCTATGACAGCTATTTCGGCATTCCAGTCAGTACCTTTGCGCTGGTCGCCGTGTTCCTGGTTGCCGGGTTGTGGCTGCAGCGCACCGCCTCGGGAAGGCTCATGTATTTCGTGGGCGGCGACGCCAAGGCCGCGCGCCTCAACGGGTTCCCGGTAATGCGCATCACGGTGCTCGCTTATGCCCTGTGCGGGCTCTGCGCGGGACTCGCCGCGATATTCCTGACGGCACGCACCGGCGTCGGCGATCCGCGCATCGGCATCAACCTCACGCTCCAGTCGATCACGCCGGTGGTGATCGGCGGAACCATTCTCGCGGGCGGGCGGGGCGGCGTGCTGGGCACCTTCCTGGGCGTGCTGCTCGTCGCGCTGCTGAACAACCTTCTCAACTTCAGCGGTGTCTCGTCTTTCTATCAGTGGGTGATCCAGGGGATCATCATCATTGTCGCCGTCGGCCTTCACAGCAAGAAGACGACATGGCAGCGATGACCACAGCCGAGGCTCTCCCGCGGAAGAAACAGCGCCATGGCGGCGGGGCGGCCCTCTTCGAGCGCTTCGGGCTGCCGCTCTTCCTTCTCGTCCTGCTGGCTACGGCCGCCGTCATATCGCCGGCCTTCCTCAAGCCGGCCAATCTCCTGAGCCTGATGACCCTCGCCGCTCCGCTCGGCATGGTCGTGCTGGGCCAGGCATTCGTGATCCTGGTGCGCGGCCTCGATCTGTCGGTGGCTTCACTGATGGCCACGGTTGCGGTGCTGGCGACCGCTTTCAAGGCGACGAGCGACGCCGTCATTCCATTGATATTCCTCGCCGCCATCGCGATGTCGGCGGTGGTGGGGCTGGCCAATGGCTGGCTGGTCACCAAGCGTCGCGTGAGCCCCTTCCTCGCGACATTGGCGATGATGATCATTCTCCAGGGTATCCGCTTCGCCTATACCGGCGGTGCGCCGATCAGCACGCTTCCGCCGGGCATGCGCTTTCTCGCCTCGGGACAGTGGCTGGGCCTTCCGGTCAATCTGTGGGCGCTTCTGCTCATGACGGCGGGCCTGGCGCTCATTCTCTACCGCACGAGCCTCGGCCGCCAGATCTACATGGTGGGCGGCAACCCGGACGCGGCGCGGCTCAACGGCCTGTCGCCGGATGCCGTGACGATCTTCTGCTACGTCCTTTGCGCGGTATGCTCCGGCATCGGCGGGCTGTTTCTCCTGGGCTATGTCGGGACCGTCTCCAACTGGGTGGGTCAGGGCTACGAGCTCGATTCGATCGTGGCGGCCGTGATGGGCGGCGTCGCGCTTTCCGGCGGGCGCGGCAACATCTTCATGGCGCTGCTCGGCGTGGCCGTGCTCATCGTCGTCAACAATGTGGTGATCCTGCTGGGATTTCCCATCGAGATGCAGCTCATCATCAAGGGCGTGATCATCATCACGGCGGCGGCGTTTTATCGCCCCCGCCTGATCTGAGGGCTTAGGGAGGAGACATGGCAGTCCAACCGATCGGCGACAGAGCGCCGCGTCCGCGGCGCGATGAAGAGGTCGACGTTGCGATCGTCGGGGCCGGCCCATCGGGCTCGGTCGCGGCCCTGGAGCTCGCCAGATCAGGCCTCTCCGTGGTCGTTCTCGAGCAGGGCGGCTGGCCGGACTACCAGGCCTATACGGGAGCGAGACCCGAGCATGAGCTGGTCTCGACGAAGCTCTGGCACCCCAATCCCAACGTGCGCGATAATCCGCGCGATTATCCCGTCGACAATTCGACCACCGACATCAACCCGCTGATGTTCGCCGGCGTCGGCGGCAGCGCCACGCTGTATGGCGCGCAATGGATGCATTTCGCTCCATCGGACTTCCGCGTGAGGTCCATGGACGGCGTGGCCGACGACTGGCCTTTCACCTATGAGGATCTGCTTCCCTATCAGCTCGAGATAGAGCGCCAGGTCGGTGTTTCGGGGCTGGCCGGCGACCCGGCCTTTCCGCCGCGCCCGGCCTATCCGTTTCCGGCTCTGCCCATGGGCTCGGTCGGCCGGCGCGGCGCCCTCGGCATGGACCGCATGGGCTGGCACTGGTGGCCGGGCAGCAATGCCATCCCCTCCGAAAAGTTCGGCGAGCTCAATGCCTGCGTGCGCCGCGGAACCTGCCTGACCGGATGCCCGGAAGGGGCCAAATCGACGACCGACCGCTCGCACTGGCCGTTCGCCTTGAAGGCCGGCGCGCGGCTGCTGACGGGCGCCCGGGTCAAGGAGATCGAGACGAACGGCGCGGATCTCGCGACCGGGGTCGTCTATGTCGACGTCAACGGCCGGGAACGCCGGCAGCGCGCCCGGGCCGTCATTCTCTGCGCCAACGGGGTGGGAACGCCACGGCTCCTCCTCATGTCGGGCGGCAGCCGCCATCCCGACGGCCTCGCCAACTCGTCCGGCCTGGTGGGCAGGCGTCTGATGATGCATCCCTTCGCCAGCATCCTCGCCTCCTATGAGGACCCGCTCGATTCATGGCGCGGGCCTTTCGGCCAGCAGGTCTACTCGCAGGAATTCTACGAGACCGACGAGCGCCGCGGTTTCGTGCGCGGCTCGAAATGGAATTGCATGCCGTCGGGCGGGCCCGTCGGCCTCTCGGGCGCGACCGGCTCCAAGGTATATGTGGCCGAGAAGGGGCGATTCCAGGATTTCTGGGGCGCCAACCTGCATGAGAACGTGGCGCGGCGCTTCGGCCATTCGCTGATCTGGGGCATCGTCGGCGAGGATCTGCCGGAGGAATCGAACCAGGTCGTTCTTTCCAGGACGATCGTCGATTCCGACGGCCTGCCCGCGCCGCAGATCGTTTACCGGGTCAACGAGAACTCGCACCGTCTCCTCGAATTCAACATCGAGCGCTGCCTGGAATCGGTGAAGGCCGCCGGCGCCATCGAGACGCTGGTCAGCGTTCCGGTCCGTGAATCGGGATGGCATCTGATCGGGACGACGGTGATGGGGAGCGATCCCGGGACATCGGTCGTGAACCAGTGGGGCGCCTGCCATGACGTGCCGAACCTCTACATCATGGACGCCTCCACTTTCCCAACCTCCGGGGCGACCAATCCGACGGCCACGATCATGGCTGTGGCCCTTCGCAACACGCGGCGCATGATCTCCGAGCGCCGGAACCAGAAGGTGGCGTGACATGTCCGAGTCCAAGGCGGCGAGCTTCCTGGCGCTCGCCGATTTTCTCATCCCCGCCCACCGGCGGATGCCGAGCTTCAGCATGGTGTGCTCCCATGCGGACGCGCTGGCGGCGCTCGATTTCCGCGTCGATCTGAAGGAACCTTTCGGGCGCGCCGTGCCGCAGTCCATTTCGGGCGGCGAGGAGGAGTATCTCGACGCGCTGTGCGGGGAGGACGAGGAGGCCTTCACGGCCCTTACCACCATCGTGATCTGCACCTATTACATGAATCCCGAGGTTCGCGCGCTCATCGGCTATCCCGGGCAGGAGAACGTCGCTTACGAGACCTATGCGACGCAGAGCTACATCACCGACGGTTCGCTAGAGAAGGTGCTGGCGCGGGGCCGCAAGTACCGGCCGACGCCGGGTCTATGACTTTGCCAACAGGAAGGAATGCATCAATGGCTGCCAATCCGACTTTTGAAAAAGGGCTGGAGATCCGCAAGGCGGTGCTCGGCGCGGAATTCGTCGAGAAGTCCTTCGCCGCCGCCGATGACTTCAATCGGCCCATGCAGGAACTGGTGACGGAATATTGCTGGGGCGCGTGCTGGGGCCGCGACACGCTGGACCGCAAGACCCGCAGCATGCTGAATCTCGCGATGCTGGCCGCGCTCAATCGTCCGCATGAGCTCAAGATGCATGTGAAAGGCGCACTGCGCAACGGCCTGACCAAGGACGACATTCGCGAAGTGCTCCTGCAGGTTGCGATCTACGCCGGAGTTCCGGCCGGCGTCGATGCGTTCCGCGTCGCGCGCGAGGCGTTCGCGGAGGCCGGGGCATGACAGGCCGGCCGCCGCTTCCCGATCGGAAGCTCGCGATGCTCATCGCCGGCAAATGGACCGGCGGGGCGACGGGCGAGTATTTCGAATCCTTCGATCCCTACACCGGCAAGCCTTGGGCGCTCGTGCCGCGGGCGTCGGAGAGCGATGTGGACGAGGCGGTGGAAGCGGCGGCCAAGGCCTTTCGCGGCGACTGGCGGGCCATGACCGCCACCGCGCGGGGGCAGCTGCTGTGCCGCTTCGCCGACCTTCTGGCGGAGCAGGCGGAGGATCTCGCCGTCCTCGAGACCCGCGACAACGGCAAGCTCCTCGCCGAAATGCAGATGCAGCTGCGCTACATGCCGCAATGGTACCGCTTCTTCGGCGGGCTCGCCGACAAGATCGAGGGGCGGGTCATCCCGATCGACAAGCCCGGCGTCTTCAACTTCACCCGCGAGGAGCCGTTGGGCGTGGTCGCGGCCGTCACGCCGTGGAACTCGCCGCTGATGCTGGCGACGTGGAAGCTGGCGCCGGCCCTCGCGGCTGGCAATACGGTGGTCTGGAAGCCTTCCGAATTTTCCTCCGTCTCGGCGCTCGCCTTCGGCAGGCTGTTCGAGAAGGCCGGATTTCCGGCCGGCGTCGTCAACATCGTCACCGGGTTCGGCAGTGAGATCGGCGACCGGCTGGTGACGCACCCCAAGGTCGCCAAGGTAGCCTTTACCGGCGGCGGCGCCACCGGGAGGCGCGTCTATGGCGCGGCCGCGCAGGGCCTCAAGAAGGTCACGCTCGAGCTCGGCGGCAAGTCCGCCAACATCGTCTTTGCCGACGCCAGGCTCGATGCGGCCGTTCCGGGCGTGGTGTCCGGTATTTTTGCGGCATCGGGCCAGACCTGCATCGCCGGATCGCGCGCCCTGGTGCAGCGCAGCGTGCTGGATCAGGTCGTGGAGCGGCTCGTCGCCTTTGCCGGCACGGCGAAGATCGGCGATCCCCTTGATCCCGGGACGCAGGTCGGTCCCGTCACGACGCTGCCCCAGCGCGCGAAAGTTCTCGACTATATCGCCATCGCCAGGAAAGAAGGCGCCGAGTGCCTGCTCGGCGGCGGCATCCCCGGCGGGACCGAGCACTCGGCGGGATGGTTCGTTGAGCCGACGGTCTTTGCCGGCGTCACGCCCGGCATGCGCATCGCGCAGGAGGAAGTGTTCGGTCCCGTCCTTTCCATCATTCCGTTCGAGGACGAAGACGAGGCCGTGGCGATCGCCAACGGCAGCATATATGGCCTGGCAGCCGGGATATGGACCCAGGATATGGGACGCGCTCTGCGCATGCCGAACAATCTGGAGGCCGGCAGCGTCTGGGTGAACATGTATCGGGCGACCAGCTATCTCTCGCCCTTCGGAGGTTACAAGCAATCGGGCTTCGGGAGGGAAAACGGTCAGACCGCCATCCGGGAATATCTCCAGGAGAAGAGCGTCTGGATCGATGTGGAGAATTCGATCCCCGCGCCCTTCGTCCAGAGATAGGCTGACCGGAGGCGCGGGCGCCCCGGGAGATTTCGGCCATGACTCGGCATCGGGCGCTGCCTAATATGAAAGCCCGATCAGGGATTGCAGGTGGACACGAAACAGCTCGAAGTATTCGCCGCGGTGAGTGCCGCAGGAAGCCTGTCGAAGGCCGCGCTCGAGATGGCCGTGACCCAGCCGCTGGTGACCCGCCAGATCCGGGCGCTGGAAGAAGAGCTGGGTGTCGAGCTCTTTTATCGCAACGGCCGCGGCGTGGTGCTGACGGAAGCCGGCCAGCTGCTCAAGACTCATGCCGATGAGATCCTCGGCCGCATCAGGCTGGCCCAGAATGCGGTGAGCAGCTTCAGAGCGTCTCCGAAAGGCAGGCTCGTGCTTGGCGTGCCGCCGTCGGTCGGCACCGTGATGACGGTGCCGCTCGTCAAGAAGATCAAGAACGAATATCCGAACGTCAATCTTCAGGTGATCGAAGGGTTCAGCGGGCATTGTCTCGAATGGCTCATCGCGGGCCGGATCGATGCGGCGGTGCTCTACAACTCGCCGGCCCATCCGTCCGTCCTCACGGAACCCCTGTGTGACGACGAGCTGTTCCTCATCGGCCCATATCATGCGGCGGACGGGTTGGCGGACGGCCCCGTCGACCTGTCTGCCCTGTCCCGCCTGCCGATGATCCTGCCGAGCCTTCCGCACGGGCTGCGACGCCTCATCGATGCGGTGGTGGCGGAACACGACATCATTCCCCGGGTGGAAATGGAGCTCGAGGCCATGCCGTCCACCTTGCTCCTGGTGGAGGAGGGCTCAGGCTATACCGTGCTTCCTTATGCTTCCGTGCATGTCCTGGTCGAGGCGAAGAAGGTGCGCGTGTGGCCTTTCGCTCCCTCGCTCACGCGCAAGCTGATCCTGGCAACATCTTCCCAGCGGCCGATGTCTCCGCTCCTGCGCCCGCTCATCCGAACGGTTCGCACGGAGGTCAGGGACATCATCGCCACTCATGTGTGGAAGCCTCTGCGCTGACCGGCGTGCTCCCGGCGTCTTCCTTGATGCGAGGCAAGGCTAGCTGATCTGGCTGGCGATGTCGTCGAGCGTCGTGGTGGCGAGCGCCCGTTCGAGCGCCTGCTCGGCCGCGCGCAGCGGCTCGGCGACCACCCTGGTGATGGCCGCGCCCACCGGGCATTTGCCCTTGGGATCGGTCTTGTGCATGCGGAAGATGTTCTCGTCCTCCACCGCCTTGTAGATGTCGGCGAGGGTGATGCGCCCGGCATGCCGGCCGAGCCTGAAGCCCCCGGCGCGCCCCGTCACCGAGGCGACGAGGGACGCCTTTTCGAGGTCGCGCATCAGGCGGCGGATCACGACGGGATTGGTGTTGACGCTCTCCGCCACGATGGTCGAGCAGACGGGGCTGCCGTCATGCCTGCGGGCGATGACGCTCAGTGCATGAACCGCGACCATGAATCGGCTGCTCGACAGCATTGTGCAACTCCAGCCATTACATATTTACGGCCTGGCTTGTTTGCAAGCAACGCAATGTTAACCGTGAGTCGTCAGTTTCAGATGTGCTCAATGGGGAAGAGCGATGGTTAAGCGCAAATTCGACCTGATCGTCATGACCGTCTGCCTGAGCCTGCTCGGCTATTTCGGCTGGCACGGCTATTACGGTCCGCGCAGCTTCGACCATCGCGACGCGCTGGCCGCCGAGGCTGCCAAGCTCGACGCCGAGCTTGCAAAGGTGCGCGCCGAGCGCGAGGCGCTTCTGCGCAGGGTGTCGTTGATGCGCCCGCAGTCGATCGACCCCGATATGCTGGACGAGCTCGCCCGCGCGACCCTGGATTATGGCAGGCCGGCCGATCTCATCGTCAGGCTGCCCGATTAATCTCTGAGAAATCGGACCGATAAACCGAATTCCAGTTAACTCGGGATTTCCGTGTTGACGCAAGCATTTAGTGCTATAGTCCCGGTTCCATAATAGGAGCAGGGTGTCGGCTATGGCGGTCAAATCGGCTTATATGGCGAAGAAGCTTCAGAAAAATCAGATCAAGGGGCCGGACACCGAAACCCCGGACATGGACAAGGAGGTCGAGCTCAAGGCCTATCGCGACATGCTGCTGATCCGCCGTTTCGAGGAGAAGGCCGGCCAGCTCTACGGCATGGGCTTCATCGGCGGCTTCTGCCATCTCTATATCGGCCAGGAGGCCGTCGTCGTCGGCATGCAGATGGCGCTGAAGCCCGGCGATCAGGTCATCACCTCCTATCGCGACCACGGCCACATGCTGGCGACCGGCATGGACCCCAAGGGGGTGATGGCCGAGCTCACCGGAAGGCGCGGCGGCTATTCCAAGGGCAAAGGCGGCTCCATGCACATGTTCAGCCGCGAGAAGCAGTTCTTCGGCGGCCACGGCATTGTCGGGGCCCAGGTCCCGCTGGGCGCGGGGCTCGCCTTCGCCAACAGATATCGCGGCAACGATCATGTGTGCCTGACCTATTTCGGCGAAGGGGCGGCCAATCAGGGCCAGGTCTACGAGACTTTCAACATGGCGGCGCTGTGGAAGCTGCCGGTCGTCTTCATCATCGAGAACAATCGCTATGCCATGGGCACCGCCGTCAGCCGCTCAGCCGCCAAGTCCGAGGAGATGTTCAACCGCGGATCCGTCTATGGGATCCCCGGCGAGCAGGTCGACGGCATGGATGTGAGGGCCGTCAAGGCCGCGGGCGACAAAGCCGTGGCGCACTGCCGCAGCGGCGCCGGCCCCTATATCCTCGAAATGATGACCTATCGCTATCGTGGCCACTCGATGTCGGATCCGGCCAAATACCGCGCCAAGGAAGAAGTGCAGAAGATGCGCGAGGAGAGCGATCCGATCGAGCAGGTGAAGACGCGACTGATCCAGGGCGGGGCGGCGAGCGAGGATGAGCTCAAGAAGATGGACGCCGGGATCCGCGCCATCGTGACCGAGGCGGCCGAATTCGCCCAGTCCGATCCCGAGCCCGATCCTTCCGAACTGTGGACGGACATCTATGTGAATGCGTGAACATGGGCACCCTCATCCATGTCGTGATGTTCGGGGCCGTGCTCGCAGCCTTCATCGCCTGGGCCGTTGCGGGGCTTGCCGTGCTCGGTGTCGTGAGCCTCGCCCCCAGGGGCGAGAAGCTCTCGGCCTATTTCCAGTTGGGCCTTTGGCGCTTCTCGGCCCTCGAGGCCAGGCTCGGCGCGGGAGTGAGACCGCATCTCGTCCGCTACAAGCGTGCCCTCTGCGTGTTCTTCGCCGTCATCTGCGCCACCATGGCGCTGGTCTGCACTACAGTGTTTCTTAAAACCGCCTGATGTGAGCCGCTTCGGAGACGCCATCCATGCCGAATATCCTGATGCCCGCGCTTTCTCCCACGATGGAGGAAGGAAAGCTCGCCAAATGGCTCAAGCAGGTCGGGGACGACGTCAAGTCCGGCGACGTCCTGGCCGAGATCGAGACCGACAAGGCGACGATGGAAGTCGAAGCCGTCGATGAAGGCAAGCTCACCCGGATCCTGGTGCCGGAGGGCACCGAGAATGTGAAGGTCAATACGCCCATCGCCGTGGTCCTCGGCGAAGGCGAGGCGGAGCCCGCCGCGGCGCCCCCGCCGAAGGCCGAAGCGAAGCCGGAGGCGGCGCCCAAAGCCGAAGCGAAGCCGAAGGCCGAAGCAAAGCCCGAAACGCCGCCGGCACCGGCAGCCGCTTCTTCGCCGGTCGCGGATCCGGAGGTGCCCGAAGGCACGGAGATGGTGGCGATGACGGTGCGCGAGGCGCTGCGCCAGGCCATGTCGGAAGAGATGCGCCGCGACAAGTCGGTCTTCCTGATGGGCGAGGAGGTCGGCCAGTATCAGGGCGCCTACAAGATCAGCCAGGGCATGCTCGACGAGTTCGGCCCCGAGCGCGTCATCGACACGCCGATCACCGAGCACGGCTTCACCGGCATCGCGGTCGGCGCGGGCTTCGCCGGCCTGAAGCCGATCGTCGAATTCATGACCTTCAACTTCGCCATGCAGGCGATGGACCAGATCATCAATTCGGCGGCCAAGACCCTCTACATGGCGGGCGGCCAGATGGGCTGCCCCGTCGTGTTCCGCGGACCCAACGGCGCCGCCGCCCGCGTCGGCGCCCAGCACAGCCAGGACTATGCCGCCTGGTATTCGCATGTGCCGGGCCTCAAGGTGGTGATGCCCTATACCGCCGCCGATGCGCTCGGCCTCCTCAAATCGGCCATCCGCGATCCCAATCCGGTGATCTTCCTCGAGAACGAGATCCTGTACGGCAAGAGCTTCGAGGTGCCCAGGCTCGAGGACTGGATCGTGCCGATCGGCAAGGCGAAGATATCGCGGCCCGGCAAGCATGTGACCATCGTCTCCTTCGGCATCGGCATGACCTATGCCCTGGGCGCCGCCGACAAGCTCGCCGCCGACGGCATCGAGGCCGAGGTCATCGATCTCAGGACCATCCGCCCGATGGACGTCGCCACCGTCGTCGAAAGCGTGAAGAGGACCAATCGCTGCGTCACCGTCGAGGAGGCGTGGCCGCAATGCTCGGTCGGCTCCGAGATCGCGGCACAGGTGATGACCCACGCCTTCGACTATCTCGATGCGCCGGTGGCGCGCGTGAACGGCAAGGACGTTCCCATGCCTTATGCCGCCAATCTGGAGAAGCTGGCGCTGCCCAGCGTCGATGACGTCGTCCAGGCGGCGAAATCCGTCCTCTACGTTTAAGGGAGCGCGCCGATGCCCACCAATATTCTGATGCCCGCGCTGTCGCCGACGATGGAGAAGGGCAAGCTCGCCAAATGGCTCAAGAAGGAGGGCGACAGCGTCAAGTCCGGCGACGTCCTCGCCGAGATCGAGACCGACAAGGCGACGATGGAAGTCGAGGCCGTCGACGAGGGCACCGTCGGCCGGATCCTCATTGCCGAGGGCACCGACGATGTGGCGGTGAACACGCCCATCGCCGTTCTCCTGGGCGAGGGCGAGAGCGCGTCCGACATCAAGGCGGAGGTCCCGGCGCCGAAGAAGCCCGCGCCCCAGGCGCCGGCAAAGTCCGAGGCCGCCGAGCCCGAGCCGGCGAAAGCGGAGCCGGCTCCCGCACCCAAGGCCGAGGCGCCGAAACCGGCCCCTGCGGCCGCAAAAGCCGACGGCCGTGCCGGCGGACGCATCTTCGCCTCGCCCCTGGCGCGCCGCATCGCCAGGGAGAAGGGGATCGACCTCGCCGCCTTGCAGGGCTCGGGCCCGCATGGCCGCATCGTGCTGAAGGACGTGGAGACGGCGAAGCCCGGAGCCAGGGCGCCGGCTGCCCCCGCACCCGGCGCCGCCGCCCTTTCGGCGCCCATGGCCGACGAGGCGATCGCCAGGCTCTATGAGCCCGGCTCCTATGAGGTCGTGCCGCATGACGGCATGCGCAAGATCATCGCCCAGCGGCTGCTCCAGGCCAAGCAGACGATCCCGCATTTCTATCTTTCGATCACCTGCGATATCGAGAACCTTCTCGCCGTGCGCGAAAGGCTCAATGCCCATGCGCCGCGCGACAAGGACAAGAACCCGGCCTGGAAGCTCTCGGTCAACGATTTCATCATCAAGGCGCTCGCGCTCGCCCTGCAGCGCGTGCCCGACGCCAATGCGACCTGGACCGAAGGCGGCATGCTGAAGCACCGGCATTCCGACGTCGGCGTCGCGGTGGCGGTCGAGGGCGGCCTGTTCACGCCGGTCATCCGCAAGGCCGAGACCAAGACGCTCTCGGCGATCTCGCTCGAGATGAAGGACCTGGCGGCGCGCGCCAGGAAGCGCCGGCTGGCGCCGCAGGAATATCAGGGCGGCACCACCGCCGTCTCCAATCTCGGCATGTTCGGCATCGAGAATTTCGCCGCCGTCATCAACCCGCCGCATGCGACGATCCTGGCGGTGGGCGCCGGCGAGAAGAAGGCCGTCGTGGTCGACGACAGGATCGAGATCCGGACCCAGATGGCCTGCACGCTCTCGGTCGATCACCGCGCCGTCGACGGCGCGCTCGGCGCTCAGCTCCTCCAGGCCTTCAAGGTGCTGATCGAGGAGCCGGCGCTGATGATGGCGTGAGCGCCGCATGAAGCACATCCTGGCCTTCGGCGACTCGCTGACCTGGGGCTTTCAGGCCGGCACCTGGACGCGCCACGCGCTCGAAGACCGCTGGCCGAGCGTGCTTGCCGCGGGCCTCGACGGCAGGGCACGGGTCATCGAGGAAGGCCAGAACGGCCGCATGACGGTTCACGACGACCCTTACGTCCTCGAGAACCGCAGCGGTGCGGTGGCTTTGCCGATCGCGCTCTCGACCCACCAGCCGCTCGATCTCGTGATCATCATGCTGGGGCTGAACGATCTCAAATGGGAAGGCCGCCAGCGCGCCATCGATGCGAGGCTCGGCATGGCGCGCCTGGTCGAGATCGTCAGGACCTATGTCTACAAGCCGGGCTGCGCCGTGCCCGAGATCCTCCTGATGTCGCCGCCGCATCTGTGCAGGACCGAGGACGAGGACTTCGCGTCCTATTTCGAGCATGCGATCGCGGAATCGCAGAATCTCGGCCGGCAATATGCCAGGCTCGCCGGCGAGACCGGCTGCCATTTCTTCGACGCGGCGAGCGTCGCCAGGGCCGACCCGACGGACGGCGTCCATCTCGATGCCGCGAATACGCGGGCCATCGGCAAGGCCCTGATCCCGGTGGTGAAGGGCATTCTGGGTTTATGAACGGTCTCATCGCCGCCGCTTGCGGAGAAGGTGAGCGCATAAGGAGCGATCCATGGCGGATACGGAATTCGACATCATCATCATCGGCTCGGGCCCCGGCGGCTATGTGACCGCCATCCGTTCGGCGCAGCTCGGCTTCAGGACGGCCATCGTCGAGCGCGAGCATCTGGGCGGCATCTGCCTCAACTGGGGCTGCATCCCCACCAAGGCGCTGCTGCGCTCGGCCGAGATCTATCACTATATGCAGCATGCCGGGGATTACGGGCTTTCGGCCGAGAAGGTCGGCTTCGACGCCAGGGCCGTGGTGCAGCGCTCGCGCGCCGTCTCCGGGCGCCTGAACATGGGGGTCGGCGGCCTTCTCAAGAAGAACAAGGTCCAGGTCATCTGGGGCGAGGCGAAGCTCGGCAAGGCCGGGGAGGTCGTCGTCTCGGCGCCGGCGAAAGCGCCGATGCAGCCGCAGCATGCGCCGCCCCGCGGCACGGTGGGGCCCGGCACCTACAAGGCCAGGCACGTCATCGTGGCGACCGGTGCGCGCCCGCGCGTGCTGCCGGGCCTCGAGCCCGACGGCAAGCTGGTCTGGACCTATTTCGAGGCGATGGTGCCGCCCGAAATGCCGAAGTCCCTGCTGGTCGTGGGCTCGGGCGCCATCGGCATCGAATTCGCCTCCTTCTACCAGGCGATGGGCGTCGACGTGACGGTCGTCGAGATCCTCGACCAGATCATGCCGGTGGAGGACGCCGAGATCGCCGGGATCGCCCGCAAGCAGCTCGAGAAGCGCGGACTCAAGATCAAGACCGGAGCGAAGGTCGTCGCACTGAAGAAGTCGGACAGTTCGGTGACGGCGACGATCGAGCAGGGCGGAGCGAAAGCGGATCTGACCGTCGACCGGGTGATCTCCGCCGTGGGCGTGGTCGGCAATGTCGAGACTCTCGGGCTCGAGGCCCTGGGGGTCAGGATCGAGAAGGGCGTCATCGCCGTCGACGGCTTCGGCCGCACCGGCGTGCCCGGCATCTATGCGATCGGCGACGTCGCAGGCCCCCCGATGCTGGCGCACAAGGCCGAGCACGAAGGCGTGATCTGCGTGGAGAAGATCAAGGGCCTCGATGCCCATCCGATGGACAGGAACAGGATCCCGGGCTGCACCTACTGCCAGCCGCAGGTCGCCTCCGTCGGCCTGACCGAGGCCAGGGCCAAGGCGCTGGGGCGCGAGATCAAGGTCGGCCGCTTCCCCTTCCTCGCCAATGGCAAGGCCATCGCGCTGGGCGAGGATCAGGGCCTGGTCAAGACGATCTTCGATGCCGGGACGGGCGAGCTTCTCGGTGCGCATATGGTGGGGGCCGAGGTCACCGAGCTCATCCAGGGCTTCGTCGTCGCCATGGGCCTCGAGACCACCGAGGAAGAGCTGATGCATACGGTCTTCCCGCATCCGACCCTCTCCGAGATGATGCACGAGAGCGTGCTTGCCGCCTATGGCCGCGCGATCCATATGTGAGGTTTCGCGCCTGAGAACATGGCTGCACTGAGCAATTTGCAAAAGTGCGGGCCGCATACTGTTGCGTATCGATGATAGCTTGCAGGTTTCCTCCGAACGGGACATAGGTTTTCCGAGGAGTTCCGCATGTCAGTACTTGCCGATATCGCAACCGAGCTCGAGACCATCCGCGCGCAATCCCTGTGGAAGACCGAGCGGCAGATCGTGTCGCCGCAGGACGGGCATATCAAGGTCGTCAAGGAAGGCGCCCGCCGCGAAGTCCTGAATTTCTGCGCCAACAATTATCTGGGCCTCGCCGATCACCCGGCGCTCATCGAAGCGGCGAAGCAGGCGATGGAAACCCATGGTCTCGGCATGGCCTCGGTCCGCTTCATTTGCGGCACGACCGATCTTCACCGCGAGCTCGAGGCGAGGATCGCGGACTATGTCGAGCAGGAGGACTGTATTCTCTATGCCGCCTGCTTCGACGCCAATGGCGGCGTGTTCGAGCCGCTCTTCGGGCCTGAGGACGCGATCGTTTCCGACAGCCTCAACCATGCCTCCATCATAGACGGCATTCGCCTCTCCAAGGCCAGGCGCTTCCGCTACCGCAATGGCGACATGAACGATCTCGAGGCGCAACTGAAAGCCGCCAAGGCGGCGGGGGCGCGCCGCATGGTCATCGTCACCGACGGCGTCTTCTCGATGGACGGCTATCTGGCCAAGCTCAGCCAGATCCGCAAGCTGGCCGACGCCCATGGCACCATGATCATGGTGGATGACTGTCATGCGACCGGCTTCATCGGGCCGCAGGGGCGAGGCACGCCGGCGCGGGCCGGCGTCGGCGTCGACATCATCACTGGAACGCTCGGCAAGGCGCTCGGCGGCTCGGCCGGCGGCTTCGTCGCGGCGGCCAGGCCGATCGTGGATCTCCTGCGCCAGCGCTCCAGGCCTTATCTCTTCTCCAATTCGCTGCCCCCGCCGATCGTCGGTGCCGCCATCCAGGCCATCGACATGGCCCGCAAGGGCGACGAACTGCGCAACGGCCTCTTCGACAATGCGCGGCGCTTCCGCATCGCCATGAGCAAGTCCGGCTTCAACCTGCTGCCGGGCGAGCATCCGATCATCCCGGTCATGCTGGGCGAGGCGAGCCTCGCCCAGGACATGGCCGCGAAGCTCTATGAGCGCGGCATCTATGTGACCGGCTTTTTCTACCCGGTGGTGCCGCAGGGCGCCGCCCGCATCCGCACCCAGATGTCGGCCGCCCATACGCCGCAGGATATTGACAAGGCCGCCGCGGCATTTACGGAAGTGGGCAGGGAACTGGGCGTCATTTAGGACCTGTCAATGCGCGCATTGGTCAAGGCGGAACGAGCGGAAGGCCTGGTCATGCGGGATGAGCCCGTCCCGGAGGTCGGCCCCGACGATATCCTGATCAAGGTCAGGAAGACCGGCATCTGCGGCACCGACCTCCATATCTGGAACTGGGACGAATGGGCCCGCAAGACCATCCCCGTGCCCATGGTGGTCGGGCATGAATTCTCGGGCGTGGTCGAGGCCATCGGCAGTCATGTCCGCACCGTGAAGGTAGGCGACCGGGTGTCGGGCGAGGGCCATCTCATCGGCATGAAGAGCCGGATGGCCAGGGCCGGCCATTTCCATCTCGACCCCGAGACCAGGGGCGTCGGAGTGAATGTCCCCGGCGCCTTCGCCGAATATCTCAAGCTGCCCGCCTTCAACGCCATCCATCTGCCGCCCGAGGTCGACGACGAGATCGCCTCGATCCTCGATCCGCTCGGCAATGCGGTGCATACGGCATTGTCCTTCGATCTGGTCGGCGAGGACGTGCTGATCACCGGCGCCGGGCCGATCGGCATCATGGCGGCGGCGGTCTGCCGCCATGTCGGGGCCCGCCATGTGGTGGTGACCGACATCAACGACTTCCGGCTCGATCTGTGCCGTCAGGTCGCCGATGTTGTGACGGTCAATGTCTCGCGCGAGGAGCTGCGGGCCGTAACCGAGCGTATCGGCATGCGCGAGGGCTTCGACATCGGTCTCGAGATGTCGGGAGCGCCCAGGGCTTTCGACCAGATGGTCGAGAACATGATCATGGGCGGCAAGATCGCCATGCTCGGCATTCCATCCGGCAAGATCCCGGTCGACTGGAACGCGGTGATCTTCAGGTCCCTGACCATCAAGGGCATCTATGGCCGCGAGATGTTCGAGACCTGGTACAAGATGATCGCCATGCTGCAGTCGGGCCTCGACATCAGAAAGGTCATCACCCATCGGATGAAGGCCGCCGATTTCGCCCAAGGCTTTGCCCTGATGAAACAGGGTTCCTGCGGCAAGGTTGTTCTGGACTGGAGCACGTGAACATGGCACGGGACCGACTATGCTTGTCGCCTATGGGACCGCCAATGGCTGCCTGACCGAGTTTCCGCAAGCGGACAAACCCGTCATCGCGCCGGGCACTGTATGGATAGACCTGGTCGAGCCGAGCCCCACGGAGGAAGCTGCCGTGGAGGAGAGCCTTCGCATCGACATTCCGACCCGCGAGGAGCTGGCCGAGATCGAGGCTTCGAGCCGCCTCTATTATGAGGACGGCGCCGCTTTCATGACCGCCAATCTCATCCGCCGCGGCGAGAACGACCGGCCGGAGTCCTCGCCGGTGACCTTCATCATCAAGGACAACATGCTGGTCACCATCCGCTACCATCATCCGCAGGCCTTTCCGGTCTATGTGCGCCGCGCGATGAAGCCGCAGACCACGCCGATGTCGGGCTGGGGCATCCTGATCAGCCTTCTCGAGGCGGTGGTGGACCGCGCCGCCGACCATCTCGAGCGCGTCGGCACGATCGTCGACGACACCTCGCGGCAGATCTTCAATACCGACCGGCGCTCGAAGAGCCGCCGGGTCCGCAAGAAGGCTCCCAACCTCCAGGAGCTTCTCGAAAAGATCGGCGAGGAAGGCGACTTCAATTCCAAGATGCGCGAGAGCCTCGTCTCGATCGGCCGGCTCGCCGCCTTCATGTCGGCGATGCTCGAGCCGATGAAGCAGACGCGCGAGATGAAGGACCATCGCGCCCGCACCAAGATCCTGCAGCGCGACATCATCTCGCTCACCGATCATGCGAGCTTTCTCTCGGGCAAGATCGCCTTCCTGCTCGATGCGGTGCTCGGCATGATCTCGATCGAGCAGAACGGCATCATCAAGATCTTCTCGGTCGCCGCCGTCGTCTTCCTGCCGCCGACCCTGGTGGCCAGCATCTATGGCATGAATTTTGAGATCATGCCGGAGCTGCACTGGGCGTGGGGCTATCCCTTCGCTCTCGGCATGATGGTGGTTTCGGCGATCCTTCCCTTCCTTTATTTCAAGCGCAAAGGCTGGCTATGAGCAAGCTCACCCTCATCAAGGGCGCGGACCGCGCCGCTTCGGACGATCTCGGCGACCCGGTTCCGGCCAACGAGCCGCAAGGCGAGCCCATCGCCATGATCCGCAGCAAGGACTGGCGCGAGGGGCCCGATGCCGGCGTGTGGGAATGCTCGCCCGGCAAATGGAAGCGCGCCGTCAGGAACGCCGAATTCGCTCATTTCGTGAAAGGACGTTGCGAGTTCCAGCACGAGGACGGAACGCTGCTGAAGATCGAGGCCGGCGATGCCGTCTATTTCCCGGCCGATACGCGCGGCACCTGGAATGTCATCGAAACCGTGCGCAAGACCTATTTTCTCCTGCCGCCGGAGCAGGCATGATCCGATCCGGCGATGTCCGTCGACCGCCGCTCTCGCGCCATCCGGCCCGCGATCGTGGAGATCCGATGAAGGGCGTGGGCTCATGGCGCTGACCTTGTGGATCGCATTGGGCGGCGCCTTGGGTGCCGCGCTGCGTCACGGGCTGAATATCGGCATCGCCAGGCTGGCGGGCGACGGCTTTCCCTGGCACACGATGCTGATCAACGTCACCGGCTCCCTCGTGATGGGACTCCTGGTCACCCTCATGGCCCTGCGCTGGAACGTCGGCGGCGAGATCAGGGCCTTTCTCACCACCGGCATCCTCGGCGGCTATACGACCTTCTCGTCCTTCTCGCTCGATTTCGCCCTGCTCGTCGAGCGCAAGGCCTATGCCCTCGCCGGCGCCTATGCCTTGGGCTCGGTTGTCATGTCCCTCGTGGCGATCTTTGCCGGCATGGCGCTCGCCCGGACGCTGGCATGAGCGAGGTCACGCGCCGCCGCGTGCTGCGCGATGAGGACGGCATGCGGCTCGACCGCTGGTTCCGCGGCCACTTTCCGCAAGTGACCTTCGCCTATCTGAACAAGCTCGCGCGCACCGGGCAGGTGCGGGTCGACGGCAGGCGCGTCAAGCCCAATGCCAGGCTCGCCGAAGGCCAGGAGATCCGCGTGCCGCCGCTGGCTTTCGAGGCGCGCCCCGCCGATACGCCGGCCGCCGAGGCCAAGCCTCTCACCAGGGAGGAGCGGCAGCTCTTCGAGGGCATGATCCTGCACGAGGACAAGGACGTCTTTGTCCTCGACAAGCCGGCCGGGCTCGCGGTGCAGGGCGGCACCAGGACCCACCGCCACATAGACGGACTCCTGATCGGTCTCGGCCTGGACACGGGCGAGCGGCCGCGCCTCGTCCATCGTCTCGACCGCGAGACCTCGGGCGTGCTGGTCGTCGCCAAGCGCCGCGCCGTCGCGGCCGCCCTCGGCAAGCTCTTCGCCACGCGCTCGGTGCGCAAGATCTATTGGGCGGGCGTCAAGGGGGTGCCCAGGCCCGCGCAGGGAAGGATCGACATTCCCCTCATCAAGGCGGCGGGGCCGGACGGCGACCGGGTGCGGGCGGCTGAGGCCGACGAGGAGGACGCGCAGCGCGCCGTCACCCATTACAGCCTCATCGACAAGGCGCCGCCGGTGATGGCCTGGATGTCGCTCAAGCCCTCGACCGGCCGCCAGCACCAGTTGCGCGCCCACATGGCCCATATCGGCCATCCGATCCTCGGCGACGACAAATATGGCGGCGACCGGGATCTGCCGGCGGCGATCGCCAACCGGCTGCATCTCCATGCCAGGCGGATCGTGTTCCCGCATCCGCGCGGCGGAACGGTCGACGTCACCGCGCCCTTGCCGCCGCACATGCAGGAGACCTGGGCCCTGTTCGGCTTCGATCCCGGGCGCTATGACGAAGGACCGCGCGCGGAGGAAAGAGAAGCCCGGAAAAGATGAAGCTCGCGATATTCGATGTCGACGGCACCTTGATGGACAGCCAGGCGATGATCCTTGCCTCGCTCGCCGCCGCCTTCACGGCGGAAGGCCTGCCCTTGCCGTCGCGCTCGGAAATGCTGGGCATCGTCGGCCTGTCCCTGGTCGACGCCATGGCCATGTTGCGGCCGGCGGAAGAGGCCGCGCGGCACGAGCGCCTGGCCCGGGCCTACAAGGAGGCCTTCTGGTCGTTTCGCGCCAGTCGTTCCCATCCCGAACTGCCCTTCGCCGGCGCGTTCGATCTGCTGCGCCGGCTCCAGGCGCGCGACGACGTGCTGATCGGCATCGCCACCGGCAAGGCGCGGCGCGGCGTGCGCCACATCATCGACCAGTTCGGCCTCGAGGGTGTCTTTGCCACCATCCAGACATCGGACGATGCCCCATCCAAGCCGCACCCGGACATGATCCTGCAGGCCATGCGCGAGGTGGGCGCGGAGGCGGACGACACGGTGATGATCGGAGACGCGCTTTTCGACATCGAAATGGCTCACGCGGCCGGTGTCCGGCCCATCGCGGTCAGCTGGGGATTCCAGCCGCGGGCCGTTCTGGAAGAAGCCCGGCCATTCGCGATCGCCAGCGACTTCAAGGAGCTGGAAGAAGTCCTCACGGTGTTGTGGGAGGGAGTGGCGGCATGACCGTGGCTCCGGCCCGACGCTTCTACAAGGCGGTCTCCGTCGCCGGCGCGCAGGCGCCCTTTACGGTGACGCTGGACGATCGTCCCTTGCGCACTCCGCTCAAGCGGGCGCTCGATATTCCGACGACGGCTCTCGCCGCCGCCGTCGCCGCCGAATGGGACCGCCAGACGGAGAAGATCGATCCGCGCACCATGCCCTTGACGCGCCTCGCCAACACCGCGATCGACCGTGTCGATGCCGACCGCGGGCGCATCATCGGGGAGATCGTCGAATTCGCCGGGTCCGATCTTGTCTGTTACCGCGCGGAGAAGCCGCCGGGCCTGGTCGAGCGTCAGGCGCGGGCATGGCAGCCCGTTCTCGATTGGGCGCGCGAGGCGGTCGGCGCGGAATTCGTGGTGACGGAAGGGGTCGTCCATGTCGGGCAGCCGCAGGCGGCGCTCGCGGCCGCCAGGGACTATCTCGCGCGGGAGTCGCCCTGGAGCCTGACGGCGCTGCACAACATCACCACTCTGACGGGCTCGGCCCTGATCGCCGCCATGGCCTGCGCCGGCGCCATCCCGGCATCCGAGGCCTGGGCCGCGGCCCATGTCGATGAAGACTGGCAGATCGAGCACTGGGGCTGGGACGAGGAAGCCCGCCACCGCCGCAATCACCGACGGCGGGAATTCGATGCTTGCCTCCGCTTCTGCGAGCTTTCACAGTGAAGGGAGAAATGAAGGGCAGGGGACATGCGGGAAATTCTTGAGAAGCTGGCGGAGCGGCGCGCCAACGCCCGCCTGGGCGGCGGCCGCAAGCGCATCGAGGCCCAGCACGGTCGCGGCAAGCTGACCGCCCGCGAGCGCATCGATCTTCTGATGGACGAAGGGTCCTTCGAGGAGTTCGACATGTTCGTCGAGCACCGCTGCATCGATTTCGGCATGGAGAAGTCGAAGATCCCGGGCGATGGGGTCGTCACCGGCTGGGGCACCATCAACGGCCGCATCGTCTATGTCTTCGCCAAGGACTTCACCGTCTTCGGCGGCTCTCTGTCGGAGGCCCATGCGCACAAGATCACCAAGATCCAGGACATGGCGGTGCAGAACCGGGCGCCGATCATCGGCCTTTTCGATGCCGGCGGCGCCCGCATCCAGGAAGGCGTGGCGGCGCTCGGCGGCTATGGCGAGGTCTTCCAGCGCAACGTGCTCTCCTCCGGCGTGATCCCGCAGATCTCCGTCATCATGGGGCCCTGCGCCGGCGGCGACGTCTACTCGCCGGCGATGACCGACTTCATCTTCATGGTGCGCGACACCAGCTATATGTTCGTGACCGGGCCCGACGTGGTCAAGACCGTCACCAACGAGACGGTGACGGCCGAGGAGCTGGGCGGCGCTTCCGTGCACACGACCCGCTCCTCGATCGCCGACAAGGCCTACGACAATGACGTCGAGGCGCTGCTGCAGATGCGCCGCTTCGTCGATTTCCTTCCGTCGTCCAACACGTCGCCGATACCGCAGCTGCCGAGCTTCGACGACGCCGACCGGTTCGACATGTCGCTCGACACGCTGGTCCCGCGCAATCCGAACCAGCCTTACGACATGAAGGAGCTGATCCTGAAGGTCGCCGATGAGGGCGACTTCTTCGAGATCCAGGAGAACTTCGCGCGCAACATCATAACCGGCTTCGCGCGGATGGACGGCCGCACCATCGGCATCGTCGCCAACCAGCCGCTGGTGCTCGCCGGCACGCTCGATTCCGATGCCGGCCGCAAGGCGGCGCGCTTCGTGCGCTTCTGCGACTGCTTCAACATCCCGATCGTGACCTTCGTCGACGTTCCGGGCTTCCTGCCGGGCACCGCGCAGGAATATGGCGGGCTCATCAAGCACGGCGCCAAGCTCCTTTTCGCCTATGCCGAGGCGACGGTGCCCAAGGTCACCGTCATCACCCGCAAGGCTTATGGCGGCGCCTACGTCGTCATGGCCTCGAAGCACATCAGGGGCGACGTCAACTATGCCTGGCCCACCGCCGAGATCGCCGTCATGGGTTCGAAAGGGGCGGCCGAGATCATCTACCGGCAGGAGCTCGGCGAGCCCGAGCGCATCAAGGCCAGGGTCCAGGAGTATGAGACGCGCTTCGCCAATCCCTTCGTCTCGGCGGAACGCGGCTTCCTCGACGAGGTGATCATGCCGCATTCGACCAGGAAGCGCGTCGCCCGCGCGCTCAGCATGCTGCGCAACAAGGAGTTGCGGAATCCCTGGAAGAAGCACGACAACATACCGCTCTGAGCCATGGATCGCGAGGATCTGCTGCTGCGCCTGGGCATGGCGCTCGCCATCGGGTTTCTGATCGGGCTCGAGCGCGGCTGGAAGGACCGCGGAGAGAAGGAAGGCCAGCGCACCGCGGGCTTGCGCACCTTTACGCTGATCGCCCTCCTGGGCGGCCTGTTCGGGGCGCTCACCCGGGATCAGGACGTCCTGCTGCTCGCTTCCGGCTTCGTCGTCGTGAGTTCCGCTCTCGCCGCCTTCTTCTGGCGCGAAGGCATGAGCGAGGATGATTTCAGCGCCACCAGCCTCGTCGCCGTCATGCTCACCTTCATGCTCGGCGCCTTCGCCGTGCTGGGAGACCCGGCCGTCGCCGCGGCGGCGGGGGTGACCACCGCCGGCCTTCTCGCCACCAAGGTCCAGCTCCATGGCTGGCTTGCCCGCATCACCTGGGCCGAGTTCCGCGCCGGGCTCATCCTTCTGGCGATGACCTTCATCGCGCTGCCGCTGCTCCCGCACCACGCCGTCGATCCCTATGGCGCGGTCAATCCTTACGAGCTCTGGCTGATGACCATCCTCATCGCGGCGGTTTCCTTCGCCGGCTATGCCGCGATCCGCATAGCCGGGCCGGAGCGCGGCACCGTCCTTGCCGCAGCCGCCGGCGGACTTGTCGCCTCGACCGCCGTGACCCTCACGCTCGCCCGGCTGGCGCGCGACAACCCGGCCGGCGTCCGCCTCCTGGGCGGCAGCGTGATCCTGTCCGCCGCGATCATGCCGGTCAGGGTCCTTGTCGTCGTCGCGATCATCAACATTGCCTTCGCCCAATCCGTGGCGCCGGCGCTGTTGGCCGGCGCGGCGGCGATGCTGGTCCCGGCTTTCTGGCTCATCTTCTCGGCGCCGGAGGATGGCAAGGAAGGCGGCGCCGACATCAAGCTCAAGAACCCGTTCGACCTGCTGGAGGTCCTGCGCTTCGGCCTGATCCTCACCGCCGTGATGCTGCTGGCGGTGGTGGCGCGGCATTTCTTCGGCGAGGCGGGTCTTGTCGCTCTCGCCGCCATATCGGGTCTCGCCGACGTCGACGCCATCACGCTGTCCATGGCGAAGGCGGCAGGCACCGACGCGACGTCGGGGCCGGCGCTCGCGATACTGACTGCCGTGGGCGTGAACACCGTGGCCAAGACGGTCTATGCCGCCTCGATCGGCGGAAGCCGCCTCGGCCTCATCGCCGCGGCAGGAACGGCCTTCGGCCTCGCGGCGGCGGGGGCGGCCTACCTGCTGGTCTCCGGCGCCGGCGCCTGAGCGTGCTCGCAAGCCGGAAGGTCTCCGCCCGCCGGCTCCCGGGCAGCGCCTGTGCCCGCTCATGCACCGCCGTCAGATCTTTTCGCCGATCAGGTCATATTCCTCGGCCTCAACGATCCGTGTACGGACCATATCGCCGGGCTTGAGCCCGGTCTCGCCGGGCAGGAAGACGTTGCCGTCGATCTCCGGAGCGTCCCAGGGCGAGCGGCCGACCGCTTCCTCATTCTCCAGGTCCACCTCGTCGATCAGCACGTCGACCTCGCGGCCGACCTTCTTGGCGAAGATATCGGCGCTGATCTCCTGCTGCGCCTGCATCAGCCGGTGCCAGCGCTCGTCCTTGACCTCGTCCGGAACGGCGGCGGCGATGTCGTTGGCCTTGGCGCCGGAGACTGGTTCATACTTGAAGCAGCCGACGCGCTCGAGGCGTGCCTCCTTCAGCCAGTCGAGGAGGAAGGCGAAGTCCGCTTCCGTCTCGCCGGGAAAGCCGACGATGAAGCTCGAGCGGATGGCGATGTCGGGCGCGACACGGCGCCAGTCCGCGAGGCGGGCGAGCACCTTTTCCTGATTGGCCGGACGGCGCATGGCCTTGAGCACGTTGGGCGCGGCATGCTGGAAGGGGATGTCGAGATAGGGAAGGATCTTGCCTTCGGCCATCAGCGGGATCACCTCGTCCACATGCGGATAGGGATAGACGTAATGGAGCCTCACCCAGGCGTCGAGCTGGCCGAGTTCCCTGACGAGATCGGCGAATTTGGCGCGCACCTCGCGGCCGCGGTATTTGCTTGCCGCGAATTTGAGGTCGATGCCATAGGCGCTCGTGTCCTGCGAGATGACCAGAAGCTCCTTGACCCCGGCTTTGACCAGACGTTCGGCCTCATGGAGGATCGACGCCGCGGGCCGGCTGACGAGATCGCCGCGCAGCGACGGGATGATGCAGAAGGAGCAGCGGTTGTTGCAGCCTTCCGAGATCTTCACATAGGCATAATGACGGGGCGTCAACCGCAGGCCCTGGGGCGGAATGAGATCGAATCTGGCATCATGCGCCGGGGGCACGGCCTCATGCACGGCGGACACGACGGCCTCATATTGCTGCGGGCCGGTCACCGCGAGAACGGAGGGGTGGGCGGCCCGGATGGTGTCCGCCTCGACGCCCATGCAGCCGGTGACGATCACGCGGCCGTTCTCTTTGACCGCTTCGCCGATGGCGGCGAGCGATTCGGCCTTGGCCGAATCGAGAAAGCCGCAGGTATTGACGATGACGACGTCGGCGGCGTCATAGCCGGGCGAGATCACATATCCCTCGGCCCTGAGCTGGGTGAGGATGCGTTCGGAATCGACCAGCGCCTTGGGGCAGCCGAGGCTGACCAGGCCGATCTTGGGGATATGTCGCGCGGCAATCGTCATGGTGGCGGGCTCCCATAGACCACGGCGTGCCTTGCCGCAAATGGTCTTGATGATAGACTGCGGCTGGGCCATATGATGGGAAACCTAGGCCCTCGATGGGGATTTAGTCATGGATGCGCGAAACATCGTCATTGCCCTGGTCATCGGCCTGGTGGCGGGCTGGCTGGCGAGCTTCGTGGTCGGCGGCTCCGGCCTCATCCGCTATCTGATCAGCGGCGTGATCGGCTCCTTCGTCGGCAGTTTCCTTTTGAGCAAGGCCGGCATCAATCTCGGCATCGGCAACGAGATCGTGCGCGACATCGTCACCGCCACGATCGGTGCGATCATCGTGGTTCTCATTGCCCGCTTCATCGCGGGATAGTTCAGCAACGAGGAGGCATCATGGAACCGAATTCTCTCTTGGACTTGGGCGGCGGCGTCGGCTGGATCGGCACCCTGATCATCGGCGGTCTGGCCGGCTGGATCGCCGAGAAGGTCACGAAAAGCGACATGGGCCTTCTGATGAATATCGTCGTCGGCGTCATCGGCGCCTATATCGGCGCGTTCCTCGCAAATCTCCTGGGCCTGCAGCTGGGCGAGATCTTCAGCGGCTGGTTCTGGGGCAACCTGCTGGTCGCGGTCGTGGGCGCGGTGATCCTTCTCCTCGTGGTGAAGGCGTTCCGCAGGCGGAGCGCCTGATCCACGCCTGATGGTTACGGTTCTCGATACGCTGAAGGCCCGGCCGCGCCACCCTGAAAAGGCGCACAAGCCCGACAATCCCGTCCTGCGCAAGCCGGACTGGATCAGGGTGAAAGCGCCGGGCTCCGCCGTCTACAACGAGACCCGGGCGATCGTACGAGAGAACCGCCTCGTCACCGTATGTGAGGAGGCGGGCTGCCCCAATATCGGCGAGTGCTGGTCGAAGAAGCACGCCACCTTCATGATCATGGGCGACACCTGCACGCGGGCCTGCGCCTTCTGCAATGTGAAGACGGGCCTGCCCGACGCGCTCGATGCCGGCGAGCCCGCGAAGGTGGCGGACGCGGTCGCCCGCATGGGCCTGTCGCATTCGGTCATCACCTCGGTCGACCGCGACGATCTGGCCGATGGCGGAGCCGGTCATTTTGCGAAGGTCATAAGGGCCATCCGCCGCGCCTCGCCCCGGACCACCATCGAGGTGCTGACGCCCGATTTCCTGCGCAAGGACGGGGCGCTCGAGAAGGTCGTCGAGGCCGCGCCCGACGTCTTCAACCACAATCTCGAAACCGTGCCGTCGCTCTATCTGCGCATCCGTCCGGGTGCGCGCTATTTCCATTCGCTCCGCCTGCTGCAGCAGGTGAAGGAACTCGATCCGCGGATGTTCACCAAGTCCGGCATCATGGTGGGTCTCGGCGAGACCCGCGATCAGGTGCTGCAGGTGATGGACGACATGCGCTCCGCCGGGATCGATTTCATCACCATCGGCCAGTATTTGCAGCCCTCGCGCAAGCATGCCGCCATCGACCGTTTCGTGCCGCCGGACGAGTTCAGGTCCTACGAGACCATCGCCTACGCCAAGGGCTTCCTCATGGTGGCGTCGAGCCCCCTGACCCGCTCATCGCATCATGCGGGCGACGATTTCGCGAGGCTGCGTGCCGCGCGCGCCGCCAAGGCCAAGCCCGGATAGATGCCCAAGTTCAGCGTCACCCGCAACATGCCCTACAAGGCTGTGGAGCTGTTTGCGATTGCGGCGGATGTCGATGCCTACAAGGATTTCTTGCCATTGGTCGAAAGCTCGCGCACCTTCGATCGCGAGCCTGTGGCGGAGGGCGTCGAGCGCTTCAAGGGCGAACTGCGCGTGCGCTACAAGAAGCTCCACATCGACGAGATCTTCGTCAGCGACGTCCTTGCCGACCGGCCGAAGCTCACCGTGTCGTCGCGTTCCGAAGGCGGCCTCTTCGAGCATATCATCGCCGAGTGGCGCTTCGGTGACCGCAAGTCGGGCGGCGCGACGGTGACGTTCCAGGTCGACTACAAGATAAAAAGCCGCTCGCTGCAGTTCTTCATGTCGGGCATGTTCGATTACATGGTGCGCAAGATCAACAACGCCTTCGAGGCGCGGGCGAAAGATCTTCACGCGCACCCGATGGCGACTGGCTGACACGCAAAGAAGTTTACAGGTCGATTTGGCTCGCGCCGCCCTTGAGACGGCCGGCCATGCGTGGCATGGGACTCAAGCAGAAATCCGACCCGCATACTGCAGCCCAATTCATCGAATGGCTGCGGAAACTCCGGCAGGATCACGCTGATCGCATCCTGCCGGTTACCGATCAGATTGCCGTTGAATGAGGACGGATTGCAGCGATACGTCCCCGGCGATATCGATAAGCTCATTGCTGCAACCGCACGCTGCTATTGAGTTCCGGTGTATCGCTCGACGCTTACACATTGCTGGGACTTATGCCAGACGGGTTGCCGCCTTGAACTGGCTCTCGATGAGGTCGAGGGCGGCTTTCACTGATTTCATCCGCACCTCGTGGCGATCGGCATGCGCAAAGATAAAACGGCGATGGTTTGTCTCGCCTCCCGTTGAAGCGCAGCTGAAATGGACGAGGCCGACCGGCTTTTCCGGCGAGCCGCCGCCGGGACCGGCGATGCCGGTGACCGAGACGGCGATGTCGGCGAGCGAGTTGTTCAGCGCGCCCTCGGCCATGGAACGGGCGCAGGCTTCGCTGACCGCGCCATGGATATCGATCACGTTCGCCGGCACGCCGAGCAGGCTCGTCTTGGCTTCGTTGGAATAGACGACGAAGCCGCGCTCGACCACGTCGGAGGATCCGGCGATCTCTGTGAGGAGGCCGGCGATCAGCCCGCCGGTGCAGCTTTCGGCGGTCGCGAGCTTGAGGCGGCGCCGGCGCAGGGACTCGAGCAACGTCTCGGCTCGGACGAGGAGGGCGGGATCGAACATGGCTTTATCCTGGCAGCCTGACGAGGACGCTGGCATAGGCGGTGATGCCTTCGCCGCGGCCGACGAAGCCGAGCTTCTCGCTCGTCGTGGCCTTGATGGCGATGCGGTCCTCGCCGATGCCGAGGAGGAAGCTGAGCGTCGCCTTCATGGCGGCGAGATGCGGCGAGATGCGCGGCGCTTCGGCGAGGATCGCGATGTCGACATTGCCCACCCTGCCGCCGCGGCGCGCCACGAGCTCGACCGCCCTGGCGAGGAAGATGGCGGAGGACGCGTCCTTCCATCGGGAATCGCTGGGCGGGAAATGCGTGCCGATGTCGCCTTCGCCGATGGCGCCCAGTATGGCGTCGGTGAGCGCGTGGAGCGCGGCATCGGCATCGGAATGGCCGGCCAGACGGTGCGTGTGGTCGATGCGCACGCCGCACAGCATGACATGATCGCCCTCGGTGAACGGATGGATATCGATGCCCATGCCGGTGCGGATGTCGGGCAGATCATGGAGGCGCGCCGAGAGCGCCCGGTCGGCCTCGGCGAGGTCGGCCGGCGTGGTCATCTTGCGGTTTTCCGCAGCCCCCGGGACGATCGCGACTTCGAGCCCGGCAAGCTCGGCCACCGCCGCATCGTCGGTCAGGCTCGACTGCCCGGATTGGCGGGCTTTTTCATGCGCGTCGCGAATGGCCGCGAAAGCGAAGCCCTGCGGCGTCTGGACCGTCCACAGGCCGGTGCGGTCGATGGTGCGCTCGATCATGCCGTAAGGCGCCTTCTTGACCGTGTCGGCGACGGCGAGACCGGGAATGGCGCTCTGATGCTTCTGCAGCCCGGCGATCACACGGCTGATAAGATCGGCCGATACGAAGGGGCGGGCGGCGTCATGGATGAGGACATGGGTGACATCATGCCTGGCAATCGCCTTGAGGCCGAGACGGCAGGATTCCTGCCGGGTTTCGCCGCCGACGACCGGAGGATCGATGACGAGGTCCCTGGTGGCGTTCCGGAAAAAGTCGGCCTGACCGGCGCCGATGACCGGCTGGATATGAGAGACCGCCGGGTGATCGCAGAAGGACTTCAACGCCCACCAGACCACCGGTCGCCCGCCAATCGTTTGATATTGCTTTGGCTTTTCGCCCCCAGCCCGGCTGCCGGACCCGGCCGCGACAACCACTGCGCCCAGTTTCATGGAACTGCCCTCTAGAGCAAATCCCGGCAAAGTTGAAGACGTGCCGGCAAGGATTTGCTTGAGGCCGCGGATCGGCGCGATGGCGCCCAGCGGCAATTGGCCTGAGGCATGCAATCTTGACGACATGGCGGGTCAGACTACACTGCATAAAAAATATACACATGACGATCATGCCTAAAAAATGAGCATAACCCTCGACCGCCTCAAGCTGCGCAACCGGGTTCTTCTGGCGCCCATGTCGGGCGTCAGCGACCGGCCGTTCCGCGAGATCGCCGATGAATGCGGGGCCGGTCTCGTGGTGACGGAGATGGTGGCGAGCCGGGAGCTTGCACAGGAGCGTGCCGACATGGTCCGCCGCGCCGAACGCCCGAGCGCGGGCTCGCTTTTCGCCGTGCAGCTCGCGGGCCGCGAATCGCAATGGATGGCGGAAGGGGCGCGCATCGCCGAAGGCCTCGGCGCCGACCTCATCGACATCAACATGGGCTGCCCGGCGCGGCAGGTGACGGGCGGCTATTCCGGCTCGGCCCTCATGCGCGATCTCGATCATGCCATGACGCTGATCGAGGCCACGGTCGCCGCCGCGCGCGTGCCGGTAACCCTCAAGATGCGTCTGGGCTGGGATGCGACGGAAATGAACGCGCCGGAGCTGGCGCGCCGCGCCGAGGCGGCCGGCATCCGCATGATCACCGTGCATGGCCGCACCCGTTGCCAGTTCTACAAGGGCAAGGCGGACTGGGCCGCCATTGCCGCGGTGAAACGAAGCCTGAAATCGATTCCCATCATCGCCAATGGCGATGTCGAGACCATTGCCGATGTCAGGACGATCCTCGCCGCCTCGCTCGCCGACGGCGTGATGGTGGGGCGCGGCAGCTATGGCCGGCCCTGGTGGCCGGGCGTCCTCGCGCATCGGCTCGATCCGGGCACGGGCGCGCCGGAGCCCGATCTCACGCGTGAGGTCGATCTCATCGAGCGCCAGCACCGGTCCATGCTGTCGCTCTATGGGCATGAGCATGGCAATCGCATAGCCCGCAAGCATCTGGGCTGGGTCGTCGACCGCAAGAGCGCCGAAGGGCGCCTTACGGCCGAAGCCGCCGCCGTTTGGCGCCGGAAGCTCACCGCGGATCCCGACAATGACCGGGTGGGCCGTGCCCTGCGCGATCTCTTCCTCCATCTGGCCGACAACGAAGCGAGGGCCGCGTGAACGTCGTCCCTCCCGGCGCCAGCCAGGCACCGCCCGATATCGCGCTCCTTGTCGATGCCTTGCCCAATCCGCTGCTGGTGCTCGGCGAGAACGACCGTATCCATCTCGCCAATGCGGCGGCGGAGGATTTCTTCCAGGCCGGCAAGGCCGCGCTCCTGCGGACCCGTTTCGCCGACCTCATGCCGCTCGCCAGTCCCGCCATCAATGCCGTTGCCGAGGCGCGGCACTCGGGCGGCGTGGTGAACGAATATGCGATCAGCGCCGGCACGCCGCGCTTCGGCGGCGAGCGCAGGGTCGACCTGCAAGCCGCCCTGGTGCATGAGCAGCCCCGCTTCGTGATCGTGATGCTGCTCGAACGCTCGATGGCGCACAAGATCGACCGCCAGCTCACCCATCGCAACGCGGCGCGCTCGGTGTCCGGCATGGCGGCGATGCTCGCCCATGAGATCAAGAATCCTCTGGCCGGCATCAGGGGAGCGGCACAGCTCATCGAGCCTACGCTGTCGGGCGAGGACCGCCCGCTGGCGCGCCTCATCTGCGAGGAGACGGACCGCATCCGCGACCTCGTCGACCATATGGAGGTCTTCTCGGACGAAAGGCCGCCCGAGCGCGAGCCGGTCAACATCCACGCCGTGCTCGAACGGGTGAAGGCGCTGGCGCTCGCCGGCATGACGCGGCCCATCGCCATCAAGGAGGAATACGATCCGTCCCTGCCGCCGGTCATGGGCAGCCGCAACCAGCTCATCCAGGTCCTCATCAACCTGGTGAAGAACGCCGTCGAGGCCATTGAAGGCGACGGCAGCGGTGGCGAGATCCATCTATCGACCGCCTTCCGGCCGGGCGTCAGGCTGTCGATCGCCGCATCGGGCGAACGGGTGACCTTGCCGCTCGAGGTCTGTGTCAGGGACACGGGTCCGGGCGTGCCGGCCGATATCAGGCCGCATCTCTTCGATCCCTTCATCACCACCAAGCCCGGCGGCCGCGGCCTCGGCCTCGCCCTCGTGGCCAAGATCGTACGCGACCACGGCGGCATCATCGAATGCGAGCCGCATGAGCGCGGCACCACATTTCGTGTGCTCCTGCCCATGATGCGGGCGGCGCATCAGAACCGTGCGGACGAGGGCAAGTCATGAAGGCCAAGACCGTGCTCATTGCGGATGACGACAGCGCCATCAGGACCGTCGTGTCGCAGGCCTTGTCGCGCGCCGGATACGCGGTCCGCTCGACCGGGACCGCGGCAGGGCTGTGGCGCTGGGTGAGCGAGGGGGCGGGCGACGTCATCGTCACCGACGTGGTGCTTCCCGACGAGAACGCCTTCGACGTGCTGCCGCGCATCAAGAAGCTGAGGCCGTCCTTGCCGGTCATCGTCATGAGCGCCAAGAACACCATCATGACGGCGATCGCCGCCGCCGAGCGCGGCGCTTATGACTATCTGCCCAAGCCCTTCGATCTGACGGCGCTCGTGGCGATGGTCGGACGCGCCGCCCGGCACATGGAAATGCGGCCCGCCGCCTCCGCCGCCGCGCCGGTCGAGAACCTGCCGATCATCGGGCGCTCGCCGGCCATGCAGGAGATCTACCGCGTCATCGCGAGGCTCACCCAGACCGACCTCACGGTGATGATCGAGGGTGAATCGGGCACCGGCAAGGAGCTGGTGGCGCGCGCCGTGCACGACTATGGCAAGCGTCGGCGCGGACCGTTCGTCGCCATCAACATGGCGGCGATACCGCGCGAGCTGATCGAATCCGAACTGTTCGGTCATGAGAAGGGCGCCTTCACCGGCGCCCTGAGCCGCATGGCGGGCCGTTTCGAGCAGGCCGAGAGCGGCACGCTCTTTCTCGACGAGATCGGCGACATGCCCTTCGAGGCGCAGACGCGACTGCTGCGCGTGCTGCAGCAGGGCGAATATATGAGCGTCGGGGGCATCCAGCCGATCAAGACGAACGTGCGCATCATCGCGGCGACCCATCGCAATCTGCGCCGGCTGATCGACCAGGGACAATTCCGCGAGGATCTGTTCTTCCGCCTCAACGTCGTGCCGATCCGGCTGCCTCCCCTGCGCGAGCGGACCGACGACATCCCCGACCTCGTCCGTCATTTCCTGGCGCGGGCCGAGCGTGAAGGACTGCCGCGCAAGGTCGTGCCGGCCGGATCGGTCGAAAAACTGCAGGCGCATCGCTGGCCGGGCAATGTGCGCGAGCTCGAGAACCTCATCCGCCGGATCGCCGCTCTCCACCCCGAAGAGATCGTGCTGCCCGAGATCATCGATCGCGAACTTGCCGCTGCGGCACCTCCAGCGGGGGCGGAGGCGGGCGATGACGCAGGAGGGCTGAGCGGCTATCTCGAGAATCATCTCGCCCGCCAGTTCGCGAGCTTCAACGACGGCCTGCCTCCGCCGGGCCTCTATCACCGCGTTCTCGCCAATGTGGAGCCGCCGCTGATCCGGGCGGCCCTGGCCGCAACCAAGGGCAACCAGATCAAGGCGGCCGAGCTCCTGGGCCTCAACCGCAACACGCTCCGGACCAAGATCCGCACCTATGGCATCCAGGTGGTGCGCGGCCTTTGAGCAATGTCACGTCTTGGTGAACATCACGCCAATTTAAATAAGTATTTGAATTAACTCATAATTGTTGATTTCCGCAAAGACAGTCGCCGCTGACTGTCGCAAATTTGCCACGATAGTTGTTGATTCCATGCCACAGTGCCTTCAAGGCGGGGGAAAAATGGCCCTGACGGACGTCGAGACCGACAAGCAATCGCGCCTATCCCGCCTGCCGGGAATAGTGGGCATCATCGTCGTATGCCTGTCGATCCTGGCAGGCCTTGCCACCTACACGATCCTGACGGGCCTTTCGCCCATCAAGCCCACCCCCGACATCATCACCTGGCTGCTGGGCGGCAACCTCGTCCTGGTGATGATCATGGTGGGCATGATCCTCTGGCAGGTCTGGTCGCTCATCGTCGCGCGCCGGCGCGGCACTGCGGGCGCCGGCCTTCATATCAGGCTCGTATCGCTGTTCAGCCTGATCGCCGCCTTGCCCGCGCTGATCGTCGCCGCTTTCGCCGCCGTGACGCTCAATCGCGGCCTCGACGCATGGTTCTCCGAGCGCACCCGCTCGATCGTCGATTCCGCCGTGACCGTCGCCGAGGCCTATATGCGCGACCATGGCGAGACCGCACGCGGCGACATCGCCTCCATCGCCGCCGATCTCAACAACCAGAAGCTGCTGTTCGACGGCGACCGGCCCGACTTCGTACGCCGTGTCGCCCGCCACGCCGCCTTGCGCGGCCTGGTCGGCGCCTTTGTCTTCAACACCAGCCTCAAGCGCATCGACGCCAATATCACCCTCAACAACAAGATCGCCTTCCGCGCACCCTCGGCCGAGGCGCTCGAGCGCGCCGACAAGGGCGAGCTCGTGGTCATACCGCCCGGCGAGGGCGGCAACATCATCCGCGCCCTGATCAAGCTCACCAACTATCCTTCGGAATATCTCTACGTCTATCGCGCGATCAACCCGTCGGTCATCGACCAGCTCGACGAGACGCGCGCCGCCAAGGCCGAATACGACCAGCTGCTGCAGCAGCGCTCGGGCGTCCAGATCACCTTCGCCCTCATGTATACGGGAGTCTCGCTCATCTTCCTCCTTGCGGCCATCTGGCTGGGCCTGTGGTTCGCCGACCGCATCGTGGCGCCGGTGGTCAGCCTGCTCAATGCGGCGCGGCGTGTCTCCGCCGGGGACCTCGACGCAAAGGTCAGCGAGGTCCAGGGGCCCGGAGACCTGCAGACCCTGGCGCGCGCCTTCAACCGGATGACCTACCAGCTGAAGGAGCAGCGCAACGAGCTCATGACCGCCAATCTCCAGCTCGACGAACGCCGCCGCTTCACCGAGGCGATGCTCTCCGGCGTCTCGGCGGGCGTCATCGGCGTCGAGCCCGACGGCATGATCTCGCTGGTCAACCCTTCGGCCATCACTCTCGTCGGCATGTCCGAGCGCGACCTGCTTGGCCGTCGCCTGTCCGACGTCCTGCCCGCCTTCTCCGTCGTCTTCGAGCAGGCCCTGTCGCGCATCTCGGGCTGGGCCGAAGGCCATGTGAATACGCGCGTCGGCAGCCACGAGCGCAATTTCGTCGTCCGCGTCACCACCGAGGCGGCCGACAGCGACGATCACGGCTATGTCGTCACCTTCGACGATATTTCGGAGCTGGTCACGGCGCAGCGCAATTCGGCCTGGGCCGACATCGCCCGCCGCATCGCCCATGAGATCAAGAACCCGCTGACCCCGATCCAGCTGTCGGCCGAGCGTCTCAAGCGCAAATACGGCCGCGAGATCCGGACCGACAAGCAGATCTTCGAGCAATGCACCGATACAATCATCCGCCAGGTCGGCGACATAGGACGCATGGTCGACGAATTCTCGGCCTTCGCCCGCATGCCCAGCGCCAGCCTCGAGACGCAGGACATGGCGGCGGTGGTGCGCGAGGCGACGATCCTGCAGCGCGTCTCGGCCGGTGATCTCGAAATCGAGGTCAGGGTGGCGGATGAACGCATCAACTTCGCCTTCGACCGGCGCCTGATCACCCAGGCGGTCACCAATCTGGTGAAGAACGCGCGCGAGGCGATCGAGGCGCGCGTGCACGAGGATCAGACGGTCAAGGGCAAGATCCTGGTCGAGGCCGGCATCGAAGACCACGCTCCCTTCATCAGCGTCACCGACAACGGCGTCGGCCTGCCCAAGGAGAACCGGCACCGACTGACCGAGCCCTACATGACGACAAGGGCCAAGGGAACCGGATTGGGATTGGCGATCGTCAAACGGATCATGGAGGAGCATCAGGGACGTGTCCTGCTGGATGACGCGCCAACGGAATTCGACAGCGGACACGGCGCCCGCGTCACCTTGAGTTTCATGCCGCTTCTCGAAGAGCAGGTCGCGGCGATGGCATGAGCGGGATGCGAAAGATCAGATACCGGCATTTCGCGAGCGGCCCTGCTCGGCCGGTGAAATCGATCACGTCCGTGAGTCCGGGCCGAAACCCGAAATCATCGTGATCCAGGGGGTTTGAGTGATATGGCAGCTGACATTCTAATCGTAGACGACGAAGCCGACATCCGCGAGCTCATCTCGGGCATCCTCCAGGACGAAGGATATGAGACCCGTCTGGCACGCAACAGCGACGCGGCCCTCGCCGCCCTGGCCGACCGCCGGCCCTCGCTCATCATCCTCGATATCTGGCTCCAGGAATCGAAGCTCGACGGTCTCGACCTCCTGACCATCATTCGCGAGCGCCATCCGGAACTGCCGGTGGTCATCATTTCAGGCCACGGCAACATCGAGACGGCGGTCTCCGCCATCAAGCGTGGCGCCTATGACTATATCGAGAAGCCGTTCAACGCCGACCGGCTCATCCTGGTCGTCGGCCGGGCCCTCGAGGCATCACGGCTGCGGCGCGAGAACGAGGCGCTCAAGGGCCGCACCGGTGCCGATGTCGAATTGCTCGGCGGATCCATGGCCATGCGGCAGTTGCGTCAGACGCTCAAGAAGATCGCACCCTCCAACAGCCGCATCCTGATCACCGGTCCGATGGGCGCCGGCAAGGAGCTTGCCGCGCGCAGCCTGCATGAGATGTCGCAGCGCGCCAACGGCCCCTTCGTCATTCTGAGCGCCGCCACCATGGCGCCCGAGCGGATGGAGGAGGAGCTCTTCGGCATCGAAGATGGCGCCGGCGCTCCCCAGCGCATCGGCGCGCTCGAGGAGGCCCACAGCGGCACGCTCTATATCGACGAGATCGCCGACATGCCGGTCGAGACCCAGGGCAAGGTTCTCCGCGTCCTGGTCGAACAGACGTTCCAGCGGGTAGGGGGCGGCAAGAAGGTCAAGGTCGACGTCCGCATCGTCTCGTCCACCGGCCGCGACCTGTCGACGCTGATCTCCGAAGGCCGGTTCCGCGAGGATCTCTATCACCGCCTGAGCGTCGTGCCGGTCCGTGTGCCGTCGCTGGCGGAACGGCGCGAGGACATTCCCGAGCTCATCGAGTATTTCTCCAGGCTTTATTCCCTCGCCTCGGGCCAGCCGCAGCGCAAGCTCGCGACTGACGCGATCGCCACGCTGCAGACCCAGGACTGGCCCGGCAACGTCCGCCAGCTGCGCAACAATATCGAGCGCGTGATGATCCTGGCGGGGGGCGATCCGGGCAGCGAGATCACCGCGGCCATGCTTCCGGCCGACGTCGGAGCGGCCCTTTCGCCCGCCGCCACGGCCTTCGGCGGCGAGCATCTCCTGGCGCTGCCCTTACGTGAGGCCAGGGAGGCCTTCGAACGGGATTACGTAGCGGCACAGCTTTCCCGATTTGGCGGCAACATCTCCCGCACAGCCCAGTTCGTCGGCATGGAAAGATCGGCTTTGCACCGTAAAATCAAGCTTTTAGGGCTCGCCGTTCGCGGCGAAGGCGAGGATTTTGCCGCAGTGGCCAAATAGGCGGCCCGCCGTTCAGGTTAATGATTCACTACCACGACGATTATCTGCCTTTTCGTAGCGGAAACGGGCTCCCCAAAGTATCGAAATTCAATTAAAACTTTACGGGAAATGGTTGCGCCCTCAAAACGGCGCGCCACGGGCCGCAAGGCTCACCAATGCCCCGCGGGTCAGGTCCGCCGCATCTCCTGAAACGAGGGGCTTAGCCGGTCCGGAAGCGCATCGAGTGGCCTCCTCGATTTTACGCGTCCGGGCCGGCACCTTATTGCGCCGGCACCGCCCTACAGCTGGATGTAGGTGTGCTTGATCTGCTGGTATTTCTCCAGGGCATGCAGCGACTTGTCGCGTCCGATGCCGGACTGCTTGTAGCCGCCGAACGGTGCCGTGATGTCGCCGCCGTCGGTCGCATTGACGTTGACCGTGCCGGCGCGCAGGCTCCGCGCGACCTTGTGGGCGCGGGTGATGTCGCGGGTCCACAGGCTGGCCTGGAGGCCGTAGATCGTGTCGTTGGCGATCTTCACCGCCTCTTCGTCGTCCTTGAAGGTGATGGTCGCCACCACCGGTCCGAAGATCTCCTCCTGCGCGATGCGCATGGAGTTCTTCACCTCGTCGAAGATGGTCGGCTCGACATAGAAGCCCCCGGTATTGCGCCTGGCGCGTTCGCCGCCGAAAGCGACCCTGGCGCCTTCCTTGCGGCCGGCATCGATATAGCCGAGCACGCGTTCCATCTGGGTCTCGTCGACCACGGCGCCCATGGCGGTCTTCGGATCGAGCGGATCCTTCGGCCGCCACTTGTCGGCGTGCTTGGCGACGAGCTCGACGAACTGGTCCTTGATCTTCTCCTGGACGATGATCCGCGTCGCGGCGGTGCAGACCTGGCCCGAATTGTAGAACACCCCGGCCGCCGCCGTCGCCGCCGCATGGTTGATGTCGGCGACGTCGCCGAAGACGATGTTGGGCGACTTTCCGCCGGTCTCGAGCGCCACATGCTTCATGTTGCTCTCGCCCGCATAGCGCAGGAAGTACTTGCCGACCTCGGTCGACCCGGTGAAGGCGATCATATCGACGTCCATATGGCGGCCGAGCGCCTGGCCGGCGGTTTCGCCGAAGCCGGGCAGCACGTTGAGCACGCCCTCGGGCAAGCCTGCTTCGGCGGCGAGCTCGGCCACCCGCAACGCCGTCAGCGGCGACTGCTCGGCGGGCTTGAGGATGACGGAATTGCCGGTGGCGAGCGCCGGTCCGAGCTTCCATGATGCCATCATGAGCGGGAAATTCCATGGCACCACCGCGCCCACGACGCCGATCGGCTCGCGCGTGATCATCGAGATCGAATCGGGCCGCGCCGGCGCCAATTCGTCATAGACCTTGTCGGTCGTCTCCGCATACCATTGCAGGCAGCGGATGGAGGAGGCGACATCGACGGCCTGCGCCTGGGTGATCGGCTTGCCGACGTCGAGCGTCTCGAGCAGGGCGAGTTCCTCGCGATGCTTCTCGATCAGCGCCACCCACTTCAGCAGGATGCGCTTGCGCTGGGCCGGCGCCATCTGCGCCCATGTGCCCTTTTCGAAGACGGCCCGCGCCGCCTTGACCGCGCGCTCGACGTCCTCCTTGTCGCATTCGGCGATCGCCGTGAGCACCTTGCCGTCGATCGGCGAGATGCAGTCGAAGGTCTTGCCGGAAGCGGCGGCGGTGAACTTTCCGGCGATGAAGGCCTGGTTGCGGTACGAGACCTGGGGAATCCGGGTGCGATAGTCTTCAGCGGCGGCCATGGCGCGTCTCCTTGACGGGCGAGGGGAGGGTGGATGGGGACATGATATCAAAAAGGCACCGCCTCGGCGGCGGTGCCTTTCATGCAAAAGCTGAATGGCAGGGCTACTTGATCTTGGTTTCCTTGAACTCGACGTGCTTGCGCGCCACCGGATCGTATTTCTTGAAGGTGAACTTGTCGGTCTTGGTGCGCGAGTTCTTCTTGGTCACGTAAAAGTAACCGGTATCGGCTGTCGACTGCAGCTTGATCTTGATCACATTGCCTTTGGCCATAATAAATCTCCTCGGGCTTCTGGAGCCCGGCTTCGGTTGGGCGCGGTATGGCCGAAGGGCGGCCGAAAGTCAAGGAACGGGCCGCTGCGGCGGTGCCCTCCGGCGAGCCAGGGCGGCCCCCGTCTCATATGTTCCGATCCCGGACAAGGACTTGCATTCAGGGCAGGTTGCGCCTAAAAGGCCGCCATCCCGACCCATATTCCAAGGATTGAACGAGCCCCATGGCGCGCGTTACCGTTGAAGACTGCATCGACAAGCTCCCCAACCGGTTCGAGCTGGTCCTCCTGTCCGCCCATCGCGCACGGATGATCTCGCAAGGCGCTCCCCTCACCGTCGAGCGTGACAACGACAAGAATCCCGTCGTCGCCCTGCGCGAGATCGCCGACGAGGCGGTGAACACCGACGACCTGCGCGAAGAATACATCCACGCCATGCAGAAGCATGTCGAAGTGGACGAGCCCGAGCAGAGCGAGGTTCCGCTCATCCAGCAATCGGGCGACATGTCGGTCGTCAACGACCAGCCGGAAGCCGATCAGGCCGACATGGAGCGGATGACCGAAGAGGAGCTGTTGCGCGGCCTCGAGGGACTTCCGCCGGCCGAAAGCCCGGGCAGCCAGCGCAACGGCTACTGATCGGGGCCGCTCCAGGCCTTCAGCGCGTCGAACTTCTTCCGGCGCTGCTCTTCTGGCGGCGTCTTGAAGTCGTGGCCGAAGGCGGCCGATTCCCACGAGCCGTAGGTCGGATTGGGAATGGCGATCCAGTCCTTCCCCCAATGTGCCTTATTCTCCTCGAAGACCTTCCGGCGCTCCTCGATCGTTCCCTTGTAGGCATCGGTGAAGTCGCCGAGATTGTCGCCGATGAGGAGCAGCAGCCGATAGTCCCTGGCGACGAAGGCGCGCCTGGTGCTCTTGGCCGATCCCCAGCTCTCCTGCTCCTTGGCGGTAAGGAGGGTGTCGACATTGTCGCCCATGGCGAAGCCCAGTTCCTTCAGCCTCTCGGCCGTCGCCGGCTCCTCTTCCTTGGTGCGGTTGGTGACATAGAAGACCTTGGCGCCCCTGGACGCGGCATATCGGGTGAATTCGGCCGCTCCCGGGATGGGGAGGTCGCTCTTCGAATTCACATAGGGTGTCCACGTCCCGGGGCTGAAGGAGGTGCCGGTCTTGACGTTCCAGGCCTGGTATGGGGAGGTGTTGAGCACGGTGTCGTCGACGTCGAGAACGACGGCCGGCGGCTTGCCGGCGAAATCGCCGGACTGCACCGAGGGATCGGCCGTCCAGCTCTTGTCGGCGAGCGCCTCGTCGAGACGGATGCGCGCCAGTACATAAGCCTGGCTCATGACCGCCTGGGCCTCGACCGCGCTCTGGTCCCACAGCACGGCATTGAGATTGTCATGGGGCGCCGGCCCCTTAGGTTCCTCGGGCGGCAGGTCGGCCGCCGCGACGGTGAGGCTTCCGAGGCCCAGGGCTGCAAGCGCAAGCAATAGCGGTGGATGTTTCATGGGAGTCCCCTTGGTCGCAAGAAGAAGCATAGGTGCCGGATCCGCCAGTGCCGCGCAGTATATGTGGATTCCGGCGGGCAGTCCTGCCTGGCGCAACCCTCGCTTTGAGCTTTTTTTCCGCTACACTTGCCTCCGGTCGAGTGATTAAGACAGCGTATGATGCGGCAGTTCGAACTGGTTGAGCGTGTCATGTCCTATGATCGGGGTGCCGACGAGGAACTGCTCAACCGCGCCTATGTCTACGCCATGAAGGCGCATGGCGGCCAGAAGCGGGCCTCCGGCGAGGCCTATTTCAACCATCCCCTGGAAGTGGCGGCGATCCTCGCCGAGATGAAGCTCGACGGCGCCACCATCGCCGCGGCCCTTCTTCACGACGTGGTTGAAGATACGGAGGCAACGCAGGCGCAGATCGAGGAGAAGTTCGGCCACGAGATCGCTTCCCTGGTCGACGGCCTGACCAAGATCAAGCGCCTCGACCTCGTCACCAAGGAGGCGACCCAGGCCGAGAACCTGCGCAAGCTCCTCCTCGCCATGGCCAAGGACGTGCGCGTGCTCCTGGTCAAGCTGGCCGACCGCCTTCACAATATGCGCACCCTGGGCCACATGACCCAGGACAAGAAGATCCGCATCGCCCAGGAGACGATGGACATCTATGCGCCGCTCGCCGGACGCATGGGCATGCAGAACGTGCGCGAGGAGCTCGAGGACATCTCCTTCCGGGTCCTCAATCCGGATGCCTTCGCCACGGTCAAGAAGCGGCTCGACCGGCTGCATGAGGAAAGCGGCAGCCTGCTCATCGAGATCGAGAAGGAGCTCAAGGAGGAGCTCAAGGCCAATGGCATCGATGCCAAGGTCACGGGCCGCGAGAAGCGCCCCTATTCGATCTGGCGCAAGATGGAGCGCAAGAGCCTGTCGCTGGGCCAGCTCTCCGATATTTTCGGTTTCCGCGTGATCGTCGCCGGCGTCGATGAGTGCTACCGGGCGCTGGGCGTGGCGCACCGCACCTGGCGGGCCGTGCCCGGCCGCTTCAAGGACTATATATCGACGCCCAAGCAGAACGATTACCAGTCGCTCCATACGACGGTGATCGGCCCGCATCATCGCCGCGTCGAGATGCAGATCCGCACCCGCGAGATGAACGAGATCGCCGAGCGCGGCGTCGCCGCTCACGCCCTCTACAAAGACGTAAGGCGGCCAGCCGATGCGGTGAACGGAGTGCGCGTACCCTCGGCCGAATCCAATGCCTATCGCTGGCTCAGGCACCTGGTGGAGATGCTCTCGGAAGGCGAGAGCCCGCGCGAGTTCCTCGAGCACACCCGTCTCGAGCTGTTCCAGGACCAGGTCTTCTGCTTCACCCCCAAGGGCCAGCTCATCGCCCTGCCGCGAGGCGCCACTCCGATCGACTTCGCCTATGCCGTCCATACCAGCATCGGCGACAGCTGCGTCGGCTGCCGCATCAACGGCCGTCATGCGCCGCTGGTCACCCAGCTCGACAATGGCGACGAGGTCGAGATCATCCGCTCGGAGGCGCAGGTGCCGCCGGCCGCCTGGGAAGGTCTCGCCGTCACCGGCAAGGCGCGCGCCGCCATCCGCCGCGCCACCCGGCTTGCCACCCGCCGGCAATATGCCGGCCTCGGCAAGGAGATCGTCGAACGGCTTCTCGAAAAGGTCGGCAAGAGCTTCGTCAGGACCGATGTCGCCGCCGCGATCGCCCGCACCGGCCACAAGAATCTGGAGGACGCCCTGTCGGCCGTCGGCCGTGGAGAACTCGCCGCCGGCGATATACTGAAAGCCATGGGCCTCGCGGTCGAAGCTCCCGCACCGCAGCGCAAGAAACCGGCCTCCCGCCACAGCGAGGCCGAGCAGGGGATTCCCATTCGCGGCGCCGGCCGCGACCAGGCGCTCAAATTCTCCCTCGCGACCGGTGCGGTCCCGGGCGAGCGTATCGTCGGCATCCGCATGCCGGGCGAGGGTATCGTCGTCCATCCGATCTTCGCACGCGCGCTTGAAAGCTTCGACAGCGAGCCCGACCGCTGGATCGACCTGACCTGGGACACGACGACAGAGGGCCAGCGCTTCCCGGCACGCATCCTGGTCAAGGTCCACAACGAGGTGGGCGCCTTGGCGCAGGTCGCCCAGGTGATCGGGGATTCGGGCGCCAATATCGACGAGCTGCAGATGGTCACCCATGCCGGAGCGCGCGATTTCTTTGATCTCGACATTCTGCTCGAGGTACATGACCTCAAGCATCTCAACCAGATCATGCGCGACCTCCAGCTCAAGCCCCTGGTGAGCTCGGTCGACCGCGCCGAAGGATAGGAAACAGGCATGACCAATGACGAGGTTCTGGCGGAGTTCAGGGCGGCGGGCGCCTTGCTCGAGGGCCATTTCATTCTGACTTCGGGGCTGCACAGCCCGCGCTATCTGCAATGCGCCCGCGTCCTGATGGATCCGGCGCGCGCCGCCCGCCTGTGCGCCGTTCTCGCCGGCAAGGTGAAGGCCGAGATCGGCGAAGGCATCGACCTCGTCGCCTCTCCGGCCATGGGCGGCGTCGTCGTCGGCTATGAGATGGCGCGGCAATTGGGTGTCGCCTCCATCTTCTTCGAGCGGGTCGACGGCAGGCTCGCGCTGCGCCGCGGCTTCTCCGTCGACCGGGGGGCCCGCGTCCTCATGGTCGAGGATATCGTGACCACGGGCCTTTCCTCGCGCGAATGCATCGAAGGCATCCATGCGGAGGGCGGCCGGACGGTGGGTGCGGCCTGCCTCGTCGACCGCTCGGGCGGCAAGGCCCGGATCGGCGTTCCGCTCGCGGCCCTGGCCAGCATCGAGGTCCCGACCTATCCCGCCGACGGCCTGCCGCCGGATCTCGCCGCCCTGCCGGCGGTGAAGCCCGGCAGCCGAGGGCTCAAATGATCATCGGCCTCGGCAACGACATGATCGACATAAGGCGAATCGCCAGGACGCTGGAGCGCTATGGCGAGCGGTTCACGAATCGGGTGTTCACCGAGACGGAGCGCCGCAAGTCGGACCGCCGGGCCGAGCGCGCCGCTTCCTACGCCAAGCGCTATGCCGCCAAGGAAGCCTGCTCCAAGGCGCTGGGCACCGGCTTCAACCGGGGCGTGTTCTGGCGCGACCTGGGCGTGGTGAACGAGCCGTCGGGCAAGCCCACGATGGTGCTGACGGGAGGCGCCGGAGAGCGTCTGGCGAGCCTCGTGCCCAAGGGACACAGGCCGCAGATCCATCTCACCATCACGGATGATTTCCCTTACGCCCAGGCTTTCGTCATCATCGAGGCCCTGCCGGTGGATGCGTGAAGGAGTTTCCGCTGCAATGGGCCGGGACGGGCGGCGTCCGGGGCGGGGTTCGCCAGTATCCGGATGTAATCTTTCCTACCGTTGAATCGGTCATATATGCGTATTATAGGCTGGACGAACGGGCCGGCCCCGGACTGGCATGGATACTGTGAAACATATGAAAGATCATAATATGGCGGCGGCGGCGCGCGATGCCCGGAAGAAATCCGAGGACGGGTTCTGGGACACGATCAAGGTCATCATTCAGGCCCTCCTGATCGCTTTCGCGGTCCGCATGTTCTTCTACCAGCCGTTCAATATTCCCTCGGAGTCGATGTATCCGACGCTCAAGGTCGGCGACTATCTGTTCGTCTCCAAACTATCCTATGGCTACAGCAAATACTCCTTCAACTTCGGCCTGAATCTCTTCGGCAACGAGCTGTTCAAGTTCGGCCCCATCCCGGTCGACGGCCGCTTCGTCTGGACGGCCGAGCCCAAGCGCGGCGATGTCGCGGTCTTCAAGCTGCCGCGCGACAACGAGACGGACTACATCAAGCGGGTGATCGGCCTGCCGGGCGACCACATACAGATGCAGAACGGCGTGCTGTACATCAACGGGGTCGCCGTGCCGAAGCAGCGCATCGCCGATTACGTGGACGATGTGGGGCCGGGACGGGGAACCCCGATCCCGCAATATGTCGAGACCCTGCCCAACGGCGTGAGCTACACCGTCCTCGACGAGGTTTCCAACGGAGCGGCCGACAATACCGGCGAATATGTCGTGCCCCCGGACCACTATTTCATGATGGGCGACAATCGCGACAATTCCCTCGACAGCCGCTTCGCGCAGAACGCCCCCGGCGGCGGGGTGGGCTTCGTGCCCTACGAGAACTTCGTCGGCCGCGCCGATGTCATCTTCTTCTCGATCGAGCCCGACGCGGCCTTCTGGCAGATCTGGAAATGGCCGACCTCGATACGCTGGCTGCGCTTCTTCAATCTCGTTGATTGAGGCCGTGACCACCGATCGCACGCGCTTTGCCGATCAGGAATTCCAGGAGATAGCGGCGCTCCTCGGCTATACTTTCAGCAACCGCGATCTCCTCAAGGCGGCGCTGACCCATGGCAGCGGCCGCAAGGGCAAGACCAACACCACCTACCAGCGGCTGGAGTTCCTGGGCGACAGGGTCCTGGGGCTGGTCATCGCCGAGGAGCTCTACGTCCGCAATCCGCGCAAGGCCGAAGGGGCGCTCGCCCAGAATTTCAGCCTGCTGGTGCGCGCCGAGGCCTGCGCCGATGCCGCGCGCGAGCTCGGCATCGCCGACCATATCCGCGTCGGGCCCAAGGAGAGGGCGCAGGGGCTGTCGACCCAGACCCTCATCCTGGGCGACGTCATCGAGGCCATCCTCGGCGCCATGTATCTCGACGGCGGGCTCGAGCCGGCGCGCGCCCTGATCATGCGGCTGTGGGAGAGACGGCTTTCCAACCGCACCAAGCTCGTCAAGGACGCCAAGAGCTTCCTGCAGGAATGGGCGCTCGGCCACGCCAAGGCCATACCGGCCTATCGCATCGTCGCGCGCGAGGGGCCCGATCATTCGCCGCATTTCACCATCGGCGTCACCGTCGAAGGATTTTCCGAGGTGCTCGCCAGCGCGCAATCGAAACGCATCGGCGAGCAGCTCGCGGCGGAAACCTTCCTGCGCCGTGAAAAGATCCGCAAGTGACGGCGGTGCGCACGCGCTGCGGCTTCTGCGCCGTCATCGGCGCGCCCAATGCCGGCAAGTCGACGCTGGTCAACGCGCTGGCGGGCGCCAAGGTGGCGATCGTGTCGCACAAGGTCCAGACGACCCGCTCGCGGCTGCGGGCGATCGTGGTCCTCGGCGAGAGCCAGGTGATCTTCGTCGACACGCCGGGCATCTTCAAGCCGAAGCGGCGGCTCGACGAAGCGATGGTCGAGGGCGCCTGGGCGGGGGCCGCCGAGGCCGACGCGGTCATATTGCTGTGCGACGTGCGCCGCGGCCTCGACGACGACGTCATGACGATCATCGGGGGCCTGAAGAAGAACGGCATCGCCGCCTTCCTCGCCCTCAACAAGATCGATCTCGTCAAGCCCGAGACGCTTCTCGACCTCGCCGCGAGGTTCAACGACACCTTCGCCTTCCGCGAGACGTTCATGATCAGCGCGCTCACCGGCAGCGGCGTCGGCAGGCTGCGCGAGCGGCTCGCAGGCCTTATGCCGGAAGGTCCCTGGCTCTATGCCGAGGACCAGATCGCCGACGTGCCCATGCGCTTTCTCGCCGCCGAGACGACGCGCGAGAAGCTTTATGAGCGCCTGCACGAGGAATTGCCCTATGCCTCGACCGTCGAGACCGAGAAATGGGAAGAGCGCAAGGACGGCTCGGTGCGCATCGACCAGGTGATCTATGTCGAGCGCGAGAGCCAGCGCAGGATCGTGCTCGGCAAGGGCGGCCAGACGATCAAGGCGCTGGGCCAGGCCGCCCGGCTCGAGCTGGAAAAGGCGCTCGAGCGGCGGGTGCATCTTTTTCTCTTCGTCAAGGTGCGCGAGAATTGGGCCAAGGACCCGGAGCGCCTGCGCGCGATGGGGCTTCTGGATTAAGTCCGTCCCATGGAATGGAAAGACGAGGGCATTGTTCTGGCCGTCAAGCGCCATGGCGAGAGCAGCGCCATCGCCGAGATCCTGACGGCGACGCGCGGCCGCTCGCTGGGCCTGGTGCGGGGCGGCCGGTCGCGGCGGATGCGTCCGGTCCTGCAGCCGGGCAATATCGTGCTGGCCACCTGGCGTGCCCGTCTCGAAGAGCATCTCGGCAACTTTGCGCTGGAGCCGCTCGAGCTCAAGGCGGGCCTTCTCATCGGCGAAGCGATGCAGCTCGCCGGCCTGACGACATTGACCGCCGAGGCGCAGCTCCTGCCCGAGCGCGAGCCCCATCCGAGGCTCTATGAGGCGATGCGCGTCGTCCTCGATGCGCTCGCGGATGCCGATACCTGGCCGGCGCTGCTGGTACGCTGGGAGCTGGGTCTCCTCGATGAGCTGGGCTTCGGGCTCGATCTTGCCCGCTGCGCGGCGACCGGCACCAGCGAGGATCTCGTCTATGTCTCGCCCCGGACGGGCAGGGCGGTCAGCCGCGCCGCCGGCCTTGCCTATCGCGACCGGCTGCTCGCCTTGCCGGGCTTCCTCAAAGGCGGCCAGGCCGGCACGCCGGGACAAGGCGATGTGGTGGACGGGCTCAAGCTGACCGGGTTCTTCCTCGAGCGCCACGTCTTCGGCCCGCGCGGCGTCATGGCCCCCGAATCCCGCCACTGGATCCTGACCCATCTGAACGCCCGCTGAGCCGCAAGGGCGCAAAGGCCGCATTGATCGCGGCGCCCCGCCTCCATACATTCCGCCGTCTGCGACAAGGAACCTCCATGCTCGGTCGCCTGAACCATGTTGCCATTGCCGTGCCCGATCTCGACCAGGGGATCAGGACCTATCGCGATGTTCTGGGCGCCAGGGTCTCGGCCAGGCAGGCCGAGCCCGATCACGGCGTGACGGTGGTGTTCGTGGAATTGCCCAACACCAAGATCGAGCTTCTCGAGCCTCTGGGCGATGACTCGCCGATCAGGGGCTTCCTCGACAGGAATCCGTCCGGAGGCATCCATCATGTCTGCTACGAGGTTGCCGACATCATCGCCGCGCGCGACCGGCTGAAGGCGCAAGGGGCCCGCATCCTGGGCGATGGCGAGCCCAGGATCGGCGCACATGGCAAGCCGGTGCTGTTCCTGCATCCCAAGGATTTCACCGGCACGTTGCTGGAGCTCGAGCAGGCATGACGATCGGTACGGCGATCGCGATCTATTTCGTCATCTGGTGGATCGTGCTGTTCACCGTCCTGCCGTGGGGGGTGAAGAACGCGCATGAGGCCGGCGAGACGACGCTGGAAGGCAATGAGCCGGGCGCGCCGGTGCATCATCACATGGGGAGAAAAGTGCTGATCACGACGGCGGTGGCGGCGGTCGTCTTCGCGGTCCTCTACCTGGCGATCCGGCTGGGCTGGTCCTCGCTGGTCGGCATATAAAAAAAGCAAGGCTTTCGCCTTGCTTTCTCTCAAGTGTGCTGTCTTCAACTGCGCTCCAGGATCCGATCCTGTGGCGGCTGCTGCCCTTGTGACGGCGCGCCGGAAGACTCCTCCCCAGACTTGGGCTTCTGGCCCTTGTCCTTGTCGTTATTGGGAGGCGACGCTAGCCATATTTCACAGTCCTGTCACGTGAAATGTGACGGAAGCGTGGCGAAATTTTCAACCCCAATTTCCCATTGCGGAGACATTTCTACTGGACGGTATTTCCCGCCTCTCCTTGGCCCCGGCGCGCTGCCCTGTCTATTCGCTTGAGTTCCGGCCGGATTCGCTTCAAATGAGCCGCCGATTTTTCCCGTACAGGATTCTTCATGCGGATTTCCCGATATTTCATGCCCATTCTGCGCGACGACCCGAAGGAGGCCGAGATCGCGTCCCACCGGTTGATGCTGCGCGCCGGCATGATCAGACAGGAAGCCGCCGGCAGCTACTCCTGGTTGCCGCTGGGTTTCCGCGTCCTCAAGAAGATCGAGCAGATCGTGCGCGAGGAGCAGGACCGGGCAGGCGCCATCGAGGTGCTGATGCCGACCATCCAGTCGGCCGACCTCTGGAAGAAATCCGGCCGCTACAACGCCTATGGTCCCGAGATGCTGCGCATCAGGGACCGCCATGACCGCGACATGCTCTATGGTCCGACCAACGAGGAGATGATCACCGACATCTTCCGCTCCGGCGTCCAGAGCTACAAGGACCTGCCGCGCAACCTCTATCACATACAGTGGAAATTCCGCGACGAGGTGCGTCCGCGCTTCGGCGTCATGCGCGGCCGCGAATTCCTCATGAAGGATGCCTATTCGTTCGACGTCAGCCGCGAGGCCGGCCAGCACTCCTACAACAAGATGTTCGTCGCCTATCTGCGCACCTTCGCCCGCATGGGGCTCAAGGCGGTGCCGATGCGCGCCGAGACCGGTCCTATCGGCGGCAAGGACAGCCACGAATTCCTCATCCTCGCCGATACCGGCGAGAGCGCCGTCTTCTTCGACCGCGATTTCTACGACATGGACTGGACCAATTTCGACATGGACTATGACGATGTCGGCAAGGTCGCCAGGCTCGTCGACGACTTCACCAGCAAATATGCGGCGACCGACGAGAAGCACGACCAGGCGGAGTTCGAGCAGCGCGTGCCCGAGGCCCGTCGCTTGACCGGCCGCGGGATCGAGGTCGGCCATATTTTCTTCTTCGGCACCAAATATTCTGAGCCCCTGGGATGTCTGGTCCAGGGACCGGACGGGAAGCAGGTGCCGGTGCAGTCGGGATCCTATGGAATTGGCGTGTCGCGCCTGGTGGGCGGGATCATCGAGGCGAGCCATGACGAGAACGGCATCGTCTGGCCCGAGCCCGTGGCGCCGTTCAAGCTCGGCCTGATCAATCTCAAGGCGGGCGACGCCGAGACCGACAGGGCCTGCGAGACGGTCTACCGGGGACTTGCGGCCGCGGGGGTCGAGGTCCTTTACGACGATACCGACGAACGCCCAGGCGGCAAGTTCAAGGTGATGGACCTCATCGGATTGCCCTGGCAGGTCGTCATCGGCCCGCGCGGCCTGAAGGACGGCGTCGCGGAAGTGAAGAACCGCAAGACCGGCGAGCGCAGCAATGTGCCGCTCGCCGACATCGTGGCGAGGTTCTCGGCCTGATGGCGGGCGCGCTGCCGGACACCGGGCCCTTCGCTCCCTTCGAGCGGATGCTGGCCTTGCGGTACTTGCGCTCGCGCCGCCGGGAAGGGTTCATCTCGGTCATTTCCGGCTTCTCCTTCATCGGCATCACGCTGGGGGTGGCGACCCTCATCGTGGTCATGGCGGTGCTCAACGGCTTCCGCGCCGAACTGCTCGACAAGATCTTGGGCTTCAGCGGCCACGCAACTCTCTATTCCAGCGACTATGGTCCGATCACGGACTATGAGGCCGTCGCCGGCCGCCTCGCCAAGGTGCCGGGTGTCGTGCACGCCATGCCGTTTGTCGAAGGGCAGGCAATGGCCTCGACCCAGCGCAACAATACCGGGGCGCTCGTTCGAGGCGTTCACGAAGCGGACCTCAAGCAGCTTTCGAGCATCAACAACGACGACCTGATCACCGCCATCGGGCAAACGGGTACGCCGGACCCCAAACCATCCCTGGACGGCTTTGAGGCATCCGATGGCGTGGCCATCGGCGAGGGGATGGCGGCGCGCCACCAGTTGGGTCTTGGCAGCACGTTGACGATCATTTCCCCGAGCGGGCCCGAGACGGTGATGGGGACAGCTCCCAGAATTCGTGACTATCCCGTAGTCGCCATATTCAAGATCGGCATGTCGGAATATGACCAGAGCGTAATCTACATGCCGCTGGCCGAAGCCCAGGACTATTTCGTCGTCGACAATGCGGTGTCCGCCATCGAAGTCACGGTCGAGGATCCTGACGCCATCGGCGAGATGACGCCAGCGCTGCTCGACGCGGCGGGACCGGGCTTCGATCTCCAGACCTGGCAGAACCGGAATAAAGCTTTCTTCAGCGCGCTCTCTGTCGAGCGCAACGTCATGTTCCTTATTCTGACGCTGATCATTTTGGTGGCGGCGCTCAATATCATCTCCGGTCTTATCATGCTGGTGAAGGACAAAGGACACGATATAGCCATCCTGCGCACCATGGGCGCGTCGAGCGGCAGCGTGCAGCGCATCTTCTTTATGACCGGAGCGGCGATCGGCGTCGCCGGCACGGCGGCAGGTTTTCTTCTCGGCCTCGTCATTTGCCTCAACGTGGAGAATATCCGCCAGTTGATCGGCCGGCTTTCGGGCACCGATGTTTTCAACCCCGAGCTCTACTACCTGTCGCAGTTGCCAGCCGACATGGATCCAACCCAGACCGCGGCTATCGTCGTCATGTCCCTGGTGCTCTCCTTCGCCGCAACGCTCTATCCGTCCTGGCGTGCCGCTCGCCTCGATCCGGTCGAGGCTCTGCGCTACGAATGACCGACCGGCTCAAGCCCGCTCTAGAACTGCGCCATGTGGCACGCTCCTATTCGGAGGGTGCCAACCGCCTCGACGTCTTTCTAGACGCCAGCCTCGACGTCCTTCCGGGCGAGATCGTGGCTCTGGTCGGGCAGTCGGGCTCGGGGAAGTCCTCTCTCCTCCACATTGCGGGCCTGCTCGAGGCGCCGACGGCGGGCGAGGTCTTCGTCGCCGGGCAGAACTGCACCGCCCTCGACGATACGTCCCGCACCCGCATCCGCCGCATCGGCATCGGCTTCGTCTATCAGTTCCATCATCTGCTGCCGGAATTCTCGGCGCTCGAGAACATCATGATGCCGCAGCTCATCGCCGGCGCCGACAAGCCGGCGGCCCGCAGGCGCGCGCTCGAGCTCCTGGAACGCTTCGGCCTCGCCAACCGCGCCGAGCACCGCCCCGCCGAGCTTTCCGGCGGCGAGCAGCAGCGTGTCGCCATTTCCCGCGCCTTGGCAAACCGGCCGCTCCTGCTGCTCGCCGACGAGCCGACCGGCAACCTCGACCCCAAGACGTCGGACAGCGTCCACGCCGAATTCCTCCGCGTCATCGCCGAAGAGGGAGTGGGGGCCCTGGTCGCGACCCACAATATCGAGCTCGCCCGCCGGATGACCCGCCTCGTCAGGCTCGAAGACGGCCGTCTGAGCTGAGGCCGGCGATGTTATTTTTCGGAAACAGGGAATAACAACGAATAACAGGGAATTTCGGCCGGAGCCGCCTGACGGGAAATCAATGGGTTAGGCCCGTCCAGGAAAAGAGAGCAGGGAATTCGGAATCGCGCCCGGACCGGAGTGGAAGAGGTGAGAATCCGTCGGCCATTTTTTCATCGATGAAAAAATCGGCCCTTGCAAGACAAACGCCCGCAAGCTTTCGACCTGCGGGCGCGCATCATCCGATCCTGGAATTCTCCAGATACTACAATCTCTGCGCGAAATCAAGAATTTTGCTCTCTTGTGGACAGGGCTCGGCTGATGTCGCATTCCTGCGCGCGATTGCGCTAGATTCCGGATCATGGCGGCCGAGTCGAAGAACAGCGTGACCTTTATCCATCTGAGGACCCATTCAGCCTATTCGCTGGCGGAAGGAGCCTTGCATATCAAGCAGATGGGCGCTCTCGCCAAGGAGATGGGCAGTCCGGCCCTCGCCATCACCGATACCGGCAACCTGTTCGGCGCTCTCGAATTCTCCGACGCCCTGAGCGAGAAGGGCATCCAGCCCATCATCGGCTGCACGCTCAAGGTCGCATGCCCCGACCAGTCGGCGCCCGACGCCGTCCACCGCCAGAGGACCGGCCTGCGCAAGATGCCGAGCCTGGCGCTCCTGGCCAAGGACGAGTCCGGCTATCGCAACCTGATGCTCCTGTCGAGCCGCGCCTATCTCGACACGCCCGATACCGCCGAGCCCCATGTCGCCATGGACTACCTGCGCGATCATGCCGGCGGGCTCATCTGCCTGACCGGCGGCCCCGACGGTCCCGTCAACGAGGCGCTGGTCCAGGGCCAGCCTCATATCGCGCGCGTCCGCATCGAGGAACTGGCCCATATCTTCGGCGACCGGCTCTATGTCGAATTGCAGCGCCACGGCACCGAGAACGAGCAGCTGGCGGAGCCCGGGCTGATCGATCTCGCCTATGAGCTCGGCCTGCCGCTCGTCGCGACGAACGAGCCCTATTTCGCCAAGCTCGACGACTATGCCGCCCATGACGCGCTGATCTGCATCGCCGAAGGCGAGGTGGTCGCCGCCGAGGACCGCCGCCGGCTGACGCCGGAGCATTATTTCAAGTCGCCGCAGCAGATGGCGGCCCTCTTCGCCGACATCCCCGAGGCGATCGCCTCGACGGTCGAGATCGCCAGGCGCTGCGCCTTCAGGGTCAGGTCGCAGAAGCCGATCCTGCCGCGCTACGGCGAGGGCGACGAGGCCGAGGAGCTGCGCCGCCAGGCGGTGGACGGCCTGGCCCTGCGCCTCGAGGAGCGCGGGCTTGCCGAGGGCTACAGCCCGGAGGACTACCGCCAGCGCCTAGACTTCGAGCTCGAAGTCATCATCAAGATGAAATATCCCGGCTATTTCCTGATCGTCGCGGATTTCATCAAATATGCGAAGTCGCAGGGCATACCGGTAGGTCCCGGGCGCGGCTCGGGTGCGGGCTCGCTCGTCGCCTATGCGCTCACCATCACCGATCTCGACCCCTTGCGCTTCAAGCTACTGTTCGAGCGCTTCCTCAATCCCGACCGCGTGTCGATGCCCGACTTCGACATCGATTTCTGCCAGGACCGGCGCGACGAGGTGATCGACTACGTCCAGCGCAAATACGGCAAGGACCACGTCGCCCAGATCATCACCTTCGGCAAGCTGCAGGCGCGCGCGGTATGCCGCGACGTCGGCCGGGTGCTGCAGATGCCTTATGGCCAGGTGGACCGCCTGAGCAAGATGATCCCGATGAACCCGGCCAATCCGGTGAGCCTGGCCCAGGCGATCGACGGCGAGCCGCGCCTCAAGGAGGAGCGCGACAAGGACCCGACCGTGCGCGCCATGCTCGAGATCGGCCTCAAGCTCGAGGGCCTTTACCGGCACGCATCGACCCACGCCGCCGGCATCGTGATCGGCGACCGGCCGCTGGAAGAGCTGGTGCCGCTCTACCGCGATCCGCGCTCGTCGCTGCCCGCGACCCAGTTCAACATGAAATATGTCGAGAAGGCGGGGCTCGTTAAGTTCGACTTCCTCGGCCTCAAGACGCTCACCATCATCGACAAGGCGCAACGCCTCATCCGCCAGCGCATTCCCGATTTCGACGCCAACAAAATCCCGCTCGACGACCAGGCGACCTACCACATGCTGGGGCAGGGCGACACGGTGGGCGTGTTCCAGCTGGAAAGCGCCGGCATGCGCGACGCGGTGCGCCAGATGCGCGCCGACCGCTTCGAGGACCTGATCGCGCTCGTTGCCCTCTATCGCCCGGGCCCGATGGCCAACATCCCGCTCTATTGCGCGCGCAAACTCGGCCGCGAGCCGATCGAATACATGCATCCCTGGCTCGAGCCGATCCTCAGGGAGACCTTCGGCGTCATCACCTATCAGGAGCAGGTGCAGCAGATCGCCAAGGATCTCGCCGGCTACACTCTGGCGCAGGCCGACCTGCTGCGCCGCGCCATGGGCAAGAAGATCAAGTCGGAAATGGACGCCCAGCGCGACAACTTCCTGAAAGGCGCCGTCGGGCGCGGCATCGACCAGGCGATCGCCACCAACATCTTCGACGCCTGCGCGAAGTTCGCCGAATACGGCTTCAACAAGTCGCATTCGGCGCCTTACGCCTATATCAGCTACCAGACGGCCTATCTCAAGGCCAACCATCCGGTCGAGTTCCTGGCCGCCTCGATGTCTCTCGACATGGGCAATACCGACAAGCTTCAGGTCTTCCGCCAGGAGGCGCAGCGCATCGGCGTCAGGATCGTGCCGCCGTCGATCAACACCTCGGAGGTCGATTTCGCGGTGAAGGACGCCGCCGTCCTCTACTCGCTGTCGGCGCTCAGGAATGTCGGCTCGGGCGCCATCCAGCATCTGGTGGAGAAGCGCAAGGCCGAGGGGCCCTATGTCTCGCTCGGCGACTTCGCCCGCCGGATCGATGCCCATATATTGAACCGCCGGGCGCTCGAAAGCCTGGCCAAGGCCGGCGCCTTCGACGATCTCGAGCCCAACCGCGCGCGCGTGCTCGAGGGCGTCGACGCCATGCTCGCCATGGCCAACCGCACCACCGCGGAGGCCGAGGCCGGCCAGCACGACCTGTTCGGCCAGTCGTCCGGGCGGCTGGAGGACGTGGCGCTGCCGGCGCGCGAGACGTGGCTGCCGATGGAGCGCCTCGCCAACGAGTTCGAGGCGATCGGCTTCTATCTGTCGGGCCATCCGCTCGACGACTATATGGGCCGGCTCGCGCGGCTCGGCATCGATACCTGGTCTTCCTTCCACGACAAGGCTTTGACCAAGGGCGCCACCGCGGCGAAGCTTGCCGGCACCATCACCCACCGCCAGGAGCGGCGGTCGAAATCCGGCAACAAGTTCGCCTTTGTCGGCTTTTCCGATCCGACCGGCCAGTTCGAGACCATCTGCTTCTCCGACACGCTGGCCGTCTCGCGCGACCTGCTCGAGCCCGGCAAGGCGGTGATCGCGCGCGTCGAGGCCGACGTCGATGGCGAGGAGGTGCGCCTCAGGCTGCAGGGCGTGGAGGAGCTGGAGCGCGCCGCCGCCCAGATCACCTCCGGCCTCACCATCTTCGTGCGCGATGCCGGACCCGTCGACTCGATCGCCCGTCGTCTGAGCAATGGCGGCAAGGCCCCGGTGAAGCTCATCCTGCAGATGGACAAGGGCAGGGAGGTAGAGGTTATACTCGGCAACAAATTCACCATCACGCCGCAGATCAAGGGAGCCATCAAGGCGATCTCCGGCGTCGTCGACGTACAGGACTTGTGACCATGGCGGAAACTCGTGATCTCGACGGCGGCTGCTTCTGCGGTGCCGTGCGCTATCGGCTGAAATCATCGCCCATGTTCGTCAACTGCTGCCATTGCCGCGACTGCCAGCGCCAGACCGGCAGCGCTTTCGTGATCAACGGCATCATCGAGGCGGACCGCATCGAGCTGCTCAAGGGAAAGCCGGAAGCGCTGTCCATGCCGACCGAAAGCGGCCGCCCGCACGACATCTACCGCTGTCCCGACTGCCGCACCGCCCTGTGGAGCGACTATGGCCGCCGGCCCATGCGGTTCGTGCGCCTGAGCACGCTCGACGATCCCGCGGCGTTCACGCCGGACGCCCATATATTCACGCGCTCGAAGCTGCCCTGGGTCAGGCTTCCCGACGGCGCGCCGGCCTTCGAGATATTCTATGACATGAAGACGCAGTGGCCGGCCGACAGCCTGAAACGCCGCGAAGCGATCCTGGGGCCGGGAAAATAGCCAGACAGGGGAGAACGAGAATGGCCGACGATCTGGAGAAAGGCATCACCGCCAACGGCAAGGGCTATGCAGGAAAGAGCTGGAACATACTGGGCCAGCTCTATTTCCCGAAAGCCGTCTGCGCTTCGAGCTTCGCCTTCGAAACCAACAGCCAGCCCGGACAGTTCGTGCCCGTCCATGTTCATCCGACCCAGGACGAATTCATCCTCGTCCAGGAAGGCGAGCTCGATCTCAAGCTCGACGGCAAGTGGATGAAGGCCAAGGCGGGCGACCTGGTGCGCATGCCGCGCGGCATCCCGCATGGCTACTTCAATAAATCGGACAAGCCCGCTCGCGCGCTGTTCTGGGTTTCGCCTGCGCGCATGCTGGAAAAGCTGTTCGACAGTCTGCACGACGTCGCCGATCCGGCCGAGGCGGTGCGGATCTCGGCCCGCCACGAGGTCGACTTCCTGCCGCCCGAAGCCAATAGCTGACCTACTGGATGAGCGCGTCACCCTTGCGTAGACTGTGAGTCCATGGACGACGCCTTTTTCGGTTTTCTGACGCTGCTTGCGCTGGCGATCTTCCTGGCGCCCCTCATCCTGTCCATCGTGGCGCTGAGCCGTTCCGGCGACCTGAAACGGCGCCTGGCCAGGCTCGAGGCGAGGCTGATGCAGGCTGAGGCACGAGCGCCGGCGAGCGAGATGCCGGGGACCGTGCCGGAGACGCCCGAAGCCCAGCCGGGACGGGTGTGGACGGAAGCCGGCCGGGATCCGCAACGGATTTCGGAACCCGTGGCCCCGCCCGCCGCCGGACTGCCGGCTGCCACCGAGGCTGCCGACATGGCGGCTTCGGCACCGCCCGAACCGCCGCCGCCATCTCGGCCGCCCCGGGCCGGCATCGAAGAACGGCTGACCTCGCGCTGGCTGGTCTGGCTGGGGGCGGTCGCCCTGGTCCTGGCCGGCATCTTCCTCATCAAATATTCGATCGACAACGCGCTCCTCACGCCGGCGATGCGCGCCGCCTTCGGTCTCGTGCTCGGCGTCGCCTTGACGGCGGCCGGCGAATGGCTCCGCCGGCGGCCGCCGCAGAAGGAGATTGCCGCTCTCAAGCCCGATTACGTGCCGGGGGCGCTCACCAGCGCCGGCCTCTTCATCTGCTTCGCCAGCGTCTATGCCGCCTATGCGCTGCTCGACCTCCTGAGCCCGGCCTCAGCCTTCATCGGTCTTGCCGTGGTGGCGCTCGCGGCTTTCGCCCTCGCGGCGCTGCACACGCCGATCGTCGCGATCATCGGCCTGCTCGCGGGTTTCGCGACGCCGGCGCTCGTGTCGTCTTCCGAGCCCAATGCCGGCATCCTTTTCGCCTATCTCGCCCTCATCGCCGCGGCGGCCTATGCGGTCGTCGTCTATCGCGGCTGGGGCTGGCTCGCCTATGGCGCGACGGCCGGCGGCCTCCTCTGGACCCTGGTCTGGATCATGGCGCCGATGCAGGCCGGCGATCTCCTGATCATCGCCGCCTTCCTCGCCCTATTGACCGCGGCGGCGGTCTGGCTGGCGCTTCGCCTGACGCCCGCCGAGGCGCCGGTGATCTGGCAGAAGCCGCATCGCCCGGAAGGGCCCGAATTCAACGGCTGGCTGGCGGCCATCGGCAGCGTCGGCCTCGCGGCCTTTGCCGCCGAAGCCGCCAATGCGCCGGCGGTCGGCATCGCGCTCGCGATGCTGGGCGCGGTCGCCTTCGCCTTTGCCGGCCGGCGCTTCCAGCGCTTCGACGGCTTCATCGGTCTCGCCGCGCTCCTCCTGTTCTTCGTCCTCCTGGCCTGGGATCCGGAGGGGATACTCGGCCAGCTGCTCTACGACGTCGATGCCGGCAACGTCATCGCGCCCCAGGGCGCCTTGTTCGCGCCGGAAGCGAGGGCCTTCGTCCTGTCGCATCTCTCCGCCGGAGCGCTCATCGCGGCGCTGGGCTTCCTCCTGCTGCGCGGCAGCCGGCGGCCGCCGGTGTGGGCAGGCCTCTCGCTCGCCGGCGCCTTGCTCATCCTGGCGGCGGCCTATGCGCGCAGCCGCTTCTTCACCACCGATCTCCTCTGGGCGATCACCGCGACGGCGGCGGCGGGACTTGCCGTGACGCTGGCCGGAGCGCTGAACAAGCGGCGCGAAGAGCGTCCCTACCGCCTGGCGCTCGGCTTCTATGCGGCGGCGGCGATCGCGGGCGTGAGCTTCGCCTTCGCCTTCGTGTTCCGGGAGGCCTGGCTCACCGTGGCGCTTGCCCTTCAGCTGCCGGCGCTCGCCTGGATCGAGAAGACGCTCGATCTCAGGGAGCTGCGCAAGCTGGCGCTCTGCGTCGCGGCCGTCATCCTGGCGCGTCTCGCCCTCAATCCCTATGTGCTGAGCTACGAAACCAATCACGCGCTCGGCACGCAATGGATCCTCTATGGCTATGGCATTCCGGCCCTTGCCTTCCTCGCGGCGGGATGGCTGTTCAAGCAGCGCCTGAGCGATCTCGCCGTCACGGTGATGGAAAGCGGCGCCTTCATCTTCGCGCTGCTTCTCGTGGCGCTCGAGATCCGCATTGCCACCGAAGGGCGCATCGCCGCCGAGGAGCTGACGCTGTTCGAGCTGGCCCTGCATACGCTGGTCTGGCTGGGAGCAGGCTGGTGGCGCCTGCGCGGCTTTGCGGCCCGAGGACGTCGGCGGATCGACAAATGGTGGTCGATCGTCCTGATCGGTCTCGGTCTTGCCGGGGTGATCTTCGGCCAGCTCCTCGTACTCAATCCGCTCTTCAACTACGACAGCATCGGTGGCTATCCGGTATTCAACGCGCTTCTCGTCGCCTATCTGGCCCCGGCCGTCCTCATCGGCCTCATCGCCCATGACCTGCCGCCGATCCCCAGGACGCCTTCGGCGCCCGTCGTGCTGTTCGCGCTGGCGCTGCTGCTCGTCCTCACCTGGATCACGCTCGAGACGAAGCGCTTCTTCCAGGGTCCGATCCTCGATCTCTGGGCCGCGAGCGATGCCGAATATTACGCCTATTCGGTCGTATGGCTGGTCTCCTCGCTGGTGCTGCTGGCCGTCGGGCTGTGGCGCAAGGCGCCATGGCTCAGGCACGGCGCGCTGGCGATCCTCATCCTGACCGTCTGCAAGGTTTTCCTGTCCGACATGGCGGCCCTGGGCGGCCTCTACCGGGTGGCGTCCTTCCTGGGCCTCGGCCTGTTCCTCGTCGGCATAGGCTATGTCTATCAACGCTATGTTTTCACGGGGAAGCGGATGGACGACAACCCGGCACAGGCAGGCTAGCTCCAGAAAAACGCGGCCGCCGGCGTCGTGCCGGCCACCGGACCGGCGGCGGCCCTGTCTTCCAATCTGTGGCGAGGCTCGGGAATGCGTGTCCAGGCGCCTATGAGGGGCGGGGGCAGCATCACGCAGGCCGTGTGCGCCAAGGCCTCCTCGCGCAGACGCTCGGCCAGGGTATCGACGCCGACGCTCGCCGCGCAGGCGACTCCGAGGCGCTCCATCACCGGCAGCAGGCTGCGCACCGTCTCTGCGAGATAGTCATAGACCGGCGACTGCCCGCCGCCTTCCACTCGTCCCGAACAGATCATCTTCGGCGCCGGCAGGCCGGCCGCCAGGAAGGTGGCATAGAGCTTGGGCCCCATGTCGGTTTCGACACCGGCCCGCTCGAGAGTCTCCGTGATCCAGTATTTGCACTGATGCAGCAGCGGTGTTTCCGGAGCGCTCCCCGCCGCCGTGGCCAGTTCCTGGAAGACGACGATGCCGCCGGGCCGGACATGATCGCAAAGCCGCCGCAGGATCGTGGCGGGATTGGGCAGATACATCAGGATGAGCCGGCCGATCACCGCATCGAATGTCTCGTCCGGCCAATAGGTGGCGAGATCGGTCGCGGTGAATCTGATCCGATGACACTGTCCGGCTTCCATCGTCCGCCCTTCCGCCATGGCGATGGCCCTGGACGAGCGGTCGACGCCGACGACGCTGCCGGCGGGACCGACAAGCTCCGCCGCCATGAGCGACACATCGCCCACGCCGCAGCCGATATCCAGCACGTGCATGCCGGGTTCGATGCCCGCTCGTCTGAGCAGGTCTTCGGTAAGGTCGCGAATGAACGCGCCTTGCACTTCGAGGCGTTTGAATTCGTCTTGCGAATAGCCCAGCGCATAGCAGCCGGCTCTGTCCATGCCGTCCTCGTCGATGAGAAATCTCCGCATCGGGCGCTCCTGTTTGCTTCGGTCTGCGCAAAGTCTCGAAGAGCCGCGCTACACCATGATTTCGGGACACGGCGTATTTGGCTACCGTTGAAACACGCCGGCGCTGGTGGCGTTATTGCTTCGGCGCCTGCGGCACCATGACGATGTGGGGCGTCGCCGGTTGCCCGTCGGGCGGCACATAGTCCGGGACCGCGCTGTCATCCGCCGGCATTGACCGGACATAGCGATAGATCGCGCGCAGGTCGTCTTCCGCGAAGACGCGCAGATTGAACCACGGCATGGGAGGGCGCGTCTCGATGGTGCGGGCATATCGTACCCAGGAGTCCTCCTCCATGCCGGCGAGGAGATGGCGAAGATTGCCTGGATAGGTCGTGCCCCATGGCCCGCTGAAGCCGACCGGGCTCCCGGTAAGCCAGCGGTTTTCGGGAACATCGCCGGCCTTGGCGAGATAGTCCGCGGTATGGCAATCGTTGCAGCCGCCGATCTGAACCAGATAGCGTCCACGCTTGATCGGATCGGCGGGATTCAAGGCCGTCGCCTCAGCATCGAGAGCGAGCCTGGCCAGGGTGGCGCCTGTGACAAGGCAGATGGCGGCAGCACCGGCGAGGATCCATCGTCTCATCGCATTTCTCCGGAATGTCCTGGCTTTCTCGGCGTTTGCCATGACCGTCCGGCATCGCGGTTACCGCTTCATGTCATGGGCTGGGATATCCGGTTACGGCTGAAACGGTCTCATCCCGGGCCGATCTGCCGCGCCAGGCATTCGGCAAGCGTCCGCGGCAAGAGCGGCTTTCTCAGCACTTCCCGGATGCCGGCGCTCTCGAGCTTATGCGGCGGGACCATGCCGCCATACCCGGTCATCAGGACTATGGGCAGGTCCGGACGGACCTCGTGCATGGCCCGGGCGAGCTCGGTCCCGGTCAGTTCCGGCATGACCTCGTCGGTAAGCACCGCATCGAAGCGATGCGGGTCGGCGCGCAGCGCGTCCAGGGCGGCGTTGCCTCGTTCGAAGCCGACCGGTTCGTAGCCGAGGGTCGCGAGCATTTCTTCCCCGAGAAGCCTGGTCGAGTTGTCGTCATCGACGATGAGGACGGTCTCGCCCTTGCCGTCGTGCGCCGGCACCTCGGCGGCTTCCTTTTCGCGGTCCTCCTCTCCTTCGATCGACGGGAGGTAGACTTCGAAGGTCGTGCCCAGGGCGGCCCGGCTCTTCACATTGATGGCTCCGCCATATGACCCGACGATGCCATGGACCGTGGCCAGTCCGAGACCCGTGCCCTTGCCGGCTGGCTTGGTGGTGAAGAAGGGTTCGAATATCCGGTCCATGACCGCCGCATCGATCCCATGGCCGGTATCCGCGACGGCAAGCCTCGCATAACGCCCCGCCGGCAAGGTGCCGTGCGACAGAGGCAGGGCCGCATCGCGTTCGACGATATCGAGGCTGATGTCGAGACGGCCGCGGCCGTCCATGGCTTGCGCCGCATTGGTGCAGAGATTCATCACGACCTGCTGCAGCTCGATCGGATCTCCCATGATGAGCGCTTTTTGCGGCGTGAGGTTCGTCCGCACGATGAGCGTCCTCGGGAGAGAAACGCCGACGAGGTCGACCGCTTCGACGATCGCCGGCGCGACATCGATCGCCCGGCGCCGTCGTTCGCTCCGACGGCCGAAGGCCAGGATCTGCTCGATCACGTCCTGGGCGCGTTCGCCGGCCTTCATCATCTGCCGGACCTGATGCCGCGCAGGCGGATCCGCCAGGGCGTTCAGCGCCATTTCGCCATAGCCGCGGATGGCCCCCAGTATGTTGTTGAATTCATGGGCTATGCCGCCGGCGAGCGTTCCGATCGCCTCGAGCCGCTGGGACTGGTTGAGACGCGCTTGCAGCGTCTCTCTCGCCGTCTCGTTCGACTCGCGCATGATGGCGTTCGCGAATATCTCGCCCACGGTGCGCAAGAGCGCGACGTCGTCGTTCTGCCAAGGTCTTTTGTCGGAGGCGTAAAAGACGAGATGGCCGAGAGACCGGCCGGCGGCGCCGAGGGGCAGGCAGAGCCAGGAGCGGATGCCGAGGTCCAGCAGAGCGGCCTTGCCGCGGCTCTCCGGAAGCTCGCCGACATCGGCGATCGAGATGCCATTTCGCCTTTGATATCCATCCGATATGCCGTCTTGAAGCAGGCTCGCCACAGCGTGGGTAAAAGGCTCCAGCTCTTGATCGGAGTCTCCATGAGCATAGCCGGGCGGGCCGCCGCGGATACCGTGCGCCGGCGTCACGCAGGCGCCATCGAGATGCATATGTCCGACCAGTCGTTCGAGCACCTTGCTGATTTCCGGCCCGACGGCCTCGCGCGGCAGGTTGATGAACTGCGTGGAGATCGAAGCGATCATCCGCTCGCTTTCGAGCCGCTCGCTCAGGGTCCGGGCATTGGCGCGCAGGCGAATGAACAGATAGGCGACATAGGCCACGAGAGCCAGCGCGGCGGCATAGAGCAGCAGCATGAACATGTCGGACCGCCGGGCGGACTGCTCATGGGCCTCGAGATATGCGCCTTGCAGAGCACGCGTCTGCTCGCCCGTCGGGGCGGCCTGCAGGCTGGCGACGGCCATGTCCACCTTGGGCAGCGTCGAGACGATCAGCCGGCCGTGAGCGAGAAGCGACCTGATGTCCCGCGACGCCGGGCCGTCCGCCAATCGCTCCAGCCGGCCCAATGACGTCTCGAGGTCCTGTCTCGATGACTGCCGGGGCGCCTGGACGAAGCGAAACATGGCGGCCGTCGACGCGCCGACCTCGGCGGCGACCTCCGCTCTTCGGCCGTCGCCGTCCCGGGCCAGGATGGCGCTCAGATAATTGAAATAGGAAAGCGAGTTCCGCAGCAGCGCATTGTTCGACTTGAAGTCTTCCAGGAGCATTTCCTCATCGCGCACCGATGCCGTCACCTGCGCGATCAGGTCCTCGATCCTGGCCGCCGTTGCGCCGGCGGCCGCGTCACGCATCGCCGGCAGGCGCGCCGCGGCGGAGGTGAGGGCGGTCATGGAGCGCACCAGGGGATCGTAGCTGAGCAGGCTACCGGCGCGCGCCCTGAGCACGTCGCGCTGCAGGGCGGCGCTGTTGAGGATGATCGCGTCGAGCGCGTCGGCGCGCTCATGGCGCGGCGCGTCGGCGGCCATGCCCTGGATCAACAGATAGGTCAGGGCGATGACGAGGCCGGTGGCGACGAGGAGAGCTGGACGGAGGGACGTCATGGCGCGCGCCGGCCGCTCGGCTCCCTGCCGCGGTACTCGCCCGTCAGCGTCCGGAGGAAAGCGGCGATGTGCTCGACGTCGCGCTCGGCAAGCTCGCGGCCGAGCTGGTTTCGCGCCATGACCCTGACCGCCGCCGCAAGCGAAGCCGTGCGGCCGTCATGGAAGTAGGGTGCGGTCTGCGCGACATTGCGGAGGCTGGGAACGCGGAAGACATGCCGGTCCTCCTCGCGTCCGGTCACCGTCATGCGGCCGAGATCCCCTTCGTCCACCGTCTCCTGGCCGGCAAAGGGATCGGCGAAGATGCCGAATTTCTGGAACAGGTTGCCACCGACATTGACTCCCTGGTGACAGGCGATGCAGCCATAATCCTTGAAGAGCTCGTAGCCGCGCGCCTCATCTGCCGTGATCGCCCGGCGATCTCCCTTCAGATATCGATCGAAAGGAGCATCGGGAGTGATAAGCGATCGCTGGAAGGCGGCCAGCGCATCGATCACGTTTTCCCGGTTCGGGTCCTGCCGGTATGTCGCGCGGAAACGCCCCATATACGCCTGATCGTCACGCAGCTTCGCCAGCAGTTCCCCCCAGCTCGTGTTCATCAGCGACGGGTCGAGCAGGACCGCTTCGTTCTGAGCTTCGAGAGTCCGGAAATTTCCCCGCCAGTTGAGCCGGAAGTTCATCGCGACGTTGAAGACGGTCGGGGCGTTGAAATCGAGCAGGCGTCCATCCGCGGCCGGCGAACGGTCGCGGTCGTCGTCGCCGCCCCGGTCGAGCCGGTGGCAGGAGGCGCAGGACACGCTGTTTGCGTGCGACAGGCGCGCATCATGAAACAGCGCCTCTCCCAGCGCGACCTTCGCGGGGTCGGCGGTCGCCGCCACAACAAGGGGAGAGATGGGTTCCTGGCCCGCGAGCGGGTGAATCGCGGCCAATGTGAGCGCAGGCAGCGCGACAACCGTGAGCAGGAGCCGGCACCGATGCCACGCCGGGCGCGGGCGGGGCGGTTCCCGGCTCCGGCGGTTCCGACCGGAGTTCGTCGCCATGCATCACCAAACCGCCAAATTCCGGCACTTTAATGAATACGGGGCTGACGGAAGGACATCTTGCCTGGATCATCCGGATGCTTCCCGGAAGAAGCGGTTCGTCATTGACCTCGTCGTCAGCATCGACGCATGTGCTCGTCGTCGATGACGATCCCGGCATGCGCCGGATGCTGACTGAATATCTGGAAGGGGAACATTTCAGGGTCAGCACCGCCGGGAACGGCGAGGCGATGTCGGGTGTGCTGCGCGACACGCCGGTCGACCTCATCATACTCGATATGCGGCTGGGAGAGGAGGATGGCCTCGATCTCATGCGCCGTCTCGGCAGCCCGCCGCAGGCTCCGGTCATTGTCGTCACCGGCCGGCGCCGGGACGAGGCGGACCGCATAGTGGGCCTCGAGCTCGGCGCCGACGACTATATGACGAAGCCGTTCAGCCCGCGCGAACTGCTCGCGCGCATTCGCGCCGTGCTGCGCCGTTCGGAGGCCGCGCGGCAGCGCCTGCACGACAAGGCGAAGCGCCGGCGCTACCATTTCGCCGGCTGGGAGCTGGACATGCGCAGCCGCGGCCTGACCTCGCCGGCCGGCGAGGCGGTCGTGCTGACGGCCGGGGAATTCAATCTGCTGGCGGCGTTCCTCAATTCACCCGAGCAGATTTTGTCCCGCGAGCAGCTCCTGGCCGCGAGCCGTCTGCATGACGAAGAGGTCTTCGACCGCAGCATCGACGTTCAGATACTGCGCCTGCGCCGCAAGCTGGAGGCTGATCCGAGCGATCCGAAGCTGCTCGTCACCGAGCGGGGTGCCGGGTACCGCTTTGCCGCGAGGGTGGATGTGCTCTGAGACGGAAACCGGCACCGATTGCGAAAATATTCCTTCAATGAAAAGTCTTTGCCTTGAATTCCGCCGCTCCGCTACAAGATTCAGCGAATCCGGCAGGGAAAAAATTATAACGTTACGTAAGGAACAAGCGAGGTTTTTCGACTATGACGCCTTTCGCCATCGCCGGCATCCAGATGCAGCTGGGCCACGGTTCGAACATCGAGGCCATGCGCCAGCGGGTCGATCTGACGATGCATCTGTTTCCCTGGGTGCAGATGGTGATGTTCTCCGAGCTCGCCTGCTATGGACCGCTCCTGCAATATGCCCAGCCGCTGCCGGGGGCGGCCGAGGACGCCTTCCGCGACATGGCCCGGCATCACCGCATCTGGATCGTCGACGGATCCATGTATGAGCGCCGCGAGGGCGGCATCTACAACACCACATCGGTGATCGACCCCGAAGGCGGGATCGTCGGGCGCTATCGCAAGATGTTTCCGTTCCTGCCGCTCGAGCAGGGGGTTCAGGCGGGCAAGGAATTTCTCGCCTTCGACATCGAAGGCGTCGGCCGGTTCGGCGTCCTCAACTGCTATGACATCTGGTTTCCGGAGACATCGCGCCAGCTCACCGCCATGGGCGTCGATGTGATCCTGCATCCGGTCATGACCCATACGATCGATCGCGACGTCGACATCGCCATCAGCCATGCGACGGCGGCGATGATGCAGTGCTATGTCTTCGACGTGAACGGCCTGGGCGCCGGCGGCAACGGCCGCTCCTGCGTCTATGATCCGTCAGGCCACGCGCTGTTCATGGGCGATTCGACCGAGCAGATCATCCCGATCGAGATCGACGTCGGCCTGGTGCGCCGCTCGCGCGAGCGCGGAATGAGGGGACTGGGCCAGATGGCCAAGAGCTTTCGCGACCGGCCGGTGGATTTCCCGGTCTATGACCGCACGCGGTTCGATGCGTCCTATCTCGACTCTCTCGGCGCGCTGTCGACGCCGCGCCGCGTCGACGCGCCGGCGCCCGAGAACGTGCACACGCTGCCGGTCCGGCGCAGTTTCGTGAATTAGATCGGCGGGCGCCCGAGGGGCGGGTCAGCTCACCTGCCCATGGTCGTCGTTCCCCGCTTGCCCGACCTCGAGTGCCGCGTCCGGCGCCGGTGCGCCCATGAGCATCGGCGTGATCTCGGCGGCCGGCATCGGCCGGTTGAAATGGAAGCCCTGCAGGAGCTCGCACCCCGCGAGCCTGAGGAACTTGGCCTGGAACTCGTCTTCGATGCCTTCCGCCGTCACCCGCAAGCCCATCGAGCGGGCAATGGCGATGGTGCCCTGGACGAGCTGCTGGACATTGGCGTTGGTGGTGATGTCGGCGCAGATCGAGCGGTCGAGCTTGAGGCGGTCGAAGGGGAAGGAGCGCAGATAGCCGATGCTCGAATAGCCGGTGCCGAAGTCGTCGAGCGCGATGGTGACGCCGCGCTCCTTGAGCCGGCGCATCGCGGCAAGCGCGATGTCCGGCTCGGCCATCAGATGGCGCTCGGTGATCTCGAGCTCCAGCCGATGCGCCGAAAAGCCGGTCTCGGCCAGCACCCGGCCGACGATCTGGTCGAAATAGGGGTCCTTGAACTGCACCGGAGAGACGTTGACCGACAGGTAGTGGCGGGGCCAGGCGAGCGCGTCGAGGCAGGCGCGGCGCAGCACATGGCTGCCGAGCTTGTCGATGAGGCCGCCTTCCTCGGCGAGCGAGATGAAGATGTCGGGCCCGATCACCCTTCCGTTGAACATCGTCCAGCGCGCCAGCGCCTCGACGCCCCGGGGCTCGTGCGTCGCGGCATCGACGATGAGCTGGTAGGCGACCCTGATCTCCTTCCGCGCCAGGGCGTCGCGCAGATGATGGGTGAGCGTGGCGCGTTCCTGCATCTTGGCGTCGATATTGGCGTCGTAATAGGCGATGCGGTTGCCGCCGAGCTTCTTGGCCTCGTACATGGCGATGTCCGAGCGGCGCAGGAGCTCGTCGATCGTCGTCTCCAGCGAGCAGCCGGAAGCGATGCCGACGCTGGTGCCGAGTCTGAGGTCCCCGGCCGGCGTCCTGATCGGCTCTTTGAGGAATTCGATGAACTGCTCGGCCACCCTGCCGGCGACGCGCTGCGCCTCGGGGCCCGTGGTGAGCAGGGCGAACTCGTCGCCGCCGACGCGCGCGAGCAGGCCTTTGCCCGAGCTGAGATGGCCGAAGCCCGCCGCGCAGCCGAGCAGCGCCCTGTCGCCGGTCGAGTGTCCATGCGTATCGTTGACGTTCTTGAAGCCGTCGAGGTCGAGAAAGACGACGCAGACGTCGTTCTGCATTCTCAGCGCCGTTGCGCCGCCGAGCGGCGTCGCGAGCAGCGAGGCGCGGTTCGGCAGGCCGGTGAGGAAGTCGTGCGATGCCGCGTGCTCCGCCTCCTGCTGGCTGCGCATCGTGGCGCGCAGATTGGCCCAGGCGGTGACGACGACGCCGATCAGGATGAGCGACAGCAGTGTGAGTATCGTCGTCACCACCGGGCTGATCTTGGCCAGCACATCCGAGCCTCGCGTCCTGACCGACCAGATGAGCCGCGCTATGGGCGCATTGCCGGGATCGCTGATCACCAGGCTCTGGTCGGCGCGCGAGTCCCCGTCGGCCAGGTCGAAGCCGGCGATGACGAACTCCTCGCCGAGACGCCTGATCGTCGCCGGCGTCAGGTGCTTGGCGATCACCAGCATGCGCTTCTGGCCGGCCGGCAGGCTCATTCCGTAGGAGAACGGCACGACGGGACCGGCGACGGCCGCGGCGATCCCGTCCGGCGTCTTGAAGTAGCCGCTGGCAAAGGCATACCGGCCACGCGGGCCGTCGCTGCGCCGCAGGATCTGCTCGAGCGGCGGACCGAAATAATCTTTCGAAGTGACGGCGATCGCCCGGCCGTTGCGCAGGGCGAACAGATCGTGACCGTCCTCGTCGATCAGGAAGGCGGTGTCGAAGATGATGCCGGTGACGGTCGAATCCGTGTAGCTGCTGCGGACGAAATCCGGATCGGGCGAGCCGTAGAGGCTGGTCACCGCATCGTCCCAGCGCGCATAGTCCTGATGCGCGTCCTGGAGCTTCTTGAGGAAGGAACCGACCGCGGCCTGGGCGGTCTGCCTGGTCAGCTCCCGGTCGGTGCGGTCGACTTCGCCGGCAAGGTAGTTGAGGGCGTAGAACACGACCGCGATGGTGGCGAAGAGGGCGATGCCCGCCATCAGCGCGATCCAGAACTCCAGTGTGCCGCGGCGCCCGAAGCGCGCGGCAAATGCGCGAAGAGTCATTGCCTTGCCTTGCCCCGCGGCCAAACTACAGGCCGGCCGTGACCAAATGATTATGAATTTGATTGAGATCGGCACGCGTCTTGAAAGAGTCCGTTAACGCGATTCCGCCCCGGCGCGCAGGAGCGCCGGCGAAACGGTGGCCGATGCCCGCCGCCCGCGCTAAGAGTATGTTCCTGCAAAGGACGATCCTCGATCGGGCCGCGTCGGCGGTGCGCGTCAGGGCCACTTCCGGGACCATCGCGGCTGTGACATCATTGCGGTCTGTGGAAGGGGATGGCCAGGGTGTCGGCGCGGGTGATCGGGCAGCAGGCGTGGAGCCAGGAACGGATCGTTCTGGCGCTCGCCCTGATATTGTTCGTCGCCTCCGCCGTGCTGCTGCCGGGCTTCCTGGCCGCCAACAATCTCATCTCCATCGTGCGCAGCGTATCGGTGCTCGGCATTCTCGCTTTGGGCATGGCCATCGTGATCATCGGCCGCGGCATCGACCTGGCGGCGGTCGCCATCATGGCGATGTCGGCCGCCTGGTATCTCCAGCTTCTGAACGATGGCTGGTCCGGCTGGGCGGCTCTCGGCATCGCGGTCGCCGGCGTCCTGGCCATCGGCATAGCCAACGGCTTTCTCATCGCCTATGCCGACGTGCCGGCGATTTTCGCAACCCTGGCCAGCGCCGCCTTCGTCTTCGGCTATGTGCGCTCCCAGCTCATCACCCAGGACGCGGTGCCCGTGCCGCGCGGCAACTGGCTCGAATGGCTGGGGGGAGGCCGGTTCCTCGGCATCCCGGTCGAGGTCTTCGTCTTCGCCGGCGCGTCCTTCCTGGCCTTCCTCTTCCTGCGCTACACGAAATGGGGCCGCTACGTCTATTTCATGGGCGACAATTTCCAGGCGGCGCGCAACATGGGAATACCGGTGCGGCCCATGATCGTGCTGCGCTACGTGATCTCGGCGATGATCGCGTTCGCCGCCGGGCTTCTCACCGCCTCTAGCCTGCTCAGCATCAACACCCGCGTGGTCAATTCGACGCTGCTCTACGACATCATCCTCGTCGTCGTCATCGGCGGCATCGGCCTGTCGGGCGGCAAGGGCGGCGTGCGCAACGTGATCGGCGGCGCCTTGCTGATCGGCATCATGCTCAATGCGATGACCATCATGGATATCCCCAACATCTACCAGAACCTGTTCAAAGCGACGATCCTGCTCATCGCCATCATCGTCGACAGCCTGGTCAATCCCCGCGATGAACAAACCGCCCAGCAGGGCGACATCTGACAAGGAGACGTCAATGAACTGGAGAAAATTCCGTGCCGCCGCCGCAGGCGCCGCGCTGCTCGCTTTCGCCGGAACAGCGCTGGCCGAGGATGATCCGGGCCCCGCGGCCTTTGCCAAGGCGCTCAACGGCAAGCGCGTGGCTCTCGTTCCCATGGCCATGGGCTTCGATCTGGCGCAAGGCTGGGCCGCCTATCTCAAGCGCGAGGTCGAAGGCTGGGGCGGCGTGTTCGAGACGCGCGACCCCAACTGGTCGATCGAGGCCGGCGCCCAGGCGATCACCGACCTGATCAATTCCGATCCTCATCCCGACGTGCTGGTGGTCCACTCGCCCGACCTCAATTCCTACAGCAAGCTGCTGAAGAAGGCCCAGCAGAAGGGCATCTACGTGATCCTGATCGACAACCCGGCCAATTTCGCCGCCGATGCCTTCATCGGCTCGGACTGGAACCGCCTGGGCCAGCTCGAGGCGGAAGCGGCCGTGAAGGCCTGCGGCGAGAATTCCTCCAAGCAGATCGGCCTGGTGCAGGGCGATCAGGTGAATTCGTCGAGCCTCTATCAATATGCCGGCATCATGAAGGTGCTCGCCGAGCATCCCGACTTCAAGGTCGTGGCGAAGCCCGATTCGAACTGGGATGCGACGACGGCGCGCAACGTCACGACCACGATGCTGCAGCAGAACCCCGACATCTGCGCCATCATCGATTTCTGGGACGGCGATGCCACCGGAACCTCGGCGGCCATCCGCGAGGCCGGCAAGCAGGGCAAGATCGCCCTCGTCACGACGGGCGGCGGCGAGAAGACGGCCGACTGCGACAAGCTCGAATCGGGCGAATACACCGCCGTCGTCACCACCGAGCTGTACAAGCAGTCGGGCGACATGAACGCGATCATCAAATACATGCTGCAATCGGGCCAGGCGCCCGGCACCTCGACCACCTACATCTATACGCTCGAGCGCGCCTACACCAAGGCCGACCTCAGGCCCGACACATGCTGGGACGTGAAGGCACTGCAGGCCGCCGCGCAGTAGCCGGCCAGGCCGCGTAGCGTCCGGACATCCCGGGCGGGCATCGCGTCCGCCCGGGAACGCCCGCCAGACCCACCTTGAAAGCCATAGACCGGATGAGTTCACGAGAAGAGCTACAGCGCTGGCGCTACAATTCGATTCCCGACCACCTGATCGGCGAGATCCTGAGCAAGCGCTGGGCCGACAATGCCATTCCGTTCCTTGCCATGGTGGTGACGGTGGTGGGTTTCGGCATGGCCATTCCCGGCTTCTTCAGGCCGTCCTCTCTGGTCGAATCGACCCGTCAGCTCGGCGAATTCTCGATCGTCGTCACCGGCCTCACCATCGTCATGCTGGCGGGCGGCATCGACCTGTCGGTGAGCTCGATCTTCGCCCTGGCGACTTTCGCGTCGGTGGCCACCTTCTTCATTTTCGGATTTCCGGTGTGGGCGGCGTTCCTCTGCGCCATCGCCGTCGGCATGGCGTTCGGCGCGGTCAACGGCTATCTCATCGGCTATCTGAGATTGCGCGCCTTCCTGACCACCCTGGTGACGCTGGTCATCGGCCGGGCCCTCTACGACATCCTGATCATCAATTTCGCCGCCCAGGTTCAGCAGTCGGACATCACGTCACGGATCTGGGATTTCATCGGCGACGGCAAGGTGCTGGGCTTTTCCCTGAGCGTGATCACGGCGGCGGTGATCGCCGTGATCGCCCATGTCGCGCTCACCCGTTCGCGTCCGGGCTGGCACATCATGGCGGTCGGCGGATCGCGGCGGTCGGCGCACAATGCCGGGATCAGGGTGCGCGAGACCGTCTTCCTGTCCTATGTGATCTCGGGGCTTTGCTCGGGCATAGCGGGGTTTCTCATCGCCTGCCGGCTGAGCGGGGCGGGGCCGGGCACGGGCCTGAACCTCGAGATCCTGGCGATCACCGCCGCGGTCGTCGGCGGCAACAGCCTGGGCGGCGGACGCGGCTCGGTGGCCAAGGGCATCATGGGCGCCATCATCGTGCTGGTGATGAACAACGGCCTGATCAGGCTGGGCTACGGCACCGGCACGAACCAGATGGTGCTGGGCCTGATGCTCGCCGCCGCCGTGACGCTCGACATACGCTGGCTGAAGAACCGCCACAAGGTGCTGAACGAGGTCTATGTGGCGCCGATCTATCACAGGATGGGCGAGACCCTGTCGGCCCTGCCGGATTCGGGCTCGCCCTACGCGCTCAACAACCGCATTTCGCGGACCGAGTATATCGGGCTCGGCGAGCTCGAAGGGCCGGAGGACGTGATCCTCGACCGCGACGATCACCTCTATTGCGGCACCCGCCACGGCGAGATCGTCCGCTTCTTCGCTCCCGACTACAGGCGCTCGGAGGTTTTCGCCCACACCGGCGGCTTCCCGCTGGGCCTGGCTTTCGACCGCGACGGCACGCTGCTCTCCTGCGTCGGCGCCATGGGACTCTATGCCATTTCGAAGTCGGGCGCGGTGAAGCAGCTTTCGGCGGAGACCGGCCGCTCCTACACCTCGATCGTCGACGACGCCCGCCTGCGCGATCCCAACGATCTCGATGTAGGCCCCGACGGAAGGATCTACTTCACCGATTCGACCACCCGCTATGACGCCCACGACTGGGCCATCGATTCGATCGAGGGCCGGCCGACCGGGCGCCTGCTCGTCTTCGATCCGCGCACCGGCGAGACGAAGACGCTGCTCGACAGCTACCGCTATGCCAACGGCGTGTGCCTCGCTCATGACGGCAAGTCGCTCTTCTTCGCCGAGAGCTGGGCCTGCCGGGTGCACCGCTACTGGATCGAAGGGCCCAAGGCCGGCACGGCCGAATGCGTCATCAGGGACATGCCGGGCTATCCCGACAACATCAACCGGGCGTCGGACGGGAACTACTGGATGGCCTGGCTCGGCATGCGCACCCCGACATTCGACCTGGCGCTGCGCCATCCCGCCTTCCGCAAGCGCATGACGCGGAGATTGCCGCAGGACGAATGGCTGTTTCCCAATATCAATACCGGCGGCGTCGTGAAGTTTTCGGGCGACGGGCGGATCATCGAGACGCTCGGCGACATGACGGGCGAAAGCCATCCGATGGTGACGTCCATGCGCGAGCACAAGGGCTGTCTCTATGTCGGCGGCATCCTCAACAACCGGATCGGCCGCTACCGGATCCCCGGGGCCGATCCGGGCTGGACCGGTCCCGCCTCCTATTGGGGGCCGGCATGAGGCTGCTCGATCCTCTGCTCGACCTGTTCCGCGGCAAGGCCGTCACCATCCCGCCGCTCGACGGCGCGCTCAAGCCCAACACCCTGCTGGACGAGGCAGAGGCGATCGCCGAGGTGCCGGCGCCCGACAATCTGGTCGAGCATCAGGGCGGTCTCCTGTTCACGACGGGGCGGGAAATACGCTCCCTTGCCGACGGCAAGACGGTCTGGACGGCGCCGGCCGACATAACGGCGCTCGCGGCGGGGCCTGACGGCATGCTGGCCGCCGGTCTCGAAGCCGGCGGCGTCCTTTTTCCTGGCAGCAGCATGGCGCCACTCGACGGCTTCAACTGCCCGGCGGCGCTCGCCTTCGCCGGCGACGGCGCGCTCTATGTCTGCAACGGCTCCGACGCTGTGCCGCCCTCCGGTTGGAAGGCCGATCTCATGAGCAAGCGGGCGCAAGGGTCGGTGTGGCTCATCGCTCCCGGAAGCGGGGAACGCCGCTGCCTGGCGGGCAGGCTCGCCTTTCCCTATGGCATCGCCGTCGACGGCGCCAACGCCCGCCTCCTGGTGAGCGAGAGCTGGCGCCATCGCATCATCGCCATCCCGGCGGAGGGCGGCGAGCCCGAGCCGCGTCTCACCAAGCTGCCGGGCTATCCGGCGCGCCTCGCCGCGTGTCCCGGAGGCTATATCATGAGCCTGTTCGCGCCGCGCAACCGGCTGATCGAATTCGTGCTCCTGGAGGACGACTACCGCGCCGCCATGATGCGCGAGGTCGAGGACGGGCTGTGGATCGCGCCGTCGCTCAGCCCCAGCCGCAGCTTTCTCGAGCCCTTGCAGAATGGCGGGGTGCGCGTGATGGGCATCCACAAGCCGTGGTCGCCGACCCGATCCTATGGCCTGATCGTGTGCCTCGACGAGGCGTTGCAGCCGGTCACGAGCTTTCACAGCCGCGCCAACGGCAAGCGTCACGGCGTGACGAGCGCCGTCGTCCGGCAAGGCGCGGTCGTCGCCGCCGCGAGAGGCGGCGACGCCATCCTCCGCATCGCCTTGCCCCGGGGAGGCGCGTGATGGCCCCGATCATCGAGATGCGCAAGGTCACCAAGGCCTATCGCGGCATTCCGGCCGTCAAGGACGTCGACTTCGCCCTGGAGGAGGGCGAGATCCATGCGCTTCTGGGCGAGAACGGCGCCGGCAAGTCCACCTTGACCAAGATCATGGCGGGCGTGGTCGAGGCGACGTCCGGCACGATGACCTACAAGGGGCGCGAGGTGAAATTCGCCTCGCCCCATGCGGCACTCGCCGCCGGCATCGCCATGGTGTTCCAGGAGACGAGCCTCGTTCCCTCCATGACGGTCGCCCAGAACATCTATCTGGGCAAGGAGAGCTTCCTCAACCGGCTGCGCGGCATCTATATCGCCGCCCAGCAGTTCCTGCAGTCGCTCAACTTCACCGTCGATCCGACGGCGACCGTCGCTTCGCTGGGCGCCGCCAAGCGCCAGATGGTCGAGATCGCGCGCGCCGTCCACCACAAGGCCGAGATCATCGTCTTCGATGAGCCGACCGCCACGCTGACGCCTGAGGAGAAGCGGCATTTCTTCGCCCTGATGAAGCGGCTGCAGCGCTCCGGCGTGTCGATCGTCTTCATCACCCATGCGCTCGAGGAGGCGCTCGCCCATGCCGACCGCATCACCATCCTGCGCGACGGCGAGCTCGTGGCGTCCGGCAGGGCGTCTGAGTTCGATCGCGAGAAGGTGGTGCGCGCCATGGTGGGCAGGGCGCTCTCCAACGAGATCTACAACGTCCGGCGCGGCGAGGAGAACATCCGCAGGCGCGGGCCCAAGGTCCTCTCGGTCCAGGACATTTCCATGGGCAGCACGGTGCGCAACAATTCCTTCTCGATCTTCGAGGGCCAGATCACCGGCATTTTCGGGCTCATCGGCTCGGGCCGCACCGAGACCTTCAAGATCGTGTCCGGCATCTACAAGCGCGACTTCCTGCGCGGCGGCGACATCGAGCTCGACGGCCGCAGGGTCAGGTACGACGTTCCGGCGGAAGCTGTGCGCGACCGCATCGTCTATGTGACCGAGGACCGCAAGCTCGAAGGCTTCTTCGAGACGATGTCGATCGCCGAGAATTTCTATTCGGGCCTGCTGGCGGCGGGGCTCGAGAAGTCGGCGGTGGTGAGCTTCAGGGAGATGCGCGCCCTCGCCGCCGAATGGTCGGGCAAGCTCAATGTCCGGGCGATCAACGACAATGCCCGAGCGGTCGAGCTTTCGGGCGGCAACCAGCAGAAGGTGGTGATCGGCAAGGGCCTGATCCAGAAGCCGCGGCTGGTGATCTTCGACGAGCCGACGCGCGGCGTCGACGTCGGCGCCATCGCCGAGATCCATCAGATCATCAACCGCCTCGCCGACGACGGGCTCGCGGTCGTGGTGATCTCGTCCTATCTGCCGGAGATCATGAACCTCTCCGACCGCATCCTCGTCTGCCGCCAGGGCAGGGTGGTGGAGGAGATTTCGCCGCTGGAGGCGACCGAGGAGAAGATCATGTACGCGGCGGTGCACTGAGGCCCCTGCCTCAGAACATCTTGTTGACGCCGTCCATGGGCGGCGGCACCGGCGCCGAGGGGCCTTCGAGCGGAATGGCATCGAACTGCCTGTAGATCGCCTCGACCCAGGCCCTGGCGCGGTCCTTGAGCTTGCGGTCGTCGGTCTGCATGCGCCCGCGCGACACCAATATGCCCATGTCGGCGCCGTGATAGCGGTAGTCGCCCGCCGTGTAGACGCGCAGGTAGAACGCCTCGTTCTCGCCCGAGACCAGGAACCAGTCGATCGACTTGCGCACCAGCGAGATGTCGCCGTCCTTGTTCATCTGCCAGATGCCGGAGGCCGGCGCCCTGGTGATCATCTCGACGCGGTCGACCGGGTATTTGAGGATGAGCTGGCTCCAGTTGTCGTATTCCGTCCAGCGGGCCTGCAGCCTGGACAGGTCGATCTCCCAGTCGACATCCATGAATTCGAGCATGTGGAAGAGATAGATCGGGCAGCCGCCATAGGTCGAGGTGATGAGGTTGGTGAGGGGCGAGGCGCCCGACACGCGCGGATTGATCTCGCCCAGATAGACTTCGCGGGTGTCGGTATCGATGAGGAAGTCCATGCAGAAGGCGCCCTTGTAGCCCGCCTTGTAGAGGCGGTCCCCGAGCTTCTGCGCCATGCGGATGACGGCCTTGCGTTCCCTGTCGAGGCCGCCGACGAAGACGTCGTTGCCGCACCACCCGCCCTTGTAGGGGGTGATCTCGCCGAACCCGGTGATGTCGGTCTGCAACGGGCCGACCAGCGTGCCGTGGCGGGTCGCCACCGCCTCGACCGTGCCGGGCAGGTGGTTGATCCGGCGCATGACCTTGAGCTGCTCGGCGACGAGCTTGTCCTCGTTCTTCCGCCAGTCGGCCTCGCTCCTGATGAAGAAGGTGGTCCGGCCGGAATCGCCGTAAGGCGTCTGCACGACCAGGTCGGCGCCGAGCCTGGCCTTCTGGGAAAGCTTCAAGAGCTCCGCATAAGTCTTTGCTTTTCCGAGTATATTCGGCGCGCTCTTGATTCCGGCCTCGTTGCCGAGCCGGGTCGTGACGATCTTCGAGTCGATATGCTTGCGCAATTTGACTGGCGGGAGGGCGATCCTGAGGCCGAGCTCCCTGGCGAGCTTCTCGGTCTCCTCGTCGAGCATCACCAGGATGAGCAGCCCCTTGCCGCGCCGGGCGATCCGGGCCCTGACCTCCTTGTGGCGCAGCAGGTAGTTGTTCACGTCCTCGATCGACCGGAATTCATGCGGCCCGTGCTCGCGCGGCACGGTGATCTTGGGATGAGTGCCGTCGAAGCTGTCGAAGAAATTGATGTATTCGAAGTTGTTGATCCAGCGCCCGAGGCCCAGCAGATTGTATGGCGTCGGCGAGAGGAAATAGATCGGCGTCTGGTTGTGCCGGAAGAATTTATAGATATCCGAAAGACTTGTAAGCTTTTCCCGCTTGCCCCGCGCGGCCGCCCGTCGTGCCATGTTCCCCTCCGTCAGGCTTGTGGATGCCTGTTCCCGCAAGACTACGCAAAAAGGTCGCGCGAGGCCAAGGGGCTGTTTCGGGGTGAAAAAGGGGGGCCCTGTCCCTTGTGTTTGCCGGCGGGTTTCCGTATAAGGCCCGCCGTCAACTCACACGCGGATGCGGGATGAGAGCACGGGAGCCTGGCTCCCCACATAGCTTTCCTCCCTCCGGTGCCGGATCTTCCGGTCACATCATCCGCGGCGGATCAACCGGAAAAGGACATCAGGCATGGCTCTGCCGGAATACACTATGCGCCAGCTCCTCGAGGCGGGCGTTCACTTCGGTCACCAGACCCACCGCTGGAATCCCAAGATGAAGCCCTTCATCTATGGGTCGCGCAACGGCATTCACATCATCGACCTCGCCCACACGGTGCCGCTGCTGCATCAGGCGCTCGTCGCCATCGCCGACACGATCTCGCGCGGCGGGCGCGTGCTGTTCGTCGGCACCAAGCGCGCCGCCCAGGACGCCATCGCCGATGCGGCCAAGAAATCGGCCCAGTACTACATCAATTCGCGCTGGCTCGGCGGCACGCTCACCAACTGGAAGACGATCTCCAACTCGATCAAGCGCCTGCGCCAGCTCGAGGAGACGGTGGCGAAGGAAGGCATGGGCCTCACCAAGCGCGAGCTCCTGACGCTGACGCGCGAGAAGGACAAGCTCGAGCAGGCGCTCGGCGGCATCAAGGACATGGGCGGCACGCCCGACATCATCTTCGTCATCGACACCAACAAGGAGCAGCTGGCGATCAAGGAGGCCAACCGCCTCGGCATCCCGGTGGTCGCCATCCTCGACACCAATTGCGACCCGGCGGGCGTCACCTATCCGATCCCCGGCAACGACGATGCCGGCCGCGCCATCACGCTTTATTGCGATCTCGTCAGCCGCGCCTGCATCGAGGGCATCTCGCAAGGCCAGCGCGGGGCGGGCCATGACATCGGCGAATCCGAGAATCCGCAGGGCGAAGAGCTGCCGGAAGCGGCCAGCGCCTGATTACCACTGAACGGGTCCGTTCCCCAGGGGCGGACTCCTACCCACGAGGACGAACATGGCTGACATCACCGCAGCAATGGTGAAGGACCTGCGCGAGAAGACCGGCGTAGGCATGATGGACTGCAAGGCGGCGCTCGCCGCCACCAATGGCGACATGGATGCCGCCGTCGACTGGCTCAGGGCCAAGGGCCTGGCCAAGGCGGCGAAGAAATCGACGCGCGTCGCCGCCGAAGGGCTGGTCGGGCTGGCTGTCGACGGCAATGCCGGCGCCTTGGTCGAGGTCAACTCCGAGACCGATTTCGTCGCCCGCAACGACAAGTTCCAGGCGATGGTCGCCGACATCGCCAAGCTCGCCCTCAAGGCGGAAGGCAGCACCGAGAAGCTGAAGACAGCGCACTATCCGGGCTCCAAGCATGCGGTCGCCGAATATGTCGCCGAGCTGGTGGCCTCGATCGGCGAGAACATGGGCGTGCGCCGCACCGCGGCGCTGCGCGTCACCGACGGCGTCATCGGCAGCTACATGCACAACCAGGTCGCGCCCGGCCTCGGCAAGATCGGCGTGATCGTGGCGCTCGAATCGACCGGCGGGAAGGACGAGCTGGCGCAGCTCGGCAAGATGCTGGCGATGCATGTCGCGGCGACCAATCCGGTCGCCCTCGACCTCGCCGGCGTGCCCAGGGAGACGCTCGAGCGCGAGAAGGCCATTCTCGCCGAGAAGAATGCCGGCAAGCCCGAGAAGGTCCTGGAAAAGATCATGGAGAGCGGCCTCAAGTCCTATGCCAAGGAGAACTGCCTCCTCGAGCAGGCCTATGTCCATGACGGCGCCAAGTCGGTGAGCCAGGTCCTGGCCGAGGCCGGCAACAAGGCAGGCGCCCCGGTCAGGATCAAGGGTTACGTGCGCATGCAGCTCGGCGAAGGCATCGAGAAGAAGGAAGACGACTTCGCCGCCGAGGTCGCCAAGGCCGCCGGCGCCTGATCCGGCGCAAGACGGGCCGGTTGCGGGCCTGCGGCAACCCCCTTCAACTTCGGCGGGATTTGCCCTACAGCCTGCGAATCGCGCGCGCGGGCGCCAGATGTGCTATTTCCCGCACTCCCTTCCATTGCCCCCTTCGGATGACCATGGCCAAACTTGCCTTCAAGCGCGTCCTCCTGAAAGTCTCCGGTGAAGTCCTGATGGGGGCGCAGCCCTTCGGCATCGACCTGGGCACGGTCGAGCGGGTGGCGTCCGAGATCGTCGACGCGCTCGAGACCGGCGTCCAGCTCAGCCTGGTCATCGGCGGCGGCAACATATTCCGCGGCATGGCCCAGGCCGCCAAGGGCATGGACAGGGTCAGCGCCGACCATATGGGCATATTGGCGACCGTGATGAACGCGCTCGCCATGCAGGGCGCGCTGCAGGGCAAGGGCGTCGATGCCCGCGTCCTGTCGGCGATCGCCATGCCCACGGTGTGCGAGACCTACGCCCGCGCCAAGGCGGTCCATCATCTCGCGGCGGGCAGGGTGGTCATCTGCGCGGCGGGGACCGGCCTGCCGTTCTTCACCACCGACACCGGGGCGGCGCTCAGGGCGGCCGAGATGGGCTGCGACGCGTTGCTCAAGGGCACCAGCGTCGACGGCGTCTATTCCGCCGACCCCAAGACGGACCCATCCGCCAGGCGCTTCGAGCGCATCACCTTCGGCGAGATCCTGGCGCGCGACCTGCGCATCATGGACCCCGCCGCCATCGCGCTTGCACGGGATAACGGGATTCCGGTAGTTGTGTTCTCGATCCGCACGCCCGGCGCGGTGCTCGCCGCCCTGAAAGGGTCGGGCAAATTTACCATAGTGACGAGAGACTGAATGCCATGGCACAGCCAACCCCATTCGACGCGAAGGAGCTCAAGCGGCGCATGCACGGCGCCGTCGAGGCCCTGAAGCATGATTTCGGCGGCCTGCGCACCGGGCGGGCCGCCGTGAGCCTTGTCGACCCCATCCATGTCGATGCCTATGGCGCGTCGATGCCGCTCAACCAGGTGGCGACCGTCACGGTGCCCGAGCCGCGCATGCTGTCGATCCAGGTCTGGGACAGGGGACTGGTGATCGCGGTCGAGAAGGCGATCAGGGCGTCCAATCTTGGCCTCAATCCGCAGACCGAGGGCCAGGTCATCCGCCTGCGCATGCCCGATCTCACCCAGGACCGCCGCAAGGAGCTCGTCAAGGTGGCGCATCAATATGCCGAGAAGGCCCGCGTCGCGGTGCGCAACGTGCGCCGCGACGGCATGGACCAGCTCAAGGCGCTCGAGAAGGGCCATCAGATGAGCGAGGACGAGCACCGCCAGAAGTCGGACGAAGTGCAGAAGATGACCGATGACACGATCAAGGAAATCGACGCCGCGCTCAAGGCCAAGGAAGGCGAGATCATGCAGGTCTGAGCGGCCGGCCGTTCGGACCATGCCCATGAGGGGCAGTCGCGATGAATAAGCGCGCCGGCAGCACGGCGATGCCGCGGCATGTCGCCATCATCATGGACGGCAATGGCCGCTGGGCCCACGCCCGCGGCCTGCCGCGCTCCGCCGGTCATCGCAAGGGGGTCGAGGCGCTGCGCCGCGCGGTCAGGGCCGCCGGCGAGATGGGCGTCGACTACCTGACCATCTTCAGCTTCTCGTCCGAGAACTGGTCGCGCCCGCCGGCCGAAGTGTCCTTCCTTCTCGATCTCATGCGCCATTTCGTCCGCCAGGACGTCGCCGAGCTCGACCGCGAGAACGTGCGCATCCGCATCATCGGCGAGCGCCGGGGGCTGGCCCCCGACATCGTGACGCTGATCGAGGAGACCGAGCAGCGCACCCGCGCCAATACCGGCCTGACCCTCGTCGTCGCCTTCAACTACGGCTCGCGGCAGGAAATCGCCAAGGCGGCGCGCGACCTCGCCAGGGCGGTGAAGGAGGGGCGCATCGAACCCGACAGCATCACGCCCGAGCTCCTCGGCAGCCATCTCGCCACCGACGGCATTCCCGATCCCGATCTGCTCATCCGCACCAGCGGCGAGCAGCGCCTGTCGAACTATCTGTTGTGGCAATGCGCCTATGCCGAATTCGTCTTCGTCGACGAATACTGGCCCGATTTCAACCGCGAGACCCTGCAGCGCGCCATTGCCGAATACCTGACGCGCGAACGGCGCTTCGGCGGATTGACCGCGCAATCCGCCTGAGATGACCGGAATCCCGGATCAGCCGCAAAGCGCCGACTGGCGGGATCTCGGGATACGCACCCTGTCGTCCGCCATCCTGATTCCCGCGGTTCTCCTGGACGTGTGGCTGGGCGACACCTGGTTCCATCTCCTGGTGGCGCTGCTCGCCGTGATGATGGCGCATGAATGGACCAACATCGTCCACGACAGGAGCTCGGCGCAATTCGCCCTGCACGCCGCCGCCGGCCTGTGCGGCGCCTTCCTCACCGTTTCGCTCGACTGGCCGGCGACGCTTCTGGTCATTGCCGTCATCGCGCTGATGAGCGCCGCGATGGCGGTGCTGCAGAAGCGCAAGATCGGCATCTGGGTGCTGGCGGGCGTGCCCTATGTCGGGCTGCCGGCGATGGCTTTCGTGATCCTGCGCGGCGCGAGCGACGCCGGCATGCTCACCATCATGTGGCTGTTCGCGGTGGTATGGGCCGCCGATATCTGCGCCTATTTCGCCGGCCGCCTGATCGGCGGCGCGAAGCTCGCCCCGCGCATCTCGCCCAAGAAGACCTGGGCGGGGCTCTGGGGGGCGGTCGCGGGCGGCGCTGCGGCCGGCCTTGCCGTGGGCTGGGCGGCGAGCCCGGTGAACCTTGTCCTCCTGGCCGTGCTGGGCGGCGTTCTCGCCGTCGTCGAGCAGCTCGGCGACCTGTTTGAATCGGCCCTCAAACGCCACTACGGCGTGAAGGACTCGGGCCGGCTCATACCCGGCCATGGCGGTGTGCTCGATCGTGTCGACGGCCTTGTCGCGGCCAGCCTCGTCCTTGCCGCCATTGTCGTCGCGGTGAGGCTTTTTGGCATCGGTAACGAACTTTTTGTCGGCTGGCCCTAGAGTGCCGAAATGTTGTCGCAATGACAGGGTTTCGTGGTTAACAAGGCGTTCATGCCCACGGTTCGGCTGGCACAGGCTTTGCGAAAGACGAATCATTCCGGTGGCTTGGGCCGGAATTGACACAGGGAAATGAGTATGGACTTGCTCGCAACCTTTCCGGCAGCCGCTCTCAGCTATGGCGGCTATACCGCGGCGCTCCTGGTGGCGCTGACCGTCATCGTCTTCATCCACGAATACGGCCACTTCAAAGTCGCCCGCCTGTGCGGCATGAAGGTCGACGTCTTCTCGATCGGCTTCGGACGCGAGATCTGGGGCAGGACCGATCGCCATGGCACCCGCTGGAAGGTCGGCTGGCTGCCGGTCGGCGGCTATGTGAAGTTCGCCGGCGACATGAACGCGGCGAGCCAGCCCGATCTCGACGCGCCGCCGCAGCCCGACGAGTTCCATGGCAAGCCGATCTGGCAGCGCTCCCTCGTGGTCCTGGCCGGACCGGTGGCGAATTTCATCCTGGCCTTCTTCCTGTTCGCGGGCGCCCTCTATTTTCTCGGCGACCAGACGCCCGGAACGAAGATCGGCGAGGTGACGCCGGGATGGCCGGCCGCCGAAGCCGGCCTTCAGGCCAACGACGTCGTCGTCCGCATCAATGACGAGCCGGTTCAGGCTTTCAACGACATCGTGGCGATCGTGAGCGAGAGCCCGGACAAGAGCCTGGTGTTCGACATCGACCGCGCCGGCGAGGCCCTGAAGTTCACGATCGTTCCGCGCGTCGAGGTCATCGACCGGGGCTTCTACGGCAAGATCACGATCGGGCGGATCGGCGCCAGGTCGAGCGACGATCCCTCTAACTATCACAGCGTGGGCGTTCTGAGGTCCTTCGAGCTCTCGGCCCAGCAGATCGAGCGGATCGTGGTGATGACCCTGCAATATGTCGGGCGCCTGGTCATCGGCCAGGACACGCTCGGGCAGCTTGGCGGGGTCGGCACCATGGCCAAGCTCAGCGGGGATGCCGCCTCCAACGGAATCTTCCCCTATATCTACATGATCGCCCTGCTGTCGGTGACTATCGGATTGATTAACCTCTTTCCTATTCCAATGCTCGATGGCGGCCATCTTCTCTTCTATGCAATAGAGGCCGTTCGCCGCAAGCCGCTCGGTCCCCAGGCGCAGGAATGGAGCTTCCGCATCGGCTTCGCGGTGGTGATCTTCATCATGCTGGTGGGCAATTTGAACGATCTGATGCGTGCCGTGCTTGGAAACCTAGCTTATTGAAATAAGGCAAAAAAGTTCATTTGCATTCGGTATGAAACAGCGTAAAACGACACCCGGGCGTGGGGATTCTTAGGCGATCGGGCGCTTAGCAGGGGATTGAATACCAGGGAATGCGTTACCAGTCAGTCATCATCGCAGTTTTTGCGTGCTTGTTGTGCTTTGCGCTCCCCGTAGCCGCACCCCAGGAATTCGCATCCGCCGCCCAGGCGCAGACCATCGGCCGCATCGTGGTCGAAGGCAACCAGCGCATCGAGGCCGAGACCGTCATCTCCTACATGCAGCTTGGTCCGGGCGATCCGTTCGACAGCGAGAAGATCGATGAATCGCTGAAGACCCTGTTCCAGACCGGGCTCTTCTCGGACGTCCGCATCTTCCGCCGCGGCACCATCCTTGTCGTGGTGATCGAAGAGAACCCGATGATCAACCGGGTGAATTTCGAGGGCAACAGCGAGGTCAAGGACAAGGATCTGCAAAAGGAGGTCGAGCTCAAGGAGCGCACGATGTTCACGCGCGCCAAGGTGCAGAGCGACGTCCAGCGCATCATCGCGGTCTACCGCCGCGCCGGCTTCTATTCCGCCCGCGTCGAGCCCAAGATCATCCGCCTGCCGCAGAACCGCGTCGATCTCGTCTACGAGATCACCGAAGGCGTGGAGACCAGGGTCAAGAGCATCACCTTCGTCGGCAACGAAGCCTTCAGCGACAGCGACCTGCGCTCGCAGATCACCACGGCGGAGCACACCTGGTGGAAGTTCCTCTCGACCGCCGACCGCTACGACCCCGACCGGCTCAATTACGACCAGGAACTGCTGCGCCGCTACTACCTGAAGAACGGCTTCGCCGATTTCCGCGTCATCTCCGCCGATGCCGAGCTGGCTCCGGACGGGGAGAGCTTCTACATCACCTTCACGGTCGAAGAGGGGCCGCTCTACAAGGTGAACAACGTCGCCATCAACAAGGGCGACACCAATCTCGACGAGGATGCCCTGCGCGAGGCGGTGCGGCTCACGCCCGGCGAGGACTATGACGCGACCAAGGTCGACAAGACGGTCGAGAATATCACCATCGAAGCCGGCAAGGCCGGCTATGCCTTCGCCAAGGTCGAGCCCGACATCAAGAAGGACGAGCCCAACCGCACCCTGGATATCACCTACAACGTCACCGAGGGCCCGCGCACCTATATCGAGCGCATCGACATCATCGGCAACACCCGCACTCTCGACGAGGTGATCCGCCGCGAGCTGCGCCTGTTCGAGGGCGACGCCTATAACCGCGTGCTAGTCGAGCGCGGCCGCCGCCGCCTGACCTCCCTCGACTTCTTCGAGAAGATCGACATACGCCAGGAGCCGGGCTCGGCGCCCGACCGCGTCGTCCTGATCGTCGAGGTGGTCGAGAAATCCACCGGCTCTCTCAACCTGACGGCCGGCTATTCGACCTCCGACGGCGTCATCGGCGGCATCAGCGTCACCGAGCGCAACCTCCTGGGCCGCGGCCAGAACGTCAGGCTCAACACGCAATTGAGCTGGGAACGGCAGACCGTCGATTTCGGCTTCACCGAGCCGTATTTCCTCGACATGCCGATGTCGGCGGGCTTCGACCTCTACGGCACGCGCTCCGACGACACCGACACCTCGCGCTATAACAGCACCCGCTATGGCGGCGCGCTGCGCACCGGCTTCCGCCTCGACGAATGGCAGTCGCTCAGCTTCAAATACTCGCTGACGCGGCGCGAGATCGAGATCGACGACGAGGACGACGTGTCGCCCGCCATCCTCGATTCCGAGGGCGTGACCTGGAAGTCCGCCGTCGCCATGGGCTATGTCTATGACGACCTGGACAACCCTTCCAAGCCGACCAAGGGCTTCCGCGGCAAGGGCACGCTCGAGATCGCGGGGCTCGGCGGCGACGTCTACTACGCCAGCGTCGACGCCTCGGCCTATTACTTCATGCCGCTCCTGTTCGACGGCGTGGTGCTCAAGTTCGAGGCCAATGCCGGCCATATGGAGCCCCTGACCAGCGACGACATCCCGATCCAGGACCGCTTCTTCAAGGGCTCCGACACCTTCCGCGGCTTCGAGCGCGGCGGCGTCGGCCCGCGCATGACCAACACCCATGGCGACAGCGACGCCATCGGCGGCTACACCTATGCCATCGGCACGGTCGAGACGACCTTCCCCCTGGGCCTGCCCGACGAGTTCGGCCTCGAGGGTGCGGTCTTCACCGATTTCGGCACGGTCTTCGGAGCGCCCGAACATACCGTGGATGAGGCTGCCAACAGCATATGTCCTCCGGGTCCCGGCAGTGATGAATGCGAAGTCTTCGACACCATAGCCTTCCGCATGTCGGTCGGCGCCGGGGTGATCTGGCAGTCGCCCTTCGGACCCTTGCGCGTCGATGTGGCCTATCCCCTGATCAAGGCCTCCTATGACGAGGAGGAGCTGTTCCGCTTCTCCGTCGGCACACGCTTCTGAGGCTTCCGGGCGGCGCGCTGGACGGCGTGTCGGCAAAGCGATAAATGTTACAGCGGACGGCGCTTTTAGCCGTCCGTTGTCGTTTGAGGATGTGCGGCATGCCTGACACCGGGGAACCCAGAAAGCTCGCGAGCGCCGATATCGCCCGCATCATGCAGCTTCTGCCGCACCGCTACCCGTTCCTGCTGATCGACCGGCTGGTCGAGCTCGACGGCGAGCAGTCGGGCGTCGGCGTCAAGAACGTGACCATGAACGAGCCGTTCTTCCAGGGCCATTTCCCCGGCCGGCCGGTCATGCCGGGCGTGCTCCTCATCGAATGCATGGCGCAGACCGCCGGCGCGCTCGTGCTCCATCACCTGGGCAGCGAGCATGCCGGCAAGCTGGTCTTCTTCATGTCGATCGACAAGGCGCGCTTCCGCAAGCCGGTGGTGCCGGGCGACACGGTGCGCTTTCCGGTCAGGCTCATCCAGCGCCGCCCGCCGGTCTGGCGCTATGCGGCGGAAGCTCTTGTCGACGGCCGGAAGGTGGCCGAAGCCGAGATCGGCGCCATGCTCATGAACGAGCGCGGGCAATAGCCGGCCCGGCCGGCAGACCCTACTTCCCGCGCTTGCTCATCGGCACGTATTCGCGCCGCGGCGCTCCGGTATAGAGCTGGCGCGGGCGGCCGATGCGCTGGGAGGGGTCCTCGATCATCTCCTTCCACTGGGCGATCCAGCCCACGGTGCGCGCGACCGCGAACAGCACCGTGAACATGCTGGTCGGGAAGCCGAGCGCCCTCAGGATGATGCCCGAATAGAAATCGACATTGGGATAGAGCTTCCGCTCGATGAAATATTCGTCGTTGAGCGCCACCCGCTCGAGCTCGCGCGCCACGTCGAGCAGGGGATCGTCCTTGATCCCGAGCTCGCCAAGCACCTCATGCGCCGTCTTCTGCATGATCTTGGCGCGCGGATCGTAGTTCTTGTAGACGCGGTGGCCGAAGCCCATCAGCCGCACATGCGAGCTCTTGTCCTTCACCTTGGCGATGAATTCCGGGATCTTGCCGGCGTCGCCGATCTCTTCCAGCATCTTGAGCGCCGCCTCGTTGGCGCCGCCATGCGCCGGCCCCCACAGGCAGGCGATGCCGGCCGCGATGCAGGCGAAGGGATTTGCGCCCGAGGAGCCGGCGAGGCGCACCGTCGACGTCGAGGCGTTCTGCTCGTGATCGGCATGCAGGATGAAGATGCGGTCCATGGCGCGCGCCAGGATCTGGTTGACCTTGTAATCCTCGCACGGCACCGCGAAGCACATGCGCAGGAAGTTCGCCGCATAGGACAGGTCGTTCTTCGGATAGACGAAGGGCTGGCCGATATAATATTTGTAGGCCATGGCCGCGATCGTCGGCAGCTTGGCGATCATGCGCCGCGACGCGATCTCGCGCTGCTTGGGATCGTTGATGTCGGTCGAGTCGTGATAGAAGGCCGACATCGCGCCCACCACGCCGACCATGACCGCCATCGGATGCGCGTCGCGGCGGAAACCCTGATAGAACCGGTTCATCTGCTCATGGATCATCGTATGCATGGTGATCGCATGCTCGAATTCGCGCCGCTGGGCGGGCGTCGGCAGGTCGCCGTAATAGAGCAGATAGCAGGTCTCGAGGAAGTCGCCATGCTCAGCCAGCTGATCGATCGGATAGCCGCGATAGAGCAGCACGCCTTCGTCGCCGTCGATGAAGGTGATGTCGGACTCGCAGGCCGCCGTCGAGGTGAAGCCGGGATCGTAGGTGAAGATGCCGGCGTCGCGATAGAGATGGCCGATGTCGACGACGTCCGGCCCGAGCGTGCCCTTCTTGACGGCGAAATCGTAGGACTTGTTCCCGAGGGTGAGCGTGGCGGTCTCTTCCGGGGCCACTTCGGTGGATTTCTTGGTGGCTGCGTTTGTCATGGGCTCTGTTCCTGCCGGTTTTTCCGCTGCTTCCCGTAAAGTTTATTGCGATGCAGCATGACGGTCAACCTGACTTAAGGCCATCCGCCATGCGGTTCAGGGACTCCTCCCTGCCCAGAACGTCAAGGACATCGAATATGCCGGGCGACGTGCTCGTTCCGGTAAGCACCGCCCGCAAGGGTTGCGCGAGCTTGCCGAGCTTGAGCCCGGCCGCTTCGGCGTGGGCCTTCACCGCCGCCTCGAGGCTCCGGGCGTCCCATTCGGCGTCCTGGAGGACCGGCAGCAACCCCTCGAGCGCGGCCACGCCGCCGTCGGCCATGATCTGCCGTGCCTTGTCGTCGAGCACGAGCGGACGCGAGGCGAACAGGAACCCAGCGCTCCTCATCAGCTCGAGCAGCGTCTTGGCGCGCTCCTTGAGGCCGGGCATGGCACGCACGAGCCTGGCCCGCATGGGCCCATCGATGCGCGCCAGGAGTTCACGCCCGCCCGCGACATGCGGCAGGAAATCGAGGAAGGCCGCCACAAGTTCCTCATCGGGCGTGCTGCGCATGTAGTGGCCGTTCAGGTTCTCGAGCTTGACGAAGTCGAAGCGCGACGGCGATTTGCCGAGACCGTCGAAGCCGAACCACGCGACCATCTGGTCGGTCGAGAAGATCTCGTCGTCGCCATGGCTCCAGCCGAGGCGCGCCAGGTAGTTGCGCAGCGCCTGGGGCAGGTAGCCCATGGCCCGATAGGCCTCGACGCCGAGCGCGCCGTGGCGCTTCGACAGCTTGGCGCCGTCCGGTCCATGGATCAGCGGCAGATGCGCCATCTCCGGCACCGTCCAGCCCATCGCCCGGTAGATCTGCGTCTGGCGCGCCGCGTTGGTGAGGTGGTCGACGCCGCGGATGATATGGGTGACGCCCATGTCGTGGTCGTCGACGACGACCGAGAGGTTGTAGGTCGGGTTGCCGTCGGAGCGCAGGATGATGAGATCGTCGAGCTCCTTGTTCTGGAATACGACGCGGCCCATCACATGGTCGGCGATCACGGTCTCGCCGTCCTGGGGCGCCTTGAAGCGGATGGCGGGCCTGACGCCGGCCGGCGCCAGGCCAGGATCGCGGTCGCGCCAGGTGCCGTCATAGCGGACCGGGCGCTTTTCCGCTTCGGCCTTCTCGCGCATTTTCCGCAGTTCCTCGGGCGTGCAATAGCAGCGATAGGCGTGCCCCTTGGCGAGAAGGATCTCGGCCACTTCGCGATGGCGCGAGGCGCGGTCATATTGCGACACGGCCTCGCCGTCCCAGTGGAGCCCGAGCCAGGTCAGGCCGTCGAGAATGGCCTCGACCGCTTCCGGCGTCGAGCGCTCCCGGTCGGTATCCTCGATGCGCAACAGCATCTTGCCGCCCCTGGCCCTGGCATAGACCCAGTTGAATAGGGCGGTCCGGCCGCCGCCGATATGCAGGAAGCCGGTGGGCGAGGGGGCAAAACGGGTAACGACGGACGATGACATGGCCGCCTTTCTTGGCAATGATGGGTCTGGGATAAGGGCCGGGCTTAGCACATGGGTGAAGCCCGCGTAAGGGGCGGTGGCGTGACGGACTGGGTTCAGGGCACGGTCGCTGGAAAGGGCGTGGAGCGGGCCTGGTGGCAGGGCCGGGCGCGGTCCATACTGGCCGCCCAGAGCGAAAACGCCTTCCTCTGGTCGCCGCTGTGGCTGATGGCGGGCATCGCGGCCTATTTCGCCCTGCCGCGAGAGCCGCCGCCGTTCGCCTTCGCGCTGGTCGCGGCGATCCTGGCGCTCCTCGCCTTCGGCATAGGTCTCGGACGCAGCCGCGCCGCCACGATCCTGGCGCTGGTCCTGATCGGCTTCTGTCTGATCAAGGCGAGGACCGAATGGGTATCGGCGCCGGCCCTGCGCGCGTCGACCGGCGAGGTCCGGCTTTCCGGCGTCGTCGAGGACTTCGAGATGCGCGGTGCCAAGCGGGCCGTCGCGATCCTGCGCATCCTGGACATCGCCGGCCCCGGCGTCACGCTCGAGCCGACACGGGCCCGCGTCACCCTGACGGGCGCCGTTCACCTGCGCCCTGGTCAGATGATCCACACCAAGGCCCGGCTCTTCCCCCTGCCGACGCCCGTGGTGCCCGGTGGCTACGACTATGGCCGCGGCCTGTGGTTCCAGGGCATCGGCGCGACCGGCAGGGCCTATGGCGACGTGACGGTGGAAGGAACGGATCCATCCTGGCTCCTGCGCTTCAGTGCCGCCCTCGAGGATCTGCGCGATGCGATCGGGGCGCGCATCCGCGCCGTGCTGCCGCGCGAACGCAGCGGCGTCGGCGAGGCGATGATCACCGGCGAAAGGGGCACGATCCCGCGCGATGTGAACGACAGCCTGCAGGCGTCGGGCCTCGCCCATATCCTCTCCATTTCAGGCCTTCACATGTCGCTGGTGGCGGGGCTGACCTTCTGGCTGGTGCGCGCCATGCTCGCTCTGTCCCCCACGCTCGCGACCGCCTTTCCGATCAAGAAGTGGGCGGCGGTCGCCGGCCTGGCGATGGGCTTCGTCTACCTGCTGCTGGCCAGCGCGTCGGTCGCGACCGAGCGCTCCTACATCATGCTGGCGGTCATGTTCATCGCCATCCTCGCCGACCGGCCGGCCCTGTCGATGCGCAATCTCGCCATTGCGGCGCTGATCATCCTCGTCGTCTCTCCGGAAGCGGCCCTGACCGCCAGCCTGCAGATGTCGTTCCTTGCCGTCATGGGCCTTCTCGCCGTTCACGAGGCCTGGGGCAGATGGCTGGCGCGGGACGGCGAGGCCGATCATGGTCTCCTGCATAAAGGCGCCAGCCTCGTCCTGCGCCTGTTCTGCGCCGCGGCGCTCACCAGCCTCGCCGCCGGCGGCCTGTCCTCGATCGCGGCGGCCTATCATTTCGGGCGCCTCGCACCCTATGGCCTGATCGCCAATCTCCTGGCCATGCCGGTCATGTCGCTGCTGGTCATGCCTTTCGCCTTGTTCTCCGTCCTCCTCATGCCCTTCGGCCTCGAAGCCGTGCCCCTGCGCGTGATGGATGCGGGCCTTCTCCTGGTCCAGGCCATATCGGACTGGGTCGTGAGCCTGCCAGGGGCGCAGGGCCACATACCGGCCTTGCCCCTGGCGCCGGCCTTGCTGCTGACGCTCGCGGCCATCATGCTCTGCCTGACGCGAGGTCTCATGCGCCTCGTGGCGCTGCCGCTCACTGGAATAGCGTTTCTGGCCATGGGCGCCGCGGAGCGCCCGGACATCTATGTCGAGCCGACCGCCAAGACCGTCGCGATCCGCGGCGCCGGCGGCCAGCTCGTGCCGGCCGAGCCGCGCCGCGGCCGGTTTGCAGTCAGCCAGTGGCTCAGGGCCGATGGAGACGGCATCACGCCCGCCGCGGCGGCGCGCCGGACCGGCTGGACCTGCGAGGAGGCGCTCTGCCGGGCCGTGGTCAGGGGCCGGCGCGTCCTTTACCTGCGGCAGGAGAAGCCCGCCATGACCATCCCCTGTGCACAGGCCGATATCCTCATCGCCGCCTTTCCGCTGCGCGGCCGCTGCCATGCGGTGCCGCTGCGGATAGACCGGTTCTCGGTCTGGCGCGCCGGCGCGCATGCCCTCTATGTCGACGCCGGCGTCGTCCGGGTCGAAACCGCGCGCGGCCTCCAGGGCGTCAGGCCATGGACCATCGTTCCCGAGCCGCGGCGCAAGGACACATCGCGCTGAGCCGGCGAAGGGTGTTGGGTGCGGCCATGACGCACGAACCCTCAAGGACCACCGCCGCGCTCACCGATCTGCGCCGCCAGATAGATGCTCTCGACGGCGAGCTTGTCGCGCTGCTCGCCAGACGCCAGCGCTGCGTCGAGCGCGTCATCGACATCAAGCGTGAAGCGAAGCTGCCGGCGCGTGTCCCGGAACGCATCGACGAGGTTCTGGCGCGTGTGCGCGGCCTGGCCGAGACGGAAAAGCTCGAGCCCGACATTGCCGTCGCCCTGTGGCGCGAGATGATCGAGCGGTTCATCGCCTATGAAGAACGCGCGCTCGCCGGGTGAGCCCTTCTCAATCGCAGATCTTTTTCAGGCTGCCCCAGTCGGCATCGGCGAGCACGGGGCGCGCCGCCGTGCCCTCGGGCAGGGGCCTGATCGCATCGATGCGTTCGCGCGTCACCGGATGCGTGGACATCATGTCGCTGACCGTGCCGAAGAAGCCGCCGCCGTCGCCCCGGTCGCCTTCGAGCTTCATCACGCGCTCGAAGAACCGCTTCAGCCCCAGAGGATCGATGGCGGCTTTGGCGAGCTCGTCAAGCGCGAAGCTGTCGGCTTCCCGTTCGGCGTCGCGCGAATAGCGCAGGATCGCCAGCAGGCCGGCAAGACCGCTGATCGTGTCGCCGCCGCCCGAGGCGATCTTGAGCAGGAGCTCGATGCCCATGGCGCGCACGATCTGCGCCTCGGCGTGGCGATGATAGACATGGCCCATCTCATGGGCGAGGACGCCGGCGACCTCTTCCGGCGTTTCCGCGGTCGCGATCAGCTTGCCGGTGAGGACGATGCGGTTTCCCGGCAGCGCGAAGGCGTTGATGATGCCGATGTCATAGACCTTGAGCTCGAAGGCGGGCGCTTCCGGATTGCCTTCGGCGAGCCGCGCCGACAGTTTGCGCAAGGTCGCATCGGTCTTGCTGGTGGCGCAGAGCTTGGCGCCCTTGGCCAATGTCGCTTCGACCTGATCGCCCAGGCTGTTGCGCCAGCTGTCCGGCAGGATGGCGGCCAGGGTCTGCGGGGCATAGGAAAGCGTCAGATAGAGTGCGCCCAGGGCGAGCAGGGCGCAGACCGCGACGATGGCCGCCCAGCGGCCGGCTTTCCTGACGTTCAGGCCGCCCGCCAGATGCGGCGCGCGCGCCACCAGGGCGCGCGCGAACGCTTCCTGGGTGATGACCAGGCGCGCACCGTGAACCGCTTCATGGCCGAGCCGCACGGGATAGCCCGGCCTGATCGGGACGATCGCGACAAGGCCGGAGAGCGACCATACCCGGCGCGATACATCGAGACCCTCGAGGGCGAGCCCTCCTTGGACGAGCTCAGCCGAGACGGGATGATCGCGCGCAGTCTCGCCGTCGAAGAACCTGGCATCGACGCGCATGCTCAGATCCCGCCCACATCGAAGGCGTCGGCCAGGCCCTCGCCGGTGCGCGCCACCGCCTCGCGCGATTGCATGATCTCGTCGATGTTGACCGTGCCGTGCACGCTCAGCCGGTCGCACAGGTAGCGCACCAGCCGCTGCTGGGCGAAGGGGGTGGCGATGCCGAGCGTGAAGATCACGAGCAGCAGGTTGCCGAGCATGAGCCGGATCAGGCTGCCGCCGGTCGCGTCGAGCTCGAAGCGGGCCAGGTCGATCGTCGTGTAGGAGGCGAAGATCGACAGCTCACGGGCGGCGTAGAACGCCCAGGTCAGCGAATAGACGACGCCGAACAGCAGGAAGGCGATGATGGCGCCTAAGACGAGGAAAAGCCCCATGAGATCGAAGTCGGTGCGCGGACCGGTCCGCTCCTCGGTGGAGAACAGCTCGCCCAGCGTGTCGCCGAACGCCTCGTAGAAGGCGAAACCCGACAGACCGGCGATCAGCAGGAAGACGACGAGCGTGGTTACCCAGCAGACGGCGTAGGGCCCGTAGAGCGGACCGGCGCGGCCTCTGAACCGGAACGGCATGCTGCCGATCCGCATGTCGCCCGTCATGCGCTCCTGCAGGTTGAGGTTCATGGCCGGGGTCGACCAGCCGAGCGTCAGGCTGCGCAGGAGCCAGGCGCCGAAATAGAGGAGGCTATAGCTCCAGGAAGAGCCGACGAGGGCGCCGCGGATGCCCCGCCACAGGGTCCGCGACAGCTGGTAGCGCCGCGCCCGGTAGAGCGCCATGCCCCAGAAGAGCAGGACGAGCAGCAGGACGCCGAGGTTGACCAGGATCAGGGCAGGGTGTTCGGGGCCGAGCCACAGCTGCAAGCTCAGCACCAGCACGAAAACCGGCAGGACGAACAGGCCGAAGACGATGAGCGCGCCGAGGAAGAGTTCGATGCCGCGCCCGGTATATTCGAGCGGCTCGCCATTGATGTGGACGCAGCTCCAGATATGGCGGCGGACGTTGGTCTTCGCCCAGAAGCGATAGACGGTCAGGGTCAGCACGAACAGCGCCGCATTGACCAGGGCGATCCGGCCGAGACCCGGTTTATCTATGTATTTTATGGAGATAGGGGCTACGGTGCCGGTCCCCTGGGCGCCAAAGGTGCGAAATGCCATGGAATCATGCCGTCCTTGCAAAGTGGGGTTGTAGTCTAGCGCGGATCGAACAGGGAACGGAATTGTCTTGACGATCGTTGGCAAATTTGCCACCATAGAAAGGTGATTGTCTACCGCGAAACAAGGCCGATCTCGTGGATGAAGGCCGCCCGAAAGGCCTTTGACGATTTCCCGAAGGGCGCGCAGGACGACATTCTGACGGCCCTTAGCATCGCGGCGGACGGCGCCTTTCCCGACAATGTGAAGCCGATGAAAGGTCTCGGTTCCGGCGTCTATGAAGTGGCTTTGCGCCATCGCACCGACGCATACCGGGCGGTTTATACGTTGCAGTTCAAGGGAGCCTTGTGGGTGGTTCACGCCTTCCAGAAGAAGTCCAAGAGCGGCATCAAAACCCCGAAACAGGAGACCGACCTGATCCGGGAGCGGATCAAAAGATTGAAGGAGATATTGAAATGAGCACCAAAGACGACATCGAACTGATCCGCGGCAGCGGCAACGTCTTTCGTGATCTTGGCCGCGACGACGCTGACCTGCTGCAAGCCAAGGCGCTCATGGCATCCGAAATCATCAAGGTTCTCGATGACCGACGCTGGACGACCCGCAAGGCGGAAGACGCGACCGGAATCAGCCACGCGGACTTTTCCCGTATCCGCCGCGCCAATCTGGGACGGTTCACGCTCGACCGGCTTATGACGATCCTGACTCTGCTCGGGCAGGAAGTCGAGCTTGCGGTGAGCGTGCGCCCGCGCCCCTCGCAAAGCCATCCCCCGCCGACCGGCGTTTGACCGGACGTTGCAGCAACTCCGCTTCAACCTCGTCCGGTGTGCGAGGAGCCCTGCGGACTCCGGGCGTGAGCCAATCGGGCTTTTTGCGCACGTCGCGCAGATAGCCGGACAGTTCGGGCCGTTCCCAGAAGTTCGGCACATCGACGACGAAGCCCTGGCAGCGCGCGTCCTTGTCGCGGCCGAGTTGCGCCGAGCGGTCGCGGAAAGCTCCCCGCGATTCCGTGACGTGGCGTCGGATCGCGGGCGTCATGCGCTTCCCGATAGTCTGCCTCACCGCCGTGACGCCGGGCAGGTTCTCCTCCTCGCCAAGCCGGGCGCGCACCTCTTTCGCTTTCATGTCCAGCATGCGCGGCAGGGAGTGAACGCTGCCGTCGTAATCGATGCCGCGCCCGGTATATTCGAGCGGCTCGCCATTGATGTGGACGCAGCTCCAGATATGGCGGCGGACGTTGGTCTTCGCCCAGAAGCGATAGACGGTCAGGGTCAGCACGAACAGTGCCGCATTGACCAGGGCGATCCGGCCGAGACCCGGTTTATCTATGTATTTTATGGAGATAGGGGCTACGGTGCCGGTCCCCTGGGCGCCAAAGGTGCGAAATGCCATGGAATCATGCCGTCCTTGCAAAGTGGGGTTGTAGTCTAGCGCGAAATAAAGGCGACCCGGAGAGTTGCAGAAATGTCACAAGCGGAGCTTTTGTTAAGCACGGCCAGCAGGCTGCCACAATCAACCTTCCATCTGCCCAAATTTGCCAATAACGCTGTCGAGGGGACCTGCCCGACTGGGAAGCGGCAGGCCCAGACGGGGGAAAAGGCCCGGCCGACCGGGCGGCGAACGGACACAGAATGGATGCAAAAACCATAACGAAAACAAGGCTTCCCAGCCGCCATGTGACCGAGGGACCGGAGCGCGCGCCGCACCGTTCCTACTATTACGCCATGGGCCTGTCACAGGCCCAGATCCACCAGCCTTTCGTCGGCGTGGCCTCCTGCTGGAACGAGGCCGCCCCTTGCAACATCGCCCTGATGCGCCAGGCCCAGGCGGTGAAGCGGGGCGTTGCGGCCGCCGGCGGGACGCCGCGGGAGTTCTGCACCATTACCGTCACCGACGGCATCGCCATGGGTCACCAGGGCATGAAGGCCTCGCTCGTCTCGCGCGAATGCATTGCCGATTCGGTCGAGCTCACCATGCGCGGCCACTGCTACGATGCGCTGGTGGGAATTGCCGGCTGCGACAAGTCTCTGCCTGGCATGATGATGGCCATGGTCCGGCTCAACGTGCCGTCGATCTTCATCTATGGCGGATCGATCCTGCCCGGCACCTTCAAGGGCCGGCCGGTGACGATCCAGGACGTCTTCGAGGCCGTCGGCATGCATTCGGTCGGCCGGATGAGCTCCGAGGATCTCGAGGCGCTGGAGCAGGTGGCCTGCCCCTCGGCCGGCTCCTGCGGCGCCCAGTTCACCGCCAATACGATGGCCACCGTCGCCGAGGCGATCGGTCTGGCGCTGCCCTATTCCTGCGGCGCGCCGGCGCCCTACGAGATCCGCGATACCTTCTGCTTCGCCTCGGGCGAGAAGGTGATGGAGCTTATCGCCCGCAACATCCGCCCGCGCGATATCGTGACGCTCAAGGCGCTGGAGAACGCCGCGACCGTGGTGGCGGCCTCCGGCGGCTCGACCAACGCCGCCTTGCATCTTCCGGCCATAGCCCATGAATGCGGCCTCAAATTCGATCTCTTCGATGTCGCGGCCATCTTCCGGCGCACGCCCTATATCGCCGACCTCAAGCCCGGCGGCCGCTATGTTGCCAAGGACATGTTCGAGGCGGGCGGCATACCGCTGCTCATGAAGACGCTGCTCGATCATGGCCATCTTCATGGCGATTGCCTCACCGTCACAGGGGGAACGGTCGCCGAGAACATGGCCAGGGTGAAGTGGAATCCGGACCAGGACGTCGTCCGTCCCGCCGACCAGCCGATCACCCGGACCGGCGGCGTCGTCGGCCTCGAGGGCAATCTCGCTCCCGAAGGCGCCATCGTCAAAGTGGCCGGCATGAAGAACCTGAAGTTTTCAGGTCCGGCCCGCTGCTTCGACTCGGAGGAGGCGTGCTTCGCAGCGGTGAGGGATCGTCAGTACAAGGAAGGCGAGGTGCTGGTCATCCGCTACGAGGGGCCGCGCGGCGGACCCGGCATGCGCGAAATGCTGGCGACCACGGCGGCCCTTTACGGCCAGGGCATGGGCGACAAGGTGGCGCTCGTCACCGATGGCCGCTTCTCGGGCGCCACGCGCGGCTTCTGCATCGGCCATGTGGGGCCGGAGGCGCAGCTCGGCGGCCCGATCGGCCTCCTCAGGGACGGCGACATCATCACCATCGACGCCGAGGCCGGACGCCTCGATGCAAATGTCACAGTTGAGGAACTTTCTCGCCGTAAAAAGGACTGGAAGCCGCGCGAGCATGGCTATGGAGCCGGCGCGCTATGGAAATACGCGCAGCAGGTCGGCCCTGCCGTGAGCGGCGCAGTGACCCATCCCGGAGGATCACACGAAGGTGTCTGCTACGCCGATATATGATCGGCGCGCGAGTATGTTGGCGCGTGGAGTAATCGCGACGGTGGCGGTCATCGCCGCATCGCTCGCGAGCTTTCCCGATTCCGCTCGTGCCGATGACGACGGCGACTGGACCTCCGATTTCTACTCCTACCTGCCGGCGGCGCCCGACATCAAGGCGCCGGATCTCGACTTCATCCCATTCTGGACCGACGATCTCAAGAAGGCCAAGCGCGCCTACAAGGAAGGCGACTTCTCCAAGGCGCGAAAATATTTCGAGCGCGCCTCCGACGACAACAACATCGTCGCCGACTGGTATCTGGGACATATGTACAGGCTTGGACGGGGGGTCGAGCGCGACGACGCCAAGGCTTTTTCCTATTACGGACGCGTGGCCGATGCCTTCGATTCGGAGGAAAGCGACCAGAACCGGCTCCGCATCATGGTCGACGCGCTGGTGCGCGTCGCCGATTACTACCGCACCGGCAGCAAGGCGGCGGGCGTGCCGCAGAATTTCGAGCGCGCGAGCCGCATCTACCGTCTCGCCGCCACCTACGGCCACCCCGCTTCGCAATATGCCCTGGGGCTGATGGCGATGCGCGGCCAGGGCATGCGCAAGCAGCCGGAGCAGGGCCTGCGCTGGCTGCTCGCCGCCGCGAAAAAGCGCTATGCGCCGGCCGAGGCGGCGCTCGGCGATCTTTATTGGAAGGGCGAGGTGGTGCGCCGCGACCGTACCCGCGCGATCATGTGGTATCTGCTCGCCCGCTCGACGACCCACCCCGGGGATTCGCCCCAGATCTACGACCGTCTCGACAAGATGCTGGCCGAGACGAGCGAAGCCGAGCGGCTCGAGGCGGAAGCGCGCGCCACCGTCTGGGCCGACCAGTACCCGGCCGACGACGAGGCCAACCAGCAGGCGGAATAGGCTTCCGACACCCTCAGGCGATGAACTCCGCCACCACCGGCACGTGGTCGGAGGGCTTCTCCCAGGCGCGCACATGCTTGTCGATGCGCGTCGCCTTGAGGCGGTCGGCGGCCTGTGGCGACAGCAGAATATGGTCGATGCGGATGCCGTTGTCGCGGCGGCGCGCGATGTCCTGATAGTCCCAGAAGGTGTAGATGCCGGGCTCCGGACTGAGCGTGCGGACCGCCTCGGTGAGGCCGAGATTGATCAGCTCACGGAATTTCGCCCTTGTGGGCGGCAGGAAGAGCGCGTCGTTCACCCACACTTGCGGGTTCTTGGCGTCGATGGGCTGCGGGATGACATTGTAGTCGCCGGCGAGGACGAACGGCTCCTCGAAGGCGAGGAGGGCGCGCGCATGCGCGATGAGGCGCTCCATCCAGGCGAGCTTGTAGGCATATTTCTCGCTGGCCACCGGATTGCCGTTCGGCAGGTAGATCGAGGCGATGCGGATGCCCGCGACGACCGCCTCGACATAGCGGGCCTGCTCGTCGCCGTCGTCGCCCGGAAGCCGCGTCCTGACCTCGTCGAAGGGACGCTTCGACAGGATGGCGACGCCGTTATACGTCTTCTGGCCATGCACGGCGACATGGTAGCCCAGATCCTCGACGGCCTGGCGGGGGAAGGCCTGGTCTTCGCATTTGAGCTCCTGCAGGCAGGCCACGTCGGGCGACGCTTCCTTGAGCCAGGCGAGAATGGTCTCGAGCCGCGCCTTGGCGCTGTTCACGTTCCAGGTTGCGATCTGCATGTCGTCCACTCGAATGAAAAACGCGCCGGGTTTCCGGCAGGATTTATAGAGGCCGCAGCCTCGATGCTCTAGCCGAAATGCTCGTCGTGCCTTGTCAGCAGGCGCTTGCCCGGTCGAGCAGCTCGATGTCGTCCGGACCGAGATCGATCCCGGTCGCCTTGATCAGGTCCTGGAGCTGATCGACGCTGGTGGCGCTGGCGATCGGCGCCACCAGGCCGGGCCGCGCGATCAGCCAGGTGATGGCGATCTCGGCCGGCTTGGCATTTCTGGCCTTCGCCACGGCATCGAGAGCCGCAAGGATGCGCAAGCCGCGCTCGTTGAGATAATTCTTCATCTCCTCGCCCCGGGCCGCGCTCTTGGCGAAGTCGGCCGGGCTGCGGTATTTGCCCGACAGGAATCCGCGGGCCAGCGAGAAATAGCTGGTCACGCCGATCCCGTTCTCCCGGCAGAAGCCTTCGAGCTCGCTCTCATAGTCCGAGCGGTCATAGAGATTATAGTGCGTTTGCAGGTTCTCGAAGCGCGGCCAGCCGTGACGGGCGCTGATGGCGAGCGCCTTGCGCATGGTCTGGACGGAATGGTTGGAATTGCCGATGACCCTCACCTTGCCGGCCTTGACGAGGTCGGCATAGGTGGCGAGCGTCTCTTCGATCTCGACCGTGGGATCCTCCCAATGTGAGAGATAGAGATCGATATAGTCGGTCTCGAGCCGCCGCAGCGATGCCTCGACCGCGCTCTCGATATAGCGGCGCGACAGGCCTTTCCGGCCGGGGCCCATTTCGGAACCCACCTTCGTGGTCACGACGACGGCCGCCCGGTTGCCGCGGGCTTTCATCCATTTCCCGATGATGGTCTCCGATTCGCCGCCCTGGTTGCCGGGCTTCCAGCGCGAATAGGCATCCGCCGTATCGATCAGGTTGAAGCCGGCTCCCACGAAGGCGTCGAGGACCGTGAAGGAGGCTTTCTCATCGGCACTCCAGCCGAAGACATTGCCGCCGAGACCCAGGGGCGCAACCTTGAGATCCGATCGTCCGATCACACGCTTTTTCATCTCGTCCCTCCGAAAGGCCGCGCGACAATAGACCGGCCTGCCCCGCGAGGGGAAGCCCGCCGCGGCGGGACGAAAATCAGATGGAGAAGCTGGTGCCGCAGCCGCACGACATGGTCGCCTGCGGATTGTTGACCTTGAAGCTCTGACCGATAAGGTCGTCGACGAAGTCGATCTCGGAGCCGCCCATATAGACGAGGGAGACGGAATCGATCACAACCGTGGCTCCGTCCCTCTCGATCACCAGATCGTCCTCCGCGCGTTGGGAGTCGAGCTTGAAATCATACTGGAAGCCGGAGCAGCCGCCACCCTCGACCGCGACCCGCAGGGCCGTCGCGCCGGGCTCGGCCGCGAGGATATCCTTGATCCGGCTGGCCGCGCGCGGGGTTATGGAAACCGTATCCGTCATGGTCACATATGTCGTGCGCCGGACGTTTCTTGTCAACCCGCGAGCCTGAGCGGCATGCGGGCTCCTTTCGCGTCTGATCCGACTAAGAGCCGCGGCCGCTTGACCGCCGAGCCCGAGGCGCCGCCCCGCACCCCCTTCGAGCGCGACCGCGACCGCATCATCCATTCCTCGGCGTTCCGCCGGCTCAAGCACAAGACCCAGGTATTCGTCTATCACGAGGGCGATCATTACCGCACCCGCCTGACCCATTCGATCGAGGTCGCCCAGATCGCGCGCTCCATCGCGCGCGCCCTGAAACTGGACGAGGACCTGACCGAGGCCCTGGCGCTGGCCCATGACCTGGGCCACACGCCTTTCGGTCACGCCGGAGAGCGCGAGCTCGACCGGCTGATGCGCGATCACGGCGGCTTCGACCACAATGCCCAGAGCCTGCGCATCGTGACCAGGCTCGAGCGGCGCTATGCTGCCTTCGACGGCCTCAACCTGACCTGGGAGACGCTCGAGGGCTTGGTGAAGCACAATGGGCCGCTGATCGACGGGGAGGGGCACGCGCTCGGGCCCTATCGCGAGACCGGCCTGCCCGCCGCCATCATCGACTATGCCGAGGCGCATGATCTGATGCTGGCTTCCTTCGCCTCGGCCGAAGCGCAGGCGGCGGCCATCGCCGACGACATCGCCTACAACGCGCATGACATCGATGACGGGCTGAGGGCCGGCCTTTTCGACGTGATCGATCTCGGCGACGATCCCCTGGTGGGGGCAGCACTCGCCCAGGTGCTCAAGGCCTATCCCAATCTGGAGCGGCCGCGCATGATCCACGAGACCGTGCGCCGGCTGATCTCGGCGATGGTCAACGACGTGCTCGGCGAGAGCCCCAGGCAGCTGACGGCGTTCAAGCCCGCTTCCGTCGAGGAGATCCGCGGCCTGCGCATGCCGGTCATATGCTTCAGCGCCCAGATGAGGGAGAAGAATCGCGTCCTGCAGGGCTTTCTTTCGCACCGCATGTATCGCCACGAGCGGGTGCTCGCCATCATGGAGCGCGCCAAGCGCGTCATCCGCGACCTGTTCGAGGCCTATATGAACGATCCCGAGCTCATGCCGCCCGACTGGCGTGAGGACTCCTTCACCGACGACAGGAGCGGCTTCGCCCGCCAGGTGTGCGATTTCATCGCCGGCATGACCGACCGCTACGCCCTCGACCAGCACAAGAAGCTGTTCGATCTCGATCCTCTCTTCCGGTGAGGATGGCGCCGGCAGCCGAACTCGATTAGACTTCTTCCCTCGAGAGGCGCGCGTGGAGGGGTCATGGCCGACATCGTCCTCATCAACCCGAGATTCGAGATCTCCTTCTGGGGCCTGGAGCATGCGCTGCCCCTGATCGGCAAGCGCGCCAACATGCCGGTGGCGGCGTTGCCCCTCATCGCCGCACTCACCCCCGCGCCGCATCGCATCACGCTCATCGACGAGAATGTCGAGCAGATCGACTTCGACCGCTGCGCCCGCGCCGACATCGTGGCGCTCACCGGCATGATCGTGCAGCGCCGGCGCATGCGCGAGATCCTCGGCGAGCTCAAGCGCCGCAACGCCTATACGGTGGTCGGCGGGCCCTGGGTGACGGTCAAGGAGGATTATTTCGCCGGTCTCGCCGATGCGATCTTCATCGGCGAGGCGGAGGAGACCTGGCCCGAATTCCTCGGCGACTGGGACAGGGGCGCCGTCAGGAAGCGCTATGAGCAGAAGGAGAAGACCGACCTCACCCGGATACCGGTGCCGCGCCTCGACCTGCTCAAGATGAACCGCTACGCATTCGGCTCGGTCCAGTTCTCGCGCGGCTGCCCGTTCACCTGCGAGTTCTGCGACATCATCGTCATCTTCGGCAGGCGGCCGCGGCTCAAGAGCGCGGACCAGATCCTCGCCGAGCTCGACGCCCTGCGCGCCCAGAAGCTGGCCCTCGTCTTCATCGTCGACGACAACATCATCGGCAACAGGAAGGCGATCAAGGAGATCCTGCATGGCGTGATCGGCTGGCAGCGGCGCAACGGCTATCCGCTCATGTTCGTCACCGAGGCCTCGATCGATCTCGCCGACGACGAGGAGCTGATGCAGCTCATGGTCGAGGCCAATATCGGCGCCGTGTTCGTCGGCATCGAGACCCCGAACGAGGAGGCGCTCAGGGAGGCGAGGAAGCTGCAGAACCTGCGCAAGGGCGGCAGCCTCGCCGAGAAGGTGCGGCGCATCCAGGACCGCGGCATGGAGGTCTGGGCCGGCATGATCCTGGGTTTCGACAATGACGACGAGGGGATATTTTCGGCCCAGGAGCGCTTCCTGCGCGAGGCCCGCATCTCCACCGCCATGGTCGGCATGCTGTCGGCGATCCCCCGCACTCCGCTCTATGATCGTCTCAAGACGGCAGGCCGGCTCGACGAGGACGACGATCCGGCGCACGGCACCAACGTCCTTCCGGTCAATATGAGCCGCCAGGCCCTGAGCGAGGGCTATGTCCGCCTGATGGCCGGACTCTACGAGCCGAAGGCCTATTTCGATCGCGTGGACGACCTCTATCGCGACGGTGGCATCGTCATCGACCGGGCCTGGCAGAATTACGGTCTGACCCATCCCTGGGCGCACCGCGTGCATCAGGCCCGCTTGTGGCTCGAATCATGGGGTCTGCTGCTGCGCATCCTCGCCAAGGTGCCTGACCGGTCGCTGCGCCGGGTCTACCGCCGGCGTTTCTGGTCGTTCTTCCGGGCCCGGCCCGAGCCTTCGGTGCTGCGCATCTATGCGCTCAAATGCGCCATCCACTGGCACATGCATAAATTCATCCGCCGGCTGAAGGCGACCGAGAGGCCTCTGGTCAACACCTATTGAACGGTCCGGCTTCGGACGCGAAGCCGACATTGAACCGATGCATGAAGAAATCTCCGCAAGATCTGGTGTACGCTCCTTGCTCGCCGCCCTCGAATGGTCATGATGCTTGGCCAGTGGAGACGGACGCTTTCCCTTCGCCGCAAATGACTATACGTCACTACCCTCCGACCGTTTGACGCGGTGTGTGCCATCCGGTAGGGCAGAGCCGCATCGAAAACCCTGATGAATCCCCCAGTTACATGAACCTTTTCGCTCACTTCCAACACGTCGTCCGCAGCGAGCTCGAAGCCCTGTCGCAGGCGGGCCTGCTGCCAGCCGGTCTCGACGTCGGCCGCGTCACGGTCGAGCCGCCGCGCGATCCCGCGCATGGCGATCTCGCCACCAACGCCGCCATGGTCCTGGCCAAGACCGCGGGCCGGCCGCCGCGCGTGGTGGCGCAGCTCCTGGCCGACCGGCTTGCAGCCGATCCCGATATTCAGTCCACGGACGTTGCCGGGCCCGGCTTCATCAACATCAGGCTCAACCCGTCCTTCTGGCCCAAGCTCCTCGCCTCGGCCCTGGCGCTCGGCGCGGATTACGGGCGTTCCCGCATGGGAGCGGGCCAGAAGGTCAATGTCGAATATGTCTCGGCGAACCCGACCGGCCCTCTGCATGTCGGACATTGCCGGGGCGCCGTCTTCGGCGACGCGCTGGCCGAGCTCCTGGGCGTCGCCGGCTTCGCCGTGACCCGCGAATACTACGTCAACGACGCCGGCGCCCAGGTCGACGTGCTGGCGCGCTCGGCCTATCTGCGCTATCGCGAGGCGTTGGGCGAGGATATCGGCGAGATCCCTGCCGGGCTCTATCCGGGAGACTATCTGAAACCGGTCGGCCAGGCCCTGGTCCATGACCACGGGAAAACGCTGCTCGCCATGCCGGAGGCGGAATGGCTGCCGGTCGTGCGCGACCGGGCGCTCGCAATGATGATGGATCTCATTCGCGACGACCTTGCGGCCCTGAACATCCATCAGGAGATATTCGTCTCCGAGAAGTCGCTGCACGAGACGGGCGAGGTCGACCGCACGGTCGAGGATCTGCGCGCCCGCGGCCTCATCTATGAGGGACGCCTGCCGCCGCCCAAGGGCGAGTTGCCGGAGGACTGGGAAGATCGCGAGCAGACGCTGTTCCGCGCCACGCGGTTCGGTGACGACATCGATCGGCCGTTGATCAAGTCGGATGGCTCCTACACCTACTTCGCTTCCGACATCGCCTATTCGCGCCACAAGATCAGGCGCGACTTCAAGGAACTCGTCTATGTGCTGGGCGCCGATCATTCGGGCTACGTGAAGCGGCTCGAGGCGATCGGGGCGGCCAATGCCGGCAATCGCGACGTGAAGGTCATCGTCAGGCTGTGCCAATTGGTGAAGCTGTTCCGCGGCGGCGAGCCGGTCAGGATGTCGAAGCGCGCCGGCGAGTTCGTGACCTTGCGCGATGTCGTCGAGGAGGTGGGGCCGGACGTGGTGCGTTTCATGATGCTCTATCGCAAGAACGAGGCGCCGCTCGATTTCGATTTCAAGAAAGTCACCGAACAGTCCAAGGAGAACCCGGTCTTCTATGTCCAGTATGCGCACGCCCGCATCTGCTCGGTGTTCCGCAACGCGGGCGAGCTTGCCGGCGATGCTTCCGAGCCCGATCTTGCGAGGCTCACCGATGCCGCCGAGATCGGGCTCATCCGCCGCATCGGCGAATATCCGCGCCTGATCGAAGCTGCCGCCGCCGCTCACGAGCCTCACAGGATAGCTTTTTATCTGTATGATTTGGCTAGCGATTTCCATGCCCTGTGGAACAAGGGCAAAGAGTCGCCGCAATTAAGATTTATTTTGGCTTCGGACATGCAAACTAGCCTTGCACGGCTCGCTTTATTGCGCGTGATTCGCTATGTTCTAGCAAACGGCCTAGGAATCCTCGGAGTGAAGCCCGTAGAGGAAATGTAGACGCGGGAACAGGTGGATGGATCAGGATACTTCGAACAGTCCCGGCAAGGCCCGTTGGCGCGAAAGGCTGGGCATGGGAAATCCCGGCAAGGACCTGCCCAAGATTTCCGATGAGTTCAAGCCGGCGGCCCAGGCATCCCGGCCGGCATCTCCCGCGCCCGCAAGGGAGGCGAGGCTTCCGCCCGGACCGGCGCGTGGACATCAGCCCGTCACCAAGCCCGCGCCGATGGCGCCGCGCACGCCGCCACGCCCGGCTCAGCAATCGGGTTCGGCGCGGCCGGTATCGCCGATACCGCAAGGCGCTTCAGGCCTTGGCGACCGGCTCAGGGCCGAGCGCCAGGCCGCGGAGAAGCTGGCCGGGCAGCGCGTCGCGCAGGCCCGCGGCAGCGCACCCGACCGTCCGCTTCAGCCGCCGCCGGCGCGCTCGGGCAATCAGAAGCCGGCGCCGCCTCCGCCCGACAGGCCCAAATTCTCCTTCTCGCCGGAAGAGCTCGCCAAGGACAAGCGCGAGCAGGCGCCCCCGCCCGAGCGGGAATTTCCATCTTTTTCCGGCAAGTCCGGATTGGGAGCTTCACCGCCGCCGCCTCTGACCCCGCCGCGTCCGGCGCTGGGCGGCAACGCCGCTTCACAGGTCCAGCCTTCTCCCCGCCAGCAAACGGCCAAGCCGTCCGCGAACAATGCTCCGGGACCCGCCGCCGCGGGTTTTCAGCCGCGTTTCAGCGGTCCGCCTTCGGGCGGGAACTATCGCTCGCTCGATCCCCCGCCCGGCGGTTTCGGGGCCAAGCCCAAGCCCTATGCCGACACCGCGGCTTTCCGCGAGGATCCCCTCGCGCGCCGCCCGGCCAGCCGGGAATACGACTCCTATCGCCGTGGTCCCGCCCTGCCGCCGCAGCCTGCTTACGGCGATGAGGCCGACGGTCCGTCCCTCGGCGACTATCGCCGCAGGCCGCCGGTGCCGGCGCGTGCCCGCCGCCCCGCCTATGATGAGGACGTGAACGAAGTCTTCGAGGATGAAGAGCCGCCCCGGCCACAGCGCCGGCGGGCCTCGGCGCAGGATTACAGCCGTGCCTACCGCGATTATGACGACGGCTATGAAGCCGAGGCGCCCCGCCGGCGCGGCCCATGGCCGTGGCTCGCCGCCTTCGCCGCGATCGCTCTCGTCGCCGCGGGGATCATCTATTACTACCTGACCTACATGAAGTCGCCGGGGCCGGCGGATGGCAATGTGCCGGTCATCGAAGCGCCGGACCAGTCGCCCAAGACAGCGCCCGAAAATACCAGCGGCTCGACGCTCGGAACCCAGGGCTCGGCGCAGCCCAACGCCGCCGAGCAGCGCAAGCAGATCTATGACCGCATCCTCGGCGACGAAGAGGTGGACGGCGGCCGGGTCGTGCCGACGCAGGAACAGCCACAGCCGGTCGCGCCCACGGGCGACGGCAACGGCCAGGGTGCGGCACCTCTTCCCGAACCTTCCGGCGACAACGCCAACGAACCGCTGCCGCTTCCCCTGCCGCCGCCCGGTGATCAAGGCGCCTTGCCCGGCAATGCGCGCCAGCAGACCGCCGCTCTGGGGGCGGTGGACAAGCCAGGGGCCCCCGGCCTCGTAGCGGAACCGGTTTCGACGAACGGCGCCGATGGCGGCCCGGTTCCCGGCCAGCTCGCCAGGGCGAGCGAACGGATTGCCGCGCAGCCTCCGCCGCAGAACGATCAAATGGAGAGCGATCCCGAGCCGCTGCCCGTGCAGGCGGAAAAGCCCGCCAAGCCGAAACCGAGGGTGGAGAAGAAAGCGACCAGGAAAGTCGTGGCGGCCGAGGATGATCTCGGGGCCGGACAGAATGACGGCGTGGCGCCGCTCGTTCTTGTGCCGCCGGCCCAGACCGGCACGACCCAGGCACAGAACATAGTGAATGCGCAGGCCGAGCCCGACGTCTATCAGCCGCAGGCCGAGACCGCGGCGGTCGAGGAGAAATCACGATCCTTCTTCAGCTTCGGCGGCTCGGGCAAACGCAAGCTCACCGGCAAGGCCGCTGAACGGGAGATGGCCCAGAGCGCCACCGGCAACTGGATCAACTCGCCCAATCCGAACAACACCGAGCCCGCGGCCGCCGAGGATACGTCGCAACAGGTCGCCTCGATGACCCCGGAGCCGTTGCCGGCTCCCGAACCCGTTCAACCCGCACCGCAGCAGGCGAACCTCGGCGGTGGCTATATAGCGCAGCTCGCCTCATTCCGCTCGGAGGCCGAAGCGATGGCCGAGTATGATCGCCTCCGCGCCAAGCACGGAACCGTGCTGAGCGGTCTGAGCCCGCGCGTCGTCAGGGCGACCGTCGCCGGCACGGCGCGCTACCGTCTCGCCGTCGGACCGCTCGCCTCGCGTTCGGCGGCTTCGAAAGTCTGCAATTCGCTCATCGCCGCCGGCGAGCGCGATTGCCTCGTGCGCGGCAACTGACGGCCCGTCATCGCGGGCTCATCGCCGTCCGGTCGCGGCACCGATCAAGTCATCGATCCTCGATTCGAAGACCGCCCCGAAGCGTGCCGCCCGGTGCCCACTCGAACCACTCGTAAAGCTTTGAATCTGGGGATAATCTGTCGGGAATGAAGCGAATCACTTCCGCTTTCTGCGACAAGCTGGTTGAAGCGAACTGCAAAACGATGACGGACGAAACCACAGCAAGCATCTGGCCGGACGGCGAGGGACCGTTGCGCCATGAAACGCCGCCTGCCGACGAGGAGACGTTCGTCGTCGATGTGTCTGGTTTCGAAGGTCCCCTGGATCTTCTGCTCGAGCTTGCGCGTCATCACAAGATCGACCTGTCGCAGATTTCCATCCTGGCGCTGGCCGAGCAGTATCTCGGCTTCATCGAGGACGCCCGCGCCCGCCGGCTCGAGATTGCCGCCGACTATCTGGTGATGGCGGCATGGCTCGCCTATCTCAAATCGCGTCTTCTCCTGCCCAAGGCGCCGGGCGAGGAAGAGGCGCCGGCCGAAGATCTGGCGGCCCGGCTTTCCTTCCGCCTGCAGAAGCTGCAAGCCATGCGCGATGCGGCGGCACAGCTCATGTCGAGCAACCGTCTCGGCCGTGACGTCTTCCAGCGCGGAGAGCCTGAAAAGCTGGTCTTCGACACCAGGATCGAATATGCCGACAATCTGATCGACCTGCTCAAGGCCTATGCCGAGCGGCGGCAGAAGAAAGCGCGCCATCACACCTACACGGTGAAACGCATCAAGGCCTGGTCGATCAAGGATGCGCGCCAGATTCTCGAGCGGCTGGTCGGGCGCATGGACAACTGGGGCAGCCTCGATGCCTGGCTTGCCGACTATATGGGCTCGACCGAGGGCCGCGCCACCGTGATCGCATCGAGCTTCACCGCAAGCCTCGAGCTCGCGCGTGAAGGCGTCATCGAGATCAGGCAGGAAAGGGCCTTCGAACCCATTTACATGCGCCGGCGCGCGAGTGCCGCGTGAGAAGGAAGTTGAAGCCATGACAAGGCCACAGGCAATCGCGACGCCATCCGAAACCGAAGAACCGGCGACGGATGACGGCCTGTCGGAGGCAGGCGACAATGTGACGATGCATCCGCGCGCAGATCGCAGCCATCACCTGCGCATCGTGGAAGCGCTGCTGTTCGCCGCCGCCGAACCGCTGTCGGCTGAGCAGCTGGGCGCAGCGCTGCCCGAGGGCGCGGATCTGCCGTCGCTGCTGGCGGACCTGCAGGCGAACTACGCCAACCGCGGTGTCAATCTGGTCCAGGTGAGCGGCAAGTGGGCGCTGCGCACCGCCGGCGACTTGAGCTTCCTGCTGCGGCGCGAGGCGGTCGAGCAGAAACGCCTGTCGAAGGCCGCGCTCGAGACCCTGGCGATCATCGCCTATCATCAGCCGGTCACCCGCGCCGAAATCGAGGAGATCCGCGGCGTCGCCATCTCCAAGGGCACGCTCGACATCCTGCTGGAGATCGGCTGGGTGCGCATGCGCGGCCGCCGGCGCACGCCGGGAAGGCCGGTCACCTATGGCACCACGCCCGCTTTCCTGTCGCATTTCGGTTTGAACGAGGTCGCCGACCTGCCGGGCATGCAGGAGTTGCGCGGCGCGGGCCTGCTCGACGCCACCATGCCGCCGGGCTTCGATATCCCCGTTCCCAGGGTCAGCGACGAGCTGACACCGGACGAGGATCCTCTCGATGGGGATGAGCAGATCCCTCTGGAGATGCACCTGCCGGAAGAGGACCCTGAGGCGGGGCAGGAGAGTGGCGAGGCAAATTCCTGACTATCCTGCTCAGTCTTCTTGGCCTGAGCCTGCCGGATAGTGTACACCGCCCCTCATGGACACGGCAGAATTCGTCGACGGGACCGTGAGACCACATGAATGGGGTCAGCGCGGCACGGCAGGGGCCACCTTTGCCGGCCGGCTGACCTTCGAGGATGTGAGCCTGGCCTTCGGCCCGATCGCGGCGGTGAGCGGCGTCAGCTTCGATCTCGTGCCGGGTGAGATCGTCTGCCTGCTCGGACCTTCCGGATGCGGCAAGACGACATTGCTGCGGATCGCCGCGGGGATCGAGCGGCCGCAGGCGGGGCGCGTGCTGATCGACGACATCGAGATGGCCGGACCCCGCCGTTTCGTGCCCCCCGAGAAGCGCAATATCGGCCTGATGTTCCAGGATTTCGCGCTCTTTCCGCATCTGAGCATCATCGACAACGTCGCTTTCGGCTTGCGCGGCCTGCGCCGCGCCGACGCGCTCAATGTGGCGCGCCTTGCCCTGAAGCGGGTGGGGCTCGAAGACTACGAGCACGAATATCCCCATCGCCTGTCGGGCGGCGAGCAGCAGCGTGTGGCGCTGGCGCGTGCCATCGTCCCGCGGCCGCAGGTGATGCTCATGGATGAGCCCTTTTCCGGCCTGGATCAGCGCCTGCGCGACAATGTGCGCGCCGAGACCCTGGCCCTGCTCAAGGAGACGCGCGCCACCGCGATGCTGGTCACGCATGACCCGGTCGAGGCGCTGGGCCTTGCCGACCGCATCCTCCTCATGCGTCGAGGCCGCCTCATCCAGAGTGGAAAGCCGACCGAGATCTATCATCGCCCGGCCGATGCCGAGGCGGCGCGCTTCTTCTGCGACATGAACGAGATCACCGGACGGATACGTAACGGTCTCGCCGAAACACCGTTGGGAACCTTCCCAGCCAAGACTGGCGCCGAGGGCGAGGCGGTGCTGGCGATGGTTCGCCCGCAAGCCTTCTCCCCGGCACCCGCCGGGCTCGGCCCCGAAGGCTTCATCCTCGCCGAGCGTTTCATCGGCGACGCGACGCTGCTCACGGCGATCTTCAAGGGGCTGGAGGGACCGGTGGCCATAAGGATGCCGGCGGCCGTGGCGCCGAGGCAGGGCACGAGCCTCGCCTTTTCCATTGATCCGGCGCAGGTTCTGCTCTTTACCGCCGATGGTTCCACCCCCATCTAGGGGCGGGCAGTTTTGTTGCGGCGCTCACCCCTTTCTGCAATAGTGCCCGCGACGTGGGGTGAAAGACCCCTTATCGGTTCCAAGGGAGTAGTAAATGGGTTCGCTTTCGATTTGGCATTGGCTTCTGGTGATCCTGGTGGTCGTACTTCTGTTCGGCCGCGGCAAGATCTCGGACCTCATGGGCGACGTCGCCAAGGGCATCAAGAGCTTCAAGAAGGGCATGGCCGACGAGACCGACACGGCGGAGGACGACAAGGTCAAGACGCTCGAGCAGTCGGCCGAGACCAAGGTCGGCGACAAGGTCAAGAGCTGATCCGGGCTGCATGCAGGCCCGGAGCTGACAGGGCCAGAGAGCCATAAATGTTCGACTTCGGCATCGGCTATACCGAACTGGTGGTGATTGCCCTTGTGGCCGTCATCGTCATCGGCCCCAAGGATCTGCCCAAAGTTCTCCGCGCCTTCGGCCGCACCATGCAGAAGGTGCGCGGCATGGCGCGCGAATTCCAGGGCCATCTCGACCAGGCGATGCGCGAGGCCGGCGTCGACGAGATCAAGAAGGAAATCAACAATCTCAAGACCATGAACCCGGTCGAGGACGTGAAGAAGGAGATCGGCTCGATCGCCGCCAGCAATCCCATACCGGCGATGGCCAAGGATCTCTCCGACGAGATCAAGAAGCAGGACGACGACTTCAAGAAGTATTTCGGCGAGAACGGCAAGCCGCCGGAGCCCGCCGCCGCACCTGCCGGTGAGATGGCGAAGAGCGAACCGGCCGCGACGGCCAAGAGCGAAGCGCCGCCCGTGGTGCATTGATGACCCAGGCCGATATCGACGCTACCGAAGCTCCCTTGCTCGATCACCTGATCGAGCTGCGCCGGCGGCTGATCTATTGCGTCATCGGCTTCGCCGTCGCCTTCGCCGTGTGCTTTGCGTTCTCGACCGAGATTTTCCAGATCCTGATCCTGCCGTTCAAATGGGGAACCGGCAAGGACGTCGAGCTCATCACCATCAAGCTGCTCGGCTTCTTTCTCGTGAAGCTGAAGATCGCCTTCTTCGGCGCGCTGTTCGTCACTTTCCCGCTGATCGCCATCCAGATCTATCGCTTCGTCGCGCCCGGCCTCTATTCCAACGAGCGCAACGCGTTCCGGCCTTATCTGGTCGCGACGCCGGTGTTCTTCCTTCTCGGCGCCGGGCTCGTCTATTTCTTCCTGCTGCCGGTCGCGATCAGGTTCTTCTACAGCCTCGTCGACAACACTGGTGTCGAGCTCCTGCCGGATGTCGAAGCCTATCTCGACTTCGTGATGATGCTGATCCTGGCCTTCGGCCTGTGCTTCCAGTTGCCGGTCATTCTCACGCTTCTCGGCCAGATCGGCATCGTCTCCTATGAGCAGCTCAAGAGCGGCCGCAAATTCGCAATCGTCGGCGTCTTCGTGGTGGCGGCCGTCCTCACGCCGCCCGATCCCATTTCACAGATATCCATGGCGATCCCGCTGATGGGGCTCTATGAGGTTTCCGTGCAAGCCGTGAGGCTGATGGAGAAGCGGCGCGCCGCCGCGGCGGCCAAGGCCGAGGCTGAAGAGGCGTCCAGGTCTGACTGAACGGATTATCCTTAAATTCTTAGGAACGGTGCGGTCTTTGCCTTGAGCGTCCGGGGCTTTATAGCATCCCGCGATACGGGAATCGGACATGCACGACATCAAATTCATCCGCGAAAATCCGCAGGACTTCGACCGCGGCCTCGCCAGGCGCGGCCTCGAGGCCCAGGCGGCAGCCCTCATCGCTCTCGACGAGAAGCGCCGTGATCTCATTGCCAGGCTCCAGGCCCTGCAGGAGCGCCGCAACGCCGCTTCCCGGGAGATCGGCCAGGCCATGGGCCGGGGCGACAAGGCGACGGCCGAGGCGCTCAAGGCCGAAGTAGGGCGCATCAAGGACGGCATGCCGGCCGAGGAAGAGGCGCTGAAGAGGGCCGAGGCCGCTTTGCACGATGCCTTGGCCGCCATCCCCAATCTCCCCGCGGACGATGTGCCGGAAGGATCGGACGAGACCGCCAATGTCGAGATCCGCCGCCACGGCACACCGAGAGGCCTCAACAGCGCCAGGCAGCATTTCGAGATCGGCGAGGCCATGGGGCTCATGGATTTCGAGACCGCGGCGAAAATCTCCGGCGCCCGTTTCGTGGTGCTGAAGGGTGCGCTCGCCCGGCTCGAGCGCGCGCTCGGCAATTTCATGATCGATCTGCACACGCGCGAACATGGCTATACCGAGGTCAATCCGCCTCTGATCGTGCGCGACGAGACCATGTTCGGCACGGCGCAACTGCCGAAATTCGTCGACGACCAATTCCATACGACGGACGGCCGCTGGCTGATTCCGACGGCCGAGGTATCGCTCACCAATCTGGTGCGTGAGTCCATTCGGGACGAAGAGGCGCTGCCGCTGCGGGTGACGGCGTGGACGCCTTGCTTCCGGGCCGAGGCCGGAGCGGCCGGCCGCGATACCCGCGGCATGATCCGCCAGCATCAGTTCTCCAAGGTCGAGCTCGTCTCGATCACGAGCCCCGAGCAGTCGCGCGAGGAGCATGAGCGCATGACGCGCTGCGCCGAAGAAGTGCTGAAGCGCCTCGACCTGCCGTTCCGCACCCTGACCTTGTCGACTGGCGACATGGGCTTCTCGGCGCGCAAGACCTATGACATCGAGGTCTGGCTGCCCGGCCAGAACGCCTATCGCGAGATATCGTCCTGTTCCGTCTGCGGGGAGTTCCAGGCCCGGCGCATGGATGCGCGCTATCGGCCCAGGGACGGCAAGGGGCCGCGCTTCGTCCACACGCTCAACGGCTCCGGTGTCGCGGTCGGCCGCGCCCTCATCGCGGTGCTCGAGAACTACCAGAACCCGGATGGCAGCGTCACGGTTCCGGAGGCGCTGCGTCCGTACATGAACGATGAAACCGCGATAAGGGGCTTTGGCCAATAGCGGAAATGATGTAAGTTACGTATCAGTCTGTAAGATGACAAAATGAAGACGATCAGCGCTACTGACCTGGCCCGGAATACCCGGGAGATACTGGACCTTGTCGTCGGCCGCGGTGAGACCGTGGTCGTGGAGCGCAATCGTGTGCTGATTGCCCAGATCGTGCCGCCCGACCGCATGATGACGGCGGCTCAGGCGGTCGCCGGCCTGAAACCGACGCTGAAGCCGGACCAGGCGGCGGCATGGCTCAAGCAAAGCCGGGAAATCTTCGATGACGCCGTGCGCGATCCGTGGGCGTGATCTTCGATAGCTGCATCTGGGTGGGGCTGGCCGCCGACCAGGTGGACCGCGAGGCTCTGGTCCGGATCGCCGGCGAGGAGGCGGTCTTCACCTCGGTCATCACGCTTGGCGAACTCAACTTCGGCGTGGAAGCCTGTACCGATCCGGCCGAGCGGGCGTTACGGGCGGCTTATCTGCGGCAAGTGGAAAGCCGCCCCGCTTTGGGGATCACCAAGAATACCGCCGCCGCTTTCGGCGTGCTGGCTTCCGCCGTGAGGCAGGCCGGGCGCTCACCTCGGCCCCGCCACAATGATCTTTGGATCGCGGCCCAGGCCATCGAGCACAGCTATTCGCTCTTGACTCTCAGCGCCGAGGATTTCGCCGGTCTCCCCGGCTTGCGGCTGCTGACAATGCCGGGCATGCCCTCACCTGGCAGGTCCATGGCACCATGATGGAAACACCGGAACCACGATAGAAAGTCTGTGATGCGCATTCTCCTCACCAATGACGACGGCATCCACGCCGAGGGCCTCGAATCGCTCGAAAAGATCGCCCGCACCATTTCCGACGACATCTGGATCGTGGCGCCCGAATCCGAGCAATCGGGCGCTTCGCATTCGCTCTCGCTTGCCGATCCCTTGCGCCTGCGCAAGATCGGCGAACGCCGCTTTGCGGTGCTCGGCACGCCGACCGACTGCGTCGTCATGGCGGCGCGCAAGATCATGCCCGACGCACCCGATCTCGTTCTGTCGGGCATCAATCGCGGCCAGAACATCGCCGACGACGTGACCTATTCCGGCACCATCGCGGCAGCCATGGAAGGCACCGTCCTGGGCTTCAAGTCCATCGCTCTGTCGCAGGTCATCGGCATCCACAATCGAGAGGCTCTCACTTATGATGTCGCCGAGCGCCATGGCGCCCAGGTCCTCAAGCAGCTGCTCGACGTCGAGCTCGGGCCCGGCGTCCTGCTCAACATCAACTTCCCCGACTGCCGGCCGGACGAGGTGGCGGGCGTCGAGGTGACGCGGCAGGGCAAGCGCGACCAGAACCTGCTCACCATCGATGAGCGCCGCGACACCCGGGGGCGCCCCTATTACTGGGTCGGCTTCCAGCGTGAGCGCGGCAACCCGCCGGTCGGGACCGATCTGCGCGCGGCTTTCGAAAAGCGTATCTCGGTGACCCCGCTCCATATGAACCTGACCCAGCTCGAGGCCATAGAGCCCCTGAGGGTGGCGCTGGAGAAGACGTGAGCGGGGACTATCGCAAGATCGAGCTGATCATGTCCCTGCGCAATCAGGGTATCCGCGACCAGCGCATCCTCGAAGCGATAGAGCGCACGCCCCGCGAAATGTTCCTGGGGCATTCCTTCCAGGCCATGGCCTATGCCGACCAGGCCTTGCCGATCGCCTGCGGTCAGACGATCAGCCAGCCTTTTGTGGTGGCCCTGATGACCGACCGGCTGAAGCTGACCGACCGTTGCAAGGTGCTGGAGATCGGCACCGGCTCCGGCTACCAGACCGCCATCCTCTCGCCGCTCTGCCGCCGCGTCTACACGATAGAGCGCTACCGCACCCTGGCGAAGCAGGCGGAGCGGCGTTTCAAGGCCCTCGGTCTTGCCAATGTCACGCAAATGGTCGGCGACGGTCACAAGGGATGGCCGAAGCAGGCGCCCTTCGACCGCATCATCGTCACGGCGGCTGCCCGCGAGGTGCCTCGGGCGCTGGCCGACCAGCTTTCCGTCGGCGGCATCATGATCATCCCGCTCGAAGACGGTCCGATGAGCCAGGAGCTTGTCCGCGTGAGCCGCGACGAGCAGGGCTTCTCGCATGAGCGCCTGCTGCCGGTCAGGTTCGTTCCCCTGGTGGAAGGCGTGGCGCGGGAAAGCTAGCGATTCACCGTTCAGGACAGTCCCGCTGGCATTCCCATGTTAAATAAACTAAGTCCCTGAACTAAGCTTGACGGTGGTCCAAGATGCAGACGGTGGACATTCACGAAGCGAAGACCCATTTGTCTCGTCTCGTCGAACAGGCCGCAAAGGGAAAGCCATTCGTGATCGCGAAGGCTGGAAAGCCGATGGTCAAGGTCGTGCCGATCGACCAAGCTGTCCTCTCTCCGCCGCGCCGGGTTGGTTTCATGACCAGTCAGTTTTCAGTGTCCGATGATTTCGATCACATGGAACGCAGGCAGATCGAACAGTTGTTCAATAACGGCGAATGAAGATAGGCGTGCTCTCCGGGAGGGCGGCGTTTTCGGGTGGCTCCGCTCCGGCCAGCCGACTATCTTCGGGAGCATGCCGGTCAACGAAGGCTCGCGATGAGCACGATCATAGTGACGGACCATGTCGAGACGCCCATCGGCCCCATGCTGCTGATGGTCGAGGACGGTGTGCTGGTCGGACTGGAGTTCGACGACCAGCCGGAACGCTACATGAAGGATCTGTGGCGCCGCTTTCCCGATCTGGTGATGCGGGAAAAGGCCAACCCTTGTGGTTTTTCAGATCATGTGCGCGCCTATTACGCGGGTGATCTCTCGGCCGTCGACGATCTCCCGGCCAGGGGCGGCGGGACTCCGTTCCAGGAGCGCGTCTGGGCCGAGCTCAGGCGCATCGAGGTCGGCACGACGATCTCCTATGGCGAGCTCGCGGCGCGGCTCGGCGACAGGAACGCCATGCGCGCCGTGGGCTTCGCCAATGGCCGCAATCCGATCTCGGTGGTTGTCCCATGTCATAGGGTGATCGGCTCCGACGGGACGCTCACCGGCTATGGCGGCGGCCTGCCGCGCAAGACCTGGCTCCTCAATCATGAGGGCGTGCCCGTCCGCAACGGCCGCGTGGACCGGCAGAGCGACCTGTTCGGCGCCTGACGCGCCGGCCTCGCCCCTCGCGAAAAAAAGTCCCTCATTCCGGGCGTCGGGACCGGAATGAGGGCAGTGGCCTCTGGGAGAAGACCAGAGGTGGGGAGATCTATGTCGCGCCGTCGTCGCCGGCGAGCAGACAGGCGGACAGCACCGCGAGCCCGACAGCGAGTGCGAAGACGAAGATCATGAAGGCGGCGAGCGCCACGAAACCCGCCTCTTCATAGGCCGAGAGCGCCAGTTGCGCTCCCGGCCACATCATTCCGGCGGCGATGATGGCGAAGAAATAGAACGCGAGCTCCTTGAGAGAGGGCGTTAGGAGCCCGCGTCCCGCGCTCAATGCCGCGATGAGCATGAGCGAGAGGAAAAGGCCGGCGACCGCGATATTGTCGGCCAGGAACCGGTGGAAGGCCTGCGCGGCGACCAGCAGCGCGGCGACGAGGACGAAGGCTGCAAGGAAGCGGCCGACATGGAGGTAAAGACGGCGCGGCCTCGGCTGCGACATGCGTGCGTCCCTCGCTGCGTCCCCGATCATGACCTTCTGCCCCCGCCGGAATGCCGCGGCCGGGCCGCTCCGCCTGAGTCCGTCATCCCCCGTCTGCGGGGCGTGAGCTCGCTCAGCCTGTCGACGTCCATTCCGATGTCGTGGATGAGCTTGGCGTCCATCGTGCTCAGGCACACGACCGTCTCTTCTTCCAGACGGCGGGCCCGGCGGGCGCGCCATTTCGCGTTCACCCAGGCGGCAAGGCGCCCCAGGGACCCAGGGCACGAACGGTGGCCGGCGAGCGGACGATCCATACGGCTGTTCATGGTGCTCTCCTGTGTTGCTTTCCGGCTCTTGGACGGCCGGATTCGAAACCGATGAGGGAGAGGCTAGTGATCGGGCGGGGATGCGTCTGTGGGAAAACTCACAGGGCCGGAAATATCGGAATTCAGCGCTTTTTCGCGGTCTTGCGGTTGCGCAGGACGTGCTCGTGGCCCGCGTCGTAAAGGGCCGAGTTGCGAAAGCCGTGGGCGGCGAGGACCGGTCCCACGATCACCAGGGCGGTGCGCGTGAGCTTGGCGGCCCGGACCTTGCCGGCGATGTTCGCAAGCGTGCCATGGATGATCTGCTGATCCGGCCAGCTCACCCGATAGCCGACCACGACCGGACAGTCGGGCCCGTAATGCGGCGCGAGCGCGCGCTCCACATGGCCCAGATTGCGCACCGAGAGGTGAATGACGAGCGTGGCCCTGGAACGCCCCAGCTCTTCGAGCGTCTCCCTTTCCGGCATGGGCGAAGCCTGCATGGCGGTGCGGGTCAGGATGATGGTCTGGGCGATTTCCGGAAGGGTGAATTCGGTCTTGAGGGCCGCCGCCGTGGCCGCGAAGGCCGGCACCCCCGGGGTCACGTCATAGGCGATGCCGAGCGCGTCGAGCCGGCGCATCTGCTCGGCGATGGCGCCATAGATCGAAGGATCGCCGGAATGCACGCGCGCCACGTCCTTGCCGTCCCGATCCGCCTCAGCGATCTCGGCGATGATCTCGTCGAGATGAAGCGGCGCCGTATCGACGACACGCGCCCCTTCGGGTGCGGCCTTGACGATCTCCTCCGGCACCAGCGAGCCGGCATAGAGGCAGACCGGGCAGCTCCGGATCAGCCTAAGGCCCCTGAGGGTGATGAGGTCGGGAGCGCCGGGCCCGGCGCCGATGAAATGAACCGTCATGCTCGTGTCCTGTTTCGCTCAGCTCGCCGTTCGCTTCCCGGCATAGCCCCGCGGTGTATAGGCATGGATGCGGCCGTCGCCGCGCGCGAAGGATCTCGACTGCGACGAGCCCACCATTACCAGCGTCAGCATGTCGACGGTATCCGCCTCGAAATCCGCGAGCCTGACGATGCGCACATTCTCCTCCGCGCGGCCGAGATTGCTGGCGATGACGACGGGCGTCTCGTCCGTGCGATGCGGCCTGAGTATGGCGATCGCCCTCTCGAGCTGGTCGCGGCGCCGCAGCGAGCGCGGATTGTAGAAGGCGGTGACGAAGTCGCCCTCCGCCGCGGCCCTGAGCCGTCTTTCGATGACCTCCCAGGGGGTCAGGAGATCGGACAGCGAGATGCAGCAGAAATCATGGCCGATCATGGCGCCGGCATGCGCGGCCGCCGCCTGGAAGGCGGAAATGCCGGGCAGCACGTCGACCGCGACGCGCTCGGGCGCGAGATCGAGGAGCTCGAAGACCAGCGCCGCCATGGCATAGATGCCCGGATCGCCGGAGCAGACGAGGGCGACCCGGCGCCCTTCCTTCGCCAGCGCGATGGCATGGCGCACCCGGCTCTCTTCGGCGCCCAGCGGAAAGCGGTGCTCATGCTGTCCGCTCTTGAGATCGCGGGCGAGGTCGAGATAGAGGTCATAGCCGACCCAGTCGGTCGCCTGCCGCAAGGCGGCGCTCGCCGCGGGGCTGCGCGAGGCCGGGTCGCCCGGACCGAGGCCGACGACGCTGATGCGTCCCCGCGCGCGCCCGCGCAGCTCGACGATCGGGGCAGGGGCGAGCGCCACCGCACAGGTGGCGCGCCTCGACTTGGTCTTGGCCACGAGGAGCCGGGCGTCGGGCCCCGCCGCTGCGAGTGCCGCGCCTTCGGCGACGCCGGGACAGCCGACCTCGCTCTTCACCACGGCCGACGGCGTCTCGAGCCTCGGAGTCTCGGCATCGAGCTCGGCGGCCGTGAACAGGCGCAAGGGCAAGCCCAGATGCTCCGCGAGCATGTGGATCGCCGTCTCGTCTTCCTTGAGGTCGAGCGAGGCGACAACGGCCAGCGCCTTCCTGGAAAGGCGATGCCGGCTCAAGGTCTCATCGACCAGCGCCAAAAGCTCCTCCGCCGCGACGCCCCGCTCGCCGCCGACGCCGAGGGCGAGAACCGTCGGATGATAGACGAGATGTGGCGGCGAGCCGGCGGTCTCCTCGTGGCTTGCCGTGATCTTGAGCCCGGCCGCCGGCTCCGCTGGAAGGTTTAGCCACGGAATGTCGCCCTCGATCCGCACGCCCTCACCCTCGAGCAGGCGCGCGGCAAAGGCCTTCATATCGTCGGGATTGGCCAGCACCCAGCCCGGCGGCGGGTCGTCGAGAGCGGCGCCGAAGCGCAGGTCGCTCGCGGTGGTGATCGCCGCATGGCCGCCGGTGATCCGGGCGACGTCGCGGGCCAGCATGTTGGCGCCGTGATGACCGCCGAGCAGCGGGATGACCGAGCTGCCGTCTTCGGCCAGCGCCAGCACCGGCGGTTCCCCGCGCTTGTCATCGAGCACCGGCGCCAATGCGCGGATGACGATGCCTGCGGCGCAGAGCGCCACGACCGGCCGGCGCTCGCGGAACAGGTCCTGCAGCGCCGCCGTCGCCTTCTCGTAAGCCTGATCGTGGCCTTTCGCTCCATGAGGTCCGTGGATCTCAGCCTGGAGCGCTTCCTTGAGCTGGCGGGCGAGCGGCAAGGCGGAGCTGCCCAGGATGAAAATGGCGGGAGCCTTCACCATGTCTCTCCGCTCTTGTAAACGAGGATGGTCGAGAAATAGGGCCGTGCGCCGTCGGGCACATCCGCCAGCGGCGTGACCCTTTCTTCGTCGCGTGTCGCCTTTTCGATGATGGTCGCCCGGCCCGCGAGTCCGAGATCGTTCAATACGCCGCGAATCTTGTCGAAATGCTGGCCGACCTTGATGATGGCCACCGCCTCGGCGGAGCCGATCTCCGCTTTGAGGCGGGCTGCGTCGAGGGTTCCGGGCAGCACTTTCAGGATGTCGTTACGTGCCGCGAGCGGGCGGCCGGTTGCCGCGGCACAGGCGGTGAGCGACGTGATGCCCGGCACGACCTCGGTCAGGTAATTCCGCGCCAGCCTGGTGAGGAGATAGGCGCAGCTGCCGTAGAACAGCGGATCGCCTTCACAGAGGAAGGCGACGTCGCGGCCGGCGTCGAGATGATTGGCGATGGCCTGCGCCGCAAGGTCATAGGCGTCCTGGGCCGGCTCCCTCTCGCGCCGCATCGGCACGGCGATGGCGAGCTCGATCACGTCTTGCGGAATGAACGGGGCGGCGATGCTGTGTGCCAGGCTCGCATCGCCGTTCGCCGCCGGATAGGCGATGACCGGGACCTGCGAGATGATGCGCCATGCCTTGAGCGTGATGAGCTCGGGATCGCCGGGCCCGACGCCCAGCCCATAGAACGTGCCGCTCACGGCTTGACGGCCCGCCATTGCAGCACGGCCAGGCGCGGCCTGAGCGCCCGCAGCGAACCGATGCGCGTGAGACAGGAGACATCGAGGCGCACCAGGTCGCCGCCATGTTTCTCCTGGAGGTCGACCAGGTGGAGCTCACCCTCGAGCGAAACCACATTCGCCACCATGCGTCCCTGCGGCTTGAGCGCCGCCCAGCTGTCCTCGAAGACGCCGTGGATTCCCATGCCGCCGCCGATGAAGACGGCGTCGGGTGCTTCCTGCCCGGAAAGGCTCGCCGGCGCCGCCCCGGCGACGACCTTGAGGCGGGGCGCGCCCAGCCGTTCGGCATTCTCCCCGATCATGCGCAGGCGTTGCGCATCCCGCTCGAAGGCGATGGCCCGCGCCCCGCGCGCCGCGCGCATCCATTCGATGGCGATCGAGCCGCAGCCGGCCCCCACATCCCAGAGGAGCGCATCGGGGTAGGGTGCCAGCGCCGCAAGCGTCGCGGCGCGTACTTCACGCTTGGTGAGCTGGCCGTCATGGACGAAGGCCTCGTCGGGAAGCCCCGGCACGCGAGGCAGCAAGGCGGCGCCGGGTCCGGGCCTGCACCGGACGGCCAGCGTGTTGAGATCGGAGAACGAACGTTCGGGAATATCCTCGGCCCGGAAGCGGAAGCAGTCCTCGCGCGGGCCTCCCATATTCTCGAGAACCGTCATGTCGCTGGCGCCGTAGCCGCGGGCCACGAGCCGGCGGGCGACCTCGGCGACCGTCGAGCCGTCGGCGGTCAGCGCCAGGATCCGCGCGCCAGGCTGGATGAAGCCCTCGATACCGGCGGCAGGCCGGCCGTGCAGGGTGATCGTGTCGCAATCGCCCAGGGGCCAGCCCATGCGCGCCGCGGCCAGGCTGAAGGACGAGAGATGGGGAACGATCTCCATCTCCTCGAAAGGCACGATCTCCATGAGTTTGCGGGCGACGCCGAAATGGAGCGGATCACCGGTCGCCAGCACGACGGTGCGGCGGCCGCGCAAAGGCCTGATGCGGTCGACGACGGCGCTGAAGGGCTGCGGCCATTCATGCCGTTCGGCGGCCGTCTCGCCGGCGAGAGCCAGAAGGCGCCGCGAGCCGACGACGACCTCGGCGTCGCAGAGCAGCGACAAGGCGCGCGGCGAAAGGCCGGAGCGGCCGTCCTCGCCCATGCCGATGATGCTGAGCCATCCGGTCATGCGACCATCTCCGCCGTTACCGCGTTGATGACGGCGCAAGCCATGGCCGATCCGCCGCGGCGCCCGAGAAGCGTCGCGAAGGGAACGCCGCGCGGGTTTTCGGCAAGCTCGGCCTTGGACTCTTCCGCGCCGATGAAGCCGACCGGGAAGCCGACGATCGCAGCCGGCCTGCCGCCCCCGGCATCGAGCGCTTCGAGCAGGGCGAAGAGCGCGGTCGGCGCGTTGCCGATGACGGCCACCGCGCCTTCGATCTGGGGCAGCCAAAGCGAAACCGCCGCCGCCGAGCGCGTGATCCGGCGCGCCAGGCCGAGCTCGCGCGCCCTGCCGTCGTTCAGCGTGCAGACGACCTCGATGCCCGGCGGCAGCAGGCGGGCGATGATGCCGTGGCGGACCATCTCGCTGTCGGTGAAAATGGGCTTCCGCTGCTTCAGCGCCCGGGCAACGGCGCTTTCCAGCCCTTCCGAGATTCGCAGGTCGGCGACGACATCGGTCATGCCGCAGGAATGGATGACGCGCTCCGCGATGCCGTGCGCCGATGCCGGCAGCCCCGACAGGTCGGTCATGGCGCGGATCGTCGCGAAGGATTGCCGGTAGATCTCGGCCGGATCGCGCAGATAGTCTCTCACCGCTTCTTCATGCTCCGTGGGCCGAGCGGATGATCGGCATGCGGATAAGGATGGTGATGATGGCCGTCGTGGTGGTCATGTCCATGATGGTGGTGGTGATCATGGTCGTGACGATGGCCGTTCCGGCCGGTGCCGATGCCCTCCACATGATGGTGATGGCTCTCCTGCGGCGCGCCGACTTCCGCCTCGAAGCCCAGGACCTGGGTGCGGAATTTGCACATCTGGCAGTTCATCGCGGTCTCGCCGCTGGTGATCTGCTCGATCCGCTCGACGAAGGTGTCGATCACCGCCGGATGGTCGTTGAGATAGGGCGCCTTGACGAACTGGATGCCGGGATGGCGTCTGGCCACCGCATCGGTCGCCTCATAGATGCGCTGGACCAGGATGCCGGTGAACAGGAAATAGGGGAAGACGACGACGCGCCGGTAGTTGAGCCGCGCCGCATGCTCGAGCGCCGGCTCGACCAGGGGAAAGGTCACGCCGGAATAGGCCGTCTCGGCCCAGCCGAAGCCGAAGCCTTCCCAGAGGAGCCGGGTGACTTTCGCGACATTGGAGTTGGCGTCGGGATCGGACGCGCCGCGCCCGACGACGACCAGCAGGGTCTCGTGCCGGCCGACGTCGCCCGGCGCCGCGGCGAGGGCTTCCCCGATGCGGTCGGCGGCGGCGCGCATCATCTTGGGATCGATGCCGAGCTCCTTGCCGTAATCGATCCTGAGTCCGTTCGTGGCCGCATAGGTGTTGAGGACGGAGGGGATGTCGTTCTTCGCATGGCCGGCGGCGAAGAGCATGCCGGGAACCGCGAGCACCTTGTCGACGCCTCCAGCCCGCAGCCTGTCGAGCCCGTCGCGGATGATCGGGGTGGCGAATTCGAGATAGCCGAACTCGACCGGCCGGCCGGGGAAACGCTGCTTCAAATGCCCGGCGAGGATTGCGAATTCCTGCACGGCATCCTCGTCACGGCTGCCATGGCCGCACAACATCACACCGGTTTTCGCCTGCATTGGATCCTGCCTCTCATCCGAAGCAAGAAAGGACAGGTTCCGGGCACGGCGGGTGCCCTGGCTTCCGCAGCCCCGGCATTGGCCCCCGGCTTGGGTCGGCCGCACCGGACTTGCTTTCAGTTCCTCGAGGAACGCTGCTCGTCTTGCTGGAGACACCCCTAGCCGGGCGGGAGTTCCCGGTCAATCATCGCCCGCGACCATGAGCGGCGCAAACGCGTCGTTTGGGGTTGAGGGAAGGGGACGGGGACGGTAGGAGGGTTGGATTACGCGAGGGTATGTCATTCTTCAGATTCGCAATTCGTGGGCAGTGGCCGGGCTGATGGTCGTCACGGCCTGCGCCTCGGTGCCGAGCCTTCCCTATGAAAGGGGGGTCGGCGTTGCCGACATCCTGCGCAATGTGAAATGCGAGCTTGCCGCCGCCTATGACGAGAATACCACCCGCTTTCCGTGGCTGCGCAACTGGGCGGCGGGCGTGGAGCTGACCCTGGACGTGACCGAAACCCGCAGCGCCGGGGCCACCGCCCAGATCCTTGTGCCGATCCATACGACCGACAGCCTGCGCCTGGGCGCCGATGCGCGCCGCCGCGCCAAGGGACAGAGCGTCTCCTCGGTGACCTTCTCGACCGCGCTCGCGAGCCTCGACCGGTCCGATTGCGCCCGTCACCTTCCGGACCGCAGTCCCGAGCCGCTGCTGAGGGGAACGCTCGGACTCAAGACCTGGATCAGCCGGGCGGCCGAAGCGATCGATGCCGCCGGCATCGCCCAGCAGACCGATGGCATGGGCTATATCATCGAATTCGGCATCGAAGCCGGTGGCGGCCTCGACCCCGCCTTCAGCATCATCCGCGTCGGCGACTTCGAGCTGGGCGGGAGCGCCGGTCTCGCGGCCAGCCGCCTCGACACCCACACGCTCAACATCGCCATGGCGCCGATCCGCGCCGTGCCGCCGACGCCGGTCTATCTGACGAATGCCGGCGGTCCTCAGCCGCAGACGCGGCCCGGGCCCGGAGCCGCCGGGCCGACGCCGAAGCGCGGCGCCGCGCGGCCGGCCGCCGGTGTCCCGCAGCAGACCCAGCAGGACCTCGGCAACATCATCCGCAGCCTGAAGCAGAGCCAGACCGGAAGGGATTGAATGCGGAGACGACTATGCCTCGTCTTGATCACGGCGGCCGCGATAGCGGCGATCGCGGCCGCGTCGGACTGGAAGACCTATGTGAACGAGCGCTTCGGCGCGACCGCCGAAATCCCCGCGGGCTACGTGGCGGGCGAGGCGCCGGCGAACGGCGACGGCTTGCGCTTCACCTCGCCCGGGGGCGATGCGACGATTTCCGTCTGGGGCGCTCTCGCGGGCCTCGACGAGGAGAGCTTCGCCGAATACACCAGACGCCTCGTCTCCTATGACGATGACGATGGCTGGACCGTGAGCTACTCGGCCGGACAGGCCGGTTGGTTCGCCTTCTCGGGCAGCAAGGCGGGCCGCATCTTCTACGAGAAGATCGTCCAGGCCTGCGAGGGCCAGATCGTCAATCACGTCCGCCTCGACTATCCGGCCGCCCGCAAGGCCGAATTCGACCCGATCGTCGCCCATGTGGCGAAGTCGCTGCGCTCGGGCAAGGGATGGCAGTGCTGATCTAGAACTCGATGCCCTTCTGCGCCTTGATCCCGGAGCGGAAGGGATGCTTGACCTGTTCCATCTCGGTGACGAGATCGGCGATCTCGATGAGCTCGTCTCTGGCATTGCGGCCGGTCACGATCACGTGCTTGTCGGCCGGCTTGCCGCGCAAGGTCTCGACGACTTCCTCCGTGGGCAGATAGTCGTAGCGCAGCACGATATTGAGCTCGTCGAGGAGCACCAGCCGGTATTGCGGATCGGCGATCATGCGCTTGGCTTCCTCCCAGCCGGCGCGCGCATGGGCGATGTCGCGCGCCCGGTCCTGGGTCTCCCAGGTGAAGCCTTCGCCCATGGCCTTGATCGTCACCAACTCCGGGAACTTCTCCAGCACGGTGCGCTCGCCCGTGGCCCAAGCGCCCTTGACGAACTGCACGACGCCCGCCTTCATGCCGTGGCCTATGCAACGGAACACCATGCCGAAGGCGGCCGTCGACTTGCCCTTGCCCTTGCCGGTATGGACGATGATCAGGCCTTTCTCGATCGTCTTTCCGGCCATGATCTTGTCGCGGGCCGCCTTCTTCTTCTGCATCTTGTCGTGGTGGCGGGCATTTTCGTCTTCGCTCATGGGACATGTCCTTCCTTGAGAAGCTTCAGCTGGCCGTAGGCCGAATTGGAGCGCGGGGTCCACAGGCCGCGCGCGATCGCCTCATCGAGCCGCTCGGAGATCTCGACGAGCGCCGCCGGGTTGTTGCGGGCGATGAAGCCGCGCGTCGCCTCATCGGCGAGGAAGGCGTCGTAAGCGAGATCGAAATGATGGCTTTGCACGGCACCCGTCGTCGCCGCGAAGGCGAACATATAGTCGACCGTCGCGGCGATCTCGAAGGCGCCCTTGTAGCCGTGGCGCTTGACGCCGTCGATCCATTTCGGATTGACCACCCGCGAGCGCACCACCCGGCCAACCTCTTCCTCGAGGGTGCGGATGACCGGGCGCTCGGGGCGCGAATGGTCGTTGTGGTAGACGCGCGGGCGCGTGCCCGACATCGCCTCGACGGCCGCGGTCATGCCGCCTTCGAACTGATAGTAGTCGTCGGAATCGAGAAGGTCGTGCTCGCGATTGTCCTGGTTGTGCACCACGGCCTCGATGCGCCTGAGGCGCTCGCCGAAAGCCCGCTCGTCCCTGGCGCCGGCGTCGCGGGCGCCATAGGCGTAGGCGCCCCAGGTGACATAGGCGCGGGCCAGATCGGCGCGTTCTGTCCACAGCCGCTCGTCGATCAGCGCCTGGAGGCCGGCTCCGTAGGCGCCGGGCCTGGAGCCGAAGATGCGATAGCCGGCGACATGCTCCGCCTCGGCCTGGGCGACGCCGGCCTCGACGAGCGTCGTCGCCTCCTGGCGCATGCGCGTCGCGACCGGATTGTCGTCTTCCGGCTCGTCGAGCCGGCCCATGGCGCGGACCGCCTTGTCGAAAAGCTCGATCTGGGCCGGAAAGGCATCGCGGAACAAGCCCGAAATGCGCAAGGTGACGTCTATGCGCGGCCGGCCGAGCTTCGCCAGCGGGACGATCTCATAGCCGGTCACGCGCCAGCCCGACGGCTCCCACAGGGGCTTCGCGCCGATGAGCGCCAGGGCCTGCGCGATGTCGTCCCCGCCGGTGCGCATGTTCGACGTTCCCCAGGCCGTGAGGCCGAGGGCCTTGGGGTAACGGCCGAAATCCTGGAAGTGCCGGGCGAGCAGGTCTTCGGCCGATTTCCGGCCGAGCGCCCAGGCGGTCGGAGTCGGCACCGTGCGGTTGTCGAGCGAGTAGAAGTTGCGGCCGGTGGGCAGGACGTCGAGGCGGCCGCGGGTCGGGGCGCCGGACGGGCCGGGCGCCACGAATTCCCCGCCGAGGCCCTTGAGCACAGCGGAGATCTCACGTTGCCCCGAGCTCCTGAGGGCGGGGCGAATGGCGTTCTCGATTGCAGCGACGACCTTGTCCGATTGCGTCCCGATCCCCGCGTGTCTTTCGACGCACCGAGCCGCCAGGATCTCGAGGCGCTCCACGGTGTCGCCCTGTGTCCGCCAGGCATCCCCGCTTGCCTTTGCAAGCGCTTCCGGACGGGCCCCGTCCCAGGTCGCGCTCATGTCGCAGGCGAGCGGATCGAAGCCGTCGAAGCCCAGATCACGGGCCAGGGCGCGGATCAGCGACTGGTCGGCATCCTCGCCGAGCCCGCGGGGCGCGCGCGTCAGCGCCACCAGGAGGTCGGTCTCGAGCCGGCCCTGCGGAGACGAGCCCAGGATGTGGAGGCCGTCGCGGATCTGCGCTTCCTTCAGGTCGCACAGATAAGCGTCGAGCTTCACGAGGTCGCTCGCCTCGTCTCCGGTGAATCCGGCATCGATATCGAGCCTCTGGCTTCTGGTGAGGTCGAGGATCTCGCGCTTCAGCGCCTCGAGACGGCGGCGGTCGAGACCGGAAGCGAGGTAATATTCGTCGACGAGGGCTTCGAGGTCCTTGAGCGGACCGTAGGTCTCGGCCCGCGTCAAAGGCGGTGTCAGATGATCGATGATGACGGCTTGCGCGCGCCGCTTGGCCTGCGTGCCTTCGCCCGGGTCGTTGACGATGAAAGGGTAGAGATGCGGCAAGGGTCCGAAGGCGATCTCGGGCCAGCAGGAAGAAGACAGCGCCGTCGCCTTGCCGGGCAGCCATTCCAGATTGCCGTGCTTGCCGTTGTGGATGGCGGCGTGAGCCCCGAAACGGCCGCGCAGCCAGAAATAGGTGGCGAGATAGCCGTGCGGTGGCACCAGCGCCGGATCGTGATAGGTGGCCTTGGGATCGATATTGTAGCCGCGCGCCGGCTGGATCGCGACGGCGACATGGCCGAAGACGACGACGGGAAGCTCGAAGGCGCCGCTCGAGAAGAACGGGTCCTGCCCGGGCGCGCCCCAGCGCTCGCTCACCTGTTGGCGGACGGTCGCCGGCAGGGTCTCGAAGGCCTTCACATAATCGCCGAGCGCCAGCCTGTTCACGCCCGCATGGCGATGCGCATTGGTCTTGCCCTGTTGCAGCCTTTCGATCAGCGCATTGCCGTCCGCGGGGATGCCGTCGACCCGGTAGCCCTCGGCCTCGAGCGCGCGCAGGATGGCGATGGAGCTTGCCGGCGTGTCGTAGCCCACGCCATTGGCGATACGTCCGTCCTTGTTGGGATAGTTGGCGAGAATGAGGGCGATGCGCCGCTCCGCCGGAGCCGTCCGCCGCAGGGCGATCCAGGCCGCCGCGAGGTCGGCGGCGAAATCGGCGCGATCGCGGACCGGGCGGTAGGTCACGATCCGGCACTGCGTCCGCTCGTCCCAGTGGTCGTCGGCCTTGAAGGAGACGGCCCGCGACAGGATGCGGCCGTCGAGCTCGGGCAGGACAACATTCATCGCGAGATCGCGGGCGCCGAGCCCCTGGGCGCTTTCTTGCCAATTCGGGGCGCTCGACCCGGCGAAGACGACCTGCAGCACCGGGCAATCGAAGGGCGTAAAGGGCGTGTCGGCGGCGGCGCTGCCGGAGGACACGGCAAAGGCCGTCGCATTGAGAATGACGTCAGGCCGCGCCTGCCCGAATGCGACGGCGATGAAGCCGGCGCTCGCCGCATCCTTGAGGCTCGTGACATAAACCGGCAGCGCATTGACCCGCCGCTGCCGCAGCGCCGCGATCAGCGCATCGACCGGCGCCGTCTGCGCGCCTTCGAGGACCGAGCGGTAGAAGACCAGCCCCGCGACGGGCGCATCGGCGATCCAGCCGGCGCGGAGCCGCTCCACGCTCTCGCAAGTCTGCCCCGGCCAGTAGAGGCCGGCTCCGGCGAGCGGGCGCGGCGGAGCCGGGGCGGCACCCTCGCCGAGGAGGTGCAGGCAGAGCCTGAGGAAACCGCCGGCATTCTCCTGCCCGCCGGCGGTGAGATATTGCCGCAGCCTTTCGCAATCGGCTGCCGGCAGGGTCGAGCGCGCGGCCAGCTCCGGATCGGGATGGGAATCGCCCGGCAGGACGGCCAGCGCGATGCGGCGGCGGCGGGCGAGGGCTTCGATCTCGCTCAAGCCATAGCTCCAGTATTGCGCTCCCCCGAGCAGGCGCAGCACGATCAGCCTGGCATGCTTCAGCGTCCTGTCGACATAGAGGTCGACGGAGAGATTGTGCTGGAGCTGCAGCAGATTGGCGAGGCGCAGCGACTTCGCCTCGCTTCCGATCGTCTCCCAGGCGCGCGCCAGAGCGGCAAGCTCGCTGTCGGCCGCGGAGACCACGACGATGTCGCCCGTTTCCTGAGCAAGGTCGACGGCTTCGGCCGCGCCGTCGATGACGCCCGTCTGGCTCGCCAGGAGATGCATCAGCCCATGAGGCGGGCCTCGATCAGGGCCCGGTCCAGTCCTTTGAGACCGATGACCACGATCTCGCTTCCGCGCCTCTCGTCCGCCCGCCAGGGACGGTCGAAATAGCTGGTGAGCCGCGGCCCCACCGCCTGGATCAGGAGCCGTCCCGGAGCTCCCTCGACCGCGGCAAAGCCCTTCAGCCGCAATATGTCGTGTTCGACGATGAGAGCGTCGATGCGCCCGATGAGCTCGTCCCGGTCGGCGACGACGCCGAGCGGCACCGAGAAGGAGACGAAATCGTCATGGTCGTGCTGCGTCTCGCCCTCCATCTCGTGATGCGAGAGGCGGTTGTGCATGTCGTCCTCGGCGGCGGAAGCGATGCCGAGAAGGGCGCTCGCATCGAGCGCGCCGTGCCGCGCCGGCACGAGCTTGGTGCCCTTGCGGACCTGGTTCCTGAGATCGCCCGCGATCTTGTCGGTCTCGTGGTCGGCGAGCAGATCGGTCTTGTTGAGGATGATCATGTCGGCGCAATTGAGCTGATCCTCGAACAATTCCTCGATCGGGTTCTCGTGATCGAGACTGGGATCGGCGGCGCGCTGCCGGGCGACCGCTTCTTCGTCGTCGGCGAAGCGGCCCTCGGCGAGCGCCTTGGCGTCGACGACGGTCACCACGCCGTCGACGGTCACGCGCGATTTGATCTCCGGCCAGTTGAAGGCGCGCACCAGCGGCTGGGGCAGCGCCAGGCCCGAGGTCTCGATGACGATGTGCTCGGGCGGCCTGTCGCGGTCGAGGAGCTTGCGCATGGTCGGGATGAAGTCGTCCGCGACCGTGCAGCAGATGCAGCCATTGGCGAGCTCGACCACGTCTTCCTCGCGGCAGACGTCCTCGCCGCATCCCTTGAGGATCTCGCCGTCGACGCCGATGTCGCCGAACTCGTTGATGACGAGGGCGATCCGCCTCCCCCTGGCATTGTGAAGGAGATGGCGGATCAGGGTCGTCTTGCCGGCGCCGAGGAAGCCGGTGATGACGGTGGCGGGAATTTTTTCGAGCGCCACCGTCAGGCCTCCTTGACGAAGCGGTCCATGGCGAAGCCGAGGAAGCCGCCGATCATGAGCCACAGCACCACCGCGGCGGCCAGGTTGTTGGCGGCGAATTCAGCCGAGAGCCCGGCCGGCACGCCGCTTTCATGGGTCGGCGGCTGCGGCGCTCCGATGATGTGGGGCAGCGCCACCAGGACCACCGCGGCGACCTTGGCCCACGTTTCGCTTCTCTGGGTGAAGAGCCAGATGGCGACGGCCGTGGCGATGATCGTGGCGACCCACCAGATCTGGCGCGCCACGAGATCGGCCGCCGGCATGCCGGGCAGCTCGGGTGCGAGCCCCGCCGCCGGCGCCAGATGCACGGCGAGGAAGCCCGCCACGCCCCAGAGCAAGCCGTTGCGCGGCGTGATCCTCACCCCCGAAAGGAGGCTGACCCCGGCCAGGACGGCGGCAAAGCCGGCGCCGGCGAGGATGCTGGCGAGGAACGTGAAGAAGGTGCGCTCGGCGCCGTCCTCGGGAGCCCAGGCTTCCTCTTCCGCGGCTGATTCGGCCGCGGGGGCAGGCGCCTGCTCGGTCGTGGTCGCGGCCGCTGCGTGATCATGGTCATGACCGCCGCCGGCATTTTCGTATTTTTCAGCTTCGAGAATCAGTGGCGTGAGCCGCACATGCTGGACCACGCCATAGAACAAGCCAGCCGCGATCCCGGCAAGGAGCGCGGCGAGGATCACTCGCCCGATCATGGAGAAATCCTCTCAGTGGCAGGGGAAGCCGATCGAGTGGCGCGTGTCGTGCGCCGCGTTGTGCAGCCTGTCGGCATGGGCGAGCCCGACGCCGAAGACCAGGACGAGGCCTATGGCCATGACGCTGAGTCCCGCGGCCACGCGCTGCGAGAGGCTGAGTGAAGTGGAGATCCGATCCGTAGTCATGAGCGTGACACCCTCCGTGTGCTCAACAATGGATGAGGGCAGGGCCCTCGGCTTGGCGCGGCAGGTCTCCTGACTTGCGGCTCGGGCGGAAGCACGCGGCCTTCCCGGTTGCCCAGTGGCCAGATCTGCGTACGTCCTCGCCGCTCACAGTTGCGGGGGCAGTCACGGTTTTGGCCCCGATTGGGTCGTCCGCACCGTGTTCCCTGTTCGGTTTCTAGCCTTTTGGCATCGAAACACCGCGTCCGTCATGCGTGCCACGACTGTAAGCGCCCGTCAAGCTTGAGCTTTTTCGAACCCTCCACAGCAGTCTCTTCCTATTGCGCCGGGGGAACGCGAAAGGGTATATTGATTGAACGTTCAATTAGAAAAGGAGGGCCACAATGAACGCGATCGATTTCGTGACGCCGAACCATCTGACCGACGACGAGCGCGCGGGCCTTCCGCCCTGGACTTACTTCAGCAAGGAGCTCTTCCAGATCGAGCAGGAGGAGCTGTTCCGCCGCCACTGGCAGCTTGCCTGCCATGTGAGCGACATTCCCAGGGAAGGCGACTGGACCACCTTCGACATCGCCGGCGAGCGCGCTTTGATCGTGCGCGGCAAGGACAACGTCGTGCGCGCCTTCCATAATGTCTGCCGGCACCGGGGCTCGCGCGTGGTCGCGGGCGAGAGCGGACGCTGCAAGAGCGCCATGGTCTGTCCCTTCCATGGCTGGTCCTACAATCTGGACGGCACGCTTCGCGCCGTTCCCAAGTCCAGGACTTTCCCCAAGCTCGATCCCGTGACGCACGGGCTGGTGCCGGTCGAGCACGAGATCTGGCACGGGCTGGTCTTCGTCCGCTTCAAGCCCGGGCCGCAGGGCTCCGTCGCCGAGCTCATGGCGCCCCATGAGGCGGAGACCTCGGCCTACCGGCTCACCGAGATCAGGCCCTACGGATCGCAGAGCCGCGATCTTCTCGAGGTGAATTGGAAGGCGGTGCGCGACGTCGACAACGAGGGCTATCATGTGCCGATCGCCCATCCCGCCCTCCACGACCTTTATGGTCAGCAATACAAGGACGGCAGGCCGATCGCCGGCGTATCGCGCTCCGAAGGCCGCATCACCGGCGTGTCACCGCGCTTCTGGAGCGTGCGCAACTATGTGAAGCATCGCCCCGTCATGGAGCATCTGCCGGAGGAGGCGCGCGGCCGCTGGGTCTATCTCGGCATGTTCCCCAACCTGGTGATCATGCTCTATCCCGACCTCGTCGGCTTCTATCAGGAATTGCCGGCCGAGGTGGGCAAGACGGTGCAGCGCATGGCCTATTACGCGCCGCCCGACGACAGCCGCCAGGCGAGGGTGGCGCGCTATCTGGCGCATCGGATCGACCGGGTCACCGGCGCCGAGGACGCCCAGCTCATCAAATGGTCGTGGGAATCGATGCAGTCCTCGGGCTTCAGCACCATGATCCTGTCCGATCTCGAGGCGGGCGTGCGCGACTATCACGACATGCTGCGTCGGACGATCCCCGTTTCCGCCCTCAGCGACGAGCCGGCCAGGGGCCAGGTCGAGACGATCAACCAGACGCTGCTCGCTGCCCAGCGCAACTGACGGCTTGCCCCTTGCAGGCCGAAAGCGGGGCATGGCACAGTCACGCCTCGATAAGAACATAGGGAGGGTACACGTGAAGAAGATGAAAGTGACGTCCGCCGCGCTTCTGGCCGGCGCGGCGATGCTGCTTGCCGCCGGTCTGGCCCAGGCCGCCGACAAGATCGTGATCTCCAACTGGGACGGCTACATGCCGAAAGACCTGCCGGAGAAGTTCAAGGCGGAGACGGGAATCGAGGTCGAGGTCGCCGTGCATGCGACCAATGAGGAGATCATGGGCAAGGTCGTCGCCTCGCAGGGCGAGGGCTATGACGTGCTCTTCGTCTCGTCGCCCTTCGCCGAAGCCCTGAGCAAGCTCGGCATCGCCGCCAAGCTCGACCACGCGAAGATCCCGAACATCGCCAATCTCTATCCGGAAGCCGCCCGGCTCAAGCATGATCCCGGCAATACGTTCTCGATCCCCTACACCTGGGGGACGACCGGTCTTTGCTACCGTTCGGACATGGTGAAGGCCGAGCCCGCGAGCTGGAACGATCTGCTGAAGCCGGCCGACGACCTCAAGGGCAAGACCACCATGCTCGCGACCGACCGCTGGCTGATGGCGGCGGGCGAGCTGGCGCTCGGCATGTCGGTCAACGAGACCGATCCCGCCAAGCTGGATCAGGTCAAGGCGCAATTGATCGAGACGAAGAAGACGCTGCTCGCCTATGACGACACGACCTTCTATTCGAAGCTCGTCTCCGGCGAGGCCTCCCTGGTGCAGGCCTGGGACGGCTGGTGCAATTACGGAATCGCCGAGAAGCCCGAGATCAAATACGTCATTCCCAAGGAGGGCTCCGACCTTTGGGTCGACACGATGGTGGTCGTCGAAGGCTCGAAGAACAAGGACGCCGCCTACAAGTTCCTCGACTACATATTGAACGCCGACAACGGCAAATGGGTGGTCGAGAACATCATGTACAAATCGCCCAACAAGGCCGGCATGGAAGCGATCGACAAATCCATGCTGGAGAAATACCCGAACATGGCGATCACCCCCGCCGACCTTCTCGAATATGAGCAATTGCGCGACCTGGGCGATGGCATGAAGGCCTTCTCGAAGGTCGTCACCGAAATCCTCTCGGCGAAATAGTCTCGAGCCCCGGCCGGCGGTGCGCTCCAGGCGCATCGCCCGCCGTCCCGGGTGTCATGCCGCGAAGATTGGCGTCCCTTCTCCTGATGCTTCCCGGCCTCCTGTGGCTGGGGCTTCTGATGATCGCGCCCTGCGTGATCATCCTGGTCACCGCCTTCTATGAGCGTGGGGTCTATGGCGGAGTCGACTGGTCGGTCTTCACTTTCGCCAACTTCATCCGCGCCGGCGAATGGCTCTATCTCTCGATCTTCCTCGACTCGGCCCGCATCGCCGGCCTCGCCGCCGTCTTCGCGCTGCTCGTCGGCTATCCGGCCGCCTATGCCATCTCGAAGGCCGCGGCCGGACGCCAGACCGCGCTTCTGTTCCTGGCGATGCTGCCCTTCTGGACGAACTACCTCATCCGCACCTATGCCTGGATCGTGCTCCTCAACCCTTCGGGACTCGTTAACAATTTCCTGCGCTGGACCGGGCTCGTCCAGTCGCCGCTGCCGCTCCTCTATAACGAGTTCGCCGTCATCCTTGGCCTCGTCTACAATTATGTGCCCTTCGTGATCCTCGCGGTCTACTCGGCGCTTCAGCGCCTCGATCCGTCCTATGCCGAGGCTTCGCGCGATCTCGGCGCCTCCGCTGCGACGACCTTCTGGCGCATCACCCTGCCGCTGACCGCGCCCGGCGTCGCCGCCGGTGCCGTCTTCGTCTTCGTGCTCTCCATCGGCAATTTCGTGACGCCCGACCTTCTGGGCGGCGGCAAGCTGCAGATGGTCGGCAATCTCATCTATGACCAGTTCCTGACCGCCCGCGACTGGCCCTTCGGCTCGGCGCTCTCCGTCATTCTCATCGCCATCATGCTCCTGCTGCTCTTCGCCCAGGCGATCGCCGCCAACCGGGCGCGCGGGGAGGGCAGGGCCTATGCGTAAAGCCTATTTGGCGCTCGTCTATGTCTTCCTCTACACGCCGATCGCCGTGCTGATGATCCTGTCCTTCAACAAGGCCGGGCTTCCGACCGCCTGGACCGGCTTCTCGACCGACTGGTACGGCCGGCTCCTGGAGAGCCCCAAGATCGTCGCCGCCGCCAGGAATTCGCTGGTGGTCGCCGTCGCCTCCACCCTGATCGCGACGGCGATCGGCACGCTTCTCGCCCTGGGCGTCGAGCGCCGCAGGGCCTCGGCCGGGCTCGATGCGCTTCTCTTCGCGCCGATGATCATCCCCGACATCGTCCTGGCGATAGCGCTCCTGTCCTTCTTCATCCTGATGAAGTTCACCTTGGGCCTCCATTCCATCATCCTGGCGCATGTGGTCTTCAACATCGCTTTCGTCTGCGCCGTGGTGCGCGCCAGGCTCAAGAGCTTCGACTGGTCCCTGACCGACGCATCGCGGGATCTGGGCGCGACCGCGCTCGTGACTTTCCGGCATGTGACCTTTCCGCTCATCTGGCCGGCGGTCGTGGCGGCGGCCCTGCTGGCTTTCACCCTGTCGGTCGACGAATTCATCATCGCCTATTTCACCGCCGGCCCCGGGCAGGGCTCGACAACCTTGCCGATGCAGATCTATGCGATGATCCGCTTCGGCGTCACACCCGAGATCAACGCCATGGCGACGATCGTGCTGATGATGAGCTTCGTCCTGGTTCTGCTGGCGCAGCGCTTCAACCGCGGCAGCGTGCCAGGCACGCGATAGTCTGTCAGGAGAAACACGAAAGGGATTCGAGATGGCAAGGAAGACCGTGAAGAAGACGGCGGCGAAGCGGGCGCCCGGGAAGAAAGCGGCCCGCAAGGCGCCCAGGAAGCCGAAGAAGGTCATAGCGCTGTTCCCGGAAGCGGCGTTCGGTCCGGCGCTCAATTCGGTCGGCATCGGGCAGGCTCTGGAGAAGCTCGGTCACAAGGTGGTGTTCCTTTCCGATCCCGGCTTCCTCGATGTCTATAAGGGCTATGGTTTCGAGGCCCATCCGGTGAACATGTCCGAGCCCCTGCCTCCCGAGGAGATGGCCAAATTCTGGGTCGATTTCATCAACGGCCATATCCCCAATTTCCGCAAGAGCCCTTACGACCAGATCGACAATTACGTGAAAGGCTGCTGGGAGATGATCGTCGAGACGGCGAAATGGGCCGAGAAGGACCTGCCCGGCGTCCTCGACAGCGTGAGGCCCGACGTGGTCTGCGTCGACAACGTCATCCTGTTTCCGGCGATCAAGCGCTACGCCCGCAGCAACGGCAAGCCCTGGGTCAGGGTCATCTCCTGCTCGGAGAACGAGATCGAGGATCCCGATATTCCGCCGCATCTCTCCGGCTGCGGGGAGAAGGACAGGAAGGGCTTCGCCCGCTATCGCCGGCGCTTCAACGAGGTCATCAAGCCGATCCACGACGACTTCAACGCATTCCTGAGGAGTGTGGGCGAGAAGAAATACCCGCTGGGCCAGTTCTTCGAGGCGTCGCCGCATATGAACCTGCTGCTTTACCCTTCGGCGGTGAAATTCAAGCGCCGCCACAAGCTTTCATCCCGGCAATTTCAGTATCTCGAAGGCTGCGTCCGCAAGGAAGCGCCGTACACGGTGCCGAAATTCAGGAAGAACAACGACAAACCCTTGCTCTATGTGAGCTTCGGCTCGCTGGGCTCCGGCGACGTCGATCTGCTGAAGCGGCTCATCGCGACGCTCGGCGGGCTGCCGGTCAGGGCGCTGGTCAATGTCGGCGACTATATCGACCAGTATGACGACGTGCCGTCCAATGTGCGCATCGCCAGATGGTTCCCGCAGCCCTCGGTGATCCCGCAGGTCGATGCCGTCATCCATCACGGCGGCAACAACTCCTTCACCGAGTGCCTCTATTTCGGCAAGCCGGCGATCATCATGCCTTATGTGTGGGACGGCCACGACAATGCGACTCGCGTCGAGGAGACGGGCCACGGCTTCAAGCTCGACCGCTATGACTGGACGGACGACGACATGGCCGACCGCATCGGCCGCATGCTCACCGACAGGAAGATGATGGCGAAGCTCAAGAAGACCTCCAAGGACATGCGAAGCAGAAAGGGGGCGGTCAAGGCGGCCAGGATCATCGACGGGCTCACGCGGCGCAGGAAAGCCGCGTGAGATCTCCGTCATGCCGGCTTGAGGAACAGCGAAATCTACTGGAAAGTGGGAGAAAGCATGCCGACCGATCTGAATTCGTCCGCGCCGCACATCGCCGATCCGGCGCGATATCCGGGACCGTTCAAGGATTGGGGCGTCATCCCGACCATGATCGAGGGCCGGTCGCACACCTCAGGCATCGTGCTGCACAAGGGACCGGCGGGCCGCAGCGAGACCGGCATCTGGATCTGCACGCCTGGCTTCTGGACCTGCCATGTCACCAGCGACGAGTTCTGTCATTTCCTCTCGGGCCGCTGCACCTATACGCATGAATCGGGCGACGTCATCGAGGTCACGCCCGACACGACGGCTTTCTTCCCCGAGGACTGGAAAGGCACCTGCCGGGTGCACGAGACGGTCCGCAAGATCTACATGATCCGCTGATGACGTTCGATCCGGCGGATGGGCCCGGATCTACTTCACGAGTACGTTGATGAACTGCCAGGGATCACGCCGGTCGACATCCTCGGCGAAGAGCGACTGCCGGTCGGTCAGCGGGGTCCAGCCGGTATAGACGCCGGTCATCTGCCCGAGATAGGGCATCTGCACCTCGAGGCAGCGGCGGAAATCCATCTCGTCGGTCTCGACGACGCCGGCATCGGGATTCTCGATCGCCCAGACCATGCCGGCGAGCACGGCGCTCGTCACCTGCAGGCCGGTGGCGTTCTGGTTCGGCGCCAGCCGGCGCGCCTCCTCGATGGTGAGCTGCGAGCCGTACCAATAGGCGTTCTTCCTGTGCCCGTAGAGCAGCACGCCCAGTTCGTCGCGCCCGTCGACGATCTCGTCCTCCTCGAGGATGTGGAGATGCGACTGCTTCTTCCCGCCGCTGCCGAACATCTCGTGCAGCGAAAGCACCGCGTCGTTGCACGGGTGATAGGCATAGTGGCAGGTCGGACGATAGACGACCTTGCGGCCCTCGCGCAGCGTGAAATAGTCGGCGATCGAGATCGCTTCATTGTGAGTGACGAGAAAGCCGAATTGCGGGCCCGGTGTGGGCGTCCACGATCTCACCCGGGTATTGGCGCCAGGGCTCGTGATGTAGATCGCCGCGCCGCAGCCATCCTTGTGCTTCCTGCCGCCCGGCGGCAGCTTCTTCTCATGCGTGCCCCAGCCGAGCTCGGCCGGCTGCAGCCCCTCCGAGATGAATCCTTCCACCGACCAGGTGTTGACGAAGGTGTCGGGCGGCTTCGGCTTCCTGGCGCGTTGCGTGTCGCGCTCGGCGATATGGATGCCCTTGACCCCGAGGCGCTTCATCAGCTTGCCCCAGTCCCCGCGCGTCTTCGGCTCCTTGACCTTCACCTTGGTGGCGTCGGCGATGTCGAGCAGCGCCTGCTTGACGAACCACGACACCATGCCGGGATTGGCCCCACAGCAGGAGACCGAGGTGTGGCCGCCCTTGTATTTCTCCTTCAGTGCAAGGACATGCTCGCGCAGCGCGTAGTTGGTACGCGCCGCAGTGTCGAGCTTGCTGCTGTAGTAGAAGCCGGGCCAGGGCTCGACGACGGTATCGATATAGAGCGATCCCGTGGCCTGAGCCAGCTTCTGGATGTCGACGGAGGAAACATCGACCGACAGGTTGACGATGAAGGCCTGGCCCGGGCCTTGGGTCAGAAGCGGCGTCAGCAGGGATTTGTAGTTCTGCCGGGTGACCGCCTCCTTGATGAAGGCGATGCCTTCCTTGTCGGCCAGATGACGGTTGTGCTCGTCGGGGTCGATGATCGTGAACCTGCTCCGGTCACAGGCGATGTGGCGCAGGATGAGAGGCAGGGTGCCTCGTCCGATCGAGCCAAACCCGATCATCACGATAGGGCCGTTCCAGGTCGCGTGTTGTGGCCAAAGGGTCATTTATGCAAGCACTCCGTTGAAGCCGGCGATGGCCGCTGTTTAGCGGAGAGTTCCGCCGCATGACACAAAAAACTGGCGTGTCGAGAACCTGACGGATCCGACCCCTTGACGGGTGCCCTCGCACATGACGAAATAGCCTCAGGCAGGGGACATTATGCAGAAAACCATCACCGTCGTTTTGGCCGCCTTGGCCCTGGGCGCATGCGCCGGACACTATGGCCATGACGAGCAGAGCTACAAGCAATGCGTGCGGCTGGCGCGCGAGGAGGGGCAGGTGATCGAATACATCGCCACGACCTTGCGATACCGGCGCAAGCACTATCCCGGCCCCGAGACCGAGGCGGAATGGCGGAGCGCCAATGAGGAGCGCCGCGCCATCCATGCCGAGCGGCGCCATCTCGGCTGCATCTGACGGTGCCGCTCGCCCCGGCAAAACCCTATTTTCGCCGCAGCTTGCGTAAAACTTGTCCTTGATTTGACGCGATAAACCCTCCCTTAACCTAAACGCGGCATTGTTGCCCGGTCAGTTGGTTCTTGGAGTGTAGGTATGCGTTCCTTTTCCGTGCGCGCCGCCGGTATCCCGTCGAAAGCGTCGCTTCTCCTCAGCGTTGCGGCCGCTGTTCTGCTTTCGGCCTGTTCGGGCTCGGTGGACCGTTTCGCCGATTCCTCCTCTTCGTCGGAAGATTCGCTCTACACCGCCTCGGTGCCGAAGGAGGTCCAGCGCAATGGCGGCCGCATGGACGACACGGCTATGGCCTCCGATGACCCCGACACGGTCTCGCGGCGGCCCTATATCGGCAACACCGGCAAGGCGGGCGAGGATTACGCCGGCAAGACGGGCCGGAACTACGCCAGCAACGGCTACAACTATCAGCAGACCTACAAGCCGGTCTACCGGCAGCCGACCTATCCCTCGAGAAGCGGGCAGGCGGCCGGGACCGGATTTTCGAGCGACGACCGGCCGGAGATGAAAGCGAGGTCGGGCACGGTCCGGGTCGAGCCCGGCATGACGCTCTATTCGATCGCCCGCGCCAACCAGTTGAGCGTCGGCGAACTGGCGCGCGCCAACAATCTCGCCGCTCCCTATTCGGTGAACGTCGGCCAGACGCTCGTCATCCCGGGCCGCGCCAATGCCGTGGCACCGCAGCCGGCCTATGCCAAGCCCGACAGCACTTTCGCCTCGGGCGGCGGCATGCATGTCGTGCGGGCCGGCGAAACCCTCTATTCGCTGGGCCGCACCTATGGCGTGCATCCTTTCACCATTGCCCGGGCGAACGGACTTCCCAACAATGCGTCGCTGCGCCAGGGGCAGTCGCTGCGCATCCCGAAGAACGGCTCGGGCGCGGGCCCCGCGGTTGCCAGCCGGCAGCCCGTGCACACCCCTCCGGCCGTGAACCGCAACGCCTCGGGCGGCATGAACGACGACAATGACGGCGACCGTCCGGCGGCCGACATGGCGGCAGCCGCTCCGAAGCCGATCGAGCAGCCGCAGATGGTGGACAACCAGCAGCCGGCCCAGGAAGCGGGCAGCCTGTCCTTCCGCTGGCCGGTCAAGGGCCGGGTCATTTCGGGCTATGGATCGAAGCCCGGCGGGCTGCGCAACGAGGGCATCAATATCGCCGTGCCTGAAGGCACGGATGTCCGCTCGGCCGAAGCCGGCGTCGTCGCCTATGCCGGCAATGAGCTCAAGGGCTACGGCAATCTGGTCCTGATCCGCCACGAGGGCGGCTGGGTCACCGCCTACGCGCACAACAAGGATCTGTTCGTGAAGCGCGGCGATACGGTGAAGCGCGGCGACGTCATCGCCAAGGCCGGCCAGACCGGCTCGGTGTCGAGCCCGCAGGTGCATTTCGAGGTGCGCAAGGGCGCCACCGCCATGGACCCGATGCGCTTCCTCAACGCTGCGACCGCGTCCAACTAGCCTTCGATCCGCAACTGACGCGAAAGCCCGGCCGCGCGGCCGGGCTTTCGCTTGCGTGTTTCGCAAAAAGCTTCGATCATATGGAGTTCTTCGGGGAGATGTTCATGATCGAGGTTTGGGGACGTCGCAGTTCGAGCAACGTGCAGAAAGTCGTCTGGGCGCTGGACGAGCTCGGCCTTTCGTTCAAGCGCCATACGGTGGGCGGCGGCTTCGGCGGCACGCGCGAGCCCGCTTATCTCGAGATGAATCCGAACGCTCTCGTTCCAGTCCTGCGCGATGGCGACGTGACCATGTTCGAGTCGAACGCCATCGTGCGCTATCTGGCGGCGCGCTACGGCGACGGCACCTTGCGCCCGAAGGAACCCAAGGCGTTCGCCGCGGCCGAGCAGTGGATGGACTGGCAGCAGCTCAATGTCGTGCCGCCCATCTCGGCGATCTTCTGGAACGAGGTGCGCCTCGCGAAGGCGCAGCGCAGCGACAAGGCCATAGCGGAGGCCGAGGCGAGCCTGGCCAGGACGCTGCCGATTGCCGATGCAGCGCTTGCCGCGTCGGAGTGGTTCGCCGGCGACAGCTTCTCCTACGGCGACATCGTGCTCGGCGTGCTCTACTGGCGTTATCACAAGCTCGACGGCAAGACGCTCGGGCTTCCGAACATCAGGCGGTGGTTCGGCAGCCTGCAACGGCGTCCGGCGTACCGGAAATGGATCATGCTCGAATTCGGCCGCAGCCCTGAGGAGTGGGCGGCCCATGAGAAGGCGCAGGGCTAATCCTCGATCTTCACACCGAGACGGCCGGCGAGATCCTGCACGAACTGCCATGCGACGCGGCCGGACCGGCTGCCGCGGGTCGTCGCCCATTCGACCGCCTGCGCGCGCATCTCTTCAGGCTCGACTTCGAGCCTGAGGTGCTTGGCGTAACCTTCTATCATCTCGAAGAATTCGTCCTGCGAGCAATTGTGGAAGCCGAGCCACAGCCCGAAGCGGTCGGAGAGCGAGACCTTCTCTTGCACCGCCTCCGATGGATTGATGGCGGTCGAGCGCTCATTCTCCATCATGTCGCGCGGCAGGAGGTGACGGCGGTTGGACGTGGCATAAAAGATCATGTTGGCGGGCCGGCCCTCGATTCCGCCTTCGAGCGCCGCCTTGAGCGACTTGTAGGAAGTGTCGCTGGCATCGAAGGAGAGGTCGTCGCAGAAGACGATGAAGCACAGGTCCCGGGCCGCCCGGATCGTCGTCATGAGCTGCGGCAGGCTCTCGATGTCCTCACGGTGGATCTCGACGAGCTTGAGCTTTCCGCCCGACTCCGCATCGACGAGATGATGCGCGGCCTTGACCAGCGAGCTCTTGCCCATGCCGCGGGCACCCCACAGCAGCGCATTGTTGGCCGGGAGGCCCTTGGCGAAACGGCGGGTATTGTCGATGAGGATGTCGCGCGTCCGGTCGATCCCGCGGAGAAGGCCGATATCCACCCGGTTCACCTTGACGACCGGCTCCAGCCGCCGCGCATGGGCGTTCCAGACGAAAGCGGCGGCGGAAGTGAGGTCGGCCGCCGGCAAGGGAGCAGGGGCGAGCCTTTCGAGGGCCGCGGCGATCCGGTTCAAAGCAGGCATCAATTCGTCGTCGGGCGGGTCTTTTGACATGGCGCCGGTCCATAAACCCGCGAAGCTTCGGGGGCAAGGAGCCCGGATGCGGGCACGCGACATATGGTTGCAATGACGATTTTCGGCGCTATATACCGCTGAACCCAGAACCGGGCGGCCTTATTCCCGCCGTCACCGCCCAGAGGAGACCCCCTTGATGTTCATTACTCCCGCTTTTGCCCAGGCAACGGGGACACCTGGCACCGGCGATTTCATCGGCATGATTCTGCCACTTGTGATGATCATGGTGGTCTTCTGGTTCCTCTTGATCCGTCCGCAGCAGAAGCGGCAGAAGGAGCATCAGGAATTGATCGGCAAGGTTGCCCGCGGCGATACCGTCGTGACTTCCGGCGGGCTCGTCGGCCGGGTGTCGAAAGTCGTGGACGAGCGCGAGCTGCTGGTGGAAGTCGGCGAGAATGTGAAGGTCAGGATCGTGCGCAGCGCCATTGCCGAAGTCCGCGCCAAGGGTGAACCTGTCAAGGACGACGCGGCCAAGAAGTAAGATCTTTTCCGATGCTCTATTTCACCCGCTGGAAAGTCTTGGCCATCCTGGCTTGCGTGCTCGCCGGTATCGCCTTCGCCCTGCCGAACGTCCTGCCCAAGAATATCCAGGACGTGTTGCGCCAGTACACCGTACTGCGTCCGGTGACGCTCGGCCTCGATCTGCAGGGCGGCTCGAACGTCCTCATGGAGGTCGACCGCAAGGAGCTGGTGAACACGCTGATCGTCCAGCAGATGGGCGATGTGCGGGCGGCCCTGCGGACCGCCCGCATCGGTTACAAGCTCAACCGCATACCGAACGGCGTCACCGTGCAGATCACCGACGCCGCCGATGCCGACAAGGCCTATGACGTCCTGCGCGGCCTGACCCAGCCCATCGACACCGGCATGTTCGGCACCGGCGCGGCCAACCACATCTTCAGTCTCGATCGCTCGGGCCAGCAATTCACCTTCACCTTCTCGGATGCCGGCCTCGAGGCGCGCGTCAGCCGCGCCGTCGAGCAGTCGTTGCGCATCATCGAGAACCGCGTGAACGGCACGGGCATCGCCGAGGCCTCGATCCAGCGCCAGGGCAGGGACCGCATCGTCATCCAGCTGCCGGGCGTCGGGGATCCCGACCAGGTCGTCAAGATGATCGGCCAGACGGCGAAGCTCACCTTCCAGCTCGTCTGCGAGAGCCAGCCGAATTCGCCGTCCGACAATCCGCCCCCCGAATGCGCGTCCTACCCGCTGAAGGAAAATCCGCAGCAGAACCTCTGGGTACAGACGTCGAGCGCCGCGACGGTGGACGGCGCCGATCTCAACGACGCGCAGGCCGGCTTCGATTCGCGCAACAACGAGCCGATCGTCAACTTCCGCTTTAACCAGAAGGGCGCCTTGCGTTTCGGCAAGCTCACCACCGACAATGTGGGCAAGCCTTTTGCCATCGTGCTCGACCAGCAGGTCATCAGCTATCCCCGCATCAACGAGCCGATCCTCGGCGGCTCGGGCCAGATCTCCGGCAACTTCACGGTCGAGGAGGCCAACAGCCTCGCCATCGTGCTGCGTTCGGGCGCCCTCCCGGCGCGGCTGATCCCGGTCGAGCAGCGCACCGTCGGGCCGAGCCTCGGCTCCGATTCGATTCATGCCGGCGCCATCGCCTCGGTCATCGCGCTGATCGCGGTCATGATCTTCATGCTGTTCGCCTATGGCCTGTTCGGCATATTCGCCGATGTCGCGCTCATCGTGAACCTGGTCCTGCTGATCGGCATCATGTCGGTGGCGGGCTTCACGCTGACCTTGCCGGGCATCGCCGGCATCGTGCTCACCATGGGCATCGCGGTCGATTCCAACGTGCTGGTCTATGAGCGCATCCGCGAGGAATGGCGGCACGGACGCACCGCGCTCAATTCGATCGAGACCGGCTTCCGGGCAGCGCTCGCGACGGTCCTCGATTCGAACATCACCTCCTTCATCGCCGCCGTGGTGCTGTTCGGCGTGGGGTCGGGTCCGGTGCGGGGCTTCGCCATCGCCCATGCCATCGGCATCCTCACCACCTTGTTCACCGCTTTCACCTTCACCCGCCTCATCGTTTCCTGGTGGGTGCGCACGACGAAACCCAAAGAGGTTCCGCTGTAAGCGGATATTCACATGTTCAAGCCCATTCGGTTCATCCCGGACGACACCAAGATCAAATTCATGCTCTGGAGCCGCTACGGCTACTTTGCGTCCGGCCTCGCATGCCTCGCTTCCGTGCTGCTCTTCGTCTTCGTCGGCCTCAATTACGGCGTCGACTTCAAGGGCGGCACCGTCTTCGTTATCCGCACCGAGCAGCCGGCGAATCTCGACGAGCTGCGCGAGAAGGTGAACAGCCTGGGCTTCGGCGAGGCCGAGCTGCAGGAATACGGCGACACCGGCCATGAGGTATTGATCCGCCTGCCGACGATCGAAGGCGGCGAGGACGTGCAGCGCACCGTCCAGACCAAGGTGAAAGAGGTGCTGGGATCCGGCGTCGAATATCTGTCCATCGACGTCGTCGGTCCCAAGGTCTCGGGCGAGCTGGCGCAGCAGAGTATATTCGCCGTTCTCATCGCCATCATCGGGATCCTGATCTACATCTGGTTCCGCTTCGAATGGCAGTTCGCCATAGCCACGGTGATGTCTCTGCTCCATGACGTCATGCTGTCGATCGGCTTCTTCGTGCTGATCCGGCTCGAATTCAACCTGCAGATCATCGCGGCACTTCTCACCATCGTCGGCTACTCGCTCAACGACACCGTCGTCGTATTCGACCGCATCCGCGAATATCTGCGCAAATACAAGCAGATGCCGCTTGCCGACCTGATCGACTTCTCGATCAACAGCGTGCTGCCGAGAACGCTCCTGACTTCGGTGACGACGCTGCTCGCGCTCATCTCGCTCTATATTTTCGGCGGCGAGGTGCTGAAGGGCTTCACGCTGGCCATGATCTGGGGCGTGATCGTCGCCACCTACTCCTCGATCTTCTCGGCCGCCTCGCTTCTGGCGCTGCTCGGCGTCAACCGCGATGCCATCCAGATCCAGCCGAGCGCCAGCAAGGCGGCTGCGGCGCGGCCCTGATGAGCGGGCGCCCTCATCCGCCGGGTGAGGGGGAACGGTTTCTCCCCGAGCGCGCGCCCATCGACTCCTATGGCAATGGCGGCTTCCGCTTCGCCGGCATGTCGCACCAGGGCTCCCTGCTGGTCCTTGCCGATGGCATGCATGCCTGGCCGCCGCGCCGGTTTGCGGACGTCACGGAAGACGACTTCACCGCGGTTCTGCGGGCAGACAGGCGCCCGGCCTTCCTGCTCTTCGGAACCGGCGCCCGGATGCATTTTCCGCCCCCCGATCTCAGGAAGGCCTTTGTCCAGGCCGGCATCGCGCTGGAAGCCATGACGACGGGGGCGGCGGTGCGCACCTACAACATCCTGCTCGCCGAGAGACGCGACGTCAGCGCCGCCGTGCTGGCTGTCGAGACGGTCAGATGAGCGCGGAGTACTGCCACGATCTCGTCCGCACCGGCGACAAGGACCGCTATCTGGCATCGCTCTTCGCGCCCGATCGTCTGCGGCCCGGGCTTCTGGCGCTCTACGCCTTCAACATCGAGATCGCCCGCATCCGCGAGACGGTGAGCGAGGCGATGCTGGGCGAGATCCGCCTCAAATGGTGGCATGACGCCGTCGAAAGCCTTTACGCGGGCACCCGGGCGGGCCATCCGGTGATCGAAGCCCTGGCGCCCGCCGTCGCCGAAGCCGGCTTGCCGAAACAGGCTTTCGTCAACATGATCGCCGCCCGCCGGTTCGACCTCTATGACGACCCTATGCCGAACCTTGGGGCGCTCGAAGGCTATCTCGGCGAGACCTCCTCAATGCTCGTCCAGCTCGCCGCCATGATCCTCGTCAAAGGCGCCGCCGGCGCGCTTGCCGACGTCTCGGGTCTCGCGGGCGTCGCCATGGGCATAGCGGGACTGCTGCGCTCGCTGCCGGTCAGCCGATCGCGCGGCCAATGCTTCGTCCCCGAGGACATGCTCGGACGCCATGGGGCGTCGGTCTCCGATCTGCTCGCGGCCCGCGGTTCCGAGGCGATCGAGGCGGCGCTCGCCGAGCTTCGCGCCCATGCCGCGACGAGGCTGGCCGAAGCCCGCGCCAAGGCCGTCGCCGTCACGCCCGAAGCCTTCCCGGCCTATCTGCCGGCGAGCCTGACCGGCCTCTATCTGGCGCGGCTCGCGAAGCTCGGCGCCCGAAGCGTCACGGAGATCGCCGAGGTCCCGCAATGGCGCCGGCAATGGGCGCTCTACCGCAATGCCCGCGCGCAGACATTGTAGTGCCATAATCGCCCCGGCACACTCGTTGCCGTAGCGCCACGGAGCTTTCATGAGTCTTGCCGGCCGCCTGAGCCGCCTCGTCCCGGACCTCTCCGAGACCTTGGCGCGCTATCCCGTACCCGCGCTGGTTTCCGTCCTGCTCGTGATCTATGCCAATCTCGACATCGCCGGCATCGCCGAGGATGGCAGCCGGGAAGGCAACTACGTCTATCTGGGAGGGGCGGCTGCCTTTCTTGCCGCCGGAGCGGCGCATTATTTCGCCCGGAGCCGGAGCCTGCCGAGGCTCACTGAGATCGTCATAGCCGTCCTGGCCGCCATCGCCGTCGGGGTGATCGCCTATTGGGACACGGGCCTCAGGACCTCGCATCTCTTTCTGTTCGCAGGTCTCGTGCCGCTGCTGATGATCGCGGGCTTTCTGCGTGCCGATGCGAGGCAGGGGGCTCTTTGGCTGTTCGATCTCAGGCTCGGCCTCGCCGTGCTTCTGGCGATCGTCGTCGGTCTCGTCTTTGCCGGCGGCGTGTCCGCCATCCTCGAAAGCCTCAAGTTCCTCTTCGAGGTCGATATCCCTTCGCGGTCTCACGAGCATGTCTGGGCGACCGCGGCCGCGCTCGTCGCTCCGGTCTATGGTCTTTCACTGGCGCCGGCGCGCCTCGATGAGGAGGTGACCCTCGCTAATACGCGCGACACGCTTCTCGAGCGCGGCGTCTCGGTGCTGGTCAACTACGTCCTGGTGCCGATCGTCGTCGTCTACACCGTCATCCTGCATGCCTATGCCGTGAAGATCCTCATCGACCAGGCCCTGCCCAGGGGCCAGATCGGACTCATGGTCACGATCTTCGCCCTGGGCGGCACGGCGAGCTGGCTCATCGCCTGGCCCTGGCGCGAGAGCGGCACCTGGCTGCTGCGCTTCTTCATGCGCTACTGGTTCTGGTTCACCATCGTTCCCGTCCTCCTGCTGGCGATCGCCATCTGGGAACGCGTCTCGACCTATGGGATGACGCCCCAGCGCTATGGCATCGTCGTCGTGGCCCTGTGGCTCGCCATCGTGACGTTCTATCTGGCGGTCCGGCGCAACCGCGCCGACATGCGGGTGTTGCTCGGCAGCTTCGCGCTCCTCGTCCTCATCGGATCGGTCGGACCATGGGGCGCCAACAGCGTATCGATTGCAAGCCAGTTCGGACGGCTGGTCGGCTTTCTGGACAGCGAGAAGCTCCTGACGCCGGACGGCAGGATCGTCGATCAGGTCCCGAAGCTGAGCGACCAGGGCAAGCGCGAGATCGACGCCATCCTGGGAGCGCTCCGCCATATGGGCGGGCTCGACAGGGTGAAGCCCTTCTTCGAAGGCCGCAAGGACGATCCCTTCGCCGGCGGCGCCACCGGCTGGGATGCATTGACGAAGATCCGCAAGATCCTGGCGCTCGACGTATGGACTCCGCCGCCCGATCAGGTGAGCTTCGTCGGCAACGCCCCGCTGACCCAGGCGATCGCGGGGCCGGGGCGCCTCATCGGGCCGGTATATCTACGCTCCGCCTACGTCCAATCGCAACAGACAGGCCTGATCATCCGGACCGAGGACACGGACCTCGCCATCAATGTCGACGATCGGAAATGGACTCTTCCGCTCCGATCTCTGCTGGAAAGGCTGAAAGCGGTGCCCGCGTCCCAGCAGCAGATGCCGGTGGCTTTCGATATCGAGCCCGGCCTGACCGTGATCGTGACCGAAGCTCACGGCACATTGGGCGATCGGCCGTCGCTGACCATGGCAACCTTCTGGCTCATTCTGCGGCAATAGCGGCGGCGCGGCCGAGCCAGGCGTCGAAATCGCGAAGCGCGCGCGACGTGTAGGCGTGCTTGCGGGCGGTCTGCTTGTCCTTTCCGCGCGGCTTCCCGCCGTCCGGTCCCTTCGGGATCTCGACCGGCGGGAACAGGCCGAAATTGACGTTCATCGGCTGGAACGAGCCGGCATTGTTGTCGGTCGTCTCAATATGGCCGCCGGTGATGTGGTTGATGAGCGCGCCATGGGCCGTGGTGGCTGGAGGCGGCATGAAGTCCCTGCCCCGGCGCTCGGCCGCCGCCATCCGGCCGGCCATGAGCCCCATGGCGGCGCTTTCCACATAGCCTTCGACGCCGGTGATCTGCCCGGCGAAGCGCAGGCGCGGGCAGGCTCTGAGGCGCAGGCGCGCGTCGAGCACCCTGGGGCTGTTGAGGAAGGTGTTGCGGTGAAGCCCGCCGAGTCGCGCGAATTCCGCCTCCGCGAGGCCGGGAATGGTCCGGAAGATGCGCAATTGCTCGCCGTGTCTCAGCTTCGTCTGGAAGCCGACCATGTTGTAGAGCGTGCCGAGCCTGTTGTCCTGGCGCAGTTGAACGACGGCATAGGGCTTGACGGTGGGCTGATGCGCATTGGTGAGGCCGCGCGGCTTCATCGGGCCATGGCGCAGGGTCTCGGACCCGCGCTCCGCCATCACCTCGATCGGCAGGCAGCCGTCGAAATAGGGCGTAGAGGCCTCCCATTCCTTGAAATCGGTCTTGTCGCCCTCGACCAGTGCCCGGACGAACGCTTCATACTGCTCGCGCGTCAGCGGACAGTTGATATAGTCCTTGCCCGTGCCGCCCGGGCCCGGCTTGTCGTAGCGCGACTGATGCCAGGCGATCCCCATGTCGATCGAGTCGCGGTGCACGATGGGCGCGATGGCGTCGAAAAAGGCGAGCCCGGCCTCGCCGGTCAGAGCGTGCACCGCCTGCGCCAGGGCAGGGGAGGTCAGAGGACCGGTGGCGACGACGACATTGTCCCAGTCCCCGGGCGGCAGCCCCGAGACCTCGCCGCGCGCGATGGTGACGAGCGGATGACGATCGAGAGCCTCGGTGACGGCGGCCGAGAAGCCGTCGCGATCGACCGCGAGCGCCCCGCCGGCGGGCACCTTGTGCCGGTCGCCCATGCGCATGATGAGCGAGCCCGCCCGGCGCATCTCCTCGTGCAGGAGGCCGACCGCATTGGCGGCCATGTCGTCCGAACGGAAGGAATTTGAGCAGACGAGCTCGGCCAGGCCTTCGCTCTTGTGCGCATCGGTCATCCGGAGCGGGCGCATCTCGTGCAGGACGACCGGCACTCCAGCCTCCGCCGCCTGCCAGGCGGCTTCGCTCCCGGCGAGGCCGCCGCCGATGATATGAACGGGCTTTCGTGTCATCTGGCGAGGACCTAACACATCGGGCCCGTAAACTCCAATCCGGCGGGCCGGAGAATGCCCGGCATTCCCGGTCCATGGCGTTTACGCACGCGCGCCGAGCCGCTATGACGGGATCGGTCAGCGGGAGGATGAATGTTCAAGAAGATATTGATCGCCAATCGGGGCGAGATCGCCTGCCGGGTCATCAGGACGGCGCGCCGCATGGGCATCAAGACCGTCGCCGTCTACTCCGATGCTGACGCTACGTCCCTGCACGTCGAGATGGCGGATGAGAGAATCCATATAGGCCCGCCGGCGGCGGCCCAGTCCTATCTCGTCATCGAGAAGATCGTGGAGGCGTGCAAGTCGAGTGGCGCGGAGGCGGTCCATCCGGGCTATGGCTTCCTTTCCGAGAGGCCGGCATTCCCGCGCGCTCTGGCCGCGGCCGGCATCGGCTTCATCGGCCCCAATCCGCAGGCGATCGAGGCCATGGGCGACAAGATCGCCTCCAAGAAGGCGGCGGCCGCGGCCAAGGTGTCGACCGTTCCGGGCCATCTCGGCGTCATCGAGGATGAGGCCGAGGCGGTGAAGATCGCGAAATCGATCGGTTATCCGGTGATGATCAAGGCATCGGCCGGCGGCGGCGGCAAGGGCATGCGCATCGCCCATTCGGACGCGGAGGTGAAGGACGGCTTTGCCCGGTCGCGCTCGGAAGCGATGTCGTCCTTCGGCGACGACCGCGTCTTCATCGAGAAATTCATCGTCAATCCGCGCCATGTCGAGATTCAGGTGCTGGGCGACAGGCATGGCAATGTCATCCACCTGGGCGAGCGCGAATGCTCGATCCAGAGGCGCAACCAGAAGGTCGTCGAGGAGGCGCCGTCGCCTCTGCTCGACGTGAAGACGCGCAAGGCCATGGGCGAGCAGGCGGTGGCGCTGGCCAGGGCGGTGAACTACGATTCCGCCGGCACCGTCGAATTCGTCGCCGGCCAGGACCGTTCCTTCTATTTCCTCGAGATGAACACCCGTCTCCAGGTCGAGCATCCGGTGACCGAGCTCGTGACCGGCATCGATCTCGTCGAGCAGATGATCCGGATCGCCGCGGGCGAGAAGCTCGCGATCGCCCAGAAGGACGTGAAGCTCAAAGGCTGGGCGGTGGAGGCCCGCGTCTATGCCGAGGATCCATACCGCAATTTCCTCCCCTCGACCGGCCGGCTCATCAAATATCGACCGCCCCCGGAGAGCACGCATGGCGGCGTCACGGTGCGCAACGACACCGGCGTCTTCGAGGGCGGCGAGATCTCGATCTACTACGATCCGATGATCGCCAAGCTTTGCACCCATGCCCCCGATCGCGCCGCCGCCGTCGCCGCCATGAGCGCCGCCCTCGACGAATTCTACGTCGACGGCATCCAGCACAACATCCCTTTCCTCTCCGCGATCATGGAGAACGCGCGGTGGAGATCGGGACGGCTTTCGACCGGCTTCATCGCCGAGGAGTTCCCGCAAGGATTTGCCGGCAACGAGCTCACCCGGGATCTCAAGGCGGTCTTGTCGGCGGTCGCCGTCGCGGCCGATCACGTCGAGAACCGGCGCAAGCGCCGGATCGGCGGCCAGATCAACGGCAAGGCCGTGAAATTCAGCCGCGAGCGGATCGTGCGCCTCGGCGACGACTGGCTGCCGGTCGCCATCGTGAGCGAAGACGAGAAGATGGTGACGCTCGACAATGGCGGGGAATGCCTGGTGCGCGGGTCCTGGGCGCCCGGCAACCCGATCTGGCGGGGCGAGATCGACGGCAAGGCCGTCTCCGTCCTCCTGCGCCGCATCCTCAACGGCTATCGCCTGTCGCACCGGGGCGTCACCGTCGATGCCCATGTGTATAATGGCCGGGAGGCCGAGCTTGCCCGGCTGATGCCGGTGAAGAAGGCGGCAGACACGTCGAAGAAGCTCCTGTGCCCGATGCCTGGCCTCGTCGTCTCGATCGCCGTCGCCGAAGGCCAGGAGATCAAGGCGGGCGAGACGCTCGCCATCGTCGAGGCGATGAAGATGGAGAACATCCTGAGGGCCGAGCGCGACGCCCTGGTCAAGAAGATTCATGTCAGGAAGGGCGACAGTCTCGCGGTCGACGCCGTCATCATGGAATTCGCATGACCAGGGTGCTGCATGCCGTGATCACCGGGCGGGTGCAGGGAGTGGGCTATCGCGCCTGGACCGCGCGTCAGGCGGGAAGACTGGGCCTCAGGGGCTGGGTACGCAACCGCCGCGACGGCGCGGTCGAGGCGGTGTTCAAGGGCGGCGAGGACGCCGTCCTGCGCATGCTGGACGATTGCCGGCGCGGGCCGCCCGGTGCCCGGGTGGACGATGTCACGGCCACCGCCGTCGCCGACGAAGGCTGGAGCGGTTTCGCGATAAGGCCGACCGTCTAGCAGGCCGGCTTACAGCGCCTGACCGGCTCAGCCGAAGACGTCGCGATAGGCGGCGTGAAGCGCGAGGTCGGCGTCTTCCAGGGTGACCGGGAGCCCCAGATCGACGAGGCTGGTGACGCCATGGTCGCGAACGCCGCAGGGAACGATGCCCGAGAAATGGCCGAGATCCGGATCGACATTGAGACTGATGCCATGGAAGCTGATGCCGTGGCGCACCCTGATGCCGATGGCGGCGATCTTGTCCTCGATCCCGGGGCCTTTTTCGGGCCTCCTGACCCAGACGCCGACCCGGTCCTCGCGCCGCTCGCCCCTCACATTGAAGGCCGCGAGCGTGGCGATGATCCAGTTCTCGAGGCCGGCGACGAAGGCGCGCACGTCATGGCCGCGCTGGCGCAGGTCCAGCATTACATAGGCGACCCGCTGGCCCGGGCCGTGATAGGTATATTGTCCGCCCCGGCCCGACTTGTAGACGGGGAAGCGGCCGGGCGCGACGAGGTCTTCGTCCCTGGCGCTGGTGCCGGCGGTATAGAGGGGCGGATGCTCGAGGAGCCAGACGAGCTCCGGGGCCTCGCCCTTGGCGATGGCGAGCGTCTCGCGTTCCATGCGCGCGACGGCATCCTCATAGGGAACGAGGCCGGAGGAGATTTCCCAGCGGGCGGGCAGGCCGGTCTTGAGGGCCAGAACAAGACTCGAGCGCGGGTGCATGACCCCTAGATAAGCCCCTGACGGTGACAGGAAAAGGGTCCGTTCTCGGGGGTTGATTTCGCCATATGTGCCTGATACACACCGCCCGCTTCCAATGATTTGCGGTCGTGGCGGAATTGGTAGACGCACTAGCTTGAGGTGCTAGCGAGTAACATCGTGGAGGTTCGAGTCCTCTCGACCGCACCAAGAAAGAAAATCATTATATTTCAAATGGCTAGACGAGTAACAGGGTTGCTTGTGGAGCCAGACCCAGAAGACCAGGTACGGTGCAAGCCCGTTTGATAGTGAGCGTCCAACCCTAAAATGATCGGTCAAGGATCAGCAAGCGTTGCTGATCCACGTGGTACGGCGTCCTTCCATACCAGGATCGCCGCTCCGCTTGGACAGGGCTGAATGTCAGGACGGTATAGCGGTAAATATCCTTGAGATCGCGTTCCGCGCGCGCCGTGATACGATGGCGCATGTATCAGCTTTCCGCGCGCGCCTCGTTGATGATGTCCTCAATGGACCTACCGGACAGCGGGCTGTCGAATCCTTCGTCAATCGCCGCCTGTATGGCCTTGCGCTTTTCATCCGGCGACAGCGCATCGAACCAGGCGCGCTGTTCCTGCGTCGGAGCGGCCCACGGATAGACGTCGATGCTGATGGTTTCGATCGTGTTCATGGATATCAATATAGGCGAAAACACCAAAATTGCCAGAAAATCAATGCGTCGCATTCCGAAGGATGGGGGGTCATGGCGCGAGTCATGGATCATGGGCGATGCCGTATTCGGCGGCGATCCGGGCAGATTTGGCGGCGCCGCTGGCGATTCGATAATGGGCATCGAACAAAATGCAGCGGAGAGAGTTTCGGCGAATCGAGGCAGCCCCCCGCCAGCCCCGCGCTGGCTGGGAGACTAGGAATCGAACCTAGATTGACGGAGTCAAAGTCCGTTGTCCTGCCGTTAGACGATCTCCCAAGACCCGGCCATAGATGGCCGGCGGCAGGCGTTGCGTCAATTGTCGATGCCGGCAGTTTCGGTGCGCGCAGCTGCGCTTCAGGCGGTGAGCAGCCGGTCGAAATCGCGGATCCTGCGGAACCGCTTCCAGCCCGCAGTCGTCTGGACCGCCACCGTTCCGTCCTCGAGGGTGAGGACCGTGTGGTCGCGATAGGTCCCTTCCTTGACGATCGGCGGATCGCGGCGCGGGCTGTAATCCGGAACGTTGGCGAAGATGTCGCGCGCCGAGCCGGCCGGCGGCGCGCCCGCCTCGTCCTCGCCTCTCATATAGTCGAGAAAACCCTCCATGCTGTCGGCAAGACGGTCGTTCAGGGCGATGAGCTGCCCGAGCCCCAGGACGATGACGCCGGCCGAGATCGCGACCAGGGCCTGGGTCAGCAGCGCAGACCCGGCAAGCGCGAAGGGCTGTCCCTGCACCAGCGGCGCCGCCGCGACCGCGATGAGGACGAGCCCGGCGACAATTCCGATTACCCCGACGAACCGCATGATGTTGGCCATGTCGACTACCCCTGTGCCTCTGGCGGAATGGTGCACGTGACGCGAGGGTTGCGCAAGCCCGGTTCGAAACGGACGGCTCAGGGCGCCTCGAGCGCGGCACGCCTGCGCCAGAGCTCCCACAGGCTCTCCATGATGCCGGCGGCCGAGATCAGGACGACCCCCACCGCTTCGCGCCAGCCGAAGGGATCGCCCGACCACAGGGCGGCGGTCACGGCCCCGACGCTGATCTCGGTCATGAAGAGAAGGCCCACCAGTCCCGGATTGAGCTTGGGCGTGCCCCACATGGAAGCATAGACGCCGGTCATCACCACGAAGAGAAGCGCCGGCACCAGCCAGGGCAGCTGCGCCGCATAGACGGCCGCCGGCGGCGAGGCCGACAGGCCGGGTCCGAACAGCAGAAGCAACGCGGCCGCGACCACCGCCGACCACAGGAAGTTCTGGATGACGAGATCCATGGCGGCGCTGCCCCGGTCGGCGCGCAGCAGCAGCGCGGCCACCGACCACAGGAATCCCGAGCCCAGCGCGATCCAGTCGCCGGCCTGTTCGGGCAGCGGAACGCCGCTGTCGGCGCGGAAGATGACCAGCATGCCGACAAGAGCCGTCGCCATGGCGAGCCAGCGCAGGAGGGTGATGCGCTCGCCGAGGAACAGGCGGGCGAGCAGCGTGCTCCACAGAGGCGTCAGATAGAAGAGCAGCGTCGCCCGCACGACATCGGTATAGAGCACCGACACCGAATAGAGGACCAGGCTGACGGCCGGAACCAGCCCCAGCACCTGCAGGCGGAGGCCGCCGGCAATCGTCGTCCGCCATCTGAAGGCCAGCGCGGGAAGGCTCAGGACGAAGGGCAGGGCATAGAAGCAGAAGATCGCCCACAGGCCTTCTATGCCGGCGGCGTCGAGCCTGCGGATGGGGATCCAGAACAGCCCCCAGACAAGTCCCGAATAGGCGCAGGCGAATTTCGCCAGGGTCTCGGTCTTCATCCCCGTCGCCCGACCGTGTTCCCCGCGCTTTCTTCGAGCTCGATCCTAGAGATTGCGCTCGAGCTCGCGCACGAAGACCGCGATGGTGGCGCCAGTCTTCGTATGGGAATTATGCTGGGTGCCCTGCTTGAGCAGCACGAAATCGCCGGGCTTGTAGACATAGCCGTCATTGTCGATGAGCTCGCCTTCGATCATGAGGAACTGCTCGTGGCAGGTATGCTCGTGCGGCTGGCTCGAAGCGCCGGGCTCCATCCGGTAGATGTAGAAGCCGGCGCTTTCCGGGAACGTGTCGTCGAGCTGCAGATAGCTCTGGTCGGTCAGCGCCTGGCCATCCACCACATAGGGCTTGAACTTCGTGGTCTTGATGTTGGTGACGATCCGCTCGGCGTTCTCGATCTTGCGCATGATGGCTCTTGCTCTTGAAAGGGTCCTCTGAAATGTGCCACGGAGTGCGGTCAAAAGGCAATCGGCGGGCGAAATGGCGGACATCACGACGGAAAGGCAGATCCGCGACGAATGGGGGTCGCTCGCGCCGGATTTCGTCGCCGCCGTCCAGGCCGCGCTCGGCGCCGGCGACAATGAGGCGCTGCGTGGCGAGGCCAGGGGGGTTCATGCCGCCGACATGGCCGATCTTATCGAGGCGCTGGAGCCCGACGAGCGGGTCGCCTTGATCGCCGGCCTTGGCCGCTCCTTCGACGGCGAGGCGCTGGCCGAGCTCGACGAAGGGGTGCGCGACCAGCTCATGGCGGCCCTGCCGGCCGACGTCGTCGCCTCCGCCATCCAGAAGCTCGACACCGACGACGCCGCCTATCTGATCGAGGATCTGTCCAAGGAAAGCCAGGAGGAGATCCTGGCCAAGGTTCCGCGCGAGGATCGGCTCGCCCTCAACCGCGCGCTCGAATATCCCGAAGGCACCGCCGGCCGTCTGATGCAGACCGAGTTCGTGGCCGTTCCCGACTTCTGGACGATCGGCAAGACCATCGACCACATGCGCACCGAGCCGGAGCTGCCCGAGGACTTCGTCGAGATCTACGTCGTCAATCCGAGTTTCCACCTGACCGGGGTAGTCCCGGTCAGCCGCGTCCTGCGCAACAAGCGCGACCGCAGGATCGCGGACATCATGGAAAAGGAGCAGACGGTCTTCGCCGTCACTGACAAGGAAGACGAGATCGCCTTCAAGTTCAAGCAATACAACCTGGTGTCGGCGGCGGTGGTCGATGCCGACCAGCGCCTGGTCGGCGTCCTGATGGTCGACGACGTCGTCGATGTCATCGAGGACGAGGCGGAGGAGGACATGCGCTATCTGGGCGGCGTCACCGGCGAGGAGACGATCAACGACAGCGTGTGGCGCACGACGAAATCCCGCTTCTCGTGGCGCCTGCTCAATCTCGTCACCGCGCTTCTCGCCTCCTGGGTGATCTCGTGGTTCGACGCCACCATCAACCAGATGGTGGCGCTTGCCGTGCTCATGCCGATCGTCGCCTCGATGGGCGGCAATGCCGGCACCCAGACGATGACGGTGGCGGTGAGGGCGCTCGCCATGCGCGATCTCGGCCCGTTCAACGCGTTCAGGGTCACCTTGCGCGAATGCGCCTCCGGCCTGTTGAGCGGGCTCATCTTCGCGCTCCTGGTCGGCGGCATGGCCTTCTGGTGGTTCGGCTCCGACCGGCTCGGGCTGATCATCGGAGCGGCCATGATCATCAATCTCTTCGCCGCAGCGCTCGCCGGCATATTGGTGCCTCTGGCGCTCGATTACTACGACGTCGATCCGGCGATCGCCTCGGGCGTCTTCGTCACCACGGTGACCGACGTGGTCGGCTTCTTCGCGTTCCTCGGCCTGGCGGCGCTATGGCTGGTGTGACCGGGCCTTCCATCCGGGTGGCGCCGGCGCGGCCCGCCGACAAGGAGGCCTGGCTGCGACTTTGGCAGGCGTGGCAGAGCCATATGAGTGGCGCCGTGCCGGTCGATGTCACGGACCGCACCTGGCGGCGCGCGCAGGAGAATGGCGGCGGCCTCACGATCCTGATCGGCTTCACGCCCGAGGGCGAGGCCGTCGGCTTCGCCACGGTGAGCCTTACCTTCTTCGCCTGGACCGGCGCCGACATCGCCTTCCTGCAGGATCTCTTCGTCCTGGACGAGGCCCGCGGCAAGGGCGCGGGCGACGCCCTGCTGCGGGCCGTCTACGCCCATGCCGACGCCGCGGGCGCGGCCCAGGTCTTCTGGATGGTCGACGAGGCGGATGAGAAGCTGCACCGCTTCTATGGGAGAAACGGCGTCCGCACGCCCTATCTGCGCTATATGCGCGAGCCCTGGCCCTGGTGAACGGCGCAGAGCGCGATGAGCGCTTCTGCCGCCAGGGGCGACAGCACGCCGTCGTCCGGTTCAGCGAGGATCGCGGTTTCACCCTGCCCGACGATATGGCCGCCGAGCGCCAATTCCCCCTCGATCGCGTGAATGAGGCGGACCGAGCCGTCGCCCGACAGCGGCAGGGGTGCGGTCAGTCTGCGGCAGGTGAGCGACCCGCGGCCCTTGTGCCGCGCCACCATCAGGTTGAAATCCCGCACCGGCCCGCCGCTCAGCCGGCCGGTGACCGCCCAGTCCCCGGAGAAGGCGGCGGGGCGACAGGGCACGAGATCGATCACGCCATTCTCTTCGGTTTCAAGCCGCATGCCCTGGCCCTCGAGCAGCATGATGTGGCGGTCATAGCCCGCGAATTTCGAGAACGGGCCGTCGCTCGCGACATCGGCGATGCTGACCCGCCAGTCGAAGGGCGCGCCGGCAAGACCGGAGCCCGGCGGCGAGACCCAGATCTCGGTCGTGACGCCGCCGCCGTTCTTCCACGGCATCACCTTGTAGTCTTCACGCCTGAGCACCTTCATCCTGGATCCTTTCAATGGCGGGCATGCCCGACGGGCTCCGCATGGGCGACGACGCGCTTCACCCTCGGCTCCTCGTGCTGGAGCTCGGTCTCGATCCGGTCGACCACCTCATGGACCGCCTCGATCGTCTCATGGGGCGCGAAACGACAGTGATAATGCACGAAGAGGCCTTCGCTGTTGCGCCGCACCCGGACATTGTGAACGTCGCTGATGCGGCTTTCGCCGGCGACGAGCTTGCGCAGCATCGTCTCGAACTCCTCCTTGTCGCGGGCGGGAAGCTCCTCGCCGGGCAGGATGCGTTCGGGCAGCGGCTCGATATGGCTCTCGACCTCGACATCATGGCCGAGCTCGCGGCGGATGGCGGCCTCGAGCAGCGTCGCCTTCTCATGCGCCTCTTCGAGCGTCATCTTGCCGTCGACCTCGAGATCGAAGCTGACCGCGGTACGGATGCCGACTCGCTGGACGGTGAGGTGATGGATGGCGAGGCCTTGGCGCTGGGCGATGAGGCGCACGCGCTCGGTTATGGATTCATCGTCGAGCGCCACCGGATCGGTGGTGACGGTGACGTCGGCATTGGGATAGCGGGCCTTGATGTCGCGCGCGATCTTCTGGCGCAGGGCGATCATGTCGTCGATCGGCATGGTGCGGGGCACGGTGACGAGGACGCCGGTGAAGAGCGTCCCCCCGGCGGGGCGGATGCGCAGGCGGGTCAGGGCCAGTACGCCGTCCGTTCCTTCGACGATCTCGCGGATGTCCTCCGTGGCGCCGCCCGGCGCCGCGTCGAGCAGCGTGTCGAGCGTCCGCTTGCCCAGCCGCAGGGCGGCCACCATCATGACCGTGGCGACGATCAGGGCGGCGATCGAATCGGCGGCCGGATAGCCGAGCCATGCGGCGCCGAGGCCCACGAGCACGGCGAGCGAGCTCCACATGTCTGAGGCGAAATTGAGCGCGTCCGCCGCGAGCGCCTCGCTCGAGGTGGCCCTGGCGACCCGGCTCAGGGCGCGCGAGCGGAAGAAGTCGATCACGATCGAGGCGACGATGACCGCCGCCGCCCACCAGGTAAGCAGGATTCCGGTCTGGCCGGACAGAAGGCGGTGGATGGCCTCGTAGCCGATCCAGCCCGTCGTGCCGAGGAGGAGGGCGGTCTCGGCCAGGGCCGCGATGCTCTCGAACTTGGCATGGCCGTAGTGATGCCGCTCGTCCGGCGGCTGGTCGCCCATGCGCACGGCGAAGAAGGTGATCACCGTGGCGCAGAAATCGGTGAAGCTGTGGACCGCTTCCGACAGGATGCCGAGCGATCCGGTCAATAGCCCGGCCACCAGCTTGGCGACGGCGAGACCGGCGCTGGCGGCCATGGAAACGAGGGCGACGGACTGTTTCTCCGAGCTGGGCATCGCTGCTGTTTAGAGGCGGACGACCGGAAGGGGAACACGGGTTAATTGCAACAATTGCGCGCACATTTATGCACCGGGCTATGAAATGGAACCTCGTCTTGGTGAGGGCAGTTCACCGGCCCGAACGGGAAGCTCCCGAAATCCGGCGGCTCGCCGCCGGCTGCCCGGCGAGCTTGCGAGCCGGGACGCCAGCCATGAAAGCGGCGCATGCATGATGTGTCAGGATATTCCTTGCGAATCCTCGGCTCGAAATGCTTCTTGTCGGCGGCACCTCGAGTTTCCCGCCTATGGCTTCCGAAGCCTCTTCGCTCGTCTGGACTGCGATGCCGCCCAAACGCGGGGCGGTGGCTTTCGCCTCACTCTTCGCCGTCGAGTCCTTTGCCCGCGCCCTGATCTCCACCGTCGTTTCGGTGCAGGCGCATGATCTCCTGCTGAGCAGCCAGAAAGTCAGTGTGCTGTTCACCTGTGTTAGCCTCGCCGTGCTGGTTTCGACCCTCACGCTGCCGCTCGTCTTCCGCTATGTGCCGCGCCGCTGGATCTATACGGCGGGCGTGGCCGGCCTCAGCCTCGCCTCGCTGGCTTTCGCCACCCACGTGCTGCCCGGGCAGGTCGCCGGCATGTATTTGCGCAATGTCGGCGCGGCCACGCTCAACATCACTCTCGCCCTCTACATACTCGATCATATACGCAAGGCCGATCTCGTCAGGTCGGAGCCGCTGCGGCTGGCCTTCTCGGCCGCCTCCTGGACCGTCGGCCCCTTTCTCGGGGTCTGGCTCTACGAGAATTACGGGGCCTGGGCGCCGCAGTTCCTGTGCATCACCGCCTGCTGCCTGCTGGTCGCCTTCTTCTGGTATTTGCGTCTCAACGACCACCCCATCATCCGCGCCGCGCGCTCCACCCCGCAAAGTCCCCTGGCCAATGTCGGCCGTTTCGTCAGGCAACCCCGCTTGCGGCTCGCCTGGCTGGTCGCTTTCGGCCGCGCCTGCTTCTGGACGACGTTCTTCGTCTACGGCTCGCTGCTGATGATCGAGGGCAACCTCGGCAAGGAGGCGAGCGGAGCCCTGATCTCGCTCAGCCAGCTCGCCCTCGGCATGGCCTATGTCGCGGGCAAGATTTCCGAGCGCGTGGGCGTGCGCAAGGTGATCACCAGCGCCTATGCCGTGGTCGCCCTGTCGGTCATCGGGGCCGGCTATGCCGGAACTTCGCAGCCTGTTCTCGCCGCCGCCCTGCTGCTGATCGGGGCCGCCGGCAATTCGGTGCTGGACGGGGTAGGGGGCATTCCCTATCTGCGCTCGGTCAGGGCGCATGAGCGCCCGCAGATGACCGGCGTCTATCGCAGCTACATCGATCTTTCCGACCTTCTTCCCTCGCTCATCTATTCCTTCGTCCTGCTCGCCTTTCCGCTGGGCAGCGTCTTCTACATCCTGGGCGCCTGGCTCGCCGTCGTCGGCTTCGTCGCCTGGCGCTATCTGCCGCGCTCGATGTGAGAAAACGCACAGCGGCATGGTGAATGCCGCGTTAAGAGCGTCTCCATGTCTGCTTAACGATCTTGTGAAATGGTCAGGCGGTTTGGGAGCGTGTCATGTTGCGTATGCGTGTGAGAATCCCGGCGATCTTCTATCTCTATCTTCTGGCCATCGTGGCGATGAGCGCGGTCGCGCTTTCCCGCATCGGACCGGGCTGAGCGAGGATATCGTCCTTCCCTTGAACCGTCTTGGCGCTTGACCGCGCGGCGCCTTGGCGCGACTGTATCCGCCTTTTCGGGGAGGCGCATGCCGCAGAACATCATTCATGGCTGCAGGGAGCTGATGGCGAAAGCCGAAGCCGAGGTCGAGAGCATTGCGGCGGCCGACGCCAAGGCGCTCGCCGGAAATCCCGACGTCGTGATCGTCGACATCCGCGATATCCGCGAAATCGAGCGCGAAGGCCGTATTCCGGGCTCGTTCCACGCGCCGCGCGGCATGCTGGAATTCTGGGTCGATCCGGAAAGCCCCTATCACAAGCCCATCTTCGCCGAGGACAAGACCTTCATCGTCCACTGCGCTTCGGGCTGGCGCTCGCTCCTGGCGACGCAGGCTCTGCAGGCCATGGGCCTGAAGCCGGTCAGGAACCTGGCGGGCGGCTTCACGGCCTGGAAGGACGCGGGCGGTCCCGTCGAGAAGCTTGCGGACAAGAAGAGCAGGTGAGGAGGCCCGCCTTGGCGAAGCTCCATCTCGTCATCGGCAACAGGAACTATTCGTCCTGGTCGCTGCGGCCGTGGATGGCCCTCGCCATGGCCGGCATTCCCTTCGAGGAAACCGTCATCCCGCTCTACCAGCCGCAAAGCAGGAAGCGCATCGTCGAGCATTCCGGAGCCGGGAAGGTTCCCGTCCTGCGCCACGGGAGGCTCGCGGTGTGGGACTCTCTCGCCATCCTCGAATATCTGGCCGAGCTGTTTCCCGAGAAGAAGCTCTGGCCGGAAGGCAAGGCCGCCCGGGCCGCGGCGCGTTCGGCGGCGAGCGAGATGCACAGCGGTTTCGCCGCGCTGAGAAACGCCTGCCCGATGAACCTGCGCCGGCCGCGCAAGGCGGCACCGATCGGCGAAGCGGCAAAGGCCGACGTCGCGCGCATCGACGCGCTATGGCGCGAATGCCGCAGGGCCCATGGACGGAAGGGAAAGTTCCTGTTCGGCTCCTTCGGCAATGCGGATGCGATGTTCGCGCCCGTCGTGACCCGCTTCGACACCTACGACGTAAGGGTGTCCGGCGAGAGCCGCGCCTATATGGAGGCGATCCTTGCCACCCCTGCTTTCCGGGCCTGGAAGGAGGCGGCGATCGATGAGCCTTGGACGATCCCGCAGGCGGAAATCGACTGAAGCTAGTCCTTGAGCAGGAAGGTCACTTTCATGTTGACCCGCCATTCGGCGATCTTGCCGTTCTTCACCGTGGCCTTGATGTCCTGCACCCAGACTCCTTCGACCTGATCGAGCGTCTGGTCGGCGCGCTTGACGCCCTGTTCGATGGCGTCTTCGACGCTTTTGGCAGAGGCACTGGTGAGTTCGATGACTTTGGCGACGCTCATGGTCAATCTCCCGGTTATTCACAGCATTTGCGGAAAACCGCGCTGCCGCCGTTTGCCGCCTGGCCGGATCGTAGCATATTATGCCTGGTTTCAAAGAACGACCCCGATCAATGCCTCTCCATATCATCAAGCTCTCCGTCGGTAGCGAGGATATCGACGACATGTATCGCTGGCTCAAGGATGCGAAGGCCGGCCGCGACAAGTTCAGCCATACCACGCGCATGTTTCCGCGCCGCAAGGAGGAGATCCTGCCCGGCGGCTCGCTCTATTGGGTCATCCGCGGTATCGTCCTGTGCCGCACACCCATCGCCGATCTCGTTCCGGTGACCGGCAAGGATGGCATCGAGCGCTGCCGCATCGAGTTCAAGCACCAGGTGGTGCCGGTACAGCCCATGCCGCGGCGGGCCTTCCAGGGCTGGCGCTATCTCAAGGACGAGGACACCCCCCGCGACCTGCCTAGGAGCGAGCGCGGCAAGGACATTCCCCCCAAGATGCGCAGGGAGCTGATCGAGCTCGGCCTCCTGTGAGCGGGCTGTCGATCCGCAGGCTCGCCGGCGGCGACGATCTGGGCGAGGCTTGCGACCTTCTCATCCGCTTCTTCCGCGAGGAAGGCTTCGACACGCCCGATGAGGTGATCCGGCGCCACACGACGGTCATGGCGGGACTCGACAATTGCGGCCTCTTCGTCGCCGTGAGCGCCGGGCGCGCCGTCGGCGTCGCGACCATATCGCTCGAATTCGGCATCGAATACGGCTGGGGCGGCGAGATGGGCGACCTCTATGTGCTGCCCGAATGGCGGGGCAAAGGCCTGTCGCGGCGGCTCGTCCTGGCGGTCGAAGACTTCCTCAGGCAGCGCGGCGCCGGCTTCTATCAGGTGACCGTCACGCCCCATGCCCAGGAAGCTCATGACCTCAAAGCCTTCTACGACCGGCTCGGCTTCGGGAGCGGGGGCCGGCTGATCCTGGCGAAGAAGCTCTGACGGTCGGAGACTCAAACCGCGACATTGTCGATGAGCCGGGTGGCGCCGAGCCAGACCGCCGCAAGCAGCCTGATCGGCTCGTCCGTCGAGCGCGGCAGCGCCAGCGTTTCGGCGTTGCGGGCGGCAACATAGTCGACCCGGAAACCGCGGGTGGTCAAAGCCCGCCGCGCCGCCGCCGTGGCGCGCGTCGGTTTCTGTCCCGCCCTGATCTTGACCGCCGCCCGGCTCAAGGTCTGATAGAGTGTCGCCGCCAGATGATGCTCGGCCTTGCTCAGATAGGCGTTGCGCGAGGACAGAGCGAGCCCGCTCGCCTCGCGCACCGTCGCCACGCCGACCACCTCGATCGGCAGGTCGAGATCGCGCGCCATGCGCCTGACCACGAGGAGCTGCTGATAGTCCTTTTCGCCGAACATGGCGAAGTCGGCGGCGGACTGGGTGAAGAGCTTGGCCACGACGGTGGCGACGCCGTCGAAGAAATGCGGCCTGTATTTGTCCTCGAGCCCCGCCTTGGCGGGCCCCGCCATGACGACGCTGGTGGCGAAGCCCGGCGGGTAGACCTCGTCCGGGGCTGGCGCGAAGACCAGATGCGCGCCGGCCTCGTCGAGCTGCGCCACATCCGAGATCTCGGTGCGCGGATAACGGCCCAGATCCTCATGCGCCGCGAACTGCCGGGGATTGACGAAGATCGTGGTGACGACCCGGTCGGCGCGCTTGAGACCCTCATGCACCAGGCTGATATGCCCCTGATGCAGGGCGCCCATGGTCGGCACGACGGCGCTGGCCAGCCCCTGCCCGCGCCAGGCCGCCGTTTCCCGGCGCAGGTCTGAAATGTTACGGACGATCCTGAGGGTCATTTCGGATTTGCGGGAGAGGTGCTAACCAGTGGCGCACTTTCAACCATACCCGGCATCATGACCACATCTCCAGCCCTTCCCAGCCGCGCCCCGATCTCGCAGCTTCTCTTTGCGGACGAAGCTCCTCTCGTCAAGTCGTTGAGCGCCGAGGCCGAACTGTCGGCGGAGCAATCGCGCCAGGTCGCCGAGCTCGCCCGCCAGCTGGTCGCCGCGGTGCGCGCCGGACGCCGCCAGCAGGGCGGCATCGACGCCTTCATGCAGGAATATTCGCTGTCCTCCGAAGAGGGCGTGGTGCTCATGTGCCTGGCCGAAGCGCTCCTGCGCATCCCGGACGGCGAGACGGCCGACAAGCTCATCGCCGACAAGATCGGCGGCAAGCAATGGGAGCGTCATGTCGGCCGGTCGGAATCGCTTTTCGTCAACGCTTCGGCCTGGGGCCTGATGCTCACCGGACGCTTCGTCGAGCTCGGCCGCGGCACCACCACCGACATCGGCAGCTATCTCAAGCGCTTCGTGTCGCGCTCCGGCGAGCCCTTCATCCGCAACGCGATGAAGCATGCGATGCGCATCATGGGCAAGCAGTTCGTGCTTGGGCGCACCATCGACGAAGCCCTCGATATCGCGAAGCCTCTCGAGGCCCAGAACTACCGCTTCTCCTTCGACATGCTGGGTGAAGCGGCGTTCACGGCCGAAGACGCGCGCCGCTATCTCGACGCCTATCGGGACGCGCTCGCCGTCGTCGGCCGCCGTGCCGGTCCGGGAGGGGCCGACGGCATATTCGGCAAGCCGTCGATCTCGGTGAAGCTCTCGGCCCTCCATCCGCGCTACGAGGAGAAGCAGGAAGCCCGCGTCATGGCCGAGCTCCTGCCGCGGGTGGCCGATCTCGCCCGCCAGGCCAAGGCGCTCGACCTCGGTCTCACCATCGACGCCGAGGAGGTCAACCGGCTCGATCTGTCGCTCGAGCTCTTCGGCAGACTGGCGCATGAACCCGCCCTCAGGGATTGGAACGGCCTCGGCCTCGCCGTCCAGGCCTATGGCAAGCGCGCCAGGCCGGTGCTGCAATGGCTCGCCGATCTCGCGAGCCAGGCCGGGCGCAAGCTGCCCGTGCGCCTGGTTAAGGGCGCCTATTGGGACACCGAGATCAAGCGCGCCCAGGAAGCGGGTCTGGAGAACTATTCGCTCTTCACCCGCAAGGTGTCGACCGACGTCAGCTATCTCGCCTGCGCCAGGTATCTCCTGTCGCGCCGCGACGTCTTCTATCCGCAATTCGCGACGCACAACGCCCACTCGCTCGCCGCGATCGCGGTGATGGCGGGCGACGACCGCGCCTATGAGTTCCAGCGCCTCCATGGCATGGGCCAGGCGCTTTACGAGGAAGTGGCCCGCATCCCCCGGATGCGCCAGCCTTGCCGCATCTATGCGCCGGTCGGCAGCCATGAGGACCTGCTCGCCTATCTGGTGCGCCGGCTCCTCGAGAACGGCGCCAACACCTCCTTCGTCAACCGCCTCGCCGACGACGAGGCCCCGATCGGCGAGATCATCGCCGACCCGATCGAGCAGGTTCGCAGCCTCAATTCCATCCCGCATCCCCGCATTCCCTTGCCGCGCGACATCCTGGCGCCGCGCGTCAATTCCAGGGGCTATGCCCTGTGGGACGACGGCACGCGCGAGACCCTGCTGGCCGGGATCGGCAAGGTGCTGGCAACGCCGGCAAGAGCCGAAGCCCTGGTCGGCGGCAAGCCCGCCAGAGGCGGCCCGGTGCGTGCGATCACCTCGCCGCACGACCGCGGCGTCATGGTAGGCGAGGTGGCCGAGGCCGACGATAAGGCCGTCGCCAGGGCGCTGGCCGATGCCGCAAAGGCGAACGCCGCCTGGGACCTCCAGGGAGGTGCTGCGCGCGCGGCCATATTGGAGAAGGCCGCCGATCTCTACGAAGCCCACACGGCGCGGTTCATGGCGCTTCTCGTCCGCGAAGCCGGCAAGACGCTCGACAACGCGCAGGCCGATCTGCGCGAGGCGGTCGATTTCCTGCGCTACTACGCCGAGCGGGCACGCCGGGAATTCGAAGCGTCGCAGCTTTTGCCGGGTCCGACCGGCGAGGCCAACGAGATTTCCCTGCATGGCCGCGGTGTCTTCGCCTGCATCAGTCCCTGGAACTTCCCGCTCGCCATCTTCACCGGCCAGGTGGCGGCAGGCCTCGCTTCCGGCAATGCGGTCATCGCCAAGCCGGCGGAGCAGACGCCGCTGATCGCCGGCGCGGCGGTGAGGCTCCTGCATGAGGCGGGAGTCCCGCCGGACGTGCTGCATTACCTGCCGGGCGACGGGGCGCGCATCGGCAAGGTCCTCTTGAGCCATCCGGCGCTCTCGGGCGTCGCCTTTACCGGATCCAACGAGACCGCCGCGATCATCAACCGCGCCATCGCCGCCCGCGACGGCGCCATCCTGCCGCTCATCGCCGAGACCGGCGGCATGAACGCGATGATCGTCGATTCTTCCGCGCTTCCCGAGCAGGCGGTGCGCGACGTGCTCGCTTCCGCTTTCGACAGTGCCGGACAGCGCTGTTCGGCGGCGCGGCTGCTCTTCGTCCAGGACGACGTGGCGGGCAGGCTCATACCGATGCTCGAGGGCGCCATGGCGGAGCTCACCATCGGTGACCCCCTGGACTACGCAACCGATGTCGGCCCGGTGATCGACGAGGATGCGCGCCGCGCGCTCGCCGAGCACAAGGCGCGCATGGCGAGGGAGGCCAGGACCATCCTCGACATGCAGTTGCCCGCGGCGGCGCGGGCTGGAACCTTCGTCTCGCCGGCGGCCTATGAGATATCCTCGCTCGCGCTTCTCAAGCGTGAGGTCTTCGGTCCCATTCTCCACGTGGTGCGCTTCGCCGGCGACCGTCTGGGCGAAGTCTGCGACGCCATCAATGCCACGGGCTTCGGCCTGACCCTTGGCCTCCATACCCGCATCGAGACGACGGTGGAGGAAGTCCGCGCCCGTGTCAGGGTCGGCAACATGTATGTGAACCGCAATCAGATCGGGGCCGTCGTCGGGGTCCAGCCCTTCGGCGGCGAGGGCCTTTCGGGCACCGGTCCCAAGGCCGGTGGTCCGCACTACCTGCATCGCTTCGCCACCGAGCGCGTCTGCTCGATCGATACCACGGCATCCGGCGGCAATGCCGCGCTGATGAGCATGGGAAGCGGCGAGCGGGGCCATGAATGAGCCCGGCCGGTGGCGGCGCTGCCCGGCGGGCGGGACCGCCGTCCATGTCGTTCCCGCAAAATAATCCTTTGAATTATGCTAGGCTTGCCTATCTGTAACGTCGCTTTGAGGAGGGCGGCGGAGATGGCGGACGCCAAATCCAACGCGCCGGTCAGGACCGGCGCGGCACAGACTGAGGTTTCGGCCGCGGAGGATGTCTCATCCTTCCTCGAGCAGGTCAGGCGCATGCCGCCGGCCAAAAGGGGCGCCGGCGAGCGTGGCCGGCTGATCTTCGCCATGGACGCGACCATGAGCCGGCGTCCGACCTGGGACCGGGCGCTGCAGATCCAGAGCGAGATGTTCATCGAGACCGAGAGGATCGGCGGTCTCGACGTCCAGCTCGTCTATTTCCGCGGATTCAACGAATGCCGCGCCTCCAGATGGGTGAGCGAGCCATCGGCATTGGCGCGCATGATGACCGGCGTCGACTGCCGGGGCGGCAACACCCAGATCGGCAAGGTGCTGAACCACATCCGCCGCATGGCCGCCGAGGGCAGGATCAATGCCGCCGTCTATGTCGGCGATGCGATGGAGGAGAATGTCGACCGCCTGTGCCGGATGGCGGGCGAGATCGGACTTCTCAACGTGCCGCTCTTCATGTTCCAGGAAGGCAATGACGGCGTGACCCGGGAAGCCTATCGCGAGATCGCGCGATTGACGCGCGGCGCCTATTTCCGCCTCGATGCGTCTTCCGCACGGCAGCTGCGCGATCTCTTGGCGGCGGTCGCGGTCTATGCCGCGGGCGGACGCGAAGCGCTCGCCGACCATTCCAGGGAGAAGGGCGGCACCGCTCGCCTTCTCCTCGAACAGTTGCGATAATCGCTGATGCTGAATCTCGTGATTGCGCTGGTGATCGCCGTCGGCGGCTATTGGCTCCTGCGCCAGTTCGTCTCGACGCCGGCCACCCAGGTCGCCGGCGTCGCCCGCAAGGCGGGCGGCTTTGCCCTCATCGCCATTGCCGGCTTCCTCACCTTGCGCGGCACCTTCAACGCCGCCATCCCGCTGTTCATCCTCGGACTGGGACTTCTGGGCAAATCGGGTCTGTTTCCCGGCAGCTTCCCCTGGGGTCAGAAATCGGCCGGCCAGCGTTCGCACGTCGCGACGGGCCTGCTCGCCATGGAGCTCGATCACGACAGCGGGCGCATGGAGGGAACCGTGCTCGCCGGGCCGTTCAAGGGCCGACGCCTTTCGGCGCTCGGCGACGTCGAGCTGCGGCAGCTCCACCAGCAATGCACCACCGTCAACGACCAGAGCCGCGCCTTGCTCGAGGCATGGCTCGACCGCAGCAAGGCGGGCTGGCGCGAGGCCTGGCAGGCCGGCCCGCACCGCACCGGCGGCGCGCCGTCGGGCACGATGGGCCGCGCCGAGGCGCTGGCGGTGCTCGGGCTTCAGGAGGGCGCCACGACCGACGACGTCCGCGCGGCGCATCGCCGGCTGATGAAGGAATTCCATCCCGATCATGGCGGGTCCGACTACCTCGCCGCCAAGATCAACCAGGCCAAGGACGTGCTGCTTTAGCCTTCCGGTGCCAGGGGCGCGCAATCGACGCCCTTGCGCGACAGCGTCTTGCAGGCACCTTTGGCGGTCTTGGCGTCGAAGCCGGACATGCGGGCGCGGAACTCCGTCTCCTGGCCCTTCCTCACTTCGACCGTGAAGGCCTGCTTGTCGGCGAAGAGCTTGGGGCTGATCTTGCGCGCCGTATAGAGGGCGTCCTGCGCGGCCTGCTTCGTCGGATAGGCTCCGATCTGAATGTTCCAGGTCGAGAGCACGGAAGCCACGATGACCTTGCCGCCAGGCGTATCGCCGGGCTTCTTGACCTTGAAGGGAAGCTCGGCCGGCGCCGCCGAGGCCAGCTGCTGCGGAGCACTATCGGGATTGGCGACCTCGCCCGAGACACGCGCCAGGCCGGCCTGGTCGGCGGTCACATTGGCGAAGGTGGTGCCGGGCAGGTTGGCGGCACTTTCGGCCTGTTCCGCGAGTTCCTCATTGTCGAAGCCCTCAGTGTCGCCTTCGGGCTCCTCCGTCTGGGCCGCCTTTCCGGTGTGGCGCTTCTTGACGCGCTTGGCGCTCGCTTCGGCGTCCCGTTCGTCCGATTCAGCGACCTTCACTTCGGTGTCGGTGAGCTTGGGACTCGTGCCCTCGACGGCCATGGCCAGTGCCGTTCCGTCGGTGCATTTGGGAAAGGCCTTGTTGAGCATCGCGATCATGTAGTTGTCGCGCGACCGTCCGGTGCGGCCGCCCATGACCACGCCGATGATCCGTTTCTTGCCGCGCTGGGCGGAGGTCGTGAGGTTGAAGCCGGATGCCCTGATATAGCCCGTCTTGATGCCGTCGGTGCCCTTGAAGCGCTTGAGGAGGCGGTTGTGGCTGCGGATCGTGCGCTTGCCATACTTGAACGAGGTGGTGCGGAAATAGGGGTAGTATTGCGGGAAATCGCGCTGCACCCTGAGACTGAGCGTCGCCATGTCGCGCGCCGTCGTGACCTGCTTGGGATCGGGCAGCCCCGAGGCATTGCGGAACGTGGTGCGCGACATGCCGAGCGCGCGCGCCGTGCGCGTCATCCGCCGGGCGAAAGCGGCTTCGCTGCCCTCGATATTCTCGCCCACGGCGACCGCGACGTCGTTGGCCGACAGGGTGACGAGCGCCTTGATCGCATCATCGACGCTGATCGTCTTGCCGGCCTTGATCCCGAGCTTGGTCGGCGGACGGCCGGCGGCATGGCGCGAGACGGTGAGGCGGCTGTCGAGCGTGAGCCGGCCGGCTTTCATTTCCTGGAACAGGATATAGAGGGTCATCACCTTGGTGAGGGAGGCGGGATGGCGCAGGCCGTCGGGATCGCTTGCGAACAGGATGTCCCCCGTCCTCGCATCGACGGCGAGCGCCGAGAACTTCGGTCTTGCGGCTGCGCCGTCGATTCCGCCTGCGCTTACGGCAAGCACCAGCGCAAGGCTGACCATCATGTGGCGAAGGGCCGTCAACACCATCTTCAATTCCCCTGAGGCGGATCGAATCCGCTTCCTTTATCTATTCTTACGCTACTTGGCGACGGAATCGGACCCAAATTTTGGAAAGCCCGTGGATTCCGCTTTTAATCCTAGCCAGCCGATTGCCGGTTTCAAGCGAAATTTCGCCCAGGCCGGCTTACTATTTTGTAAAGTTGAAAAATTTTGCACACGAATGTTTTTGTGCAGTGCAAGATAAATCTTGACATTCATTGTGCACTGCATATATTGCCCTGCATCAAGATTGAGCAACCGATCCCATTCATCAGGAGATTTCCCCTATGATCAAGTCGTTCGAAGATTTCCAGGCTCTCGGCAAGGACAGCGTCGATGCTTATGTCGCCTCTGCCACGGCCGTGAGCAAAGGCTTCCAGACGATCACCGCCGAAGCCGTCGACTTCTCGCGCAAGTCGTTCGAACGCGGCACCGAGGCTTTCGAGAAGGCGACCTCGGCCAAGTCGTTCGACAAGGCTCTCGAGGTCCAGCAGGGCTATGCCAAGGAGGCCTACGAGGCGTTCCTCGGCCAGATCAACAAGTTCGGCGAGCTCTATCTCGCGACCGCCAAGGAGGCCTACAAGCCCTTCGAGTCGAAGTTCGCCGGCGTTGCGCCGAAAGTGACAAAGTAAGTCTGGATTTCAGTTCAGGCTTTTTGGGCCCGGGGACGCTCGTCTCCGGGTTTTCCTTTTTGGGCTCGTGCCTGGCGAAAGGCGCCGGATTGGCGTGTTTTGGTCTGCGCCCGGCGAGCCATGCGGCGGAAGTTGACGGATGACGCAAAATCGCCGCCTTTAACCTCTCCCATTTGGGCTCCCAGCGCATATATAATTGGGCTCATGAGCCAGCGAGACTCGAAACACGACAATGGACAGACGGGCGTCATCACCCGGACGTCGCCCAAGACGAAGAAGCCGTCGCTGTACAAGGTCCTTCTGCTGAACGACGACTACACGCCCATGGAGTTCGTCATCGTCGTGCTGGAACGGTTCTTCAACAAGGGCAGGGACGAGGCCACCCGCATCATGCTGCATGTCCATCAGAAAGGGGTCGGCGTATGCGGCGTCTACACATTCGAGATCGCGGAGACGAAGGTGACGCAAGTGATGGACTTTGCGCGCAAGCACCAACATCCGCTACAATGCACAATGGAAAAGGAATAGGAGCTCACGAGAGTGCCCACATTCTCCCGCAGTCTAGAGAAGGCTCTCCATCGCGCGCTCGCGATCGCCAATGAGCGCAGCCACGAATATGCGACGCTCGAGCATCTGCTTCTCGCCCTCACCGACGACAAGGACGCCGCCGCGGTCATGCGCGCCTGCAGCGTCGACATCAACATCCTGCGCCGCAACCTCGAGAGCTATATCGACAACGAGCTCGCCAACCTCATCGTCGACAACGTCAAGGAATCGAAGCCGACCGCCGGCTTCCAGCGCGTCATCCAGCGCGCCGTGATCCATGTCCAGTCGTCCGGCCGCGACGAGGTAACGGGCGCCAACGTGCTGGTCGCCATCTTCGCCGAGCGCGAGAGCCACGCCGCCTATTTCCTGCAGGAGCAGGACATGACCCGCTATGACGCGGTCAATTACATCTCGCACGGCATCGCCAAGCGGGCCGGCCTCTCCGACTCGCGCCCGGCCCGCGGCGTCGAGCAGGACCAGCAGAACGGCGAAGGCGAGACCGGCGACGGCAAGAAGAAGAACGAGGCCGATGCGCTCGAAGCCTATTGCGTCGACCTCAACAAGAAGGCGGCCGACGGCCATGTCGATCCCCTGATCGGGCGCGAGCAGGAAGTCAACCGCACCATCCAGATCCTGTGCCGGCGGCAGAAGAACAATCCGCTCTTCGTCGGCGACCCGGGCGTCGGCAAGACCGCGATCGCCGAGGGCCTCGCCCGGCGCATCGTCAACGGCGAGGTTCCCGACGTCCTCAAGGACTGCACCATCTACCAGCTCGACATGGGAGCGCTCCTCGCCGGCACCCGCTATCGCGGCGATTTCGAGGAGCGTCTCAAGGCGGTGATCAAGGAGATCGAGCGCCAGCCGGGCGCCATCATGTTCATCGACGAGATCCATACGGTGATCGGGGCGGGCGCCACCTCGGGCGGCGCCATGGATGCGTCCAACCTTCTCAAGCCGGCGCTCGCCGGCGGCAACCTGCGCTGCATCGGCTCGACCACCTACAAGGAATACCGCCAGCATTTCGAGAAGGACAGGGCGCTGGTGCGCCGCTTCCAGAAGATCGACGTGAACGAGCCCTCCGTCGAGGACGCGGTCAAGATACTGAAGGGCCTGAAGCCCTATTTCGAGGAGTTCCACAAGGTCCGCTATACGGACGACGCCATCGAGACGGCGGTGCAGCTTTCGGCGCGCTACATGAGCGACCGCAAGCTTCCCGACAAGGCGATCGACGTCATCGACGAGACTGGCGCCTCGCTCATGCTTCTGCCGGAGAACAAGCGCAAGGCGGTGATCGGGGTTCCCGAGATCGAGGAAACCGTCGCCACCATGGCGCGCATCCCCGCCAAGACGGTGTCCAAGGACGATGCGACCGTGCTGCGCGAGCTCGACAAGGAACTGAAGCGGATGGTCTTCGGTCAGGACCGCGCCATCGGCGCGCTCGCCGGCGCCATCAAGCTCGCCCGGGCCGGCCTGCGCGAGCCCGAAAAGCCGATCGGTTGCTATTTGTTCTCGGGGCCGACCGGCGTCGGCAAGACCGAGGTCGCCAAGCGCCTGGCCGACGTCCTCGGCGTGAAGCTTCTGCGCTTCGACATGTCGGAATATATGGAGCGCCACTCGGTGTCGCGGCTCATCGGCGCGCCCCCGGGCTATGTCGGCTTCGACCAGGGGGGCCTCCTCACCGACGGCGTCGACCAGAACCCCTATTGCGTGCTGCTGCTGGACGAGATCGAGAAGGCGCATCCCGACCTCTTCAACATCCTCCTGCAGGTGATGGATCACGGCAAGCTCACCGATCACAACGGCAAGACGGTCGAGTTCCGCAACACCATCCTGATCATGACCACCAATGCCGGCGCGCAGGATCTGGCCAAGGCGGCCTTCGGCTTCACCCGCACGACGCGCGAGGGCGACGATCAGGAGGCGATCAACCGGATGTTCTCGCCCGAGTTCCGCAACCGGCTCGACGCCATCATTCCCTTCGACCATCTGCCGCCCGAGATCGTGCGCAAGGTCGTCGAAAAGTTCGTCCTCGAGCTCGAGGCGCAGCTCTCCGAGCGCCAGATCAATATCGAGCTCTCCGAGGAAGCGGCCAACTGGCTGGCCGACAAGGGCTACGACCAGCAGATGGGCGCCAGGCCGCTGGCCCGCATCATCCAGGAATATGTGAAGAAGCCGCTGGCCGACGAGGTGCTGTTCGGCAAGCTCGCCAAGGGCGGCACGGTGCGGGTCCTCCTCGAGAAGACCGGGGAGGACGAAGGGCGGTTGCACTTCCAGTATCTCAGCCGCGACGAGGAGAAGGCCTTGCCCAGGCCGCCGGACCGCAAGGCCTTGACCCAGAGCAGGACGGGCAAGCCGCGCCGCACGCCAAGGAAGAAAGAGAAGCTGAACTGACGTCGGGGCCGGCGGATCGGCTGCCGCGACGGCCCTGCGGTTCAACCTTGCGGCGAGTTCAGCGCCTGCTTGATCAGTTCCGCATGTCTCGCGAGCACGGCCTGGTCGGCCATCCTGCCGCCATGCGGGCGCAGGGCCTCGCCGGCCTTGCGCGGCATCACATGGACATGCAGATGGAAGACCGTCTGGCCCGCGGCTTCCTCGTTGAACTGCTTGACGAGGACGCCCCCGGCATTGAACGCCTGCTGCACCGCACGTGCCATGACCTGGACCGTCCCGAAGAGCGGCTTGAAGATCGCGGGATCGGCATCGAGCAGGTTGCGTGACGGCGCGCGCGGAATGACCAGCACATGGCCGTCGACCTGCGGCATGATATCCATGATGGCGACCGTGTCCGGGTCCTCATAGACCTTGATGGACGGGATTTCGCCGCGCAGGATCTTGGCAAAGATGTTGTTGGGATCATATGCGGACATGAGAAGCTCCATCGGCTGAACAGGCGTCAGAAATCGTCCTCGCCAGCATTCCTGAACGGCGCGTGCTCGGCAAGAGCGCTCTGGTCCTCGGCGACCGCACGGCGCTCATGCTCGAGATAGTCGGCCACTGCCCGGGCGAGGCCCGGATGCGCCAGGTAATGCAGGCTGTGGGTGCTTTTCGGCATATAGCCGCGGGCCAGCTTGTGCGGCCCCTGGGCGCCCGCCTCGACGCGCGCCAGCTTGTGGGCGATGGCGAATTCGATGGCCTGATAGTAGCAGGTTTCGAAATGCAGGTTGGGATGATGCTCGATGGCCCCCCAGTTGCGTCCGTACAGCGCGTCCGACCCCATGAAATTGAGGGCGCCGGCGATGAATTTCCCGCCGCGCCGGGCCATGATCAGAAGGATGCGCTCCGCCATGCTCTCGCCGATGAGGCTGAAGAAAGGCCGCGTCAGATAAGGGCTGCCCCATTTGCGCGAGCCGGTATCCATGTAGAAGGCGAAGAAAGCATCCCAGTGGGCTTCGGTGATGGCGCGACCCGTCAGGTGATCGAATTGGATTCCGAGGTCGCAGATCGTTTGCCGCTCCTTGCGTATATTCTTGCGCTTCCGTGACGACAGGCCGTCCAGGAACGCGTCGAACGTGCCGTATCCCTGGTTGAACCAGTGGAACTGCGTGTCGGTGCGTCTGAGCCAGGGCGCCTGGCCGAGCTCGCGCCACGCTTCTTCCGGCATGAAGGTGATATGGACCGAGCTGGCGCCGCTCTTCGAAGCCAGCTGCCTGAGCCCGTCGAGGAGGAGCTCGCGCAACTCCTTGCCCGGCGCCAGGAGCCTCGGACCGGTGACCGGCGTGAACGGAACCGAGACCTGAAGTTTCGGGTAATAACGTCCGCCGGCACGCTCGAACGCGTCGGCCCAGGCATGATCGAAAACATACTCGCCCATGCTGTGCGATTTGAGATAGGCCGGTGCGACGCCGAGGACGCGATCCTCCTCATCACGCAGGACGAGATGCCGGCCCAGCCAGCCGGTTTTGCGCGTGGCCGAACCCGAAATCTCAAGAGCGGAGAGAAACTCGTGGGAAATGAATGGGTTGAACGGATTTCCTGACGGATTGGCGCAAGCATTCCAGGCTTCGGCCTCGATCTGGAGCAGGCTCGGGACGATCTCGATCTTCATGGCAGAGGCCGGCTCAGGCGCGAAAACCCTCGAAAGTGATCTGGTCTGAATAGCGCCGGGCTGTGGCAGCATCTTGCCGGCTGCGAATGGTCCAGGTGATCACCGGCCGGCGGGTCTGCCGAAAACGCGTGACGGGCGGGAAGGGCAGGTCGCGGAAATGATACGAGATGAAGTCGGGCTCGGTCTCGGGCAGATGGGCGAGCTCGCGCAGGCGCGACCGCTCCGCCGCCGGGAGGCTGTCATAATCCGAATGCGTCGTCTGGTCGGCCACGATTCCGCGCGCGACATCGGGGGCGATCCTGCGCACCAGCTCGACCGCCTTGGGATCGAAGGACATCAGCGCGAAAGGCCCATGATAGCCGCGGACCACCGCGATGGCGCGGCGCACCAGGGCCTCGTTGCCGTTCCATGGGCTCTTGAGCTCGATCACCAGCGGCGCCCGCCCCCGGACCTGGGCGAGGAACTCGCCCAGGGTCTGGATGCGGTCGGAGCCTTCGCGGAAGGCCATGGCCTTCAGCTCGGCGACAGAATGGGCGGCGACGAGGCCGCCCGCCTCCATGAGCCGGTCCAGCGTCTCGTCGTGGAAGACCACGGCCTCGCCGTCGCGGGACAGCTGCAGGTCGCATTCGATGGCGTAATCGGCCTCGATCGCCGCCGCGAAGGCGCTGGCGCTGTTCTCGACGATCCCGCGCTTCGCGTCATGCAGCCCGCGATGCGCGATCGGCCTGGCCGTCAGCCAGGCCAGATCGGGCAAGGCGGACGTGCGCTGCATCGCCTACTCGACCTCGGCGATCGCCTCGACCTCGACGGCGACATTGAGCGGCAGCGAGCCGGAGCCTACCGCCGAGCGCGCATGCTTGCCCTTGTCGCCGAAGATCTCGACCATCAGGTCGGAGGCGCCGTTGACCACCTTCGGGTGATCGGTGAATTCGGGCGTGCCGTTGACGAAGCCGACCAGCTTGACGATGCGCTTCACCCTGTCGAGATCGCCCGCGCAGGCATCCTTGAGCTGGGCTACGATATTGATGGCGCACAGGCGCGCCGCCCTGGCCGCGTCCTCGACGGTGAAGTCCTTGCCGACCTTGCCCTGATATTCGAGCTTGCCGTCCTTGAGCGGCACCTGGCCGGCCGTATAGACGAGATTCCCCGTCTTGACCCAGCCGACATAGTTGGCGACGGGCTTCGCCGGCGTCGGCAGGGTGATCCCGAGTCCGGCAAGCTTCTTGTCGATCTGGCTCATGGTCTAGCTCTCCTTTGTTGTGGTCAGGTCAGAAGATCGGCCGGCTTCCGCCCGGCGAAAAAGGCATCGAGATTGTCGGCGGCCCGCATGCCCATGGCGATGCGCGTGTCGCGCGTGGCGCTGCCGAGATGCGGCAGCAGGAAGACGTTGTCGAGAGTACGGTAGCGCGGATCGATCTTCGGCTCGTTGCGGAACACGTCGAGGCCGGCGGCGGCAAGCTTGCCAGAGGCGAGGCCGGCGATGAGCGCGTCGTCGTCGACGATGTCGCCGCGCGCCGAATTGACGATGATGGCGCCGTCCGGAAGCCTGGCGATCAGCTTCTCGTCCACGAGGCCACGCGTCTGCGGCGTCGAGGCGCAGTTGATCGACAGGAAATCGCAATGGGGCAGCATCCGGTCGAGCTCGGCATGATATCGCGCCCCGTGGGCGAGCTCGGCCGCCACCGGATGGCGGTTGTGATAGTGGAGCTCCATGTCGAAGCCGCGGGCCCGCCGGGCGACCGCCTGTCCGATGCGGCCCATGCCCAGTATGCCCAGCCGCTTGCCGCTCACGTCGTATCCCAGGGGCGCCGTCGGCGACCACGATGTCCACTTGTCCTCGCGCACCATGCGCTCGCCCCAATAGGCGCCGCGCGCCGCGCCCAGCAGGAGCAGGAGGGCGATGTCGGCCGTGGCGTCGGTCAGCACGTCCGGCGTGTTGGTGACGGCGATGTTCCGCTGCCGCGCCGCCGCAATATCGACATGCTCATAGCCCACCGAAAATGTCGCGATGATCCTGATCGTGGGCGGCAGTTTTGCAATGATGCCGGCGGCGAAGGACTTGTCCATGGGCGTGATCAGGAGGGCGTCCTTGCCACTGGCGCCGGCCAGGATTTCCGCTTCGCTCATCGGATGGTCGTCGGCGTTGAGTTCCGCGGCGTAGGCCCCGGCCAGGCGGTTTTCGACCTCCTGCGGCAGGCGTCTGGTGACGAGAAGGCGCGGTAAGACAGGGGCCATTGTTGTGAACTACCGTTTTGGCTTAAGAGAACGGGTTGAAGAGGATCGGATGGGAACGACTAGAAAACACCAGATCAGACGCGGTGCAAGCCTTCTGTTGGGCTTTGCCGCCCTTGCGGCATTAGGCAGCAACGCGACGGCCGGGGTGAATATCAGGCCGCATCGCGCCGTCTATGATCTGAAGCTCGAGCGCTCGTCGGAAGGATCCAATGTTTCGGGCGCCGACGGCCGCATGGTGATGGAGCTCACCGGATCGGCCTGCGAAGGATGGTCCACCAGCTTCCGCCGTGTCATGGAGATGCGGCCCACGGAAGGCGAGACCCAGCTTTTCGACAACCAGGTCGCTTCCTGGGAATCGGGCGACGGCCTGTCGCTGCAGCTCGACGACAAGCAGTTCATCAACAATCGCCTGGAAAGCGAGACCAGGCTCAAGGCCGACATGGACGCGGACCGCGGCAAAGGCGGCAAGGGCGTCATCGACGAGCCGAAGCCCGAGCAGTTCGAGCTGCCTCCCGGCGTCCTGTTTCCCATGGCGCACCAGAAGCACCTCATGGAAGCGGCCGAACGGGGCGAGACGCGCGATGTCAGCATCCTCTACGACGGCGCCACGGGCTCGAAGGTCTACAAGGTGATCTCCTTCATCGGCAAGCGCAAGGAGCCGGGCGCCGACAAGACCGTCGACAAGGCGCTTCAGGCGCTGCCGTCGTGGCCGTTGTCGGTCGCCTTCTACGAATATGACGCCGGGCAGACCGCGGACGAGGAGCTGCCGAGCTACCAGATGAGCTTCCCGATCTATGAGAACGGCGTCGCCGGCACGCTGGCGATCGATTACGGCGACTATGTGCTCTCGGGCAAGCTGACCTCGCTCGAGCTGCTCGATCAAACCGGCTGCAAGTGACCCTGGCTGCCGGCCAGGTACATGAGTCTGCGAGGTTCAACCCGCTCCTTTTGATTTCGCGCTGAGCCTGGCGCCGAGCTCTTCGTCGATGGCGTTGGCCCGCTTGGCGGCCGGCCGCTCGCGCAGCCGCGCGACATAGGTTTCGAATACCGGACGTTTTTCGATCGTGCCCGTCATCATGCCCCAGCCGAGTTGAGAACCCACATAGAGATCGGCGGCCGTGAAGGCCGGACCGGCAAGATATTCGCTGCTCCCGAGCGCGCCTTCGAGCGCATGCATGACGTCGCGCATCGATCCGCAGCCGATCATGCCGCGGCGATCGGGCGGCACCTCCCAGCCCAGGGCCTGGATGCTGGCCGCCTGCTCGACGGGTCCGGCGCCAAAGAACATCCACCGGTAGTAGGGGCCGCGCAGCGCGCTGCCCGCCGGCGGCGCCAGCCCCGCCTGCGGGTAGGCGTCGGCAAGAAAGGCGCAAATCGCCGCCGCCTCGGTCACGATCGTATCCTTATGGCGGATGGCCGGGACTTTCCCCATCGGATTGATTGCCAGATAGGAGGGCAGCTTCAAGTCGGCGAAGTCCATGATCTCGGTATCATAGGGCTTGCCGATCTCCTCCAGCATCCAGCGCACGATGCGGCCGCGCGAGAAAGGGTGCGTGTAGAAGGTGATGTCTTTTGCCATTTCGGGCTTCCTCGGCGTCAAAGGGCTGGCTGATCATCATACTGTGAAGAGGATTTGCGGCGTTGTTTTGTTACCGGCCGTTCTCGCCCTCGCGGTCGAAGAGGAGGCCGCGCTCGACGGCGCCTTTTCCGAACTTTTCCCTGAGGCGGTCCACGGCATGCTCCGCCCTGGCGCGCGTGGCCAGGCGCTCGTCGAGCGTCGCCTCGGGCTCGCTTGCGTCGATCTCGCGCAGTTGCGATATGCCTATCCCCAGGAGGCGGAAGGCCGTGCCCGTCGCCTCGCGCTTCAGCAGAGGCTGCGCCGCGGAGAATATGCGGTCCGCCAGAACGGTCGCATCATTGAAGGAGGCATTGCGTGTCCGCAGCTTGAAGTCGGCCGTCTTGAGCTTGAGCGTGATCGTCGAGCCGGCGAGACGATCCTTCTTGGCGCGCCGCGACACCTTCTCGCTCATCTGCCAGAGGATGCGCTCGAGCGCCTTGTAGTCGCTGATGTCCTCGTCGAAGGTCGTCTCCGCGCTGATGCTCTTGGTGTCGTCGTCAGGCGATACGTGACGGGCGTCCTCGCCGCGCGACAGATGATAGAGCCTGGCTCCCAGCGTTCCGTAGCGCTTCATGAGGTCGGTCTTCTCGCGCGTCTGGAGCTGTGCGATCATGGTGATGCCGTCTTTGGCGAGCTCCGCCTGCATGGCCTTGCCGACGCCCCAGATGGCGCTGACCGGCCGCGCCGCGAGAAAGCCCAGCGTCTCCGCCCGGCCGATCACCGAGAAGCCGCGCGGCTTGTCGAGGTCGGAGGCCATCTTGGCGAGGAATTTATTGTGCGACAGGCCGATCGAGACGGTGATGCCGATCTCCTTCTCGATCCGTTGCGCCAGCAGGGCCAGCGAATAGGCCGCACTGCGCGCATGCAGGCGCTCGGTGCCGGCGAGGTCGAGAAAGGCTTCATCGATGGACAATGGCTGGACGAGCGGCGTCAGCGCCAGCATGAGGGCGCGCACCTCCCGGCCGACCGCGGCATATTTGGCCATGTCGGGTGCGATGACGGTCGCCTCGGGGCACAGGCGCAAGGCCTGGAACATCGGCATCGCCGATCGCACGCCCCTGATGCGCGCGATATAGCAGGCGGTCGACACCACGCCCCTGTGCTGGCCGCCGACGATGACCGGCTTGTCCCGCAGGCTCGGATCGTCGCGCTTCTCGATTGCCGCATAGAAAGCGTCGCAATCGAGATGGGCGGTGGTGAGGCGATGAAGCTCCGGATGGCGCAGCAGCCTGGGCGAGCGGCAGGTGGGGCAGCGGCGGCCGTCTTCGCTCGCCGGATTGAAGCAATCCCGGCAGAAGCCTCTGCCCGCCCGCCCGCTGTCCATCGGTCCATTTTAGCGCATGGCGCGGAATACATCATCGCCGCACTTTCGGCGCCTGTGGGTTTTCCCACGTCAATCGTCATCCAGGCGTTGCGCGGCAGGTCCAAATAGGCTTCATTGGGCGCGGGACGAGCGAAAAGGGGGCCGGTTTCGCGAGGTCCTGCTCCCGCCTGAATAAGGAGGAGCCGATGTACAAGCTGTACAACGTCAGGCGCTGGGGCTCGCTCAGCGCCCATCTCGTTCTGGAAGAGCTTGATGTTCCTTATCAAAATGTGTGGATGACGCCGGAGCAGGTGAGGGCGCCGGAATTCCGCGAGATCAGCCCGCTGGGCCTCGTGCCCGCGCTCGGGCTGCCGGATGGCCGTGCCATTGCCGAATCGGCGGCGATCGTCGCGTTCCTGACCGATGCTCATCCCGACAAAGGGTTGGCGCCTTCGATCGGCAGCGATGATCACGCCCAGTATCTCTCGCTGCTCGTCTTCATGGCCGTCAATCTCTATCCCTATATCAATCTCGCTCTCGACGCTTCGTCTCTCGCCGAGACCGAAGAGCAGAACGCGGTGATCCGCCGGAAAGGCGGGCAGCACAGTCTGGAAATCTTCGAGATGCTCGAGAACCGCCTCGCCGAGGATGGTCCCTTCCTCCTCGGCGACAGTTTCTCGGCCGCCGACATCTACCTGTTCATGCTGACGCTCTGGGCCCATCCCTCCGAGCGGGCGCTGCTCGAGCGCTGCCCTCGTATCGCCAGGGTGGCGGCCCATGTGCGCGGCAGGCCGCGCCTCAAGGCGGCGCTCGACGCGCATGGGGCGCTCGCCACCCAGAGCGCCGAGGCGGCCTGATCGGGCCATATCGATTACGCAGGCGGCGCTGATCCGGCACAGGCTCTCGAGGAAGACGCTGGCGGAGTCTCGAACAACCGGCGGATGGCGTCTTTCTGGGCGCGGATTGTCTCGGGCAATTCTTCGAATGTCCGGAAGCCGAAGTACATGGCGGCATTGGCTTCGAAGAACAGGAGACGTCCGTCCGGCAATATGTCGAAATCGATGCCGAAGAAGTCGAGAGGCGTTCTCGCGCGGACCTCGCGCAACGCCGCCATGGCCGGCTTGCCGAGCGTCTCTTCCGGGCGGCGCCGGATATCGTGGGCAAGAGCGGCGGCCTTGCCCGTGGTATCGAAAGCCATCACCTTGCGCCGTTCTCCGGCGTCCGTGACCAGATGAACATTCCACTGGACGGCGAAGCGTATGTTGGTGATCAGCAGCTCGTCGCCGATCACCGCCGCCCTGATCTTTCGATAGACGCCGGGAGCCACCGGATTGTCAAAGTATTCGATGGCATAGAGCTGTGGCTGCTCCACCTTCGAGAGGTAGGCGGCAAGCTCGTCCGGCGTCCCGATCCTGACCATTTTTCCACCCACCTGGGTGAATGGGTCGCGGATGATGACCGGAAAGCCCAGTTCCTCGCCGATCATCGCAGGCAGCAATTCGCGCCTTTCGGGCTCGTTGACGATACGCAGAACACGCGGCACGACAAGATCCGGAATGCCCGCAAGGCGTTCGGCATTGCGTTGCCGGGTAGTCTGGTAGACCCCGCGCGGATGGTTGATGACCGGCACGCCAAAGCCGTCGGCATAGTCGGAGATGAATTCAAGTGCGCCGGCCTTCGATAGAATCTCGGGCGCGACCCAGTTGTTGAAGATGACTTCCGGCGGCGGGAGGCCGGCAAGAGCCTCTTTGCCGGCTTCGGGCGGGAAAACCGAAAGCAGGCGGAACACGTCGTTCATGCCTTTGAGCAGAGTCACCGCCAGGCCTTGAGAAAAATGCAGGTCTTTCGGCGTGCGCGCCTTGCCGATGAATCTGGGGGCCCGGTTCAGGACACCGACCAGCAGGCGCTGAGTCGGCTTCTTCGCGGACAGGAATACCGGAACAGCCTCGCGAGCTCGCCGGCTGATGATTTCCGCCTCTTCACGGCGCTTTGCCGCAGTCGCGGCAGCTCCATGGACGATGAGAAGCATGCCGTTTTCACGATGGGCGCCCGAAGTCAGGGGGCGCAGGAGGTCGAGCGCCTTCTCGGCCTTGCCGCCGGCGATCATGACGTGGGTCAGGGTGGCCAGCAGATCCGGATCATCCGGAAGGCCTGCAAGGGCGCTCTCGAGAAGCCGTTCTGCCGGCTCTTGGCGATCGAAATCGATGAGGCAGCGGGCGAGCGCCAGGACGATGGCTTTGTTGTCCTTGTCGAGCGGCAGGCCTCCCGGCCAGTCGGGGATATCGAGGCCGTCCAGAAATTCGACCGGCTCGGCTCCGCTGCCGATTCTCTGCCGCATGGCCAACAGGAAATTGGCGATGTTGCGAAGCTTGGACGGGGCCGCCACTCCGAAAGAAAGACATTTGCGCCAACTCGCCAGCGCATCGCAGGTTCTTTCGAGGCGAAGCTGCGCAATGCTCAGGAAACCCCAGAGATCGGCGTCGGAAGGGTCCGATTCGAGCAGAACCTCATAGAGAGCGGCCGCTTCGGCGATCTTGCCTCCCCTGTGCAGCGCTACCGCGCTCTCGCGTGTTGTTGTCGATGGGTTGGCATCCACTTTCTGGGTCCCTCCTGGCGGACAGGCGGCTTAAAGATCCGGGTGATTGTAAGTACGATCGACGACTTTACCGAGCGAAATGTTGTGCCCGGCACAGTCTCGCGGGACGTGCGGATCAAGCCCGATCGGCCTCGTTTCGTCGCCGACCACCCGATCCCCTATCCGGGAGAATGAAGACGGTCCGGAGGACCGTTCAGAAGCTCGGCCGCGAGCGCCGCCTGGCGGGGGTCCAGATCCGCATCGGCCGTAAAGGTGAGGAGAAGCGATTCGTCCTGCAACAGGTGATTGAGGACTCCTGCCAGGAACTGCGGGTTCGCGGCCGCTTGACGCAGATCGCCCGGACTTACCCCCGAGAGCGCCAGGAAGCGTCCCAGCCTGTCTACGTCATTTGCCAGAAAAGCCAGCGCTTTCAGAGCGATAACTTCCGCTTCTTCAAGCGAGGGCTTAGATGTTTTCAGCACGGCTTGGCGTTCCGTATTAAGCGTCGGTTTACCACGTTGCGGACTGTCGCATCGCTTAAACTGTTAGTTACCGAGTTCAGCGACAATTCCGCTATAAGAAAAGTTGCACCAATTCTCAAAACGAAACAGGGCAATCGGTGGCTTGCAGGTCGTTTCGGCGCCGCGCAGAAACACCGATCGGAAACCAGCCGTGCTAAAGATACCGGGAAAACAAGTGGGAAACGAGCCCATGCTCGCAAAGAATCCGGCGCAGGCCAAGACCGTTCTGATCGTCGAGGACAACGAGCTCAACATGAAGCTCTTCAACGATCTCCTGGAGGCGCACGGCTATCGCGTGCTGCAGACGCGCGACGGCCTGTCGGCGCTCGAGATCGCGCGCCAGCATATGCCCGACCTCATCATCATGGACATTCAGCTGCCGGAAGTCTCCGGCATCGAAGTCACCAAGTGGCTCAAGGAAGACGACGATCTGCGCCGGATACCGGTCATCGCGGTGACCGCTTTTGCCATGAAGGGCGATGAGGAAAAGATCCGGGAAGGGGGGTGCGAGGCCTATATCTCCAAACCTATTTCCGTTATGAGCTTCCTCAAGACAGTGGACAGTTTCCTCAAGAGACCGCAATGACCGCCAGGGTTCTGGTCGTCGACGACATTCTCGCGAATGTTCGCCTTCTGGAGGCGAAGCTTTCGGCGGAATATTTCGATGTCGTCACGGCCATGAACGGCGCCGACGCGCTCGAGTCGATCAAGCGGATGAAGCCCGACATCGTCCTGCTCGACGTGATGATGCCGGGCATCGACGGCATAGAGGTCTGCCGTCAGATCAAGGGCGACTTGCAGACCCACCATATCCCGGTGGTCATGGTGACCGCCCTCGACCAGCCGGAAGACCGCGTAAAAGGGCTCGAGGCGGGCGCCGACGACTTCCTGACCAAGCCCGTCAACGACATGGCCTTGTTCTGCCGGGTGAAAAGTCTGGTCAGGCTCAAGATGCTCACCGACGAGCTTCGCGCCCGCTCGCCCAACGGCGAGGTCGTAAGGCTGATCAACCGCCTGGAGAACGGCGATGCGGCGCGCCCTGGCAAGGTTCTCATCATCGACAACCGCGCCACCGCGAGCGAGCGCACCAGGTCGGCTCTCGTTCCGCATCATGAGGTGACCGTCGTCGATGACCCGCTGACTGCCGTCATGCATGCGGCGGAAACCCGCTATGAGCTCATCATCATCAATCTGGACATGGACAATGTCGACGGCCTGCGCCTGTGCTCGCAGCTCAAATCGCTGGAGCGCACGCGTCAGACGCCGATCCTCATCGTCGTGGCGCCCGACGACCACCAGCGCCTCCTCCGCGCGCTCGACATGGGCGTGAACGACTATCTGATCCGCCCGATCGACAGGCAGGAGCTGCTGGCGCGCGCCAACACCCAGATCAAGCGGTGCCGCTATACCGACCAGCTGCGCTCGCACGTGCAGGCGACGATGGAGCTCGCCGTGACCGATCCGCTGACCGGGCTCTACAACCGCCGTTACATGGAGAACCAGACCGCGGCCCTGGTCGAGCATGCCATCAATCGCGGCAAGAGCTTGTCCTTGCTGGCGCTCGACGTCGATCACTTCAAGTCGGTGAATGACGAGAACGGCCATGCGGTAGGCGACCGCGTGCTGCAGGAGCTCGCCTCGCGCCTCAAGCAGTCGATCCGCAACATCGACATGATCTGCCGCATCGGCGGCGAGGAATTCGTCATCGTGCTGCCCAACACCAACACGGAAGTGGCCGCCAGGATCGCCGATCGCATGTGCCGCAGCATATCGGCGAAACCGTTCAACGTCGGCGCGCGGAACGGTCCCTTGACGATCACCGTGTCGATCGGCGTGGCCGCCGTCGAAGGATCTTCCGACACGATGGAAGCGATCATGAAGCGTGCCGACGAGGCGCTCTACAGCGCCAAGCGCAGCGGCCGCAACCGCGTGAATTCGACCGCGGCCTGATCGGGGACTACGGCTCGATCACGACCTTGCCGTAGATCTGCCGCTCGTCCAGCAGCCGCATTGCTTCGGCGGCGGTTTCGATGGAGAAGCGTTCCGGATGCAGCGCCGGCGTGAGCTTGCCGCTTCTGACCAGGCCGAGCAGGGCGAGCACGTCGTCGCGGGACCAGCCGTTCGAGCCGACGACGTTGAGCTCGAAGGTCCAGATCACGCGAAGGTCTTCGCGCGGATCATAGCCCGCCGTCGCACCGCAGGTCAGCAGGCGGCCGTCGCGGCGCATGACGCGCAGCGAAGGCACCCAGCTGTCCCCGCCGGTGAAGTTCACGACGACGTCGATTCCGCCTTCGTCCTTCCTGAAGACCTTTGCCCGGCCGAACATGCGGCGGCATTCCGCCACCCAATCGGTCGTCACATAGTTCATGCCGATATCGGCGCCGAGACGCTTGAGGCGTTCGAGCTTGTCCTCGCTGGAGGCGCAGGCGATCACCGTCGCGCCGGCCTGCTTGGCCAGCTGGACGCAGCAGGTTCCCACGCCGCCGGAAGCGCCGAGCACCAGGACCTTCTCGCCGGGCTGGATCTTTCCGCGCGTGATCATCATGCGATGAGCGGTCCCATAGGCGGTCGGCAGGGCCGCTGCCTCGGCAAAACCGACTTCGTCGGGCAGCGGGATGGCCATGTGAGCCGGGACGCGCACCAGCTCGGCCAGCCCGCCGTCGAACGTCTCGCCCAGCAGCCCGCCCTTGACCCGATCGATCGGGTCGATCAGCACGCGCTGCCCGGCCTTCAGATCGCGGACGTCCGCGCCCACCTCCACGATTTCCCCCGCGACATCTATGCCGAGGATCACCGGCAGAGGAATCTTGATGCCGGGCATGCCCTTGCGGGTGAAGACGTCATGGTAGTTGAGCGTGCATGCCCGCATCTTCAGCAGCACATCGCCCGGTCCGGGTTCCGGATCGCGGTAGCGCGGCTCGTAGATCAGCCGGTCGATGTCGCCATGGTTGTAGAGGACGGCGGCGCGCATGATGAATCTCCTGGTTTCTCGTTCTCGTCAGCCCAGCGTTCCAAAGCGTTCGCGCATCAGCCGCTGGACGACCTTGCGGTCGATCTTGCCCGGACCGTTGAGCGGCATTTCGTCGACGAAGACGATGCGCCGCGGATGGGCGTAGGCCGGACCGTTTGCGAGGCAGAACTGCTTCAACTCTTCTTCCGTGATCTTGCTGTCCTTCGTCCTGACGACCATGGCGGCCGGCACCTCTCCCTTGATGCGATGCGGGATCGGCACCACCGAGGCTTCGGCGACGGCGGCGTTGCGCAGGAGCAGGTTCTCGATCTCGAGCGGGTAGATGTTCTCGCCGCCGGAACTGAACATGTCGTCGGTCCTGCCGCGAAAGTAGAAGAAGCCCTGGTCGTCCCGCGAGAAGACGTCGCCGGTGCTCAGCCAGCCGTCCTTCAGCCGTTCCCGGTTGACCTCCGGCAGCTTCCAGTAGCCGGGCGTCACTCCCGGATTGCGGACCCAGAGCTCGCCATAGGCCGGGCTTTCATGACCCGCGGCATCGACGAGCTTGACCTCGCCTTCCGGCCACGCAACGCCGCAGCTGCCGCGGGGAACAGGGGTGCCGTCCACAGGCGGTCCGATCATGACCGGACCGCCCTCGGTCAGGCCGTAGCTTTCGGACGCGGCCACCCCGAACGCCGCTTCGACGGCATCCAGCAATTCCTTCGGCGTCGGCGCGGAGCCGATCTTGAAGCTCAGGAGCGCTGAAAAATCGAGTGTTTCGATCAGGTCGCGCTCTTGCAGCAGAAGCGTGAACACGGCGGGGACGGCACCGGCGTGAGTGCAGCGATAGTCCGCCAGGGTCCGCAGGAAGCGGCGCGGCTCGAAGTTGGGGAGAAGCACGACCGACCCGCCCCAGCTCAGCATGGGTTTGATCGCTCCCGCCATGGCGTTCTTGTGATAGAGCGGCACGGCGGCGAGGGCGCGATGCTCGGGCAGGCCCGGCCAGTATTTCTGCAGGCATCGTATCCACCAGCACTGGCCGGCGTGAGTGAGCACCACACCCTTGGGACGGCCGGTCGAGCCGGAGGTATAGGGCTGGAACGCGGGGTGATCGTCGGCAAGCCGCGGGGGCTCGAAACCGGACTCCGTCGCGGCAAGACCGGTCTCATAATCCTCCCAGCCCGGCTGCGCCGGACCCAGGGCGATGCGCACCCGGCAGCCGGCCGCTTCCGCCAGGCTCGCCACCCGCGGGTTGGCCGCCTCCTCGACGACCGCGGCAACACATTCGGCATCGCGCATGATGTAACCGAGCGTCTCCGCGCCGAGCTTCGTGTTGAGCGGCACGGGAACGATGCCGGCGCGTATCGCGCCGAAGAACGTCTCGACGAACTCGACCCGGTTGCCGGCCGAGAGAGCAAGCCTGTCGCCGGGCCTCAAGCCCCGCTCCGTCAGCAGGCGTGCCACGCGATCGAGCCGCTCTTCCAGACGGCGGTAGGATATTTCGTCCGCCTGTCCGCGCCACAGGTCGATGATGGCTATGCGATCCGCATGGTGGAGGAACGCATCGTGGTTCCAGTAGCCGAGGTTGTTCCAGCGGGGGTTGGGCATGGCGTCACATCTGTTCCGATTACACGGCGGTCAGCACCATTTCGCCGTTTGGCGTCTCCAGGACGGCCAGGAAACCCGGCCTGTCCGCCAATCGCACGGGAACGGGAATTCCCATGGTCCGGTAGATTTCCGCAAGCTCCACCGCTTCGGGGTGCAGCACGGTGAAATCGCTCAGACGGCATCCGCCCGGCGCCGTCGCGGAGGGGTGCGGCGAGCCTTTCCAGTCGATGCCGAAGGGGATCATCTCGCCGAAGACGGGATGGGTGACATAGAGGCAGGCCCAGTCGAGGCGAACGCCGTCGGGCCGCGTGCGGCCCATCTCGATTGGGCCCGTCGTTCCGACGCCGGCGCGCGCGGCCGCCGCGCCATAGGCCGCAAGATCGGCAGTCCGCACGGCGAAGGTGACGAGGCCGGGGGCGGGGAGGGCGGCTATGGCGCCTCCCCGGTTTCCCTCAAGGGACTGTTGCGGATCGGGCGAGATGATTTCCAGATAGGTATCGCCGAAAGACAGAAGGCTGTTGCGCGTGCCGATGCCGGGATGCGAGCCGCCGCGGGCCGGCGCGATCCCGGCGAGCCGGCCGATCAGGGCCGAGCCCGCGTCGAGATCGGGAGCCGCCCATAGAATGTGATCGAGGTCGATGTTCATCTTGTCACGTTCCTGCTGTCGATATGCAATGTCAGATAGACGCCGCGGCCGCTGGCGACGAGCCTGTCGTTGCCGTCGAATATCCGGGCCTCGGCCGTCGCCAGCGTGCCGCCCAGCTTCACGACGCGGGCGCGCGCCACGAGCGGTCCCGGCAATGCCGTCCGGTGATAGTCGACACGCATGTCCACGGTCGGCACGCCCCGGCCTATACGGGCTGCGATCGCATAGTCTGCGGCAAGATCGATGAGCGCCGCGAGGATGCCGCCATGGGTGTATCGCGCTTCCGGATCCGAGACGAACTCCTCGCGCCAGGGCAGCGCTATCTCGACGCCGTCATCCGACAACGCCTTCAGCGAGACGCCGAGCCAGCGGTGGAATGGCGCGCCGCGAACGAGATCGTCCAGTGCGGCGAAATCGAGCACGGGCGTTTCAGGCATGAATGCCTCCCAGATAGAGATCGGCGACTTTCGCATCCTGTGCCAGCGCCGGTCCTTCGCCTTCATAGGCGTTGCGGCCGAGATCCAGCACGTAGCCGCGATGCGACATGGCGAGCGCCCTGGCCGCGTTCTGCTCGACCATCAGAATGGTGACGCCGGTACGGTTGATTGCGGCAACCTGCTCGAACATCAGGTCGACCAGAAGGGGAGCAAGGCCGGCGGTCGGCTCATCGAGCAGGAGAACTTTCGGCTGCGGCATCAGCGCCCGCGCCATGGCGAGCATCTGCCGCTCGCCCCCGGACAGGCTGCCGGCCGCCTGCCGGCGCCGTTCCCGCAGACGGGGAAAGAGCCCGTACATCGCTTCGACCCTCTGCTTCAGCGGCAGGCCGCGGCGCGGCTTCAGCCCGATCTCGAGATTTTCCTCGACCGGCAGGGTCTCGAACACATTCTCGCGCTGGGGCACATAGCCGACGCCGTGGCGGACGACGGCGCTCGGCTGGAGGCCGGAAATATCCAGCTTTTCCAGCCTCACGCGTCCGCTCTTCGGCGCAAGCAGCCCGACCAGCGTCTTGAGCAGCGTCGATTTGCCGGCGCCGTTCGGACCGACGACCGTGACGATCTCGCCATCCGCCACCGTGATGCTGACGCCGTTCAATATATCGACCTGCGGCGTATAGCCGGCCACCAGATCGATGGTGGTGAGCACCGGATCGGTCATGGCCGGCGCCCGTTCGCCGGCCTGCCGAGATAGGCTGCCACGACGGCGGGGTCGGCGCGTATCTCGGCCGGAGAGCCGGCGGAGATGACATTGCCCTGGGCCATGACCACGACCCTGTCGGCGCTGCTCATGACCACGTCCATATCGTGTTCGACGAACAGAAAGGTGATGCCGCGCGCCCTCCGCAAGTCCGCGATATAGGTGAGGATGCCGCGTCCGAGCGTGGGATTGACGCCGGCCATGGGCTCATCGAGCAGCACCAGCGAAGGGCTCGTCATCAGGGCCCGCGCAATCTCCAGGAGCTTGCGCTGACCGCCCGAAAGCGAGCCCGCATAATCCGACGCCTTCGTCTGCAGGCCGAAGGTCTGGAGCAGCTCGTCGGCGACATTGCGGGCCTCGTCTTCGGCCCTGCGCGCCCGGCCCGGCGCTGTCAGCAGCAAAGGAAGATGTTCGCCGGGATTGCGGGGCGAGGCGAGCAGCATGTTGTCGAGCACGGACATGCCGGCCAGGACGCGGGTGAGCTGGAAGGTGCGCACGAGGCCGAGCCGCGCGATCCGATGCGGCGCCATGCCGGCGATCTCCCTGCCGTCGAGCCGGATCGTTCCGGAGTCGGGCCTGGCAAAACCGCTGAGCAGATCGAACATCGTCGTCTTGCCGGCGCCGTTGGGGCCGATGAGCGCCGTGATCGAGCCGCGGGCGACCGCAAAGCTGGCGCCGGCCACGGCGTGCACGCCGTCAAACGACTTCGCGGCGTTCGACACTTCGAGGATCGGCGCGCCCGCGGCGTAGCTCATGCTTTCACCTGCATCTCGCTGCGGTTGCCGAGAAGGCCTTGCGGCCTCATCCGGCTCAGAGCCAGGAGAGCGACGCCCACGATGATGAAACGCAGCGAGGCCTGCTGGCCCGCCGACAGCGAAACATCGAGAAGGCGGGTTCCCTCGAGAAGGATCCAGAAGAGAATGCTGCCGACGGCCACGCCGCCATAGCTCGCGAAGCCTCCGAGAACCACGATCGCGTAGCCGAAGAAGGTGAAGGTCGGATCGAAGACGGTCGGGAAAAGATAGGTGACGTTGAGAGCGACGAAGAAGCCCGCGACGGCGGCGAGCGCCGCCGCGACGGCGAGCGACTGGAGCTTGTAGGAAAGCACGTTCTTGCCGAGCGCGGCGGTTGCGTCCTCGTCCTCGCGGATGGCGCGCAGGACGCGGCCCCAGGGCGTTCGCTGCAAGAGGCGCATGACGAGAAGCAGCGCGATGAACGCCGCCCACACCGCGATGAGGAGGGGGAGCTGGGTCAGGTCGCCAAGCCCGAAAACGGCGAGCTTCGAGAGCAGCCATTCGGATGCCGCGCGCCATTCGCCGTCATAGCCCAGCACACCCTGGTTGCCGCCGGAGAACTCGGCGTTCTGCAGCGTGTAACGCACGATCTCGGCGAAGGCGATGGTGGCGATGGCGAAGTGGTCCGACCGCAGGCGCAGCGACGAAATGCCCACGACGATGCCGGCGACGACGGCGAGCACGACGCCGGCAAGGAGCGCCGGCCACAGCGACCAGCCCAGATCGACCACAAGCAATCCGGCCGCATAGGCGCCGATCGCCATGAAGCCCGCCTGGCCGAAATTGAGCAGGCCGGTGAACCCGGCATTCAGTTGCAGGCCGAGCGAGAAGATGCCGTAGATGCCGGCCAGCACCGCGACATTGATCCAGAATTCGAGGCTCATGAGCGCCGCCTCGTCCGTCCGAATATGCCTTGCGGCATGAACAGCAGCATGAGGATCAGGAGCGCGAATCCGACCGCGGGCTTCCAGCGCGCATTGAAGAGCAGGGTGGACCATTCCTGGGAAAGGCCGATGACGATCCCGCCGACCAGCGCGCCATAGGCGTTGCCGATGCCGCCGAGCACGCTTGCGGCAAACAAGCTCAGCAGCAGCGTGACGCCGAAGTTTGGATTGAAGCTTCCGATCGCCGCGGCATAGAGAACGCCGGCGAGCGCCGCCAGGAAGCCGGTCGCGATCCATGTGATGTCGATGATCTGACCGGTATTGATGCCGGAAACCTCGGCGAGCGCGCGATTGTCGGCGAAAGCGCGCATTTCCTTGCCCATTGAGGTGAACCGCAAGGCGAGGCCGACAAGCGTCATGGCCGCCAACCCGCCGACCAGCGCCACTGTCTGCAGCGTGCCGAGATGGAGCGGCCCAAGGGTGATCGACGAAGCGACGTCGGCACCCAGCGTGCGGACCTGGCTGCCGGCAAAGAACTGTATGGTGAAGCGCAGCACAAGGGAAAGTCCGATCGCCGACAGGAACAGCTGCAGCGTTCCAGCACCCGCCTGCCGGAGTGGACGCCAGATCACCTTTTCGGTGAGAAGCGCCAGGAGCGCCGTGGCGACCATCGCGACGAGCATGGCCAGCGGAAGCGGCAACCCGAGCCAACCGAACAGGATGGTGAAGTAGGCGCCGGCCATGAGCAGGTCGCCATGCGCAAAATTGACGAGCTTGAGAACGCCGAGAACGAGCGTCAGGCCGATCGCGCCGAGTCCGATATAGCCCCCGGCGACGAATCCGTTCAGCGTGGCCTGTCCCACCGGGACCAGGCCGCAAGCGGCCGCAAGCCCGATGAAAGCCAGGCCAAGCACCGCCGCCAGCAGAACGGGTCTCGACAGGAGCATGGGACGGGCCCGCGGCGCAGAAGCTTCGACCCCGGCGCCGGCTGGAAAGGGAACAGTCACGAAACCTACTTTACGTCGACCTGTTCGATCTTGACCTGCTTGCCGTCCTGGTACTGGAAGACGTCGTAGAGGCTGGTGGAGGGATCGCCATTCTTGGCGAAGCGGAATGCGCCCGACACTCCGACATAGTCGATGGGCTTGCCCGTGCCTGCCGCTTTCACCGCATCTGCGAGATTCTCGATGGTGAATTGCGGCGCACCTTCCTGTGTCACGCTGCGCACCTTGTCGCGGATGGCGCCCGGCTCCGTCGAGCCGGCCTCCACCGCCGACAGGAAGCACAGTATGCCCGCATCGAATATGTTCGCGGTATAGGATGCGTTGGCGACGCCGCCGGCGTCTTCCCACAGCTTGTTGAAGAGCTTGTACGCGCCGGTGCCGGTGGGCGAGCCGCCGGCCACGACATGGGCGCCGTTGATCGACTGCGGCGGGATGTTTTCAGGCACATTGGCGAAGGACAGGGCATCCGACAGGAACGCTTTGCGGGGATCGAATTTTCCGGTCCGCACCAATGCCGCGCCGAGCTTGGCATAGGTCTCCGGATAGTCGATGACGACGAAGGCGTCCGGGTCGTTCGCCACGATCTGGCCGGCCTCGGAATCGAAGCTCGCCTGCTGCGGGTCGAAGGATACCGTGCCCGATACCTTGCCGCCCGCCGCTTCCCAATCCTTGGCGAAGCTCTTGGACAGCGCATCGCCATAGGGTTCGTTGCGGTAGACCACCGACACGGTCTTGCCCTCGCCGACATGCTTCTCGATGGCCAGCACCAGAGCCTTGGACTGGAGGTCGTCGGACGCGACGGTCCGGTAGATGGTGCCCTCGTCATTGACGGTACGCAGCCGGGTGCTCGACGCGACCGGCCAGAGCGTTATCTTCCGCTGCATCGTTATGCCGTTGAGGACGGCGATCGATTCCGGTGTGGTGGCGGGACCGAGAATGCAGGACGCGCCCTGGTCGACCAGCGTCCGCGCCGCCGAAAGTGCGGCCTGCGGGTCGCCCTGGGAGTCGGCCGCGACCATCTTCACGGTCGCCGTGACCTCGGCATCCTTGGCGGCCTTGTTGGCGGCTTCGACCGAGAGCTTGATCGCTTTCTCGGCCGTCGGCCCCAGTTCGGAAAGAGGGCCCGTCGACTCCAAGAGCGCGCCGACCGTCAGATCGAGCGTCTCCGCCTTGGCTGCCCCAGTCATGGTGGCCGCCATGAGGATCGAGACCACCGCCGCTTCCGCGAACCGTCCAGTCTTCCAAGCCATTCCCGTCTCCCTATGAAACAGATGTTGAGAAATTACTGAGTGTTCAGTAATAAATCGGGCGCAGGCTTTTGTGTCAAGCCGGTGGAATGTCTTTTTTGGAGTATTTGGGCCGCATCCGCGTCAAACGGCCCGGGAGGACACGTGAAGAAACCGCGAGAACTGCCGGAATTGTCATCGGCGCTGACCATCATATCGGCCACCCAGGACAGGGTATTCGGGCGGATGGTCATGCCTCGGGAAGGTCCCGGAACCCACCCTCTCGGCCCGATGGTGGATTTCGCCAGCCGGCTTGCGGCGAAAGGCGTCGGGCTGGCTCTCGCCGTCGACCGGAAAGCCGAGGAGATCGAATGTCACATCAATGTCTTTTCCCGTCATCCGACGAGTGAATTGAACGGAGAAGCGGCAGCGCTCCACGGAGACGGCGCCATTGCGCGCTGGCGGGTGTCCGTTCGCGACGGGCAGGGCAGAGACGTTTCGACGATGAGCTTGACCTATGCCATCAGGGAACAGGCTGCATCAACCGTCGATCGAACGAAGGCGGACCGGGTGAATGCGCCAGCCGGCCGGCGTGCCGAGATGACGAAAAGGTCCGACCAGCCGACGAATTCGGCCAGGAAGCGCCGCGACCAGATTGCCGCCGCTGCGGCCGCCGTCATCGCGCGCAAGGGCTTTTCCAACGCGACGATGCGCGAGATCGCGGATATGGCCGGAATGCACGTTCCGACGATGTACCAATACGTTGCCGGCAAGGACGAGATGCTGGAGCTCGTTTACGACTGGACGATGGCTCGTGTCCGCACCGATGTGGCGGCGGCCACCGTGAACTGCAGCACAGCCACGGAAAAACTCAGGGCGACCATCGCGTCGCTGGTCGAGAAGGGCGATCGGTTTCGCCGCGACGTCGGCGTCCTCAACCGCGAGTTCAAATCCCTTTCGGCCGAGGCGCGCGTGCGTGTTCTCGCCCACTACCGCAAGCTTCTGCTTCAGATAGCCGAACTGGTGAGCGAGGGAATTGCGGCCGGGGAATTCCGGCCGGTGGAGCCGGAGATCGCCGCCAACTTCATCGAAGCGACTTGCGATATCTGGCCGTTGCGCCAGTTCGCCGTCAGCCATTTCGGCCAGACGGTCTTCCATGACGAGGTCGCCGAGATGATCATTCGCGGTCTGGGCAGGTGATCAAGATTGACGAAAGCTCGCCTTGATCCTTCGCATTAATTCCCTTTAATTTCAAAGACTTGCATGGAGTTCTCACTCATCAGGACGAACGAGTCCGGAAATCGGCAAAGGGAGCATGTCTTAATCGAAACCGGGCGAAGCCCCCGACCGGGGCGCAATCTGGACGCGAACCCCCCGCCCACGGATTTAGCGTTTTGCGCTCTCTGCAACCGTGCTAGGCTTGGATTCCCTTGGCTGTGACCGAAAAAAGAAGGGAATAAGCGATTCATATGGCACAGGAAAAACCACAAAATCTGCAGGATACTTTTCTCAATCACGTCCGCAAGCAGAAGATCCCGGTGACGGTGTTTCTCGTCAATGGCGTGAAATTGCAGGGCATTATTACCTGGTTTGATAACTTCTGCGTGCTCTTGCGGAGGGACGGCCTGTCGCAACTCGTCTACAAGCACGCGATTTCGACAATCATGCCGGGCGGGCCGATCAGCCTGTTCGACGAAGAAGGCAAGGACGGGTGAGGCCCAGCAGACGCAAGCATTCTTCCGGTCACGAAGTTCGATTTCAGATTGAAGGGCCACGGGCCACCCGTGCCGTTGTCGTTCATGTGGAGCGCAAGGGACGGACGCCGTCGGCCCTGACCGAACGGACGGCGGCTTCACGTCTCGCTGAGGCCGTCGGTCTGGCGCTCGCCATCGATCTCGAAATCGCCGGCGAGCTTGTCGTGATGCTGGGCGAGCCGCGGCCGGCGACCTTGATCGGCGGCGGCAAGGTCGAAGAAATCGCCAGGCTGGTTGTGGAAAGCGAGGCCGATCTCGTCATCGTCAATGGCGTGCTCAGCCCCATCCAGCAGCGTAATCTCGAGAAGGCCTGGAATGCCAAGGTCCTCGACCGCACCGGTCTGATCCTCGAGATTTTCGGACGGCGGGCGCGCACCCGTGAGGGCCTCCTGCAGGTCGAGCTCGCGCATTTGCGCTACCAGAAGAGCCGGCTGGTCAGATCCTGGACGCATCTGGAGCGCCAACGCGGCGGCTTCGGATTCCTCGGCGGGCCGGGCGAAACCCAGCTCGAGGCCGACCGGCGCCTCATCCAGGAGCGTATCGCGCGGCTCGAGAAGCAGCTCGCCTCGGTGGTCAAGACCCGCGGCCTCCATCGCGAGGGCAGGGCGCGCGTGCCCTATCCGGTCGTGGCCCTCGTCGGCTATACCAATGCCGGCAAGTCGACGCTGTTCAATACCCTGACCAGAGCGGGCGTGCTGGCGAGGGACCTGCTCTTTGCGACGCTCGATCCCGCCATGCGCGCGATCTCCCTGCCGCATGGGCGCAAGGTCGTGCTCTCCGACACGGTGGGCTTCATTTCCGATTTGCCGACGCCGCTCATCGCCGCCTTCCGCGCCACGCTCGAAGAGGTGGTCGAGGCCGACGTCATCCTGCATGTGCGCGACATCAGCCATCCGGAGACCGATGCCCAGGCCGCCGATGTCTCCTCGATCCTGAGCGAGCTCGGCATCGGCGAGGGCCGCCGCGACCACATCATCGAGGTCTGGAACAAGGCCGATCAAATGTCTCCTGACCTTCTGGCGATGCGCAGCGCCCAGGCCGCGCGCCAGGAGGACTGCGTCCTGGTCTCGGCGCTCACCGGCCAGGGGCTTGACGAATTGCGCGAGCTGATCGAAGCCAGGCTCGGCAGGGACCTCGATATCTATGAGGCGGAGCTCGATCCGGCGGACGGGCAGGGCCAGGCCTGGCTCTATGACAAGGGCGAGGTCCTCGGCCGCGAGCAGCTCGCGGACGGCCGCATCGTCCTCACGGTACGCCTTGGCGCGGACAAGGCCCAGATCGCTTCGAGCCGCTTCAAATACCGGTTGCGCAATACGAGCGCGCTCGATCACGCTGCCGAGTGACTTACGGCCCTTCCAGTGTCTTGGCCTCATCCCACAGCGCATCCATCTCGGCGAGGGTGGACGTTTCCGGCGACGACCCGCGCCGGGCGAGCGCGGTCTCGATATGGCGGAAGCGGCGCTGGAATTTCGCGTTTGCGGCGCGCAAGGCGCTTTCCGGATCGATGCCGAGATGGCGGCCGAGATTGGCCACCGCGAAGATGAGGTCGCCATATTCCGCCGCCTGCTTCTCAGGGACGTCCTCGCCCTGGAGCTCGGCGGTCTCCTCCTTCATCTTGTCATAGACGAAGTCGATCGAAGGCCAGTCGAACCCCACCTTGGCGGCCTTGGCCTGCAGCTTGACGGCGCGCGTCATCCCCGGCAGCGCAACCGGCACGCCGTCGAGGATGCCGCCGGCGGCGTCTCTGTTCTCCTTCTCGCGCGCTTTCATCTCCTCCCAGAAGCCTTTGGCGAGCTTGGCCGAGCGTGCTTTCTCGTCACCGAAAACATGCGGGTGGCGCCGGATCATCTTGCGGCAGATCGCCTCGACCACGTCGTCGAAGGTGAAGCTCTCCTCCTCGGCGGCGAGCTGGGCGTGATAGACGACCTGCAGGAGCAGGTCGCCCAATTCTTCACACAGATCGCCCTTGTCGTTGCGCTCGACGGCGTCGGCCACTTCATAGGCTTCCTCGATCGTATAAGGCGCGATGGTCGCGAAATTCTGCTCGAGGTCCCACGGACAGCCGGTGACGGGCGTGCGCAATGCCGCCATGATGGCCCTGAGCGTCGTGATTTGGCGGGGATCGAGGTCGGCGGGATTGGTCATGCGTCGGGCACCATGCCGGAGGAATGGGGTTTGGCGACGACGGTCGGCTTGCCGGCCGCCGGTTGGCCATGGAGGAAGACAGGAGGCATGGGACGAGATTATCGACATGCGGACTGGCTTTCTACCCTCGGATGGTCGGCCTATAGTCGCGCTTCCGGCGTGCTGGACACGGATGCCAATATCAAGGGGCGGCTATGATCCATGTTGGACATGTCAAGGAAATCTGGCGCTATCCGGTCAAGGGGATGGCGGGAGAACGTCTCGAAACCTGCCTGCTGGGAGAACGAGGCGTACAGGGAGATCGCACCTGGGCCTTACGGGACGTGGTGCGCAAGGAAATCCAAAGCTGCAAGTTTCGTCCGCAATTGTTGCTGTGCACCGCCCGCGACCGAAGCGACGGAACGGGCTCCCGGGTCGACGTGACCTTCCCCGATGGCTCGGTCGTCGCCAGCACGGACGCTGACGTCCATGCGCGGCTTTCAGCCTTGACCGGCCGCGCCTCGACATTGGAGGCCCTGCGAGCGGACTCCGACCGTGATTTTTACCGGCGTCACAAGCACGACGATCACACCTGGCTCGAGGAATTGAAAGCGACGTTCGAACGGGAAGAGGGCGAACCGCTCCCGGATTTCAGCCAGGCTCCTCCGTCTTTTGCGGATTTTGTCTCGTCGCCCGGAACGTTTTTCCTGGTGACGCCGATCCACATCGTTACGACGTCGACGCTGACGCATCTGAGGAATCTGCAGCCGGGCGCCGACTGGGATCGGCGTCGCTTCCGGCCCAATTTCCTGATCGAGCCGTCGCCGGATGCCGAAGGTTTGGTGGAGCAGGGCTGGATCGGCAAACGGATCATTCTCGGTGGCGCGACAATCGACTGTGCCGGCGCCACGCCGCGCTGCGGCGCCATTACGCGGGCTCAGCCGGACTTGCCGGCGGACAGGACCATGCTGAGGACGGTCGTCAGGGATGCCGATCAGAATGTCGGGGTCTATGGTTTGATTTCGGGATCGGCCACTGTCCAGGCCGGCGACCCGGTTTATATGGCGGCCTGAACCACAGGGGGCAGTCGAGGAGTGCTTGGACATGATTCGTGAGAACGAACACAAATATCTGCGCCGCTGCATCGAGCTCGCGCGCGAGGCGCTGGAGGCGGGTGACGAGCCCTTCGGCTCGGTTCTCGTCGACGCCGCCGGCAAGGTCCGCGCCGAGGACCGCAATCGCGTCGCGGGCGGCGACCAGACGCGCCATCCGGAATTCGAGCTGGCGCGCTGGGCAGCCGCCCACATGACGTCCTCCGAGCGAGCAGGGGCGACGGTCTATACGTCGGGCGAGCATTGTCCGATGTGCGCCGCAGCCCATGGCTGGGTCGGTCTCGGCCGCATCGTCTATGCCGCCTCCTCCAGGCAGCTCATGGTCTGGCTCGGCGAGATCGGCGCCGCGCCGCCGCCGGTACGCCCGTTTCCGGCCTCCGAGATCGCGCCCGGCGTCCTGGTGGAGGGGCCGGTGGAAGAGCTGGCGGCGGAGATCCGCGGCCTGCATCTGCGCTTTCACCAGAAGAAATGAATTAAGGAGACCCTGTCGTGAAGGAGATCGTCGAATCCAGACCGCTGCCGGAGAGCTCTCGACCCCTATATCTTGTGTGCAGCCATGCACCAGTCAGGAGGGACTTGCTTCTCCTGGAAAGGACCGCAACGGCGGTCTGTAACCAGTTGATTTCACGGCCGGCTTACGAGACGACGGTGCGTCCGTGCAGCGTGAACACGTGCAGGACAATTCGCATAATGTATATTATGGAATATTTTTAGATACGCGGATCGGCGGGAAATCCACGAATTCAGGCATTTGGCGTTCTCCCGGCTCTTAGCGCGGGATTTCCTGCTTCGGCCAGGACGGCGTCGGGCACTTGCCGCCGGTGGTGCTGGTTTGATTGTAGAAATTCACGCAGTCGAACCAGAACGGCGTTTGTGTCGCCCACGGCGTCGTCCCGAACCTTCTGTGCAGCACCTCATAGGCGGCTTTCGAATAAGCCCCGTGGCCGCCGTGCCAGTTGCAGCCGTAGCGCGTCGACCGGATTGCCAGCGCCAGAGCCTCGGCTGCGCCCATGTCGTCCTTGGCCGCGGCCTTGCCCCATTTGATCGCCGCCGTCGCCAACAGCCTGGGCGCGCCCGGCATACCGCTCAGCGTCTTGATTTCCTTCCAGCTCACGCTCTTGATCACCGGATGGGCCTTGAGCACGCTCTCGCGCTTCCTGGCGAGCGTGGCCGCCGCATCGGCCTCGACGACCGGCTCGAGCCGCTTGGCCGACCAGCCGGCGCGCTGAACGCCGGTGAGCGAATCGAAATCATCGCGCAAGCCGCCGAGCTGACGGTCGGTCTCGAACGGACACCACCAGTTCTTGTCGTTGTGATCGAAGGAATCGAGCGACGTGACGTCGCCGCCGCCGGTCATCGTGATCGGCTCCCAGATGCCGGGCGCATTCACCAGGATGCCCATCCGGGGCGCGCGCAATATGGTTAACAGCCGGCGGTTGGCATCCTTGGCCTTGGGATAGTCGGCAGCGACCTTGTCGGCCACGGCCTTGATCCCGGGATTGAGCGCATAGAGCTCCCCGGTGAAGGATTTCTCCGGCACGCGGCCCTGCGCATAGAGCCGGGTCCACGCCGCGCGTATCAGGAGAGCCCGCTCTTCCGGCGCGAACAGGGTATCGTTCCTCGCCATGGCGCGCAGGTCTTTCGCCGGCAGGAAGTTCAAGAGCGGCAGGCTCGTCTTCACCGAGTGACGGCGAAGCGCCTCGTCCCAGTGAGCGCGATCTTCCGCCGCCCACGTGGCGATCTCCGCCAGCGCGTTGCGCGTGACGTCATCGTCCTCGAGCTCCGCCCACAGCTTTTCGGTGAGGAGGCGGTCGCGGAAGCGCCGCGCCTCGCTCGCCATGCCCTCCCCCAATATATACCGGCCGAGCGGCAGAAGCGCATTCCGGGCATAGGCGACGGGAGTCTTGAACGGATAGGCTTCGAGTCCGGCATAGGCTTCGTCGAACTTGCCGGCGAGCGCCGACAGCCGGGTCGCATGGGTGAGGAACGTTCCGGCGGCAGCCGTCTCCGCCGCGGTGCCGCAACTGTCATTGGCGGCCTTGGCGGCGGCCTGCGCCTTGCTCCACAGAGCCTGGCGGGTGGCATCGTCAGGCTTCGCCTTGAGCGCCTCGAACACGTCCCTGGCGAGCGCCGGCGTCCCGGACGTCAGCGCCAGCGTCCGGTCGACCAGCGCCTGCGTGCGCGCCTCCCATTTCGGACCGATGAACTGCCACGGCGCCCGTTCGTAGTAGTCCTGCGTCGTCTGCCCGCCGATCATCCAGGCGGCCATCGGATGCCGGCGCGTCGCATCGACGATGGCTTTGGAGATGGTGGGGTTTTCCGGCAGCTTGCCGTCGAGCCACCAGTCGTCTGACTTGCCGCGGATGCCGACGAAGTCGATGTCGAAAAGCGCCCGGCCATAGGCCCTGGAGAGCTCGGGCGAGGCCGTAATGTCCTGCGCAGGCCTGTCGAGCACGGCGATGGTCTCGTTGATCAGGCCGCTCCAGCCGGGGGCCGTATCCTCGAGATTGGTGATATAGCCCAGGAGCTCCCGGGTGATGCCGTGGACGCTCGCCAGTGATGGATCGGCGAGTATGGCGTCGGCTTCGGCACGCGCCTCGGCAAGCTGCTTTCCATTGGCCAGTATATTGGCGACCATGTAGCGCGCAGGCCCCTTGTGCGGCGAGGTCGAGGCGCCGATCGCCTTGTAGAGATCGAGGGCCTTGCCCCTGTCGGTATAGAAGGCGAGCGAGGCCGACTGATAGGCCCGGTCGGCCTCCTGCAGCTCCTTGATCGGCGACGGCTGGTCGGCGAGCGGGCCGGGCAGTTCGGCGATCTTCTCGCCGTCGCAGGCGGCGAGCACCGCGAGCTGCACGGTGAGCCACTGCTTCACATAGGCATTCGTCTTGCCGAGGTCGGCGATGCGCTTCTCGAGCACTTCGAGCGGATAGCCGAGACGGCATTCATAGCTGTGATAATTCGGCTGCTTCGCGTCCGGCGCGATCTCGGCGATCAGCTTCTTGAGCGCATCGGCGTTCCGCCAGGAGGAATAGCCGCCGTAGTCGGGATCGATCATCGGATCGCCGAGGCCCTTCAGCACCCGATAGCTGCGCGCCGAGAACGGCTCGCGCGCATAGAGGTCGATGGTCTGCGATATCTTCACCCCATCGCGCGGCGCGCCGTCCGGACAGGCGGTCTCGGCGAGGAGCGGGGCGGTGCCGAAGGCCAGGAAGGCGATGAGGGAAACGATCCGGCGAGACATGGGCGACTCCCCTTCTCAGAAAGGCAGAATCATACCGTCATATGCGGGCTCGATATAGGGGGGGAGCTCCCTCTTCAGCGTCCCGTAATCGAGATCGATATGCATGTTGGTGAGGACGGCGCGCTTCGGGTTCAGACGCTCGATCCAGGCGAGCGTCTCGGGCAGGCTGAAATGGCTCGGATGCGGCACCGGCCGCAAGGCATCGACGATCCACAGCTCGAGGCCGCTGAGGGCGCTCAGGCTCTCGTCGGGAATGCCGTTGACGTCGGGCGTGTAGGCCATGCCGCCGATGCGGAAGCCGAGGGCGGAGATGTTGCCATGGTTGACGACGAAGGGCAGAGCGGCGATCTCGCCCCCCTTCCCCGCGACCCTGACCGTTTCTCCGGGGACGATCCGGTTGAGCGCGAGGATCGGCGGATAGTCGCTTCCGGGCGCGGTGACGAAGCAATAGCCGAAGCGGCTGACGAGCAGGCTCGCCGTCTTCTCGTCGGCCCAGACCGGGATCAGATGCCGCTGCCTCAGATAGAACGCCCTGAGTTCGTCTATGCCATGGGTGTGGTCGGCATGCTCATGGGTATAGAGCACGGCATCAAGCCTGTCCGTGCCGGTAGCCAGCATCTGGTCGCGCAGATCGGGCGATGTGTCGATGAGGACGCGCGTCTCGCCCGTTTCGCCTGCCAGGCTGAGGAGCATCGAGCAGCGCCGCCGCCGGTTCCTCGGCTCGTCGGGATCGCACAGGCCCCAGGCGTTACCGATGCGCGGCACGCCGCCCGATGAGCCGCATCCCAGTATGGTGAGCGTGCCGGCCATCGGCTACCCGGCCCAGCCGGGTTTCGGCACCTTGTCGAACAGGGCGAAGAAATTGCGGCTCGTCAGGGCGGCCATCTCGGCCGGCGTCACGCCTTTCACTTCGGCGAGCTTCTCCAGCGTCTTGACGACGAAGGCCGGCTCGTTGGTCTTGCCGCGATGGGGAACCGGAGCGAGATAGGGCGCGTCCGTCTCGACCAGGAGACGGTCCGTCGGCACCTGCCGCGCCGCGGCGCGGATGTCCTCGGCATTCTTGTAGGTGAGAATGCCGGAAAAGGAGACATGGGCCCCGAGCGTCAGGCCGCGCTCGGCCAGCTCGACCCTGGAGGAGAAGCAATGAAGCAATGGCCTGAAGGCGCCCTTCGCCATCTCCTCTTCGAGGATCGCGGCGGTGTCGGCTTCGGCGTCCCGGCTGTGGATGACGAGCGGCAGGCCGGTCTCGCGCGCGGCATGGATATGGACGCGGAAGCTCCTGGCCTGAGCATCGCGCGGGCTGTGGTCATAGTGATAGTCGAGCCCCGCTTCGCCGATGCCGACCACCCTGGGATGGCGCGCGAGCGCGATCAGGTCCCGGGTCGTCACGTCCGGTTCCTCGGCGGCATTGTGCGGATGAGTGCCGACGGTGCAGAAGACATCGTCATGGGCCTCGGCGACGGCGAGAACCTGGTCGAATTTCCGGACCCTGGTGCCGATCGAGAGCATGAGGCCGACTCCTGCCGCCTCGGCGCGCGCGATCACCCGGGCCAGATCTTCGGCAAGACCCGGATAGTCGAGATGACAATGGCTGTCGACGATCTTCATGAAGACGCCGAGGCGGCGTCCGCTTCCTCGACATGGCGCGGGAAGACGGCGGCCGGCGGCGGCAGCGCGGTGCCGGAGGCGAGCCGGCCGGCACGGCCGAGCGCGGCGAAATCGCGCTTGTCCGCGGGAAGCCCGAGCAGATCGAGCAGCTTTGCGGCCGCCACCGGCATATAAGGCTGCGCCAGTATGCCGACCTGGCGCAGTATTTCGGCCGTCACATAGAGGACGGTTCCCATGCGCGCGGGATCCGTCTTCCTGAGCGCCCAGGGCTCCTGCGAGGCGAAATAGCGATTGGCGTCGGCCACCACCTTCCAGATCGCATCGAGCGCCCGGTTGATGGCCTGGACGTCATGATGGCCGCGGCATTCGGCAAGGAGCGCGTCCGCCGCCTGGAGGATCGCCTCGTCTTCCGCGGTGAGCTTGCCGCAGTCCGGCACCTTGCCGGCGCAGTTCTTGCCGATCATCGACAGCGAGCGCTGCGCCAGATTGCCGAGATCGTTGGAGAGATCGGCGTTGATGCGCGCGATGATGGCCTCGTGGCTGTAATTGCCGTCCTGGCCGAAGGGCACCTCGCGCAGGAAGAAGTAGCGCACCTGATCGACGCCATAGCGCGCGACGAGCTCCGCCGGCGAGATGACATTGCCGACCGACTTCGACATCTTCTCCCCGCGGTTGAACAGGAAGCCGTGGCCGAAGACGCGCTTGGGCAACGGCAGTCCGGCCGACATCAGGAAGGCCGGCCAGTAGATGGCGTGGAAACGCACGATGTCCTTGCCGATGACATGGAGGTCGGCCGGCCAGTAATGGTTGCGGGGAGTCTTCTCCGGCCATCCGGTGGCGGAAAGATAGTTGGTCAGGGCGTCGAGCCACACATACATGATATGGCCCTGTGCGCCCGGGACCGGTATGCCCCAGTCGAAAGTGGTGCGCGAGATGGAGAGGTCCTGCAGGCCGCCCTTGACGAAGCTCGTGACCTCGTTGCGCCGCTCGGCCGGTCCGATGAAATCGGGCTGATCGGCATAGAGCTTGAGGAGCCTGTCCCGATAGGCCGAGAGCTTGAAGAAATAGCTCGCCTCCTCCACCCATTCGACCGGCGTCCCGGTCTTGGTGGAGAACTTCTGTCCGTCGCGGTCCTCGATCTCGTCGGCTCCGTAGAAGGCTTCGTCGCGCACCGAATACCAGCCGGAATAGTTCGACAGATAGATGTCGCCGGCCGCTTCGAGACGCTTCCACAATTCGCTGACCGTGTGCTTGTGGCGCGCGTCCGTCGTGCGGATGAAATCGTCGTTGGAGCAGTTGAGCTGCGCCACCATCTCCTTGAAGAGCCTGGCCATCTCGTCGACGAAGTCGGCCGCCGTGCGGCCCTGTCTGCGGGCCGTCTGCTCGATCTTCTGGCCATGCTCGTCGGTGCCGGTCAGGAACATCACGTCGAAGCCGTCGAGCCGCTTGAAGCGGGCAAGCGCATCCGTCGCCAGCACCTCATAGGCATGGCCGATATGCGGAGGGCCATTCGGATAGGAAATGGCGGTGGTGACGTAGAATTTTTCTTTCACGCAAAAACTCGAACAATTGCAAGATGTTGACCCGCCCAGGAGCGTCCGGCGGCGGGCGCCGGCGCGTCGAGGTTTAGGGCATTTGCGCCGGCAAGGGAATGGCCTCGGCCCGGGGCATCCGAGGTCACGAGGCCCTGGACGATCCCAGTATGCCGAGCATGTCGAGCACGGTCTGGCGGCGGTCGAGATTGAGCGCCGTCGCCTGGCGCAGGGTATTTCCGATCTCCTCGTGTGCCCGCGCCAGCGCCGCGCCTTTCCCGGCAAGCGCCGAGCGGCGCGCCAGATCCGCGACATGGGTCAGAAGAAGCTCGGAGAAGATCATGAAATCCTCGCCCATATCGCGCCCGTGAAGACCGTCCGCTATGGATATTTTCGCAGAGAGATCAATCGGTTGTCCGCGCGAGATCAGCTGCCGCAAGAGGTCGAAATGCTTCGCCCCCTCGGAATTCAGAAGCTCGAGCGCCCGCCCCGGGCTGCCGCGTGAGAGCTGCGCCGCCCGCTTGATGTCATCAGCACTTTGCTCGGCCACGCCATCGAGCACGGCGATGGTGTCCGCCTCGCTGAGAGGGTTGAGATCGAGCCTGAGACAGCGCGACCGGATCGTCGCCAGCAGCCGCCCCGGCTGATGGCTGACCAGGATGAAAAGCGAACGGGCCGGCGGCTCCTCGAGGATCTTGAGAAGCGCGTTCGCCGATTCCGCGTTGAGGTCTTCCGCCGCATCGACGATGGCGATGCGCCAGCCGCCCTCGCCCGCCGTGCGCGCGAAGAAGCCCGACGCCCGGCGCACGTCGTCCACCGCGATCTCGCTCTTGAGGCGCTCGTTCTTGGCGTCGTAGGCACGCTCCAGGGTGAAGAGATCGGCGTGCCCGCGCGCCGCGATGCGATGTGCCGCCCTTGCTTCGGCCGGCACATGAAGGCTCGTTCCGCCGCCCGCCGATCGAGGATCGCGATGGGTGAGGAGAAAACGCGCCAGGCGATAGGCGAGCGTCGCCTTTCCGATGCCGCGCGGCCCGGCGAACAGCCAGCCATGATGCATCCGCCCGGATGCGAGTTGGCGCAGCAGCAGCTCTTCCGCCGTCTGGTGGCCTATGAGGTCGATGCGCCGGCGCGGATGGTTCGGGGCTTCGCGCGGGTCCTCCGCCGCCTCGCTCATGCGGCACCCGAGAGAGGCTGGACGAGGCGCCAGATGTCCTGCGCCACGGCCTCATAGGGCCGGCTCGAATCGACGATGCGGCAGCGCCGGGGATCTTCCGCCGCGATGGCGAGAAAGCCCTCGCGCAGCCTGCGATGGAAAGCTAGCCCCTTCTTCTCGAAGCGGTCCTCGCCGTCGGCTCGTTTCTTCGCCCGCGCCAGTCCGAGTTCGGGCTCGACATCGAGGATCAAGGTGAGATCGGGCCGGGTCTCGCCGACGATCTTGCGTTCCAGGGTTTCGATCAGCGCCATGTCGCAGCCGCCGGCAACGCCCTGGTAGACGCGGGTCGAATCCATGAAACGGTCGCACAGCACCAGGTCGCCGCCGAGAAGCGCCGGCCTGATGGTCTCGCGCAGATGCGATTCACGAGCGGCATAGTTGAGCAGGGTCTCGGCCGTCGCCGACCAGCGTCCGACGGCGCCGGTGACGAGGAGCGCACGGACGTCTTCGGCTCCGGGCGAGCCGCCGGGCTCGCGCGTCAGAAGCACTCTCCTGCCCGTCTCGCGCAAGGCGAGCGCCAGGTCGCGGGCATGCGAGCTCTTGCCGGTGCCCTCCCCACCTTCGAAGGTGATGAAGCGGCCCGCCACGTCAGCCGCCGAAGGCCATATAGACGAGGCTGTCCCAGGCTTTGAGCCACATGGAGGAGACGGGGGTGATCTCACGCGCGGTTTCGACCGGGAATTCCGCGACCGTGCGGCCGTCGAGATTGAACTGGACGATGCCAGCTTTCTCGCCGGCTTTCACCGGCGCCATCAGCGGCCCGGTATAGTGCAGGTCGACCGTGACCTTCTGCTGCTCGGTGGGCGACAGCAGCACCCTGATCGACTGCGGCGTGACGAGATCGACCCAGCGGCTGTCCCCGCCCCACACGCGGGCCCGCCCGACCCGGTCGTTGGCGCCATAGACTTCGATGGGCCGGAACTGCCGGAAGCCCCAATCGAGGATCTTCTGCGCCTCCTGGCGCCGCTCTTTGGACGAGGCCGCGCCGGCGACCACCAGGATGAGCCGGCGGCCGTCTCGGATCGCCGACCCCACCAGGCCATAGCCGGCTTCCTTGGTGTAGCCGGTCTTCATGCCGTCGGCGCCCGGATAGTCGACGAGCAGCGGGTTGCGGTTCTTCTGCGAGATCTTGTTCCAGGTGAACGACCGCTGGCCGTAATAGTGATAATATTCGGGATAGGTCTTGATCATGAACTGTGCCAGCAGCGCCAGTTCGCGCACCGTCATCCGATGGCCCGGATCGGGCAGCCCGGTGGCGTTGGCGAAGGTCGCTTGCGTGAGGCCGATCTCGCGGGCACGGTGCGTCATCCGGTCGGCGAAGGCCCCTTCCGAGCCCGCCATTCCCTGGGCGATCGCGATGCAGGCGTCGTTGGCCGACTGCACGATGAGGCCTTGAATGAGATCCGACAGTTTGACCTGCGAATTGACCTTCGCATACATGGTCGAGCCGCCGGCCGGGGCGCCGCCGCGCCGCCAGGCGTCCTCGCTGATCAGGAACTCCGTATCCATGGTGATCCGGCCGTCCCTCAGGGCGTCGAAGACCATCAGCGCCGTCATGAGCTTGCTCATGCTGGCCGGCGGAACGAGCTCATCGGCGCTCTTTTCGTAGAATACGATGCCGGTGCGCGCATCCATCAGGATAGCGTGCGGCACCGGCGTGTCGAGCGGCGGCGGCAACGGCACCGTCTGCGCGCCGGCGCTCGCGATCGAAAGCAGGCCTGCGACGATGAAAACAACGAGGCGACAAATGACCATGGGCCGAAGCTAGTGCAAATTCCATCAAAGTTGAAGGCTTTGGCGGCAATGATTTGCGCCAGTATGGTTTGCTCAAGCAAGCTAAATTATGACCGGATCAAAGCGCCGCATTCGCCATGACGAGGCGGGCGTCGGGATGACCGAGATCGACGGCCTGGCGCAGCGCCAGCTGGGCCTCGCCCTCGTTCTTTATCGGCCCGATGCGCACGCGATAGAGCGGCCCGTGAGAGCCCATGAGCTCGCGCACCTCGACCGGACCTGAATTCGCGAGCTCCTCGCGGGCGCGCTCGGCATTGTAGGGATCGGCGAAAGAGCCGACCTGCACGAAATAATCGGGCGTGTCGTAAGCGGCGCTGGCCGAGGCGATATCGGTCTGTTCCGCCGGGGCGGCCTCGCCCTCCTGTCCTGCTGCCGCCAGTTGCCTGTCGCCGTTCTCCAACCGGCCGTCGGCTGCGGCCATCATCCGGTTGAGCGGCGTGCCCTTGCGCAATTCGCGGTTCATGGCCGCGAGATGCTGGCCCTGATCGTTGAGCGGCGCGGGGCCGATATATTGCACCCTGACCTTGGCCATGCCCTTCGGCTTGAAGCCCAGCGCTTCCGCCGACCGGCGCGACATGTCGATGATGCGGGTCCCGACGAAAGGCCCGCGATCGTTGATGCGCACCACCACGTTGCGGCCGTTCTCGAGATTGGTGACCTTGGCATAGCTCGGCAGCGGCAAGGTTGCATGCGCGGCGGTCAGTTCGTTCATGTCGAACCACTCGCCGTTCGAGGTCATGCGGCGATGGAACTGCGGCCCATACCAGGAGGCGATGCCGACCTTGTCGTAGTTCGGCTGTTCCTTGGGCGTGAACCGGACGCCGGCGACTTCGTAGGGCTTGCCGACGTGATAGCGTCCGCCGCCTTTGGGCAACGGCCCGGGCTTGGAGTAATAGGGACTGCCGATGCCGGCGAAGGGATCGCGCTTGTTCGACGACGAGCACCCGGCCGCGATCAGGCCGATGGCGATGAAGACGGCTGAAAACCTCAGCAGCTGACGCATAGACTCTTCCCCACGCACGGGCCCCCCGGCCCGTTTGCGCATATTGCGCTGGGAAGTTTTGGCGTCGCGCCCGTAAAGGCGGCGTTCACAGACGTGGTTAACGGAGCATGAGGCGCCCCGCCATCACCGAGGCGGGGGCGCTACTCGCCCGAGGAATCCGACTTGACCGTCTTCTTTGGCGTCGGCGGCGGCTTCGGCTTGCCCTCGAGCGGGTTCTCGGCGCTGAGCGGCTTGGCTTCCCCGCTGCTATCGCTCGTGGCCTTGGCCGCGGGCGGCGTCGGCGTCGTTTTCTCCGGCGCTCCCGCCGCCGGCTCGACCGATGGACTGGCTTCCGCCTTGATCACGAGAGGCTCGATCCGCTTGGCGCTCTTCTGCGCCGCCTCGTTGCCCTTGGCCGCGGCCTCGCGATAGAGGAACAGCGCCTTCGCCATGTCCTGCTCGGTTCCCCAGCCCTTCTCGTAGAGCCCGCCGAGATTGTTCATGCCCCAGTCGTAGCCCTGCTTGGCCGAGCGCTGGAAGAGCTCGAAGGCTTTATCGTAGTCCTGCTTCACGCCCTTGCCCGACAGATACATGAGGCCGAGATTGTTCTCGGCCATGGCGAGCTTGGCGTCGGCGGCCTTGCGGTACCATTCGACCGCCTTGGAATCGCTTTGCGCAATCCCGAGACCGTGCTGATAGCAATAGCCGAGCCAGTTCTGCGCTTCGACATGTCCCTGTTTGGCGGCCGCCGCATAGAGCTTGGCGGCCCGTTCCGGGCTCTTCTTCAGCCCGCGCGCGCCCTCGTGGAACAGCGTCGCCAGCTTGAACTGGGCATCGGCATTGCCCTGGTCGGCGGCCCTGCCGTACCATTTGGACGCCTCGACCTTGTTCTGCTTGACGTCCTTGCCGTTCTCATAGGCGGCGGCGACGGCGACCTGCGCCTCTTCGTCGCCAGCCTTGGCCAGCGCCAGCTTCTTCTTGAACGGCAGGGTATCGAGCGTCTGCGCTGCCGCGCCGAACGACGTCAGCGCGAGGATGCTCAACCCCGCCAGGGCAAGACCCGATCTGCGCATCATCTGCAACTCCGGATTCTTCACGACCGCCGTCGAGTCTGGGCACGAAATGTGTCAGCACTCTGACCTCGCGGGCCGCGGTGGAACCGGATCAGTTGAGCTTTCTGAAGGTCTGCGTCTTGCAGAAAATCCCTGCGACGCAGCCCTTGAGCTTCATCGTCTTGCCGCTGAGGCTCATCGTGGCGCTGTAGGTCCGGCCGTCATCGGCATTGTAGATCGAACCCTTCCAGGAGTTTTCGCCAGCCGGCTTCATGTCGCTGAGCACGCTCAGGCCCATCAGCGGGCGGTCGCGCAATTCCGGATTCTTGTTGTGCCGGTCGACCTTCGGCGTGCCGTCCTTGTAGGTCGGCTCCCTGAGGCCGACGATATTGGCGCAGAGCTCGCTGCCGCATTGGCGGACCTTCACCGTCACCTTGCCGGACGAGAGCTGCCACGTTCCCGAAGGATCGGCCGCCGATGCAAGGTTCACCGTCGCGAACAGGCCCGCTACGGCAAGAGCAAGGCTGATTGCTTTCATGACTGTTCTCCACATCCTTATTCGTGCGCCGTCGAGGAGCGACTTATGCCGTCCCCTGAACGGCCGCAAGTGCATGACGATCAGTTTGGCCGCCGGAATGGCAAGATAATGTCGGGTTTGCGGCATGGAAGACCCTCGATGGAACTCGGTTAATCGCCTTTTGTCCTTCAACTACAGAAGGTTGGCCATTGTTCCGAAGACGACGGATTAGGCGGGGCGGACGGCTTCGCCCTTGCGTCGCGGACCAGCAATGCTATGTCTCGCGCAGCCTGCGCCGGAGGGGTGGCAGAGCGGTCGATTGCGGCGGTCTTGAAAACCGTTGAGGGTTCACGCCCTCCGGGGGTTCGAATCCCTCCCCCTCCGCCATTTCACAGCCCGCGGTCTGGCAGCTAACAGCCGCCGATTTCGGGTTAGCGCCTCTGGCTATTTCCGCAAGGGCCGAACGCGAACTCTTCCGGGCTCGATTACAAAAAGGCTTCCGGGCAGCTTATCCGCGTTTGCAGAACGACCCTCGCTACCCGCTCAGCCTCTGCCTCATTCGAGAGGCGATCCAATTCCAGGAGAACGACGCCCTGAACCTCCAGTCGTTGACGAACGACCAGTTCGCCGAAGTCGCGATCCTCCGTGATCAGGATATATACCCTTCACGGCTCGCCCTCGCGAGCACATCGGTGTCCGACGCGCCAGGGCTCGTCAAGCCGACGGCTGCCACCTCGAAGCCGGCAATCCGCAACCGCTCGACCACGAAACGCGAGACGTTTTCGTCCGCCAGGAAATGCATCACTCGGCGGCGAGGATGGTTTCGTGCTGCAAGTAGTCGGCGGCAAAGGTCAACACCGCTCTCACATCGTCCTCCGTGAGTTGAGGATAGGCTTCGAGTATATCCGCAATTGATCGGCCAGATCCCAGTTTGCGCAGGATCAGTTCTACCGTGATACGGATTCCCTTGATGCAAGGCTTACCCATCATGATGCCAGGATCGGCAGCGATACGCGCGTTTGACATGGGGCTCCTTCGATGAGGCCGAGGCACATTATGCCTCGGATGAACAATTCGGGAAGTGCAGCTGCCGGCTCGCCTCCCCGCTTCGATGAGGCCGAGGCACATGACCTCGGATGAGCAATTCGGGAAGTGCGGCTGGCAGGCTTGCCTCCTCCGCTTCGACAAAGCCGAGCCTCAACGACCCCGGGCGTTTCGAAGCAGTGGAACTTACCTCACGCGGCCTGCAGCTTCAATGAGGCCGCAGCGATGCCGTTTCGGCCTGATTGTAGCAGTCCCGCAGAATCCGAGCTGGATTGATGTACCCGGGCAAAAGCCTGGTGCCTTCGCGACGGCATTCGTAGGCGTCGCCGCGATGATTGACACGCTGTCGAAATCAACGTCCTGATTCGACGGTTTGCGTTATCGGAGAACCTTTCATGGCCGAGCATCCCTTGCCTCAGGAAGCACATTGGCCTGACGGCGCCATTTTCACGGTCGGCCACTCCACTCTGGCCATCGGAGACTTCGTCGCCCTGCTGAAGGCCTATGGCGTCGAGCAGCTCGCCGACATCCGGACCATACCGCGTTCACGGCATAATCCGCAGTTCAATGACGATGCGCTCGCCGAAAGCCTGGCTGCCGGCCACATCGCCTATATCGCGATGCCGGCGCTGGGCGGCTTGCGGCACCCGCGCCGTGACTCGCCCAATGGCGGCTGGCGGAACAAGAGTTTTCGCGGCTATGCCGATTATATGCAGACCGGCGAATTCCGGGACGCCGTCGAGCATCTCGTCCGGATCGGTCGGGAAAAGCGTACTGCGATCATGTGCGCGGAAGCCGTCCCTTGGCGCTGCCACCGCTCGCTGGTCGCCGACGCGCTCGCGGTGCGCGGCGTGCCGGTCGTCGAAATCCTCTCCGGGACGAACTACCGGATGCACGCGCTCACCTCATTTGCCAAGGTCGACGGCGCGTCGGTCACCTATCCGCCCGAGCAGGGGCGGTTGCTGTAGCCTTTGCCAGGGACCGCAACCGGTATTGGCCGCGCGAGCCCAGGCCTCAGTCTTCGATTTTCGTCAAGGCCGATCCCTTGTGCATGGCGATATGATCGGTCTTGTCGCTCTTGATCTCATATTGCGGCTCGTCGGCGCTCGCGTGGCGCGGATGGCCTTTGTAGCTGGTATCGCGAACATGGACCTTGGTGATCCGACCGCTGACATGCCCGGCCTCGGAGTTCCAGGCGACATGGTCGCCGACCTTGAAGCGTTCGCTCATTCCTGCTCTCCCGGATGACTGTAATGAAACGTAAGACTACTTGAGGGAACCGGCCCTGGAAGCCTGCCTTCCCCTTTGCAGGAAAGGAGACCGCTCATGAGAAGCATTCTTACCACCACCGCGCTTGCTTCCACATTCATGCTGGGAACCTTTGTCGTTACTCCCGCCGTCCGGGCGCAGGATGCGCCAGCGCGGCGTGGCCGTCATTGCCGGTGCAGTAGCGCTGACGATGATGGCATCGGACTGACGCGGGCGCTGCCATCGGTCGGATGAGGACTGGACGTCCGCCTTTATTTCCGGCAGGCGGCGGATCCCGCTATGTCGGCGGCTTTGTGGGCGGCTTCTGCGGAGGGGGCCCCGGGATCGGATCATGCGGGGGAACGGGCCGCGGCTCCGGTCCGGGCGTGACAGGTGGTTCGGGCGTTGGAATGGTAGCCATGTCCATTCAACCCCCCTGCCCCAGCTTGGTTCCGGCAGGCCGCCGCCACGGCCGCCCCAGGGAACAGCCCGACGAATCAGGCGTTTCCGGCGCATGGACCGGCGCGAACAGATTTGGTTCACACTCGAGCAGATCAAGGTCCCGCCGCCTGTCGGGTTCCGGGCAGGGAACCAGTGCGGCCCTTTCGGCGTTGCCATGCACCGGAAGGCCATGAACATGAAGGATAAGCAAAAGCTCTTGGTGAAGACTCTGGGTGCCGATTCGCGGATGGTTCGCGCCAGGAAGCTCGCGGCGGCATCCCTGCCGATCGTCGCCGATCTCTATCTGGCCCACTTGCAGGCTTGCGCAACGCATCGGACCGGAGACCCGAAACGCAGACTCCGGAAAAAATCGTCCACGCGATGAGCGCCCTCGGGATCCATCAAAACATGGCGGGTCATGAGCAAAGCCGATGACGCAGCGAATGATCTCGATCTTCCGGCGCATGGCGCATCGATCCTGCCCGCCGTCACGGTCGACAGCTATAACGTGGAGATCGAGGACGACGCGGGCTTTGTGGGAGACAAGGCCAGCAAAAGCGCCTTCTGGGAAGTGCTCGACAAATGGCGCAGGCCGCTGCGCGACGCCGGCCGCGACGCGTTGGGCAAGCGAGCCGGCGAGAAGATCGGCAAGCGCCAGCTCGCCGAGGTGCTGGCGGAAGGAGATCCGATTGCCGCGGCGGCGGTCGTAAGCGCCGTCGACGAGTTCGCCAACGAGCTGGCCAAGGTCATCCGCCGCTATCTGCGACTGAAGGCCTGGCGCAAGACCGGATGTATCGTCATTGGCGGCGGCTTCAGCGCCAGCCGGCTCGGCCAGCTCGCCGTGGCCAGGGCGGAGCTGCTGCTGCGGGCCGAGGGCCTCGATATCGAGCTCGCATTCATCCGCAACGATCCGGACGAGGCAGGCCTCATCGGCGCCGTCCATCTGCTGCCGACCTGGATGCTCAAAGGACATGACGGGATGTTGGCCATCGATATCGGCGGCACGAACATCCGCGCGGGTGTAGTCAAGTTCGGAAAGCGGTCGGCCAATCTGGCGAAAGCCCGCGTCGTCCAGGTCGAACGATGGCGCCATGGCGATGAAGAGGTGACGCGCGACCAGGCGGTGAGGAAGCTGATAAGGATGCTGCGCAAGCTCGCCGGCTGGGCCGGGGAACACGGGATCGAGCTCGCGCCGCTGGTGGGCGTCGCCTGCCCGGGCATCATCGAGGAGGACGGCTCCATCGAGCGCGGCGGCCAGAATCTGCCCGGCAATTGGGAGATCCGCAGCTTCAACCTGCCGGCCGCCATTCGCGCCGGGATGCCCGAAATCGGCAAGGAGGAGACCCTCGTCGTCATGCACAACGATGCGGTGGTCCAGGGGCTGAGCGAGCTGCCGCGTTTCCGGCACAAGAAAAGCTGGGCCGTTCTCACCATCGGCACCGGCCTTGGCAATGCGCGCTATACGAACCGCAAACCGAATGGAGGCAAATGATGCCGATGCCAGACCTTGCCGGTCTTTTCCGCAGCCCGGACGACGGCTCGCTCCTCGTCGTGAATGTGAAAGGCGCTGATGCCGAAATCCAGGAGACCGGCATGGTCGCCTTGCGCGCCACGATACTCGATCCGCGCGATCTTTCGCCGAGCGGAGCTGAAATCGTCGTTCAGATGCTGCCCATAGATGCCGATAAGTTCGCCAACACCGTCCATGACGCCGCCAGGCGCAAGGCGTGGAAGTTCCCGGGCGACGCGAAGTTCGTCGAATGGCAGGAAGACGGCGGCAAAAAATAACGGGCACGCTCCCGCTGGCCGCCGTCACTGCACTTCAAGCACGGTCAACGTATGCTGCTGGCCGTCACGCCCCGTCCACAGGATCGATTGACCGACCGAAAGGCCGATCAGCGCCGTTCCCACCGGCGTCAGGATGGAGAGGCGGCCCTCGGCGATATCGGCGTCGTCGGGAAACACCAGCGTCATCGTCCGCTCCAGCCCTCTTTCGTCCGTGAACCGCACGCGTGAGCCCATGCGCACGACGTCGCCGGCGATCGCGTCATCGGCGACGACGACAGCGCGCTCGAGCTCGCCGGACAGCTCATCCGCCATCGGCGCATGGCGGCCGGCAACCGAGTCGGCAAGCTTCACCAGGCGCGTATGGTCGGTCCGTGAAATGCTGATCCTCGGCTTTTGCCGCCCCTGTCCGATGGTGCTGGTTTCCATGGTTGTTCTCCTTTCTGCATGCCGTCCCGGCCGTGCAGCGTCGCAGATAATCGGGATTGAGTGAGAAAACGGCGCTTCGCCGACGCGAAGGCGCAAAGCCTCATGCCCGCGGCCGGGCATGAGGCCTGGCCGCGGCTATGATCCTGCGATGGGACAGGTCCCGCTATTCCGGAAGGCGATGTGCCGCTCGTTGGACATGGTTTCAATAATTGGTGGCGATCCGGGCGGTGTCAAGCCGTCCCCGCCGGCCGCGTCGGGACATTGCGTGCCGGCTGCACGGCTGCGCCCACGCCCCGCAGGGCTCCGAATCTGGGTTAACGGGTTGTGTCACCGAGCAGGGCTGAGAGATAGTCTGGGTTCCAGCTGGCGATTTTTCTGCGCATCTTGATGCTGGTGTGTGAGGGTTTTGTCGCCTTACGCTG